>JBKECQ010000021.1:0-96191 GCA_047974845.1 Aminipila sp. | reverse complement strand
TTAAAGGGAACTGTATTTGCTGAAATAGGTTTACTTTGCATTGGCACCACCTTTGGCTCCTTAATCTCCGGTCTCGGAGTTGTAAATGAATTCCTTGTTTCTACGGATTTTCTTTCGATCTCAGCTGCGGCTGCTTGGATTTCTTCTTCTTGAATATCATCGTCGTCTACATCTTCTATCCCTACTAAGTCTTTAAACATTCCAAAAAGTCCCATATTAACCTCCTATATGGATTTATTGTAATTTCTTGTCCCAAAAATTGCAGTACCAACTCTAACAAGGTTTGAACCTTCTTCTATGGCAACCTCAAAGTCATGTGACATTCCCATTGATAAATACTTGAAATCTAGTCTCTCATGTTCAATTTTTGAGAACTGATCATACTGTTCCTTAACTTGTGCAAAAAACACTCTAACATCATCCGGATTATCTTCAAATGGTGCTATACACATCAATCCACGCACCCTAATATTAGGACAGTTTTCTAAAATGTACTTAATCATACTTTCAGTTTCATCTGTAGTAATTCCAAACTTACTCTCTTCTTCTGCTGCATTTACCTGAATTAATATATCCATAGTTAGTCCATGCTGCTCCGCTCTTTTATTAATTTCATTAGCAAGTTTTATTGAATCTACAGAATGAATCATTGCTACTTTATCTATTATATATTTTACTTTATTGGTCTGTAAATGACCTATTAGATGCCATCTTACAGGTTTTACATAATCAAATTTGTCCATGACCTCTTGGACTTTGTTTTCCCCTATATCCGTAATTCCTGCATCAATTGCTTCATTTAGTTCTTCCGGAGTTCTTGTTTTTGTTACCGCCACAAGAAGTATTTCTTCTCCTCTTTTACCAGCCTTAATGGCTGCAGCTTCTTTTATCTTATTTATCCTGTCAATATTCTCTTTAATTGACATAAAAGAACTCACCCCTTCTTTTCATCTATACATTAATTAATCTTAATTAATTTGACTTTAAATTTTAATCAGTATTATTATTCGGCTTTGAACTTTTAAGATCCTTCTTTGGATTTTTTAGTATTTCATCATAAATTTCTACTGTACTGACTTCCTTACCCTCTTTGTCATAGAATTTTGATACATTAACAAGAGAATAGTCTCCATCACTGGTTATAATCTTTACAGGTTTAAAAACGAATTCGCCATTTTTGGATTTTATGTATACACCGGCAACTCCATCCTCTGTTGTTATGCTGGAATTTTTAATTTTTATTCCTGAGTAATCCTGCGTAATTATGTTAACATTTGCACTTCTAATCTTTGCATAATCTTCGTAATATCTAGTAGTTTTCATGATAACAAGCCATTTATCACCTTGGTCTATTATCTTTTCCACTCTTGCTTTAATCTGCCCTAAAGGAAAATCTATTTTTATATCATTGCCTTCCTCATATTTTGAAATATTACTGGGATCAACCCATGCCATCATGTACCAAAAATTGCTTTCGCATATCTTGAAAAGTGGTTCTCCTGCCAATGTTGTTTTTCTAGTAAGATTAATAGGTTTAAGCTTTAAAATCTCTACCTGCTTGTACGTCAATTTATCCATGGTTTCCGGTGTAAAAAACCCTTCATAACCATCAACATAATAGCATACAACACCATTCTTAGCAGTATTCATTTGAGTAAGAGTCACATCAGTGCTTCCCAGTCTTGTAACCATATCCTGATAAATTGAGGTTTCACTGGCAGCTGCTTGAGGTGCTATATCTAAAATCTTAGAATTTTTCCTTACCTTGGTGCCATTTTCAATATAATAGTTTATTGCCCCTGCATGGGGTGCTAAATATACAGTTTCATTTCTAACCAAATAACATTTCACCTGATCAGTAATTTGCATATTTTCATATTGAAGAATTTCAGTTTGTGTCAAAGCCCCTGTTAGCTCAGGCACTAGCTCTGTTATAATTCCTAAACTAACTACTGTCATAATATACAGTAAAAGTAATCTTTTGTTTCTTTTTGTCAAAACATTCACCCTTATTATTTTACACCTTTTTGTCCATACTTTCAACTTCCTTTAATATTTTAAGTTCTTCTTTGGACAATGTACCATGCTCATTTAAATATTTTTCAAACAAATCTGGTCTTCTTTCCTTTGTAAGCTCTAAAGACTTCTGAAATTTCCAAAGCGCAATTAATTTATGGTTTCCATTAAGAAGTACCTCCGGTACTTTTAAACCGTTGTATTCTCTTGGTTTTGTATACTGCGGGTACTCAAGCAAGCCTGAGTAAATAGACTCTTCCATTGCAGACTCTTCACCTGCCAAAACATCCGGAATTAATCTAGCCACCGTATCTATTAAAACCATTGCCGGCAATTCACCACCCGTAAGAACGTAGTCCCCTATTGAAACTTCTTCAATATTCCAATATTCTAAAACTCTTTCATCAACGCCTTCATAATGACCACACAATATTACCAATTCTTTTTCTTCGGATAATTCTTGAATTTTTTCATGGTCAATAACTTTACCTCTTGGCGACATATACAGGTTTTTTTTGCCTTCTGCCTCAATGGATTCCATTGCCCGAAAAATAGGGTCAGCAGACATAACCATACCGGCTCCGCCACCAAAAGGATAGTCGTCGGCTTTTTTATGTTTATCTCTACTATAATCCCTAATGTTTATTAAGTCTACATCAAGAATTCCTTTTTTCTTAGCTCTTCCAAGAATGCTTCCCTCTATTATGGGTACAAACATTTCCGGAAAAAGTGTTAATACGTTTATTTTCATTTCATTCTATCCTTATTTTATAAAGGTGATCCTCTATAATTCAATACATCAAGCATATAAAATTTCACTTATAGAATCTACGGATTTAGTAATAATTTCTGCCTACATTTTTCCGTTTTTCAGTTATACTATAAGTCCAAAATTCCATCTATAAATTTAATCTTAATATATTTATCTTTTATATTTATATCTAAAATAAACTCTGCTACCCCGGGGATAAGAGTTGTTTTTTTATTATCTAATTCAATTTCATATAGATCCTGGGCGCTGTTTTGTATAACATCTTTTAACTTACCCACGACCTGATCGTCCTGATTTTTTATATCAAGGCCAATTAAATCCTTTATATAAAATGTATCCTCAGGCAGTTCTCTGAGCTGGTCAACCCCTATAAATATATTTTTGCCCTTTAATGCTTCTGCTTTACTTCTATCTTCTACGCCTTCAAGCTTTAAAATGACCATCTCTTTCATATATCTGACTTTTTCTATTTTAGTCTTGGTCTTTTCAATATAAATATATTCTAATTCCTCAAATCTTTCTTTGTAATCAGAATAATTATATACCTTAACTTCACCCTTAAGGGCAACTACATTTACAATTTGGCCGATTTTTATTTTTTCCATATAATTTTTACCCTTATTCAATTTACATTCAATGATAAATTTAAATTAAGAGGGTTTTCAACTGTTGAAATACCCTCTTATTGTACGCACTGCAGAATATGTTATTGTACTATTTCTACAACTACCTTCTTATTTGCTTTTGTTGCGGCAGCCTTGACAACGGTTCTAAGCGCTTTCGCTATTCTCCCCTGTTTGCCAATCACCTTTCCCATATCATTGGGTGCAACTCTTAATTCTATTACAACAGCCTGCTTGCCGACTACCTCTTTTACTTCTACGGCGTCCGGATCATCTACAAGTGACTTTGCAATCGCTTCAACGAGTTTTACCATTAAAGTTCACCGCTTTCTTATTCAATGATTCCTGATTTCTTGAAAAGTGCTCTTACTGTTTCTGTAGGCTGTGCTCCATTACCTAACCATTGCTTTGCTTTTTCGCCATTAATATTGATAGTAGCAGGGTCAGTTAGTGGGTTGTAAGTACCTATTTCTTCAATAAACTTACCATCTCTTGGCGCTCTTGAATCTGCAACAACTACTCTGTAGAAAGGCTTCTTATTAGCACCCATTCTTTTTAATCTAATCTTTACCATTTTATTATTCCTCCTAAAATTGTCAGTTATTTATATATCTAAACCCAGTACGATTTGCTGAATTTAAAAACCTCTAAACATTCTCTTTTTCTTGCTTCCTGAAGCGTTAGTAAACTGCTTCATCATTTTTCTTGCCTCATCATACTTTTTTACAAGGCTGTTTATTTTGCTTACCGGCTGTCCTGAACCTGCCGCAATTCTCTTTCTTCTGCTGGCATTTAATATAGACGGGTCTTTTCTTTCGCCCTTTGTCATTGAAAGTATAATAGCTTCCATCTGGGCAAACTCTTTTTGACTTTCATCAAGGTCTACATCTTTCAATGCTTTTGTATTAACACCCGGAATCATATCCAATATCTTGCCAATACCACCCATTTTTTTAATTTGACCCATCTGCTCAAGGAAGTCATCAAGAGTAAATTCATTTTTCTTGATTTTTCTTTCAAGTTCTTCTGCCTTTTCATCATCAAAAGTTTCTTGAGCTTTTTCTATCAGACTAAGCATATCTCCCATGCCTAAAATTCTGCCGGCCATTCTTTCCGGATGAAAAGGTTCAAGTGCATCAAACTTTTCTCCAAGACCTATAAACTTTATAGGCTTACCTGTAACCTGCTTTACTGACAATGCTGCACCGCCTCTTGCATCACCATCCAGCTTAGTCATAATAACCCCATCAATACCCAGTCTTTCATCAAAGCCCTGAGCCGCGTTAACCGCATCTTGACCTGTCATAGCATCCACAACCAAAAGAATTTCATGTGGTTTTATAGCTTTCTTGACTCTTACAAGTTCTTCCATCAGTGGTTCGTCTATTTGAAGTCTACCGGCAGTATCCACAATTAAGACATCATAACCTTTTAACTCAGCCTCTCTCATTGCTTTTTCTGCTATAACTTCCGGTTCTCTGCATTCCCTCATAGTGAAAACAGGAACATCCACTGTTTTTCCAACCACTTCCAGCTGATCAATAGCTGCCGGCCTATAAATATCACAAGCACAAAGCATTGGTTTTTTTCCATTTTTTTTTAAATAGTTCGCAAGCTTTCCACAAGTAGTAGTCTTACCTGTACCTTGCAGACCTACCATAAGCAATACGGTAAATCCTCTAGGAGAATACGTAAGCTTGCTATTTGCACTTCCCATAAGGGAAGTCAACTCATCATTTACAATTTTTATTACCTGCTGTCCAGGAGTTAAACTACCAAGTACATCACTTCCCAGTGATTTTTCTTTTACAGATGTAACAAAGTCTTTAACCACTTTAAAGTTTACGTCTGCTTCTAAAAGCGCAAGCTTAACTTCTCTCATTGCCTCATTTATATCAGCTTCTGTAAGAACGCCTTTGCCCTTTAACTTTTTAAAAACTCCTTGCAGTTTATCGGATAAACTTTCAAATGCCATTTGGACCTCCGTTTTCAATTATTCATCAAGCTTGTCGATGATTCCTTTGATGTCCTCTAATTTATTTATTAATTCTTTATTTTTATCATTTTCTTTTATAAGCACCGCCAAATTTTCATCAATTTGAGACACAGCTTCTTTTGTTTTCGCAAATTTTTCTACCAGACCAAGCTTATCCTCATATTCATATAAAGACTTTTCAGCATTCTTTAATGCATCATGTACACCTTGTCTACTAATTGAAAATTCTTGTGCAATCTCTGAAAGCGAAAGATTCTCTTCGTGATAAAGCTGCATAGCATCTCTTTGTCTATTTGTAAGCAATTGCCCATAAAAGTCATATAACAGGCTTACCTCTGCAATCTTATCAAACATCCTAAATTCCTCTTTCCTTTACATCTGCCAAGTAAATTCACTTGACACCTTATCAAATTTAACATAATAAAAAACCGGTGTCAAGTATTTTTTCTTGACACCGGTTAAAAATTATTTCAAAATATCAGACATATAGCTTATTGGTTCTTGATTTGTTTTTCCTACAAGCTCTAATATAGCTGCAGCTTCTCCTTTTAGTCCTAAACCACTAGGATTAACCTTTCCAAACAAGCTCCCAAATACTGACATTTCTTCAAATGATATATCAGCAATTTCACTGTCCCATAAATCATATTTTTCCTGCATATCAGCAGTAGCATCATCAAATGTGCCAATTTCATCTATCAGTCCAAGTTGTAAGGCTTGCTTTGCTGTATAGATTCTTCCATCGGCAATTTGCTTCACTTTGTTAATATCCATTTTTCTGCCTTCAGCAACTATTCCAACAAATTGTTCATATGCCTCATCAACTATAGATTGAAAAATCTGTTTCTGCTCTTCTGACATTGGTTCAGTTACACTACCCATTGCCTTATTTGCTCCCGATGTAACTGTATTGGTTTTAATACCATATCTTTGGAAAAACTCTGAGAAATCAAACATGGTTCCCATAGTAACCCCTATTGATCCTGTCCAGCAGTTTCTATTGGCAAAGATTTTGTCACATGGTGCGGAAATATAATATCCTCCTGATGCCGCCATAGAACCCATAGCTGAATATACAGGTCTGCCGGTTACTTCCTTATATTCTTTAATTTTAAAGTAAAGTTCATCACTTTCATATACACCGCCACCAGGGCTATTAACAAATAATATTAAGCCTGTGTTATTATCATCCTCCATCAATTCATCTATTGTATCTAATGTCCATTGATGTTGGTAACCTATAGGTGTTCCAAAATAATCAGTACCGCCTTGTGCTGAAATAGCTCCCTCCACAGAAACTTTGGCTATATATGGACCACTAGGATAGATATTTGCTGTTCCAGTAGAACTATCTCCCATAATACTCTTACAAGCAACCCCAAGCATTACAGTTGCCACAATTATTATGGCAAATATAATAAGGTTCCTTCTTAATTTTTTCTTTTTATCTACAACTTTGTTTTCAAAGGCATATACCCTAACTCCGTCTTGATTTTCCTGTATAACAACCTTCTGCTTTTTATCAGCTTTTTCATTTTGAAAGACGTTATCTTGATTAGTCACCTTGTCTGTATCTTTTTCAACCTTGTTTGTATCTTTTTCAACCTTTTCTTGACTATTTGTTTTTTCATCGATGTTTTGTTGTTCGACATTTGTACCGTTTTGTTCTTCGTTCATTTGCTAAGTTCCCCTTTCGAATCTTCTTTGATTAGTATAACACATCAAGCATAGCTGTCTACATTTTCTTTTGATATCTCCTTTATGAAGGTTTCGATTGCTTCACCTGCAGCAATCCCCACTGCCTCCTGATTTTTTTTATTAATCATCCATTGATAATCTTCAGGGTTAGACATAAAAGAAGTTTCAAATAAAACAGCCGGACATCCCGTCATCCTTGTCATTGCAAGGTTACTGTACCTTGCCCTAGATTTCTGTATCCCAACCTTATCAGCTATAAATGTGTTGATATATTCCGGAGCATTATTCTTATTAAAAGAATAAAAGGTTAAAAATCCCTTTGCATTATTATAGTTTGCGCTTACCGGCATAGAGTTACAGTGTATTGACAAGGAGAAATCAGGTTTAAACTCTGCTACCCTTGCCGCTCTTTTGGACAGTTCCATGGCACTATCATTGCTTCTGGTCATTATAACCGTTGCACCCTTACTTTCAAGGTATTCTTTAGTATTTAAGGCTATACTTAAATTTATATCTTTTTCTAACGGACCAAAAGTAGATAGTGGTCCTTTAGCCCCGGTATCACTGCCTCCGTGGCCTGCATCAATATGTATTCTAACTCCTTCTAAACTGTCCTCTTTTATAGTCGGTAACTTTTTAAAGCCTACTATCATCTTTCCATCCTTAAATTCTACATAGTATCCATTTAGAGGAGGATTTTTTTGGAAGTTAATTAAGTATTTAACGTAGCCTTTGTTTCCATCTTCTAAAATCTCTATGTTCTTAATCAGACGGTTTTGAGGGATTTCGCTCCATGCAGAATTATATGTATTAAATATAGTCAAAACTGCGTTATTATTATTTACTTCTAAATTATAAAGTGCATTCTGAGTCATATCAAACTGTAATTCTGTGCAATCAAGACCGTTTTCTTGTACAAAATCCATTTTTGAAATTACATTATTACCTAATTTGCCATTCTTAACAGTTACATTGCTTTTATATACAAGAGAATAGTCCGACAAACAGTATAAACTGCTTGTTTCTCCTATAATTTGGGCTGTAGTTCCCGACGCAAGCGGCATCATAAGCTCTTTTCCGTCTCCACCCGGCGTACTCATTCTGGAGATGTTATGCCCCTTCACTACAGCATACTTTTTTTGCATATTTTCTGACCAATATGTAATCTTAGAAGAAGAGCTCCCCGAACCTCCGGAGTTATTTGATGCTTTTTTTGTAATGTTGACATTCTTTGTCTTTCCGTTATTTGTAAATGTAAATAAGTTGTTTCCATTTTTCAATTCAACATATACTGCAAAATACCCAGCTTCCGTTGTTTCTATTTTCTGACCATTCATGTACAGAGGATACCTATAATCACTAGCTCCCAATATGCTGACTTTACTACTGGTTGTGCTATAGGTTTCACCGGGCTGTGAAATAACAATATCTTCAGGATTAATATAGTTATTGCTCACATTTACAGTGTTAGCACTTAATATTTCAGTATTTTTTGTCTCAGCATGAGATACCATTGGAGTAATAGTCATTACGGTGAATAGTGCAATACTAGCTACCAATATTTTTTTCATTTTTAATTTCATCTTTCCTCCCTATAGGTACTAAGATAAACATATCTTATATCTTATCTCCTATATATTACTAATTATTACAAATTCGCATTCTAAACATTTTCAAGATTAGAATTACCCCACATATATTTAATACTGAATATTTTACCATGCTTATACACTTTCGTGTATATATTTCATGAAATTCCAATATTTTCATTATTATTACAAGCTTATATCCATACAAATAAATACAACTGTGGCAGGCAAAGATTAAACGTCCTGTATATTAAATACAAACTAATTTATCCTCACCAAAATCACAGTTGTTTTATTTTTTAATATATTAAATACAAGTACGAGAAAAGATTTAAATATTGTATTTTTAAATTTTAAATCTTAAAGTAAGAAAATATTATTTTCTTTACATTCTTTAATCATATCTTCTGGCCATACTGATACTTGAACTTCGCCAATATGTGCTTTTCTTAGGAAGAACATACATAGTCTGCTCTGTCCTATTCCTCCACCTATTGAATATGGCAGTTCGTTATTTAAGATAGCTTTATGAAATTCCAGTCCGCATCTATCTTCCGCGTCAGCAATCTTCAATTGACGAGCCATTGCATTTTCATCAACTCTTATTCCCATAGATGAAATTTCAAAGGACATTCCAAGAATCTCATCCCACAGGATTATATCTCCATTAAGTTCCCAATCATCATAATCCGGAGCTCTGCCATCATGTCTTTCCCCAGATTTTAAAACACCACCAATTTTCTTAATGAAAACGGCTCTTTTTTCTTCTGCAATTAAATTTTCTCTTTCTTTTGGTGTTTTATCAGGCCATCTGTCTTCCAATTCTTGGGTTGTGACAAATGTAATCTCATTTGGAAGCTCTGTTTGAATTTCCCTATATAGTCTATTTACATAGTCGCCTAGGTTTTTTATAGCATTGTATATGACTATAACTGTTTCTTCTAAGAACTCTTCCGTTCTTTGTTCCTTTGTTATTGTCTTTTCCCAGTCCCATTGGTCTACATATACTGAATGAAGATTGTCAAGTTCCTCATCTCTTCTTATTGCATTCATGTCTGTATAAATACCGTTACCTGGTTTAATATCATATTTTCCCAGTGCCATTCTTTTCCACTTTGCAAGAGATTGAACAACTTCTACCTTTGCTTCATCCATGTCTATAAGTGTAAAGCCTACTGTTCTCTCAACTCCATTAAGATTATCATTAAGCCCGCTCTCAGGTGTAACAAAAAGTGGAGCTGTTACTCTTCTTAAGCTTAATCCGTATGCCAGTTCTTGTTGAAAAAAGTCTTTGATTTTCTTTATAGCTCTCTGACTTTCCATATAATCAATCACTGGTTTATAGCCTTCAGGTATAATTAGTTTTGACATATTCATCATCTCCTTTTGCAAAATATATTATAAAATACAACAAATTCGTACTTTATTTGCGTCTTTAAACAAAAACTTACTTTTCATTGTATTACTTAAACTAAATAAAATCAAGTAAAACCTTTATGTTTTTTGTATTTATCCACAAATTTTTGAACAAATTAACGGTAAATATTATTTTCTCACACTGTTTCATACTTTATTTAACATTTTAATAATATTATGGTTGAAAATGCTGTAACTTGCTCATTGACAGTGTATTATTCAACGTAGTACACTTGTTGTATCCAAAGGAGGCGTAACTAATGTTTCAACTTGATCTTAAAAGTAGGAAAACAATCTACGAACAAGTCGTTGATAACCTAAAAGAGCTAATAATTGCAGAAATTTTAAAGCCCGGTGACAAGCTACCTTCAGTAAGAGAACTTTCAAAAACCTTGACAGTTAATCCCAATACAATACAAAAAGCTTATAGAGAATTGGAATCTCAAGGTTATGTATATACTTCTACGGGGCTTGGTACTTTTATTGCGAAACAAAATAAAAAAAATATAAATCAGAAACAGTTAAATGAGATTTCACTAAGACTGAAAAGCTCTTTAAAGGAGCTCTATTTTCTTGGACTCACTGTTGAAGAAATAAAAGAGCTTCTTACCCGTTTAATCGAAGAAAGGAGTGATGCCAATGATTAAAGTAGTAGAAATCAGCAAAAAGTTTGAAAATTTCAAGGCACTGGATGGTTTAAATATAAATGTTAACAAGGGTTCTATATATGGTTTAGTAGGCACCAACGGTGCCGGAAAAACAACAATTATAAAACATATAACAGGAATTCTACGTCCCGACTCCGGCCAAGTATATATTGATGATGAAATAGTTTTTGATAATAAAGAAATCAAACAACAACTTGGATTCATACCCGATGACTTATTCTTTTTTTCAACATATAATCTCAAAGAAATGTCCAAATATTATATGCAAATCTATCCTAACTGGAATCAGGAAAGATATATTTCTATGGTTGCACAGTTTGGACTAAGCGAAAAAAGTAAACTATCAAAGTTTTCAAAAGGTATGCAAAAACAGGCCGCCTTTATATTGACCATGTCCACCATGCCAAACTACCTAATATTAGATGAGCCTATAGATGGACTTGACCCCATTGTTAGAAAATTAGTTTGGAAATACATTGTAAACGATGTGGCAGAAAGGCAAATGACCGTATTGGTTTCCTCCCATAACTTAAGAGAGCTTGAGGGCATTTGTGATTCCATCGGAATTATATCCAAGGGACAGATGGTTATGGAGCGTGACCTTGATGAGCTAAAATCTGATATTCACAAAATACAGGTGGCATTTAAAAATGCACCCGACAATCCATACGGTGGTTTAAATGTACTTCATCATGAAAAAAGAGGTACTGTTGATTTACTGATCATACGAAACAGAAAAGATATTGTAGAAGAAATTATTAACGAAAAGAATCCCGTTGTCTTTGATATTCTTCCCTTATCTTTAGAAGAGATATTTATTTATGAGTTAGGAGGTGCAGACAGTGAAATCCAAGGCATCATTTTTTAGCATTTCCATACCTATTATTAAGGAAAACCTTAGAAGATTTTGGTCTATACCGGCACTAGGGACTTTAATATACTTCTTATGTGGAGTATTTCCAATACTCATGAAGTATAACGATATAAATCAAATGTATGATTACATAGAAATGTGTCTATCAAACTTGCATCCATTTTTTTTGGCTACGCATTTAATTTTACCGGTTATAACAGCTGTGGTGGTATTCAGGTATCTTCACAGTCCCAGCGCTGTAACGGCTGTCCATGCTTTACCTTTTACGCGTTCACAGCTTTTTAACAGTAGTCTTATATCTGGGTTTATTTTAACTTCAATACCACTGGTATTTAACGAGTTACTATTGCAACTTATTGCAAAACCAACTTATCCTGTAAACATTGCAGAGGCTTATAATTCATATGGGAATGTCCCGGAAATATCCCCTATGGTACCTACAAATATTTTTACTAGAATGAATGTACTCGATTGGTTTTGGCAGTCACTTATTATCATACTGGTTATCTATGCAATAGCGGTTTTTGCCGGAATGGTCACCGGAACCACTATTATGCATTTGGCTTTAGGTTTTGGATTTAACTTTATAATGCCTGCACTTTATATGGTGTTTATTGAGTATTGTAACTCATTTTTATTTGGTTTCACCTCTACGGGAGCCTATGAAAAAATACTTATTGCAATGACTCCATTTACGCAAGCAATAGGCCTACAGGAAAACTTCAGCATAGGATTACAACTATATTATTTTACTTTAGTAATTGTTCTGCTCATCACTTCCTATTTCTTATACCAAAGAAGAAAACTGGAAACCTCCGGTGATGCAATTGTCTTTCCTTTTATGATACCTACCATTTGTTATCTTATTGCATTTTTCGGAATGTCTCTACTGGGATATTATTTTATGTCTTTATGTGTAGATGATAATAAAGAAGGTTATTTTTATTGCGGCCTAGCGGCAGGTGGCTTTATATCATTTCTTATAGGTCGGATGATAGTTTTTAAGACACCGAGAATATTTAATAAGACTACTTTGAAAAGTTTTTGTATATTTGCTTTGATTGCCACTGTTTTTACGACTTCTATTACACTTGACTTATTTGGATTTGAAGATCGAGTTCCTGTAAAAGAAAAGGTAAAAGCTGTTGATTCACTGTACTTTGACTTTTCTGATCAATGGGCTAGATATGATATAAAAGCGTTTAAGGGATATGACCCAAGTAATATGGATAAGCTTTTTCATTATAAAGACCCTAAAAACGTTGAAGCTTTAATTAATTTACATCGCTCTATCACAGATAAAAAACAAACTGTTGAAGACATTGAGAAAAAAAATGTCCAAACATATTCCTTAGATTTACGTTATGATATTACCAATCCATTTGGACTGCAACGTAGATATTATTTAACCTATGATATGGTTAAATCAAATAAAAATCTAAAGCAGTTATATGAGTCTCAAGAGTTTAAAGATTATTTTTCACTAAATAACTTAAATTCGGAAAAGATTGTTTCAATATCATTAAATAATCTACACTACTATGATTATGGCTCAGATGTCAGTTCAAGATTTTCAATAAAAGAATCAAATTCCATAAAGAGCTTATTAGCCGAAATGGAAAAGGATTATTATAATAGAACCTTTGAACAGCACATGAATACTTTACGCCCATATTGCTTCTTAAGTATTGCGTACAAGGATCTAGATGAAAATAAAAAAACAACTGATAAAACGTTAGACGTTAAGGTTTTGGAATCAGATCTAAATACTATCAAGTGGATAAAAGATAATAATTTAGAAAGCTACGTTGTTTGCACAGCTAAGGATATTCAAAAAATTATTATTACTGAATGGAATATAGACAATGAAATCAAAAGAAGTAAAAATACTAAAGCAGACACCTTTAGAAAGGAATTAATCATTACTGATAAGGAACAAATTCAAGAGGTATTAGATACTTTTGAATCTTATGAAACAGACTATGACCGATATTACGAAGGTACAATAATATATAAGCCTTCCAGTAGTATTGATGAATCCTTTTCAAAACGAATAGTATATAGTTATGATACTGCACCTAGCTTTATAAAAGAATTCTTTAATTAAATTTAAAAATCGCAATTATAATCAAATGATAATAATTGCGATTTTTTATTATAATTACTTTCCTACAACAATACAATTGTTCTCATCAATGCCCATAACCTTTTGCCCCGATTCACGCAAATACTTTACGTACCTTATGGCCTCCTTAGTTATGGGTTCTCCCGGACAAATTAATGGAATACCGGGAGGATACGGAATAATTGATACTGCACATATGCAGTCTTCCGATAAATCAATGTTAAGCTTTACCTTTTCCTTTGGCATTGATATGGCTGATTCCTGTGCAGATATAGATTTTATAAGACCTACGTAGTCATATAAATCTGTTTGCTCTTCCCCTTTATAAGTTTTTATTCTATCCTCGCTTATTTTCTTTAAGGCAGAAAGCAACCTCTCATAATCTTCTTTTTCATTTCCTACACCGGTCATGCACATTACTATATTGCCGGTAACCAGCTCTACGTATATATTTTCTTTCATAAGTAAGTTTTCCAGCTCCGGTCCGGATATACCTATTGCGCTCATGTCTAAATTTATCTTTGTAGAATCCATATTTTCACCGGTATTTATTATTTTAAGCCCTTGAATTAATTTAGCCTTATAATAAAAACCATTCAATTCTTCATGCCACTCACCAATAACATCACAGCCCTTATCTTCTAAAATTTTTGCATTTATATCCAGGGATGCCATTAGCAAGTATGAAGGACTAGTGCTTTCAATTGACTGTAATTTATCTTCCAATAATTCCAGATTAATGCTGTCAGTTACAACGTTCATTACTGCACTTTGCGTAAATGAACCCAAAGTCTTGTGAATACTATTTACCACTATATCTGCACCACACGATTCAGCAGCTTTAGGATATAAATTATAGCCTTCAAAGAATTTAAGGTGTGCACCATGAGCTTGATCCACTATTAAAATCATACCTGCACTATGGACTATATCTGCAATTTTTTCTATATCACTACAAATGCCATAGTAATTTGGACTTGGCAAAACAACGGCTTTAGCGTCTTTATTTTCACTAACTATTTTTTTTATTTCATCAGCTTCTATTTCTCCGCCTATGCCATATGATTCAACCAACTTAGGATGCACATAAACGGGACTTATATTTCCCAGTTCAACCGCATTAAATATTGATTTATGACTGTTTCTTGCCATAATCAATTTCTCACCGGGCTTTACCGAGGATAAAATAGCAGAAATCAAACCACAGCTAGTTCCGTTTATAAGCAAATAGGATTTTTTCACATCATAAAGCCTTTTATATCGCTCTTCTGTATACTTTATAATAGTTTCTGCTTGAAATAGATTATCCGCACCGTGGATTTCCGTAATGTCACAATCCGTAATGTTATCAAGAAATTCATGATACCCTAACTTCTTATAAAACTTGCTTCCTTTGTGACCGGGCATATGAAATGAAACAGGGTTAGATTTCTTGTGACTTAATAAAAAATCTATAATTGAAGTCTCTTCATTTATTGCATTCATCAATTTATCACTCCCCATTTTATATCCTATACCTATTATTTTTAACGGCCTCTGAAATCTCTTCTAATTCTTCTTTTGAAAGTTCCGGAAGTTTTTCAAGTTGTTCTAAAAAATGAGCCAAATTTTCTTTGGCACGTAGCCTTGTAAATTCATTAAAATAGCTAACAACAACACCTGTCATTATTGCAACGATTATTATTCCATATATTGCAATAAAAACTGTTAAAACTCTTCCTAAAGTGGTTACAACAATTAAATCACCGTAACCTATAGTAGTAATCGTTGTAAAGCAGAACCATGCACCTTCTGTAACTGAGTTAATCCCGGGTTCAATAAAGCTTAATACAAAGGATAGAACACAAAAGTAAATTAAAAAAGTTCCTATAAGTACATCCGCTTTTACAGTTTTCATTATCTGCCATAAAAGTCTCATTTTTTTCATATTTATTTATTTCTCAGCATATAATTCTAAAATTTTAATAATAACGTCTCTTGATTTTTCCATAGCTTCAATAGAAGCAAATTCTGATACACTATGGTAATTATGACCACCAACAAAAAGGTTTGGTGTTGGTAACCCTCTTCTAGAAAGAGTTGATCCATCTGTACCACCTCTTACAGGAACTATATTAGGTTCAAGACCACAAGCTCTAAATGCTTCAAGAGTTGTTTCAATAATATGTTCTTGTCCTTCAAGGAAGTCATTCATATTATAGTATTGTGTTTGAATATCTATGCTTACATATTCTTTTCCCCATTTTTGATTAATCTTTTCTACTACATCTTTAAGAAATTGCATTCTTTTCTCCATGCTATTTCTATCAAAGTCTCTCAGTAATAAATCAATCTTGGAAATATCAGTGTCCCCGGTGATTTCGTACACGTAATAGAATCCTTCTCTTCCCTCTGTTGTTTCAGGAGCTTCATTTCTTGGCAATGCTGATAAAAATTCATTTGCAAGTACTATAGGGTTTATTAGCTTGTCTTTAGCTGACCCCGGATGTATACAAACACCTTTGCATTCAACGTGTGCATCGGCAGCATTGAAAGTTTCATGATTAAACTCACCAAGACCGTCTCCATCTACTGTAAAAGCAAAATCTGCTCCAAAAGCCTCTATATCGAAAAGTTCCGCACCACCTTGAACCTCTTCATCCGGTGTAAATGCCACACAAATATCACCGTGCTTAATATCAGGGTTATTCTTAATGTGCTCTACTGCATCCATGATTATAGCAATCCCTGCTTTATTATCTGCCCCTAAAAGAGTAGTTCCGTCAGATGTCACAATGGTGTTTCCCACGTAATCTAAAAGTTCCGGATTAGATTGAGGATTTATTACAATATTTTTTTCTTTGTTTATAATTATTTCTCCACCATCATAATTGTCAAAAATCTGAGGTTTTACATTTTTTCCGGAGCAGTCTGGTGCAGTATCTAAATGCGCAATAAATCCAATGCTCGGTACTTTTTTCCCTGCATCTAAATTGCTAGGTATTTTTGCGGTAACACAAGTATACTCATCCACCTTAATATCACTTGCCCCAAGTTGTTGTAATTCCTCTGCTAACTTATTAGCTAAGTCAAATTGACCCTTTGTGCTTGGAACAACACCTGCATCTTCAACCGACTCTGTATCAATTTTTACATAGTCAACAAACCTTCCTAAAATACGTTTCATATTTTCCTCCATTTCATTTATTGACCAAAGGCTTCCCGTTAATCCTCTTCAGACTTTGCTTTGGTCTAATTTAGTTTATAAATTTATTGTCCATAGAAATGTTATTTTCATTATCTCTTATATTAATTATTTCTTTTCCGTTGAATTTAGAATACGCTTGATAAATTGTATAAATAATTAAAATATTTATAATTACTATAAATATCAAAAATAGTGACGCAACTATAATCTGTACTCTTTCTGAAAATGCAAACATAAAAATGGATGCCATTATACTCAAGATTAACGTCCAAATATATGCTATCCAAAGCTTATCGCATCTTTCGGCCAATTTATCTTCATTAAAACTTCTTGCTATGCTTTCTATAGCATTAATGATTAAATAATAAAAATACAGTTGGGAAATACCAAGTACAAATGTTACCGCTACAACAAAAATCGTTACTAAGTTTAGTACAACACCAATTCCTCCCTCTATATTTATATCTAAAAGAATACCAACAGCTGATACAACACATATAGTTAAATACGCAATGGTTATACCCTTTGCTGTTTTATATGCTTTCATAAATCCCATATTATAATTTCTTACGCCAAATATACCAATTAATAGTAATATCCAACAAATGGCCTTTATTACTAAGTTTACTGTTGACATTACCATACTTGAAAAAAATGCATCAGGTATAGACCATAAAATCGGTAAAAGCATTCCTATTATTGCAATCTTTAATGAACTTAAATTATATACGTCCGGAGTATTATTATCCTCCAAACCTATCCCCTGTAACTTATTCTCCATATTGTCCCCCCACTTTTAAGCATACACTAGCTTTACTCTGATCTTTTCACACTAAATTTTTATGAAATAAAATTTTGCACCATTTATTCCATATTCCCTGCCAAATAGCCGCTGGAAAAAGCAAACTGTAAATTGTATCCTCCCGTATCACCGTCAATATCAACAACCTCTCCTATAAAAAATAAGCCCGGATATTTTTTGCATTCCATATTTTTAAGATTAATTTCTGATAATGCAACGCCTCCCGCAGTAGCCATGGCAGTATTAAACCCTCCGGTGCCACTTACTGAAAAGCTATCCATAGTTAATAATTCTGCAATTCGTTTGAGTTCGTTTCCGGTTAAAGTTGAAACTTTTCTTGTTTCAACTATATTTGCCCGCTTACAAATAACATCAATAAACCTCTTTGGCAAAGTATTCTCCATATATTCTAACAGAAAAACATTGGTCTGTTTACTGTTTTTTGTCACTTTTTTCTTTAATTCGGAAAATATTTCCTGAAAGGTTTTTCCCGGGAAATAGTTAATTAATAGATTTTTTCCCGTGTCAATGAAACGAGAACTGTTTATTATTACAGGTCCTGAAAAGTTCTTATGTGTAAATAGCAAGTCATCCTGGCACTCAAATTTCCCAAGTTTTATTTTTGCCGGTGAAATTGAAATTCCTGACAATTCACTGTATGGATAATCCTGTACAAAGACCGGAACCAGTGCTGGTTTTGGTCTAATGATTTCTATTCCCATATCCTCCAAAACCTTTAGCATACTGCCATCTGAGCCTGTTGTAGGGTATGAACACCCACCCGTACCTATAATAATTTTTCTGGTCTTATAGCAGGTTTTATTCTTTCCTTCATTACAAGTAATCTCATATATGTCAGAGGCAAATTCAACCTTATCAACAGACATATCAAGTTTTATATCAAAACCATTATTTAGAGTTTCTCTCCTTAGAACCTCTAATACATCTTTTGCTTGCAATGATCTTGGAAATATTTTTCCGTCTTCCCTCTCAAGTATCTCTATGCCCTTATTCTTAAAGAAATCACAAACACATTTATTATTAAACTTATATAATACGTTTCTGATTTTCTTACCGTTGTCTCCATAATGTGTAAGGAAATTTTTAATATCTCCCCCATGTGTTAGGTTGCATTGACCGCCCCCTGACATCAACAACTTTTTCCCCACCGATTTTGTTTTTTCTAAAATCAGCCCATTTACTTTTTCCTTATAAGAGGCTCCGCAAAACAATCCTGCCGCACCACCACCAATTATTATTACATCATATATCATCATAAATTAAACCCACTTTTCTAACAGTTTCTTTATTGTTTCTTCCAGATTATTTAAAGGTATCTGATTGTAGTATAAAATCAATGAGACAAACTGCTTTTCTTCCTGTTCTTCTGTATATACAGACACCGGTAAAGTTGCAACTCCCAGCGATTTAGCCTCACTACAAAGCACTTCTGCCGTTTTAGCAGTCGCCACCTTTATAATCATATTTATACCAGATGAAGTATTAATAGGCTTAACTATATCCTTGCCATATTTATTAATGGAATTTAGAACCTTCTGTAGCTTTTGCGAATACAAATTTCTAACCTTTTTAATGTTTGTCTGATATAGACCCTGCTCCATAAATAAAGCCAAAGTAAGCTGTTCTGTTTTAGAACAGGTTTGAGTATATCCTTGGCGAATATCTTTAAACATCTCTGCCATGGTTTTAGGTAAAACCATATAACTTATTTTTATAGACGAAAACAAAGTAGATGAAAAAGACCCTAAATATACTACACGTTCATGATTATCCAAGCCCTGTAATGCAGGTACTGGTTTTCCAAAATATCGTAATTCACTATCATAGTCGTCTTCTATTATGATGCTATCATTGTCCTTCGCCCAATCAAGTAATTCATACCTTTTACCAATTGGCATTACAGCACCTGTTGGAAACTGATTTGATGGGCAAACATACACAGCGGACTTAATATTCGTAGGTAATTTATTGATACATATACCTTCACGGCTTACATCAACAGGCGTAATTCCAAACCACCTGTCCCTGAACATATTCCTTACAGGTAAATATCCGGGTTCTTCCACAGCCACATGGTTAATTCCCATCTTAGATAGAATCAGACACAAGTGACCGGTAATCTGCTGAGTTCCGGCACCAATTACAATCTGTTCCGGATTGCAGGTAACCCCTCTGGACCGATATATATACTTTGAAATTTCGTATCTCAAAGCAGGTTCTCCCTGAGGATCACTCTCAAACATCAATAAATTAGGGTATTCTGTCAAAACCTTATTCATGCACTTCTTCCATTTATTAAAATCAAAGCATGACAAATCATATTGAAAAACAGCAGAGTTATCTCTACTTACTACATCTTCCGGGAAAAGAGAAAATTCCGCTTTTTCATTATAAAATAATTCATTTATTTCACTGACAGCATCAACCTCTCTATGAGAAATTTTACTAACAAAATATCCCGATTGAGGCTTACTGTATATATATCCCTCTACGTTTAACTGACCGTAGGCAAGATTCACTGTTGTTATACTTATATTTAAATCCAAAGACAAACTTCTTAATGAAGGCAACTTTTCGTGAGGAAGCATTTCGCCTATCATTATTTGATTTTTAATATAATCATATAGTTGCAAATATAGAGGTCTAGAATTATTTTCATCAAGATTTGGAATAATAGCTTTCATAAAAAATCCCTTTCAAAGAAAAATGCATCTCCGATGCTCTTTTAATGATATTTTCATATAATAACAAAACGACTACACATCAGAATAAATCATTCTATATATGTAGTCGCTGCAGTTAAATTTTATAAAAGATTAAGCATACACGTCAAGGTTAAAACCTACTTCACCTTCAGCAACCGGTACACTTTGAGCCATTTCAGGCATTTTATCTAACATTTCAGAAACCAAAGTAGCTCCTTGATTCATAGACATATCAAGCACTGCCATGGATAAACTCCTTTGAAGCATTTGTGCTTGCATTCCCATATATGAAGATATTCCATCCATAAACTCTCATCCTTTCATATGCTAACATTTTATTTACATACTTATATGCTAACACTTTATTACATACTTATATGTTAACATTTTATTTCATACTTAATTGTAGATATTATCATATACCAAATTTACTAAGAAATCAAGCTATGATACTTATTTTAAAACTTATTTATCTGTCTCTTTACATAAGTTGTATGAAGGATTTCATGGGCTTTATGACTTCCCGGTTCACCTAAGTATTCCTCATACAATTTTTTAATTGACGGATTTTCATGAGACTTTCTAATAGGCTTTGCCGCATCAAGGTTGTAAAGAACCTTTGCACGCATAGCTTTAATATCAAATCTATTCTTTGTTTTTGCACTATGTCTTGGCTGTCCTCCGCCATTTACACAACCACCGGGACAGGCCATGATTTCAACAAAGTGATAATTAGCTTCACCGCTTTTAATCTTATCCATTAGCTTTTTGGCATTTCCCAGTCCTGAAGCTACAGCTATATTAATATCCATACCAGCCACGTTATATGTTGCCTCTTTAATGCCTTCTGTACCTCTAACATCTTCAAAATCAAGGTTCTTAAGCTCTTCACCTGTAAGAGTTTCAACTGCGGTTCTCAATGCAGCTTCCATAACTCCACCGGTTGCACCAAATATTACTCCCGCCCCTGTGGATTCTCCAAGAGGGCTGTCAAATTCACCGTCAGTAAGGTTTTGGAAGTCAATACCCACCTGGTCAATCATTCTAGCAAGTTCTCTTGTAGTAATTGCAATATCCACATCAGGGAATCCTGACGCATTTTGGTCATCCCTTGTTTTTTCAAACTTTTTAGCAGTACATGGCATTACACTAATGCTTACAATTTTAGCCGGGTCAATTCCCATCTTTTCTGCATAATAAGTTTTAGTAATAGCACCAAACATCTGCTGAGGCGACTTACAAGATGATAGTAAGTCTATCATATCAGGATAGTAATGTTCGCAGTATTTAACCCATCCGGGTGAACATGATGTAATAAGTGGCAATGAACCGCCGTTTTTAACTCTATCTAAAAACTCATTTGCTTCTTCCATTATTGTTAAGTCAGCCGCAAAATCAGTATCAAATACCTTATCAAAACCCAGCATTCGAAGTGCAGTAACCATTTTGCCCTGAACCTCGTTACCGATTTTAACCTTATATACTTCTCCCAATGCCGCTCTTACCGCTGGTGCAGTTTGAACAATCACATATTTATCAGGATCATTTAAAGCATTAAATACTTCTTCTGTATGATCTTTTTCCGATATTGCTCCCGTAGGACAAGCCATTAAACATTGTCCGCAGTTTACACAGCTTGTATCCTCTAGGTCAAGGAAGAATGCAGTATCTATAATAGTTTCAAAGCCTCTTCTATTAGCTCCTAATATACCAATGCCCTGAACTTTTTCGCACATAGCTACACATCTTCTGCAAAGAATACATTTATGGCTGTCTCTTACCATGTGAACGGCAGTCTCATCAAACATTCTCTGAGGCATAGCCCCCGCATATCTACTTGAATCATCAACGTGCAGTTTATGGCAAAGCTTAATTAATTCACAATTCCCTGCGCTTCCGCAAGAAAAACAATCAATTTTATGATTTGACATAAGTAGCTGTAATGTCTTCTTTCTTGAATCTAAAACCCTCTTACTATTTGTTATAATTTCCATTCCATCCGCAATAGGATATACACAAGCCGCCACTAAAGTACGTGCTCCTTTTACCTCAACCACACACATACGGCAAGCGCCTATTTCATTTATATCCTTTAAAAAGCATAATGTGGGTATTTGAATATGTGCCAACTGAGCTGCCTCAAGTATAGTAGAGCCTGCCGGAGCTGTGACATCCAATCCGTTAATTTTTACAGTAATATTCTCCATTTTGACCTCCTCCTATTCCTTAATTATAGCGCCGAAGTGACAGTTATTTAAGCACGCACCACATTTAATACATTTATCCGGGTCAATGCTATGAAGCTTCTTTGTCTGACCACTGATTGCCCCTTCAGGACAAATCTTCTGGCACAAAGTACAGCCCTTACACTTAGTCGGCTCTATTTTGAAGGTCAATAACGCCTTACATACCTTAGCAGGACATTTTTTGTCTGTAACATGAGCAAGATATTCATCCTTAAAGAATCTAAGTGTTGATAAAACAGGATTTGGAGCGGTTTGTCCCAATCCACATAATGCGTTATCCTTTATGTAATACGCAAGTTCTTCAAGTTTATCAATATCTTCTAAGGTGCCCTCTCCGTTAGTTATCTTTTCTAGAGTTTCGTACATTCTTTTTGTTCCGACTCTGCAAGGTGTGCATTTACCACATGATTCATCTACAGTGAATTCTAAAAAGAATTTAGCAATATCAACCATACAGTTGTCTTCATCCATTACAATCAATCCACCGGATCCCATCATGGAGCCTATGGAAATTAGGTTATCGTAATCTATATGAATATCATAATGTTCCGCCGGTATACAACCACCTGATGGTCCACCGGTTTGAGCTGCTTTAAATTTCTTTCCGTTAGGTATTCCGCCGCCAATTTCTTCAATAACAGTTCTTAGCGTTGTCCCCATAGGAACTTCTACTAGACCGGTATTTTTAACTTTACCACCTAAGGCAAAAACCTTTGTTCCCTTTGATTTTTCAGTACCCATTGAAGAGAACCACTCAGATCCATTAAGTATAATTTGAGGTATATTTGCCAAAGTCTCTACATTATTTAAAATTGTAGGGCTTTGGAAGAGACCTTTTACAGCAGGGAATGGAGGTCTAGGTCTAGGTTCACCTCTGTTACCTTCAATAGAAGTCATAAGTGCGGTTTCTTCTCCGCATACGAATGCTCCTGCACCCAATCTAAGTTCTATATCAAAATTAAATCCTGTGTCAAAAATGTTTTTACCAAGCAGTCCGTATTGTCTTGCTTGTGCAATAGCAATCTTTAGTCTTTCTACGGCAATAGGATATTCTGCACGAACATAAATATATCCCTGGTCTGCTCCGATTGCATATCCTGCAATAGCCATTGCTTCTAAAATTACGTGTGGGTCTCCCTCCAGCACAGATCTGTCCATAAATGCGCCCGGGTCTCCTTCATCAGCATTACAGCAAACGTATTTTTGTACTTCACCTCTATTACCTGAAGCAAATTTCCACTTCAGACCTGTTGGGAAGCCTGCGCCACCTCTTCCTCTTATGCCGCTATCTAAAACAGTCTTAATAACATCATCTGGTGTCATTTCTGTAAGAGCTTTTCCCAGTGCTTCGTATCCGTGAGTTCCAATGTACTCATCAATATTTTCAGGATTTATGTATCCGCAATTTCTAAGTGCTATACGGTGCTGTTTTTTATAGAAATTGGTATCATTCAGACCCTTTACCCCTTCTGAGGTTAAAGTTTCGTCGTAAACTAAACGCTTTACAATACGGCCCTTTACAAGATGTTCTTTGACTATCTCTTCGACGTCTTCTACCTTGACCATTGAATAAAATACTTGATCAGGGTAAACAAGAACTACCGGCCCTAAAGCGCAAAGTCCAAAGCATCCTGTTTTTACAACTGAAACTTCTCCTTCAAGTCCTGACTCCTTTATATTTTTTTCAAACTCTTGAATTATTTTCATGCTTCCGGAGGAAGTACAGCCGGTTCCACCGCAAACTAATATATGTGAACGAATCATTATATTTCCTCCTTAACTAAAGCTCTGTGGAATCTAAAGTATATTTACTAACTATAAGACCTCTAACAATATGCTGGTCAAATACTTCTTTAGACTTTTCTGGGGTCATTTTAACATATGTAACCTTTTCTTTTCCTGGCTCATAGATTTCTACTATTGGCTCATACTGACATAAACCAATACATCCTGTCTGTGTTACTACTACATCTTGTATTCCCTTTTCACTTACTTCTTCTGCCAATGTATTTAATACTGGTCTTGCTCCACTTGCTATACCACAGGTTGCCATTCCTACTACCACACGCATTTGCGAACCGGTCTCAGTTCTTACTCCCATTTGATTTTGAACTTTGTCTCGAATAGCTTTTAATTCTTCAAGTGATTTCATATTTTCTCCCCATTTCCGCTATTGGGATGTACCATTCTTCCTTACTAAACAAATAAGTTAAAATTATTTTGCTTTTAAAGAACAAGATTGATATAATTCCCTTGCTATTATTTTGCTCTGCAAAATTCCACATGGGCAAAAGTGCAAACTGTTTTCACACTTTACCTTGCTTTTCTGCTGTAACTACTATAAGCTAAAGCATTTTGTCATTATCAACTTCTCTTTTACCCTCATATAAGTATTCTTTCAAATACTTGAGTATTTCCGGTGTATTTAAATCCACCCCACCTAAAACTTCTTTAAATTCACGAGTATCCAGACTGAACGTCTTTTGGTTATAAGAATATGTAAACACAAAGTCAATGTTTGTGTTAAAGGCAATAAGCGTATATATTGTACTGCTAATATCTCCTAAAGGCATTCTATCCACATGAGATAAATTAAAAACAGCTTTTATTTCTGTACCCATATCCACTTGGGATTCTATTTGGAATGTACCATCAGAAGCCTCTGCCGCCATCTTAAAGAAGGGTATTCCTAACCCAACTTTTCTAGTACTTCTTGTAGTAAAGAATGGATCTGTTGATTTTTCTATTTGTTCTGTAGTCATTCCTTTTCCATTGTCTTTTATAATCGTTATCAAAGAGTCTTTCTGAGTATCAATAGCTACATCTATTACAATAATTGAAGCCTCAGCTCTTATAGAATTTTGAGCAATATCCAAAATATTTAATGATATTTCTGTCATCATAACTTTTACATATTTCTATAATTATACTTGTCTATAATTATTTATTATTCTTTCAACGTCATCTACCGTTACCCTGCCATGAACATCGTCATCTACAATCATAACCGGTGCCAGTCCGCAGGCTCCGACACATCTGCACGCTTCCAGTGAAAACATACCATCTTTTGTGCATTCTCCGCCTACGATACCTAAGATGTCCATCAATTTATTATATATATCTCCAGAACCCTTTACGTAACAAGCTGTTCCCAAACAAACGGAAACAGTATGCTTTCCCTTTGGTGTTAAAGAGAACTGTGAGTAAAAAGTACTAACCCCATAAACTTTTTCTAGGGGTACTCCCAAGCCATTAGAAATCATGGTCTGTACTTCAATTGGTAAATATCCGTATATGTTTTGGGCCTCCTGCATAACAGGCATTAAACACCCTTTATCGTCTTTAAATTCTTCTATTACTTTCTTCAGAGCTTGTTCTTGCTCCTTAGTACCTTCAAAAGGTATATCACTCTTTCCAGAAGCCAAATTTAATTCCTCCTTACTATTTACAAATATAATCTAACATGCGATAATTATACAAACATAGTTATATCACTTTATTGCACAAAAATCCATAAAAATTATTGTGTTTATAAGAAGATATTTATGTTTATTTTTTAACGATTTCTAATTAAGTTCAAACATTTATTGGAGGTAAATATGCAGATAAAAGACATTATCTTGCTGTTGGATGCAAATCTATTTTGCGGCAAAGAAATGCTATCATTAACTGCCACAGGAGCCTTTGCTTCAGACTTAATGAGTGATGTTTTAGCTCTTGTAAAAGATCAAAATGTTCTTCTCACAGGTCTTTGCAATACTCAGGTACTTAGAACTGCAGAAATGCTTGATATGAGCTGTGTTATTCTCGTTCGAGGTAAAAAACCAAGCGAGGAATTCATTGCTATGGCAGAAAACAAAGGTATCTGTCTACTGGCAACAAATAAAACCATGTTTGTATCTTCGGGTATCCTCTATTCAAACGGACTTATGGGAGGAGCTACGAATGTACGATAAAACAATCCTTTCCTTAAAATATTCAGTTGTGGCTGATGATTATTCACGCGCAGGAGAGGCCAGCAGCGATGTAAAAAACACACTTAAACAATTGGGAGTTTCTCCTGAGATTATAAGGAAAGTATCAATTTCTCTTTATGAAGGTGAAATAAATATGGTTATACACGCCAATGGAGGGAATATTGATGTGAAAGTTACACCAACACAAATAATAATGGTCTTAGCCGATTCCGGCCCTGGTATTGTTGATATAGATAAAGCAATGGAGGCCGGTTATTCTACTGCCTCTGAAACAGCCCGTGAATTGGGCTTTGGTGCGGGTATGGGCTTACCCAACATAAAAAAATATTCTGATGATATGAAGATAAATACTATTATCGGTGTTGGAACAACTTTAACGATTTTTGTGAATTTGTCTTAATACATAAAAAAACTATAAATTATTTGTGACTAAGTTAAATTATTATCAAAATAGATAGAAAAACATCGAATTTTGAAAGAAAGGGGGAAAAAATGGAGAAATTTTTTCATTCCGTATCTTTATTAGAAGAGCTTTGTAGTGGTTGCATAAATTGTATAAAGCGTTGCCCCACTCAAGCCATTCGTGTTAGACATGGCAAAGCCTGCATTACCAAAGAATTTTGTATTGATTGTGGAGAGTGCGTTCGAATATGCCAAAACCACGCAAAAATAGTAAATAGAGACTCCATACAATGCTTAAATGATTTTGAATATACGGTTGCATTACCTGCACCATCACTATACAGCCAATTTAATAACATTACTGATGTAAATGTTATTCTAACAGCTATTTTAAAGCTTGGATTTGACGACGTATATGAAGTTGCCACAGGGGCAGAAGTTGTTTCTGCTGCTACAAAAGACTATGTAGAAAATCATAAGGAACATTGGCCTTTGATAAGTACTGCCTGTCCATCTGTGGTTAGGCTTATTAGAGTGAGATTTCCAAACCTTATTGACCATCTACTTCCACTTCACCCTCCTGTGGAGCTGGCGGCGGCGGAAGCCCGAAGGAGGGCTATGGAGAAAACCGGCCTTCCCTCAGAGAAAATAGGTATTATATTTATTTCACCCTGCTCTTCTAAAGTAGCGTATATTAAGGAACCCTTAGGTATTGAAAAGAGTTCTGTTGACAGAGCCATAGGTATAATAGATTTATATCCTTTAATGCTTCTTCATTTGCAAGATGCATCTATTGATCCTCTGCCCTTAGCCACTGCCGGTAGAGTAGGTATTGGTTGGGGTCGAGGTGAAGGAGAAGCTCTTGCCCTAGATACTGATGAATATTTAGCCGCTGACGGTATAGAAAATGTTGTAAAAGTTTTAGAGGACCTTGAGGATGAAAAACTTGGAGGACTGCGCTTTATTGAGCTTAACGCCTGTAGTGGCGGCTGTGTTGGGGGAGTACTTACAGTTGAAAATCCTTTTATTGCAAAAACCAAACTAAAAAAAATAAATGAAGCTTTGCCTATAAGAATGGTAACCGAGCACAAAACAATGTCCGATGCAGATTTGTATTGGAACGTAGAGGTTGTATATGAGCCGGTTTTTCAACTTGGAGACAATTTCATAGAAAGTGTTGAATTGATTAAAAAGGTAAACACCATATACGAAAAATTCCCTAAGCTGGACTGCGGCATTTGTGGCGCACCTACCTGTAAGGCTCTTGCAGAAGATATAGTAAAGGGCAACGCCAGTGAAAACCAGTGTATACATATACTAAAGCAACAGCTTCACGATTTATCAATGGCGGCTACAACATTTGCTAATAATGCTCCTATGGATGACACCTCGAACCCTAGTTATGTATCTAAATTAAAAAAATATATAAATCAAATAGCTTACCTAGATACGGATTTAAGTAGGAAAAAATAAGTACTAATTTATTTTTAAAATATAGGAGGCTGATACTTTTATGACTATTAAAGATCTTATTGAAAAAGAATTATTTTACTTAGCTAATACCGGCGAAAATACAGAATTAGCTATTACAAAATGTTTTTGTTGTGATTTATTGAGTATTGCTATGGGCAAAGCACCCTCGGGCTGTGCATGGATTACTGTGATGGCAAATGTAAATACTCTGGCTGTTGCCTCTCTGGCAGAAGTTGCTTGTATTATATTGGCAGAGGATACCAAATTAGATGAAAATGCTTTGGCTAAAGCTAAGGAGCATGGGATTACTGTATTTTATACTGAGCTTCCTGTCTTTGATGCTGCTTTGGAAGTAAATAAATTAATTGCGGAGACCTTGTAATGATAGAGCTTACATATGATTTGCACATTCATTCATGTTTATCCCCATGCAGTAATGATGACATGACGCCTCAGAATATAGTAGCAATGTCTTCTTTAAAGGATTTGGATGTTATTGCAATTACAGACCACAATTCCTGTAAGAACTGCCCTGCCCTTATGAATATTGCTAAAGAGTACAATATTGTTGCAATACCGGGAATGGAGTTAACCACATTGGAGGAAGTCCACGTGCTGTGCTTATTTTATACCCTTGATTCGGCTCTTGCCTTTGATAATTATGTATATGATAGGATTCTTCCCATACAAAATAATGCCAACATTTTTGGACATCAAATTTTATGGGATAAATCAGATAAATCGGTAGGTGAAATATCAAAGTTACTTATTAGTAGTACTGATATTTCAATAGATAACCTCTGGGAGATCCTCCGTGAGTTTAATGGGATTATGATCCCTGCACATATTGATAAAACTTCTACCAGCATAATTTCTAACTTAGGGTTTATACCACCGGACAGTAAGTTTTCTTGCGTGGAATTGATGGATGAAAACAATTTACATAACCTTAGGCAATTAAATCCTTACCTAAATAAGTGCAGTGTTCTTTATTCATCTGATGCCCATACTTTAGGAGACATTAGTGAACCAAAGCAAACTATTTCTGTTTCAGAAAGAAGTATCCAAGCTGTACTTGATAAACTTGTAATGACTTAGAACTAAATAAAATACAAATACAATTACAAATGCAGACGAGTATATATGAAAACTATTTTTTTACAAGCTTAGAGGCTTATACTAAAAATTTTCATCTATGCTCGTTTTTTATTAAAATTTATTTTATTCTTATCTGTTCTATTATCTATATCCCAAAACCATCACAACAATTAAAGGCTTACATATATTATATTATATTTTTAAATTGAGGTGATTAGATGTTATTAAATTATTTAAGCTTAAAATTTGGTTATTCTATAACGAGGGGTAAGGTGAAAAAATGGGGTTAGGCTATTTAAAAGTGCAGGTACATACGGCAAATGATGCCTTGCCTATATCCGGTGCCAGCATAGAAATTGCTACACTTTCCAGAGTTTATTATCGATTAACTACAGATATTAACGGTGATTCCAAAACAGTCAGTTTATCAGCTCCCAGCATACGGCTGACTCTAAATTCCCAGTATAATAAACCTGCATACTCTGTTTATGATATGACAATAAAATGCGCAGGTTATATAACAAAACGTATTAGCAACGTTCCAATCGTAGATACGCAAACAACAATTATGATTGAGAATATGCAACCCCTTTTAGATGAAGAAGATTCTATTACAGATGAATATCTAGACATAGCGCCGTTGGCCTTACTAGATACTGCACCTGATAGGCAGGATCAGTTAAGTATTAGCACTTATCAGTACAAGACAGAATTAACTCTGCATGATAACCGAGAAGAAAACATCGTTAAATTAATTCTTCCTATTGCACCCCGTGGAGTGTATATTCCTGAATATATTACTGTACATCTTGGCACTCCTGCAAATGCCTCCGCCAGAAATTTAACGGTAAAATTTATAGATTACATAAAAAATGTTGTTTCAAGTGAAATTTATTCTACATGGCCCCTTGCTTCTCTTGAGGCAAATACCAATGCTATTGTAACCTTCGCTTTAAACCGCATTTACACGGAATGGTATAGAAGCAGAGGTTTTAATTTTGATATAACAAACTCAACAAGTTATGATATGAGCTATAGAGAGGGCGGTCCTGTTTTCGAGAACATTAGCGTAATAGTAGATTATTTATTTAATATTTATGCAAGCAGAATAGGTTTGGAGAATCCTTTTTTCACACAGTTTTGTAATGGCACAACAGTAACCTGTAACGGGTTGTCACAATGGGGTACTGTCACACTTGCAAACCAAGGGAAATCACCCCTAGAAATTTTGAGATACTACTACACTGATGATCTCCTACTGGAAATGGCAGAAATAATAGAGGGCATCATTGAATCCTACCCCGGATACCCTCTTTCTCTTGGAAGCCAAGGAGAGCCTGTAAAACGAATGCAGGATTATTTAAACAGAATAAGTGTTAACTACCCATTGATTCGTCAAATATCAAATCCAAATGGTATTTTTGGTGCAGATACTGCCGAAGCCGTCCGTGTATTTCAACGAACCTTTAATATGACAGCAGACGGTGTAATAGGCAGAGCCACTTGGAACAAAATAACATTTATATTTATGTCTGTAACACGACTTGCTGAATTGGATAGTGAGGGTTTAAGAATCTCCATTGGTCAATATCCTCCAAATGTAGTTCTATCCATAGGTTCAAGGGGTCCTGACGTTATTGAAGTTCAATTCCTTCTTAGTTACATATCCATATATTACCCTTCCGTCATAGGTGAAATACAAGACGGGTATTACGGTCCTTATACTGCAAATGCTGTTATAGAGTTTCAAAAAACATTTGATCTTTATCCTGACGGCGTAGTAGGCGCAGAAACTTGGAATAAATTATATGCAGTATATTATGGTATTCAGGAAAATGTATTAAAACCTCCGGCTCCAAGTCAGCCTGCAAACAATGCTCCCGAATATCCCGGCTCACCTCTTTCATATGGTTCTACCGGTGCAAATGTAATAACAATGCAAGCTTATCTAAATACAATTGGAACTATATATCCGGCAATCCCTATCATTACTGTAGATGGTGTATTTGGTGAAGAAACCAAAAACGCAGTAGTAGCTTTCCAAAAACTTAACTTTATTGAGCCAGATGGGATTATCGGTCCGGTTACATGGGATAAAATTGTTGAAGTTTATTTGATAGTAACCGGTTATGAATCTGCTTCCTTAGTTTTTCCGGGAATTCCTTTAGCAATTGGCTCTCAAGGTCAAGATGTAAGGCTTATGCAAAACTTTTTATCTGAGTTACAAGAGCCGTACCCTACTTTACCTAAAGTTATTGTAGATGGTGTATTCAGCGAAAACACAGAAAATGCGGTTTTAGCTTTTCAAAAACTATTCGGTCTAAACGAAACCGGAATTATTGATAGTGAGACTTGGTATGCCATTATAGATAAGCGTAATACAATACTGTAGAGGAGGATAAATAACATGGCTACAATAAAAGTTTATAACAACGATGAAAATAGAATGGAAACATATTACCGTGGTGAATCTGAGTCGATGCCTTACAATACTGGAAACACTCTTACCGTCAGTGAATTTAGGGGCTCAAGTAAAAGTGATTTATTATGGACTGAGAAAAGAGCTATGCAAGCATGGAATAGCTTCAGGTTTATGTATGGGGAGCCAATTTATATTGGATTCGCATTCAAACGGCCGTACGAAGGAGGCCATGGGCAGCAATCACAGCATTATGCGGGTGTTGCCTTTGATGTAGCACAAAATCTTACTAATATCCAAAGGGCTTCCATGAGAAATCTAGCCTATAATTCCGGTTTATGGGGATATGTTGAACCTGTATCTATAAGCCCTACATGGGTTCATCTTGATAGAAGACGCGGAACCCCCGCTTGCGCATCGGGTGGATACCCCGTATTACGTCAAGGCTCTATAGGTTCGTACGTTCTCATACTTCAAGATGCGTTAAACCACCTCGGTTATACTACAGGAGGGCTAGACGGAATTTTTGGAGTAACAACTACAAATGCAGTTAAATCCTTTCAAATTCAACAAGATCTTTTTTCTGATGGAATAGCAGGATGCCTCACTTGGAGTACATTGATGTATCTAGTTGTAGGCAAATACGCAGAATTAACACCTGTTGATTAATTTGTACCTTTTCCTTTGGCACTCACCGATTTTTATTATGTACTTAAATATTAAAACCCCCTAAGCATATTTTAATATAACTTAGGGGGTTCATATGATCATTATATTTAGTTGTTACATTTGATCATTATAATTGATTATTATATTTAATTATATTTAGTTGTTACATTTATCTATTATATTGGATTATTACATTGCTTTTGTTTCTATTTCATTTATAAGTTTTTTGATGAACTCATCTACAGCAATTTCTCCAAGTTCTCCCTCTTTATTTGAACGAACTGTAAGAGCTCTTGCTTCAACTTCTCTTTCACCTATAATACCTATATAAGAAACTCTTTCATTTCTAGCTTCTCTCAACTTATATCCAATTTTTTCATTTCTAATGTCTACTTCTACTCTTATACCTGCATCTTCAAGAAGCTTTCCAACTTCCTTTGCATAATCTGCAAATTTTTCAGTTACAGTCAGTAATTTTACCTGAACCGGTGCAATCCATAGAGGGAACTTACCGGCAAAATGTTCTGTAAGAATTCCTATAAATCTTTCAATAGAACCAAAAATTACTCTATGAATCATAACAGGTCTATGCTTTTCACCATCTGCACCAACATATGTTAGGTCAAATCTCTGTGGCATCTGCATATCAAGCTGAATAGTTCCACATTGCCATGTTCTTCCTATTGAATCTTCTAAATGGAAGTCAAGTTTTGGACCGTAGAACGCTCCGTCGCCTTCATTAACAACATAAGAAACTCCAACCTGTTCCATAGCTTCCTTTAACGCAGATTCTGCAAGATTCCATTCCTCATCTGTACCCATTGAATCTTCCGGTCTAGTTGAAAGTTCAATATGATATTTAAAACCAAACATAGTATAAACATCATCAATAAACTTTACTACTCCGATGATTTCATCTTTAATTTGCTCCGGAAGCATGAAGATATGAGCATCATCTTGAGTAAATGTTCTAACTCTCATAAGTCCATGAAGCGCTCCTGAAAGCTCATGTCTGTGAACCTGACCTAATTCACCCATTCTAATTGGAAAATCTCTATATGAATACATTTTTCTCTTATATGCCAACATAGATCCCGGACAGTTCATCGGCTTAATAGCAAAATCCTCTTCATCTATCTTAGTAAAGTACATATTGTCTTTATAATGATCCCAGTGACCGGATGTTCTCCATAACTGCTCGTTTAGAATAAGAGGTGTCTTTATTTCCTCATATCCCCTCTTTCTGTGTTCTGTTCTCCAGAAATATTCAAGTTCATTTCTGATTATCATTCCTTTTGGCATAAAGAATGGGAATCCCGGACCTTCTTCATAGATAGCGAATAAATCCATTTCCTTACCTATTTTTCTGTGGTCCCTTTTCTTTGCTTCTTCCATTCTGTTTACATACTCATCAAGTTCCTCCTGTGTTGGGAATGATGTTGCATACAATCTCTGTAGCATCTTTTTATTTGAGTCGCCTCTCCAATATGCTCCTGCAACACTCATAATCTTAAATGCCTTGATTGCACCTGTAGTCTCCATGTGTGGTCCTGCACAAAGATCCACAAAATCACCCTGCTTATAGAATGAAATAATCGCATCTTCCGGAAGATCTTTGATAAGTTCAACCTTATAAGGTTCATCAGCATCCTGCATTAATTTTAAAGCTTCAGCTCTTGGAAGTTCAAATCTTTCAAGAGGATAATTTGCTTGAACAATCTTCTTCATTTCTTTTTGAATCTTTAAAAAGTCTGCCTCTGTAAATTTGTATTCTAAATCAAAGTCATAGTAAAATCCATTGTCAATTGCAGGTCCAATTGCTAACTTTGCTTCAGGCCATAATTTTTTAACTGCCTGAGCAAGAATATGTGAAGATGTATGTCTAAAATTATGTCTTACTTGTTCATCTTCAAAGTTAATTTTTTCTTTTGCCATTTTAGTTTCTCCTTTATTATATAAATCTAAATAAGTCTTTTAAAAACAAAAAATCCCTTCCTGCAATAAAATGCAGAAAGGGACGAGTAATCATTCTCGCGGTTCCACCCTATTTGCTATGCAAAAGTCATATAATACATATAACATTGCAAAACCACTCTTTTTGATTATAACGGTATCACCGGACCGGATTGGGGTCACTCCGAGGTAGTTTTCAAACAGTTCCAATTAAAGTCTTTACAGCAACCGACTTCTCTCTGCAAATTTTTCCCATTCTACTCTTCTCATCAACGCTTTAAAAATATTAAACTATTATTTACTATATCATATCGCTGGCTTTGTTTCAAGCAAAACAACAGATTTTCCAATAGTTATTTTCTAATATCAACTCTATATGATTCATCGTATTTTATGTCATCAAAGGTTGCCATGTTATTCATCATAGCACAAGCTGCCGATAAAATATGGAAAGTTATAGCACACCCTGTGCCCTCCCCCAGCCTCATATTCATATCCAGTATTGGGGACATTCCCAGCTCATCAAAAATAAGATCATATACAGGTTCCTTTGACTTATGACTTGAAAATATAAAATCTTTTACTAGTGGATTTAATTGAGCGGCAACATAAGCTGAAAGTGCTGAAATAACTCCATCTATCATAATTGGAACTCTATAGTATGCCGCACCTAAGAAACAGCCTGCAAGCCCTGCTATATCAAGACCACCAACCTTTGCCACCACATCTATTGGATCTTTTGGGTTAGGTTTATTTAGCTTTATAGCCTCTTCAATTACTTTCTTCTTATGTATAAGAGCCTCATCAGTAAGTCCGCCTCCCTTACCTACAGCTCTATCCGCAGTTTCCCCTGTAATAGCCATAAATACTGCACTTGTTGAACTGGTATTGCCGATTCCCATTTCTCCTGTTCCTATGAGTTGATACCCTTCAGAAACAGCTAATCCGACCATTTCAATTCCTACTTCCATGGCCTTAATAGCCTCTTCTCTGGTCATTGCCGGTCCCTTTGCAAAATTGTCAGTTCCATATTTTATTTTCCTATTGTAAACCTTATCGTTATTATAATCAGACATAATGCCAACATCAACAACTTTTATATCTGCACCTGCGTGTGCCGATAAAACGCCCATTCCACAAATGCCCTTTGTCATATTCATTCCTTGAATAAGAGTTATGTCTTGGGGAGTTCCTGCTACACCTTCTTCACAAACTCCATTGTCCGCAACCATTACGATAGAGCATTTTTTATCAACACTGTTCTTTATTTTTCCGGTAATGCCTGCCATTTTTATAGCCATATCTTCAAGCTTTCCTAAGCTTCCCAGTGGTTTTATCAAACTATCCATACGCTCATGAGCCATCTTTATAGCCTCTTCATCAGCACCTTTTATTCCCTCTATTACTTCATCCAATGTTCTCATTCTGTGTTCCTCCCAAAATTCGGATTAACTCCATATATCTGCACTATATCAAAAAGGTCACTTGCGGCAATATCGTAAGGCGTAACGATAGCGCCTCCATCACTGTCAATATTAAATCCAAACTTATTATAGACATACCACACTAAATGCGAGCAATGAGTTCGCTTCATTCCATCAGATTCATTCTTATTATAAAGCTCTGGTAAAAGAGCATATTGTACATCCGCTCCATCCTTTTCAGCGCATTCTGCCAAAAGTTTCCCTAACTCTTCTACAGTATATCCCATGGATTCTGCCGATTCTTTAGAGATTCTTAGATGTACCAAGGTAGGACAAGACCGCCATTTTCCGGTTGTCTGATATTCCGTAGGCTCGCCCCAATACACAGCTTCCAATGTTTTAGCCTCTTTACCCTTCTTGGGAGCATCCACAACTATCCCACAATGCCCATGCCTGTATCCTAAAGTATGTGTCGATAGACTTACTAACACATCACCAGGGCGTAAGTCCACCAATTTGTACCCTTTTAATTTTTTACCGTATACATCTCTCATTCTCTCATTGTATGTGACCAGTCCTATTTTAACACAAGTATAGGGATAACCGTCAAAAAATATTTTTTGGCGGTTCTTAATGCTACTTATATAGTCTTTATCATTTTCTAAAATATAGTCAACGGCAGAACGACCTAAACCCGTTTGTTCAAACAATACTTTATAGTCATTTTCAGTCAGCTTTATTGGATTATTTTTATTAACCTCTTCACCTTCAAAACTCCCTACATCACTAACCTTTTCTAATATACTATCTAAATCTATTCTGTCATATTCAGGTTTATATACAGATTCTTTATCTATATTTTTTTCATTTATCCATAAAATTGAAAAGGCAACAATTACACAAACTGTCGCCCTAATAAAAACTTTTTTACTAGGTTCTTTCGGGTAATTCATATCTTGCACTTCTTTCTAAATTAGAAACTTTGAAAAAAGGTAGTCTAAAGAAAGTGTAATTTCCCACTGATATTTTTACAAATACAGCAGGTATTTTTTCTTCATTAGCTACATGAAATCCTTGCATTTCATCTTCAAATGAAATACTATAAGTAACTTTTCCCTCAGACAAAGTCTTTGAATTTTTTATTATGTATGCAAGATAATCCTCAACGTATAATTTACCGGAATTATAGTCAAAAACTATTCGACCTTGAGCAAACTCTCTTTCATCTATAAAGGTAGCCGCTCCTGCCGCACACTCCTGTGCAGCTTCCTTTAGCAGTAGGCTATCATGGTTATAAGATCCTAAATCACCTTGAAATACTATACACCATATACCTAACACAAATAGGCTTAGAAATGTTAAAAATACTTTCATATTTTACCCGCCAAAATCACTTCTATGCTTGTACTGTAAATTTTTAAATATACTCACTAGCAGTATAACTATCAATAACATATTTATAACTATTTTCTTTATCTGATATGCCGTATACCCTACTTGCCGCCATTAAATTGTCAATTTGAACCTCAACTCTGTATCTAATTATTTTATCTTCCCCACTTTTATATCTATATTTTTTCTTATTTTCTGTTTCAATATGTATTTTATCTTTACTTATTCCCGTTAATTTAGAAATATTATTTTTTATACTTTCACAATTTTCTGCTGTAAAATAACCATCCTGCTTAGCCTCTTCCTTAGCTGAATATACACAAGCTTGTATAATTGATGTTATTTGGCTGTTCCTCTGATCCAAACCGATTTGTAACATACATATTAGTAAAATTGGTAAAACACCCATTAAAACAATAAGCTGTTTCATCTGTTGCCTCCAAACTTTTTTATGGTGTATATGTTCTTATTTCAATTCCTTTTGCCCAAATATCTTTCATGGAGGTTCCTATTGAGTTTTCATTATCCCCTACAATAATATTAAACATATACATCCCCAACATAATCATACTGATTAGAACAATAAGCTGTTTCATTCCTACACCTGTTTCATTTCTTAAACTCATTTCATTTCCTACATGGATTTTTTCTATATGCTCCATAATCATTTACTTTATAAAACATTTAATTTTAATTATCCATTGCACTAACAGTCATGCTATTTGAAATTTCTGTAATGGCTTTGCTGGTTTTATTTCCTAGGGAATCCACATCATTTTTAAACCCCAATACTATCCCTGATATAAAAATTCCTAAAGCGATAAATGCCGCTAAAACAATAATTTGCTTCATATCAAACCTCTTCCTCCCTATTCTTTACAGATTCATGTATAGCCTATTTTAATAATTCTAAAACATAACTTGCAGTAGTTCTTTCTGGTCGATAAAGTACCCAACATAAATAAAATTAATAAATATTAAAACTACATTAATAATAACCGGAAAATATAATATATCGCTTATGGTTTCATCTCTTCTTCTTTGTTTCGTTAAGTTCATTTCTTTAATGCTTTTTTGATGGGATAACAGAATCTCTGATAACTCTGCGGGCATAATATCATCCCATTTAATTAAAAGACCGCCAAACTCCTTACCTATAGGTGTTTCAAGCTTTTCTATTAAAATCATCTCTGCATCCTTCTTTTTATTTATTCTTAACAAACTCAGCATTTTGATGTATATCTCCTGTAATACTCCTTCCTTTTGTGATAGGTTTTCTATAATGTAATCAGAGCTAACCTGCTTATCTCTGTTAAGAGATATGATATTTCTCATAAATGAAATGGCTTCATAAATTTCCCTATCCGCTTCTATACTTAGCTTTACCTTTTTCCAATATTTTATCTTACAAAAGAATATATTAAAAAATGGTTCACTTAAGATTGTGTTTAGACTAAAACTAACCTTGTAATGTCTGAATCTGCCTTTATGGCTGTATAGAATTATTCTTATGGCAAACGCTATAGTCAATACGACTAAAATATACATTGTGTTTATCATTATGTTTATCATTTCAATCCATTCATTCCTTATATTTAACATCATATTTAACAAATTAATTTTAAAATTTTAGTAGTAAATCCTTTTCTACTTTACCTTAAAATTTTAGTCTTGAAATCCTTTTCTGCTTTATCTTAAAATTTTAGTAATCAAATTTTTTTCTGCCCACTATTTCTATGATAGCTATATTCATCATGAACATAATAAAACTAATCATTAAAAGCATAAAACCTTCTTTTGTCAAAAACTGATTTTGCAGATAGTGTAATACACTTGTACCTATATATTTGACAGACATTATAATCGTAAATAAGTATAAAATCGGTATCATATATACGACTATTCTCATTGATTCAGAGTTTAGCCGTTTTCGTTCTTCATAAATTACCCTAGCTTCTCTCAATTGAATTAATATATCCTCTACTGCCAATGAGATATTTATACCCTTAGAGGCCGCCAATTGTATATTATAAGCAAACATTCTACTCCAGTTTGTATTTATTACAGAAGAAAACTTCTCTGTAGCTTTTTTTATTTCATTTATGTTTCCTGTGCCTCTTAGCTCAAGTAACATTTTTAGTATTAGAGAATTTGTTACTTTCGTATTTTTGCTTTCCTCAAGGAGCATTTCTAAAGCTTCGTAAACATTAAAATTGGATATCCTATATTGATTTAAAAAATTGCTAATCAGATATTCTCCCTCAAAACTACCCTTCCGACGAATCCCCTCAAATCTAACTCTAAGAATCATATATGGCGTTGCCGCAATACTGGTTGAAATAATAAGGGCACTTACAAAAGTTAAGTTTCTTATTCCTATGAAAAGTACTGTTATATTAATGGCAACAGATATATTGATTAAGTAGCCAGCGGGCAAATTCAATGTGGTTTTAGTAATATAATTTATATGGTCGTAAAGCTTATTACCATGCTCCATTCTCCTTTTTCTTTCCCTCAGCCTATGTCTTGCCCTTATTTTGGCTATGTTTGTCTTTATCTTATGGTAATAAATAAGGCTTATTCCCAAGATGAATATTATATAAATAATACCTTCTACCAAATATTTAATTGCATTTTGCATCCTTTGATTCTTTTCCTTCCATTGGATATCTATAAGCCAGTTTATATAATTCTTCAGAAAAAATCTTAAAACTTTCTTCACTCTCTTCCAATCCAGCAAAAGCCTTATCATCACTTATATGATATAGCCAATTCCAGCTATCTGTTTTATAGTTATATTTACAAATTTGTGTTATAACTATTTTATCTGAAGCCTTATCTATATACATTTCATAGATTCCCTTTAGCCTTTTCTTACTTTTATCCTTAAGTTGCACAAAGTGAAAAATGTAATCAAAGCTATCAGCTGCTCGCTTTGCTATTATATCTATATTTCCTCCAGTGCTTAGCAATATTTCAGACGCAACATCATAGGGAAAGTTCATAGGATTTCTTTCATGGAAAGTTATTTTTAATCTTCTTGTTCCCTTGCTGGCAATCCTAAGTACAACATCCAATGCCAGTCCATCCCTTGCTTCAGCCATAATCAAATAATCCGCATCACTTCTAAGCAAATGTTTCGTTATGCTTTTTAGCTTATCCTCTTTTGCCAGAATTTGCACAATTGGAGCTGTTGGCATTATCTTATGCAAACTTATTTCCGGGTCGGTTTCTAACATTACGCCCTCCAAACTTTTATCTTCATAGCTTTGCAAAGTCGCTAGGAAAGACGTCTTTCCACTTTTCATGGCTCCTGTGGTGGCAACGGAGTAACCCAACTGAACCATGGATTTTAGTAAACTAATACTCTCCCAAGGAATAGTCCCTCTTTTAGCTTGTTCCTCAAAAGTATAATTAGGTATAATATATCTCCTAAATATAATTACATCTTGCCCTTGTTTGACCGATTCTCCACGAAAAACTGTAATTCTGGTGCCATCTAACGTATACAACTCATGAAAATCCTTATCAAGCCGTTCCTCCGGAGTTAACAATAAAAAAGCTCTTATTAGCTGCTCACGCCTATCCTGTTCTATTTTCTGAGGTTTAAGCACCATCTCTCCCTGCTCTTGAAAATAAATTCTATCTCCAATAACCTTACAGGAACTGCTTTGTAAGTACTCATTAGAAAACCATTCTGATATGCCTGCTAACCCCCAGTTTTCATGATAAATGGCTTCTTCCAAGTTTTTATACCAATTAGGAAAATCAGTGAGTTCTGCATTTCGTCTCTTAACAAATTGTTTTATTTTATTTTTAAAAAAGCATACCTCCTTTTCAAATCCGATAATTGCATTTTTTTGTATGGATAGCATCCTTTTTATATCTCTTGTTTCTTCTTCCCACTCCTTTTGAAATTCTAAATTTATTAAGATACAAAGTGTATTGAAGCTGTATGAACTTTTGCTACTTTTATTTGCCCCACTCTCTAAATAGGAATCTAAATAAAACCTCTCCATTTTTTCCCTTTCCTTTGTTTCTTAATGGCACAGTAACCCATAGAGTTTAAAATGTCGTTTGCAATGTCCAATATTTGATCTGAGTACAATCCGTTATTCAGTTCAACAAAAGTCTTTTTTAAACTCTCCGCTTGTCTTTCACCGATAGTCTCATTAATTTTAAAAAAGTCATCATAGGGTATTGAAAGCCGCTCTGATAAATATCTAATGGTATACTGATCATCTTCTCTAAACCTATTTAATACATATTTATCAAATTCTAAGGATGACTTTTCATACCATTTTTTCATGTGTTCAAATCTTTCTATGCTAGATTCATACTGAGTTAATACCAAATACTTCTTGATACTGTTTGTTAAGGCTCCCAATGCAAGACCATTATCAAGGTAATTTCCTGTATCTGTTATGATAACGTTAAAATCACTTTGTACAGATTCCAGTAAATACTTTGCTGATTCCGGGTAATAGTATCTTTCATCCTGCTCATTGACTGCTCCCCCTAAAATGTATAAATTATCCTTATATTTACAGTCCCTCTTAAAGTCCTTGCTGATTATTATTCGGCTATCCATCTGAAGTTTATATTCATCAATATTCACATTGTTTCCGGTCATATATTGGTCGTTTGTTTTTCCGTTCATTATGGCAAATAAAACATTTATGTCTGGATTTAGAATTGCAATGATTTCCGCTACTGATTGTGAAATCATTGTTACACCCACTTTAGAATCAGTACCGTGAAAAGAAAAAATATTAGCCATTAATCTTATCCCCTTTCTGAACAAATAAAAATTTTATTTGCTGCGTTTCTGCCATATCCCATAATCTACGATAATCCTCTAACGATGCAAATATTTCAATTTTTTCAATGACAGAACTGCTAAAGTCTCTCTGTATAATTTCTTCGCTAATATTAGCTTCTGTTCCTACCACCTCTTGTTCTGCCGAATCTTTTACGTATGCCACTTTGAATGTTCCTAAATATAAAGTTCCCTGTTCATTATATATTTCAACTTCATCCCCTTTCCTCAAAGAACTGCTTCTGCCACCAATCCACTCTTTCTTTATTGAAAAGATTGAAGCTTCAGGGGTTAATAATTTTTCTCTCTTAACAAACATTTTTTCTACCACCTGAGCACCTAATGGTATATATTGCTTTGCTATATATCCCTCAATTTTAGAAAAAGAGTTATTTGTAATAGCACCCTTTACTATGGATTCTTCATTGCTTCGCACCTCAGTAAATTTTTGTCTGCTTATTACTTGTCCATAATATATATCTTCTTTTGCAATCAAAACACTCTTCATGGTAAGTTTTTCTCGCCCAATATTTTCCCACCATATTAAAAGTGATATAGATAAAATAATTAAAATAATTCCACTTATAGTCATTAAATATTTGTGTTTCATGACAAGCCCTCTTTTACATTTATTTACATTTTTCATTTTAATTATATTACATATTTTAGTATTGTCAACCATTTTTTTACATTTAGCTAGTAATCTCTCTTTTTCTGTTTTATCATTCTTATAAAAAGACTGTAATTCCATTGACTTTTATCATTTGAACAAATAAAATAGTATGGGTTTGCTATACCTTGTTATCTTAGACAAAAGTTAAACATATAGTTTTAACTTTAATATAATTCGGAGGGGATATAAGCTCTCCTCATTAAATCCATCATATAAAGATTCTTTAATTTTATAGGATGGGTTATAAACTACCTACAAACAGATTGGAGTCGATTATGAGTTTATTAACAGTAGAAAATGTATCTCATGGATTTGGAGGACGAACTATTTTAGAAGATGCCTCATTCCGTTTATTAAAAGGTGAACACGTTGGGCTTATCGGAGCTAACGGTGAAGGGAAATCAACTTTTTTAAATATTATTATAGGTAATATTCAACCTGATGAGGGTAAAATAGAATGGTCAAAAAATGTTACGGTTGGATATTTGGATCAGCATTCTTCATTAAAGTCAGGTACTACCATTAAGGATGCTCTTAGAGAAGCCTTTCACCATATGTTTGAACTAGAGAAAAAGATGCTTACCATGTACGATGAAATGGCTGTAGAAGGTGCGGACGTAGAGGCTCTAATGGAAGAAGCCGGTGAAATACAGCAGATTTTAGATCATAGTGGTTTTTATACTATTGATGCAAAGATTAGTGAAGTTGCATCCGGTTTAGGATTAACTTCTATAGGACTTGATAAAGATGTTTCAGAACTCTCAGGAGGTCAAAGAACAAAGGTACTTCTTACAAAGCTTTTATTACAAGACCCTTCCATCTTACTTTTGGACGAGCCTACAAACTACCTTGACTTTGAGCATATCGAATGGTTAAAAAGGTATTTACAAGAATACGAAAACGCATTTATTCTTATATCTCATGATATTGAATTTTTAAATTCAGTAGTAAATGTTATTTATCACGTTAATAATGGTGAACTTTCAAGATATACCGGCGATTACAACAATTTCCTTCATATGCATGAAATCAAAACAAAACAGCAGGAACGTGCATATGAGCGCCAACAAGCAGAAATTGAAAAAATGGAAGACTTTATCGCCAGAAATAAAGCCAGAGTTGCTACACGAGGTATGGCTAACAGTAGACAAAAAATGCTGGATAAGATGGAAATTTTAGAAAAACCTAAAGAGAAGCCAAAGCCATCATTCCAATTTAAAGAAGCCAGAACCCCTAGCAGATATTTAGTTCAAGCTAAAGATTTAATAATCGGTTATAATGAACCATTAACTAAACCTTTAAATTTTGAGATTGAAAGAGGTACAAAGCTAGCTATTACGGGAACAAACGGTCTTGGAAAAACAACATTACTTAAAACTATACTAGGCAGAATTACATCCTTAGGGGGGAAAGTTGAATTGGGAGATTATCTTTCTCCGGGCTACTTCGAGCAAGAAGCCGGCCGAGATAGTGAAATTACAGCCCTTGATTATATTTGGGGTAGATTCCCTTCCTATACCAATGGCGAGGTACGTGCCGCTTTAGCAAAATGTGGTCTTACTAATGAACATATAACCAGCCAAATGCGTGTTTTAAGCGGTGGTGAGAATGCTAAGGTTAGGTTATGCGAATTAATGCAAAAAGAGGCTAATTGGCTGATACTGGACGAACCTACAAATCACCTTGATGTGGAAGCAAAAGATGAATTAAAAAAAGCACTTATTGAATATAAGGGCTCTATCTTGCTAGTATGCCACGAACCAAGCTTTTATGAGGACTGGGTTACAGACATTTGGAACGTTGAAGATTGGACTTTAAAAATTGTATAGCAACATTACAGACTACTAAATTAATAAACAAGATTAATATACAAGTTTTTAATTATATAACTTAAAAGTTTTTTAATATTTAGTATGAGTTCCTATTAATATTTAGGACAGATTGTAAAATGAAGTGCGACAGTTAATGATTAGTTAATTAGATGATTAGGATATTAGTTGATTAGTATATTAGTATAAAAAATTTAAAAATATTTAATAAAGAGCAATTTAAAGCAGAGCCATACCATGGTTAGATTTTTATTATAATTATTGATGATATGGTCAAAATTTGTTTTAGATAGCTCTTTTTTATTGTTATTGTAAATTACCATTAAAGCACCTCTTGTCCAAGCATTTATCTCGACATAGCCCTTTTTTTGTGGTAATCTTATATTAATACTAATGGTATACATTAAGTATATATGAACCAGATAAAAATATGGATCAATTTATTCAGATAAAGAGGAACATAAATATGAAAACCAAAATTTTAGTTGCTGACGATGAAAAGGAAATCCTTGAAATTCTCGGGATTCTCCTGACAGGCGCAGGCTATGAAGTAGTAATGGCTACCAATGGTGAAGAAGCGCTCAGTTTAGCAGATAATACTATTGACCTATTTATTTTAGATGTAAATATGCCTTATAAATCTGGCTTTGCAGTTGGTGTAGAAATCAGAAAAAGCTTTCTTGCTCCTATGATTTTCTTAACTGCTTTTTCACAAGACTCAGATAAAACCATGGGATATTACTCCGGTGCTGATGATTATATTACAAAGCCTTTTTCTAACTCTGAACTTCTTCTTAAGGTAAAAGCCTTATTACGTCGTTATCAGCAATATCAGCCAGAGCTTACTAAGAAATTGGCATCCGAACAAATTTCTTCTAGTTCTACAATTTCTCTAGGTTCACTTATTATTGATAAAAATACTGAAACTGTAACCCTAAACGAAAACATAATAAATCTAACCCATACAGAATACAAAATTTTAGAATTGCTTTGTAGCAATAGAAAAAAAATATTTTCAATGGAAAATATTTATTGCAGTATATGGCAGGATGAAGTTGTCAGTGATAGTGCAGTAATGGTTCACATTAAAAATCTAAGAAAAAAGATTGAATCTGATCCTAGAGAGCCTAAATATTTAAAAACTGCATGGGGAAAGGGATACTATGTCGACTAGAAAGGTCTTTTCAAAAGAATTCAAAGAACAAAACAATAAACGTCAAAAGCTTGCTTGGAAATTATTTGGATTTATTTTACTTTCTTTTATTGTTTCAGTTTTTAGTTTTTGCTTTTTGTATTATACTTCTTCATCAGTTATACAAAAATATGCATTAGAGTATAATCAAAACACAACTATCCTCTTAGACCCAAATTTTGATTCATTTATTACCTTATCTTGCATACTGGCTGCGACAATAATTTTTATCTGCCTATTTATGTTCTTTGTAGGACAAAAAGTCGCTTATATAATTTCCATCAGTAAGGGGGTACAAATTTTAAAAAGCGGAGATTTAGACTTTAAAATTGACGTATATGAAAATGACGAGCTTTCAGAATTAGCTGAAGCAATCAATCTTTTTTCCTGTTCATTAAAAAATCATATTGAGACAGAGAACATTCTAAAAAGGGAAAAGGAAGATCTAATTCGTAATATTTCACACGACATTAGGACTCCACTTACTTCTATAATTTCTTATTCTGACTTTATTAAAGACTCCATAGATGCAAGCGATACAAAGCTATTAGAATATATGTCCATTATACAGTTAAAAGCAAATCAGATCAAAGATCTTACCGATGTTATGTTAAACCCTAATATCACTTACACTAAAACACAAACTAACGGTAAGCTTATGTTTGAACAATTTCTAAGCGAAATAGAAGGATATTTAGAAGATGAAGGTTTTGCTATGGTTATAGATACTGAAAACTTGCATGACTTTAATTCTTACTTTAATCCTCAAGATATTCAACGAATATTTGATAACATTTACTCAAATATTCTAAAGTATGCCAACCCAAGCTGTATGGTTTCATTTAAACTTTATACTGATAATAACACTGTTGGTATAATTCAAAGCAATACTATCATAAATAATTTTCTAAATAATTCTCTAAATAATTCTAATAGCTACGGCATAGGCTTAAATAGCATACAAAAATTAATTGAAAACTATCATGGTAAGTTAAAAACTACTATAGATAATGATACCTTCACAATTGAAATAAAGTTAGAAATTTGCTAGCCACAACTATATTATTTTTAAATTAATGTACTTATCTTTAGAATTCTTTAGAATTTGCTACTAAAAAACTATATATTTTTATAATAGAATAACTGTATAAACATTTTTTATAACAGAGTATTCATATGGCAATATTCTAAGCAACTTAAGGGAGGTACATGGTTATGGCTTTAACAGTCTTATTTATACTATTTGTTATTATTATAATAGTAAGTGTATTAGGTTCAGCATTTCTTTTATTAGTTAAATCACCAAAGTTAAAGAGTGGTCTATTTTATTTTCTAGCTATTTGGTCTATGTTAATAGCATTCTTAAGCGCTACAAGTTTACCTACAAATTACATATTTTCTCAAATTATATCATGGGCTATTGGCTTTATAGGAATAGTAGCCATTCCTATAAAAATTAAGTGTCCTTTACCAAAAGGGCAGAAATTAGCTAACATACTTGTAATTATATCCGTTATTTTAGGAATGATAAAATTAGTTTGCTAATAGAAACACCTTAAACTGCTATATTACTTTTTAAGGTACTCTATTTAATACTTTAATTTATAAATCTTGGTTAAACTATTAGCATAAATTGATATTTATCATATTTATAAATTATGGAGGTATACAACTATGGCATTGGGATATTTATTTATATTATTTATTATTCTTACTGTGTTAAGCTTGATATGGTCAATTTTATTAATATACTCTTCATCTCCAAAAACTAATGTTGTAGCATTTTGTTTTTTAGTTTTCCTAGCAATATTGATAGCCTTCTTAGGTGTTACCAGCTTACCTTCAAATCATATTTTTTCATCGTCAATTTCATTGGCCATAGGATTTTTAGCAGTCATTGCGGTGATTGTTAGGCTTAAAGGTAACACAAAACAAATGCGAAATATATCAAATACGCTAATTATTACTTCTGTTATTGCAGGTTTAATAAAATTATTCTTTTAAGAAACCTATCCTTTTTTAAAGGTTTTTATTTTAGATAATTATTCTTTTAAGGAAGTTTTATTTCTAGAAAAAATGCTATCTTTATATAAAAAGATAGCATTTTTTGTTTATTTATTTTTGTTTATTTTAATATATTTTTATTTAAATTACTTTGTTTTTACTTCTGTCCATAGCTCATTCCAAGTATTCTTTACTTCATCAGTTCTGTATTCCATAAAGTATAGTCTGTTCAATGATGCCTCATCTATTCCTGCTGAAGCCGCATACTGTGGGTCTATTAATTCAGCCGCTTCTTTATTTACAGGTGCAGGGCCTCCATTTTCTACCCAGTTATATTGAAAGTCTTTACTTATCATCCAATCAATAAATGCATAAGCCAATTCCTTGTTCTTACTTCCTTCTGCAATAGCCCAGTTGTCCACCCATCCAATAGCACCATCTTCAGGAACTGTAAAGGCGATAGGTTCGCCCTCCTGTTTCATACTTGCTGTTTGTCCCGACCACATTAACCCTAGGTCAATTTGTTTACCTGCAAATAGCTTTGTAAATTCATCCCCTGTTTTCCAGTACGTTTTATTTAGAGATTTTTGTTCTATTAATTTTGCTTTTATTGCATCTAAATCATCCGGGTTATTTGGGTCTTGTCCTAAGGCAATAGCCGCTGCCATAACAGCATCGTTATAGTCATCTCTAAATCCAATTCTGCCGGCATATTTATCATCAAATAATGCCTTAATAGATTTTGGAGCTTCCTTTATTACATCCGTATTATATGCTATAGCTGTTGAGCCCCATACAAATGGTACAGCATACATTTTATCACCTTTAAAACACTCTTTCTGTGTCTTAAACCGTTCAAACATTCCGTTGAAATTTAAAAGTTTTGTTGTATCTATCTCTGCCAGTAAGCCTTCATTTATAGCTGTGGGAAGAATAGTACAATTTGGCAGACAAACATCTATTTCTCCAGCCTTAGAGGTTCTAAGTTTTGTTAGTAGCTCTTCCTCACTTGACATATAGGTATTTACAATCTCGCAATTATAAGCCTTTTCAAATGCAGTTATAAAACTTTCGTCATCTGAGCCATAATCCTTCCAGTTCACAACATAGAGCTTTGTTTTTTCTCCTTGCGCTGTGTCCTCGTCATCGGACTTATTACCGCAAGATGCTAAAGAAAATAGCATAGTTATTGCTAAACCTACTACAAGAAACTTTTTTAATTTCATCTTTATTTCCTCCATATAAAAAGCTTTTTTGTTAATAATATTTACACCTGTATTTACACTTGTAAATAACTTTATATATATTAGATTATCACTAATAAGTCTAAATTTCAATAAATTTTATTTTTAAGCTATCATTTATTTAAACCGTCACCCTCCTAATGTTTTATCTTGATTCTGATACCATGCTATTCCTCTATAGAATTGTTCCTCGTTAAATTCCGGCCACAATTCATCTAGGACGTAAATGTCTGCATACACTGATTGTACGGGCAAGAAACCGCTTAGGCGTCTCATTCCACCCCATCTCATAATTAAGTCCATTCTGGAAATATCTCTTGAGGCAATTCCTCCCTCATTCATTAAATCCCAGTCCCAACCGTAATTCACTAAGAAGTTTACTTTAATTCCTCCATTTCCAAATCTCGTTCTTTTAGTTAACATTTTTAATTCTTTTGGAAAACAGTTCGATTTGTCATTTCCCACAACCAAAAGCTCCGCATCACGTTTGGCAAGCTCAGTAACTGCATCAACACAAGCCTTTTGAAAGGCTTTCTTTTGTTCTGAAGGTCTTTTAGTATTATCAACAGTAAAACCATAAAGAGTTAGCTCCTCCACACCTAAATTTTTACACAACTCATATAACTGAAATCCCGGTTCCAAACCATGCTCATACCCGTCTTTTTTCTCCAACCCGCAATTTGTCGCCCACCTGCGATTACCATCAGGTATAACACCAATATGCTTTGGAATCCTTTTAAAATTATTATGTTTATACATTTCCCTCTTCCTTTTTAACTGGCAAATTTTATATTATAAAATGTATTTTACACATATTCTCCTAAAACTATACTATCAGGGGGACTCCTTTCTTAATTAAAATAAATCGCAGCTCATCCACCAATGCCTTTTTAATTTTTTTATTTATGTATGATACTCATCTTAGAAAATAAAATAGACGTGTAAAAGTTAGTTAAATAAAAAAGGAATACTGTTTAGTAAACAGTATTCCTAATCTTTTTGCTGTTATATTTTTTAAACTTGTTAATCTATAGTATCAAAGGCATTTATCTTCCTGATCTTCTTCTTTCTAGCTCAGTTAAAAACTTCTTTCTAAGTCTGATTTCATCAGGTACTACTTCTACAAGTTCATCATCATTTACAAATTCCAACGCTTCTTCAAGAGTAAATCTTCTCGGCGGTGCAAGTTTGATTGCATCATCGTTTCCTGAAGCACGCATATTAGTTGCTTTCTTTGCTTTGCAAGGGTTTACAACCATATCATCATTTCTGCTGTTCATTCCAACAATCATGCCCTCATATACTTTCACTCCAGGTTCAACAAACAGCTGAACTCTTTCTTGAATATTGAAAAGTGCATATCCTGTGCAAACACCCTCTTCTTGAGAAATGGCAACACCATTAACTCTCTGAGGGATATCACCCTTGTATTCATCAAAGCTATCAAAACGTCTAACCATAGTACCTTCACCACGAGTGTCGTTTATGAATTCACTTCTATAACCTAAAAGACCTCTTGTAGGAACCACATAAACAAGCTTTGAATATCCATTTTCTCCTGCCATTTCTTTCATTATACCTTTTCTAACGTTTAATTTAGAAATAACACTTCCTGCATATTCGTCAGGAACAGATATAACAACCTCTTCCATAGGCTCAAGCTTTTTACCGTTTTCATCCTTATGCATAATAACTTCAGGTTTTGAAACAGCTAATTCATAGCCTTCTCTTCTCATATTTTCAATTAAAATTGAAAGATGTAATTCACCTCTACCTGAAACCTTAAATATATCTGTAGAATCAGTTTCTTCAACTACAAGTCCAACATTTACTTCTAACTCCTTAGCCAGTCTTTCCTTTATATGTCTTGATGTTACAAACTTACCGACTTTTCCGGCAAATGGAGACTTATTAACTATAAAGTTCATTGATAATGTAGGTTCTTCAATATGAATCATTTCCATTGGCTCAGGATTTGCACTATCACAAATTGTTTCCCCAATTGATATATCCGCAATTCCGGATACAACCACAATATCTCCACATTCTGCTTCATCTACGGCTGTTCTCTTTAAACCTCTATATACAAATATTTGATTTACTTTTCTTGAAACAATACTGCCGTCAGCTTTTGCTACCGCAACAGTCTGACCTGATTTCAGCGTACCCTTTGTTATACGACCAATACCTAATCTACCAATATAATCATCATATCCTAATGATGAAACCTGCATTTGTAAAGGTTCTTCTGTTAAGTCCGGATATACATCTACGTGTTTAATGATTGTTTCAAACAGTGGTACAATATCCTTACCTTTTCCGCCCTGAGGGTTCTTTTCTACCTTATGGTCACCATCGCCAACTTCAACATCTTCAACGTCAGAAGGGTCATATACAACCACACCCTGTCTTGCTATTCCGTAAAGAATAGGGAAATCCAATTGCTTATCGTTTGCATTTAAGTCCATAAATAGTTCATAAACTTCATCTACAACTTCGTCTATTCTTGCATCCTTTTTATCTATTTTATTAATTAGAAGAATAGGGTTTAATCCTTGTTCTAAAGATTTGTTTAATACAAATCTTGTCTGTGGCATCGGCCCTTCACTGGAATCTACAAGAAGAATAACAGTATCTACTGTTTTCATAATTCTTTCTACTTCTGAAGAAAAATCCGCATGTCCTGGTGTATCTACAATATTAATCTTAACATCTTTATACATTACAGAGCAGTTTTTGGAGTAGATTGTGATACCTCTTTCTCGCTCAATATCATCACTGTCCATCACGCAATCCACCACTTCTTCATTTGCACGAAAAACTCCGCTCTGATTTAGAAATGCATCTACAAGAGTAGACTTTCCTGCATCAACGTGAGCAATTACAGCTATGTTTACAATTTTTTGCTTATTTGACATCTTTTCCTACTTTCTCTATATAATTTAATATATATATTAAATTCCACATTTTACATAAAATGTAATCGTTGCTAATCTCGAACCTTAATATTATAACACAAAACTATAATATGTCAATGGTTGGTTTTACATTATAAAAGGACTTAATATCGTCGTATTCTTTCTGTGCCCTTTTCTTGTTCTCTTCTCGTTTATTGTTTAATGGCTTCACTGCCTTAATCATTATATTTTTTGAGGTATGTTCCAAACTGGTAAATTCAATCATTGCAACATCGTAACCACAGGCCTCTAGCTTTAACCCTCTTAACCCATCAGTCAATATCTCTATAAATCTATCTTTTAATATACCGTGTTTAAACATAGGATGATGTAAGTCATTTTGTAGTTGATTAAACATTTCATGTTGACAGCAAGGAACTGAAAGTATAACTTTTGAATTCCAATTGACTGCATTAATAAGTGCATAATCCGTAGCGGTATCACAGGCGTGTAGTGTTACCACCATATCTGCATGATCATTAGTATAATCAGCTATATCACCCATTAAAAATTTCAGTTCACTATATCCAAGTTCTTGTGCTGTTTTATTGCAAAACTCTATTACATCCTCTTTTAGGTCCAGACCTATTATCTCCACATTTCTGTTTTTAAGAAGTTTTAAGTAATGATAAAGTGCAAAGGTTAAATATGATTTACCGCAACCAAAGTCTATAATTTTTAAAGGTTTTTCATCCTTTTCAGGTAAATAGTCCATCACATCCTCAACAATTTCTAAATATCTATTTATCTGTCTAAACTTTGAGTAATGTTTTTGAATAACTTTGCCCTCTTTGTCCATTACACCTAGCTTAATAAGAAAATCACATGGATTTTTATCTGGGATAATATACTGCTTTTCTTGATTATGATTAATGCTGACAGCTTTTCTTTCTATAGTCTTTTTCTTTGTAATCTTAGGCTTTTCTACTTTAGTTGCTAGAATTTGAATATCTTCCTCAACAGTTAATATATTAACTTGCTTAAAATCATCTATTAATTCACTGCTTTTCTTAATGACCTCTTCAGAATTTAAATTTTCGTGGTTTACCTTTTTTTCAAATTGATATTCTATTTGAAACTTAATTTCACCCTGAATTTTTACAGGTCTAATATTTGCCTTTTTACAAAGGTTAGACTTTTTTCTGGGATTACTAAAAATTACCCTAATCAGATTTTCCACATTAAAATCACTATATATATCATCAAACAATTCATTTAGCTTGTCCATATTACACCACTTCCTATTTTTTATTTTTCATTATAGCATACTATATAATTCACTGTCATATGGGCTTGTATGCTTTGTACAATATCTTATAATTATTATACCACATATTGACTTTTTATTTTCATAATCCCATATATGAGCATATCCTAAGTAAAATCCCCTTATCATTAATGTATTTTAGTAATGATAGGGGGATAGCTTAAAAGGTCATGCTCCTAAGATTTTAATTATGTATCTTTTTATTTTGGTTCCTTAAACTCTATTCCAAAATATTCAGTTAAAGAAATTGCTAGATTGCGTGCGATTGCATCGACATTATTAATAATCCAATTTGCATCTTCATAATTGTCATGATACGCAAGTTCGATTAGCACAGCCGGTGCTTCTGTTTTTTTAAGCTCCGGTAGTGTTGTATTCGGTATTACAGTTACCAAATCAGCATTTGGATATACTTCCATTAGATTTTTAGCAAATACATTGGCTGCCTTTTCTCCCTCTAAACTATATGCATAGTAATAAACATCCGGTCCACGTAGGATACCCGCCAAGTTGTCAGGAGATGCATTTGAATGTAATGCCATATGCAAATCATAATCCAGTGAATTTGACTGCTCAATAGCCTGTGATAAAGAATCATGAGGATTATTTCTACTAAATGTAATGTTATTGGCTCTTAAATAAGGCACCATAGCATCAACAATAAGGTTCATATATTGTTCCTCATTACCACCTGTAATATATTCATTAAAATCTTGTACTGATGGACTTAAATAAACACTTGCCATTAATTTCTCCCCCCATATATGTAAATCATATTTATATCAACATATTCCTATTTATATGCCATGCTAGCTTGTTTGTTGCATGAATTTGCATTGACCAAAAAAATAAGCTGTTACACTGGAGGGACGTTTTCCCAACATTTATTGTAACAGCAATATATTCTTTTTGTCTTTTCTATGTTAATTTGATTTTCTATATGAGCAATCAATTAAAAACTTCTTAATTATTGTTTTTGAGGTCTGAATAAAATAAATAGTATTGCACTTATACCCATTAGAATTGGATAATATAGATTTGGAATTACATCGATTGGTGTAAGTCCTACTAAAGCTGCTGCTGTAAGTAGTTGAGCACCATATGGAATCAAGCCTTGACCCACAGAGGCAAAAATGTCCAAAATTGATGCAACTCTCTTAGGTTCAACCCCAAATTCATCACCTATCTCTTTTGCTATTGGACCTGCCATAACAATAGCAACTGTATTATTTGCAGTACATATATCAATAAGTACTGATAATAATGCTATGCCAAACTCTGCTCCCCTTTTTCCTCTTGTATTTTTCTTTATACAATCAATAATAAGGTCTATACCACCATTCTCTTTTATAAGAGAAACAATGCAAGCAACAATAATAGAAATAATAGAAATCTCAAATAATCCTGACATACCATTACCAATGGCAGTAAAGCTTTCTATTAATGTAAAGTTTCCATGAGCAATTCCCACTACTACAGAAAGTATTATTCCGCAAATAAGAACTAAGAAAACATTAAAACCTATTAATGCTCCAATAAGTACTACAATATACGGTATTATCTGAATAAAGCTATAATCAAAAACTTCTTTCATTTCGTATGTTAATCCCGATGTTTTTACATAAAAAATTATAATTGTAATTATTGCCGCAGGGAGAACTATAAAGAAATTTTGTTTAAACTTATCCTTCATCTCACAGCCTTGAGTTCTTACAGCTGCAATGGTTGTATCTGAAATCATTGACAAGTTATCACCGAACATAGCACCGCAAACTACAGCACCAATACAAACAGCCATAGGGAATCCGGTTTCTTCTGAAATACCTACAGCTATAGGCGCAAGAGCAGCTATAGTTCCCATTGAAGTTCCCATTGAAATTGATATAAAACAACCAATTAGAAATAATCCAACAACCATCAGTTTAGTAGGAATAATAGATAGACCAAAATTTACAGTACTTTCAACACCTCCCGCTGCAGAAACCACACCTGAAAAAGCTCCCGCAACTAAAAATATCAGTACCATTGTTATGATATTTACATCTCCTGCTCCCTTTGAAATAATTGCCAGTTTATCATTGAATGATAGGCTTCTGTTTTGTAGCATACCCACGAATAAAGCCGCTATAAACGCTACAAGAGCAGGCATACCATAAAAGTCTCCACTAATTATGCCAACACCTGCAAACAATACAATGAATACGACAAAAGGTAATAAAGCTAGTCCTCTGTTTTTTTTCATAAATATTTTCTCCTATTTTATTATATTTAAAAATGCAATACCTCATATTCTATCATATAGTGACATAAAATCAAGTAAAACACTTTATATGTCTTTAATATTCCAATCTATTTTTTCCTCACCTACAGACTCTAAAAACTCATTTGCCAAACTAAAATGCTTGCAACCAAAAAAACCTCTGTGTGCAGAAAGCGGACTGGGGTGAGGCGCCTCTAAAATCAAATGATTTTTGTTATTTATAAATGCTTTTTTAGATCTGGCGTTTGCCCCCCAAAGCATAAACACAATGGGTTTTTCTCTTTCATTTAATATTTGAATAACTCTATCCGTAAATATTTCCCAACCCTTACCTTGGTGTGAGTTTGCTTGAGCTCGCCTTACTGTAAGTGCTGTATTTAATAAAAGTACACCCCTATCTGCCCATTCCTCTAAACACCCGTGGTTAGGTGGCTTTATTCCCAAATCTGCTTGTATTTCTTTGAAAATATTCATTAAAGAAGGTGGTTTTTGTACACCATGTTTTACAGAAAAGCTCAGCCCATGAGCCTGTCCGGGTTCATGGTATGGATCCTGACCTAAGATTACTACTTTTACATCATTATACGCTGTGCGTTTTAACGCATTGAAAATATCAAACATAGAAGGGTATACTTGATAGGAAGAATATTCTTCTTTTAAGAAAGCTCTAAGCTTTATATAATACTCCTTTTCGAACTCTCCCTCCAGTATGGAATCCCAATCATTACCTAGATTAACCATAATTATATAAATTTCTCCTTACTTCTAATTTTACCTGTTTATTGTATCATACAATTACAAATAATTAAATCCTAACCTCCCTTTTGTGCTATAATGAGCCATAAAAGATTAGCAATTATATTCTTATTTAATTTATCGGAAGAATAAGGAAAACACTAAGGAAAACACTAAGGAAAAATACTATAGAAACAAGACTATAGAGACAAGACTATAGAAAAAATGCTAAAGGAAAAATACAAAAGGAGAAATATAATATGAGTATTGTGTATATGTCTCATGATGCAAACCCATTACTTCAAAAATATATTAGGGACAAAGGTCATCAAACTTGTTTAATACCTGATATTCCCGTTGTTTATCCTGAAGTTTCTGCCCACGCTGACTTGTATATGTGCAAACTAGGTGCGCTACCCTCTTCTCCAGTACATTCCATAGGCAGTTTAGAGGAACTGGGCTTTAAATATCCAAATAATATTAAGTACAACGGTGTTTGCATGGGAGATTATTTTATACACACATTAAAGTATACAGCCCCTTCTCTTTTAGAAGAAATCAGCAGGCTAAATTATAATCTGATTAACACCAATCAAGGATATACTAAATGCAATATGGTTTTGGTAAGTAATAATTCAGCTATTACATCTGATATAGGGATATATAATTCCATACAAAACTTTTTTATGCAAAATAAGCATTTGAAGCCTTTAAACTTATTGTTGATTAATAAAGGTAATGTTCTACTAAAAGGATTCTCTTACGGATTCTTGGGTGGAGCCTCCGGAAGAATTGGGAATGAAATAGTTTTCAATGGCAATCTGGAAGCACACCCAGACTTTCACTCTATATTTCAATTCATAAAAGACCAAGGTCTAACAATAAAATATTTTGAAGAATACCCCTTAGAAGACATAGGCTCCATAATAGAATCGCCTACAGAATGCTTTAAAATAGAATGCCATATAGAGTACTTAAAATAAAATAACCTATTCAAAACAGGAGACATACAAATGAAAACACACGCTATAATACCTATTTTTATTCCCCATGAGGGCTGCCCTAACGACTGCGTTTTTTGCAATCAAAAGAAGATAACAGCAAGACAAAAACCTGTTAATTCACAAGACATAAGGAGTATTATTGACCAATATTTATTAACATTAAAAGGGAGAGGTCTTTCTACCATTGAAGTAGCTTTTTTTGGAGGAAGCTTTACCGGAATTCCAATTGAAAAACAATCCGAATATTTAACTATTGCAAAGGAATATAAAGACCGTGGTGATATAAACAAAATACATCTTTCTACCCGCCCGGACTATATAAATGATGAAATCTTAACAAATTTAAAGCTATATAATGTTGATATTATTGAACTTGGTGTTCAGTCCTTTGATGATGAAGTACTAAAATCCTCCAATCGTGGACATGACAGTTCTATAGTTTATAAAAGCTGTAGCTTGATAAAGGAATATGGATTTGAGCTAGGGATTCAACTTATGATTGGTCTTCCCGGTGATACACATGAAAAATCTCTATATTCTGCTCAGGAAACTGTAAAAATAAAACCATCAATCGCAAGGCTTTACCCTACCATTATCATTGACGATACCGAGCTTTTGGAAATGTATAAATGCGGGAAATATTCCTCCCTTACCCAAGAGCAGGCTATTAACACAACAAAGGAAATGTATAAACTTTTAAGCAATGCTCATATAAATATCATTCGTGTTGGGCTTAAAAGTACAGATATTATAAACGAAAATGGTGCCATTACCGGTGATACATATCACCCCGCTTTTAGGCAATTGGTAGAAGCCCAGATTGCCCGGGAAATACTTGAGGAAAAATTAACTGCTCTTATTTCCCAATGCAACCAATCAAGGGATAGCTTTGATAATATAATTTTTGAAAGTAATCAGAAAAACTTTTCTAATATGATTGGAAATAAGCGCTCAAACAAGGATTACTTTTCTAAAAAATTTCCCAGCATAAAAATTACCTATTTAATCAATAGCCTACTTGCAGACAATCAGTATAATGTGATAAAATAATAAATTAATACAGATTTTTTGTTGATTAAACCAAATTTTATTATAAAATTCCAAAGGGAGGAAAAAAAATGAGAGCAGTCGTAACAGTTATCGGAAAAGATATGGTAGGAATTCTCGCAAAAGTAAGCACAACTTGCGCTGAGGCAAATGCAAATGTAATTGAGGTAACTCAATCCGTTCTTCAGGAATACTTTGCTATGGTTATGCTTATTGATATTTCAGATATGAATTGTGAACTTGATACGCTAAAAACAAATCTAGTAAATAATGTACCTGACATGACAATACACGTAATGCACGAAGACATCTTTAATTCAATGCACAGAATTTAATTCATGGGGAGGTATATATAATGCTTAATATGACTGACATCATGGAAACCATCACCATGATACAAGAAGAAAACTTAGATATAAGAACTATTACCATGGGAATCTCTCTACTTGATTGCTGTGATAGCGATATTGATAAATCATGCGAAAAAGTTTATAACAAGATATACAATTACGCAAAGGATTTAGTAAAAACTGGTGAAGATATTGAGAAAACATATGGTATTCCAATCGTAAATAAGAGAATTTCCGTAACTCCTATAGCAATGCTTGTTGGTGCATCCGGAGGAGATCCTGTTAAATATGCAAAAACTCTTGATAGAGTTGCAAAGGATGTGGGCGTTAATTTTATAGGTGGATACTCTGCACTTGTACACAAGGGCTTTTCCCCTGGAGATAAAGCTTTGATAGAGTCCATTCCTAAGGCATTAGCTGAAACAAGTTTTGTTTGCTCTTCTGTAAATATAGGCTCAACAAAAGCAGGTATAAATATGGATGCTGTAAAGTTGATGGGTAATGTTGTAAAAAAGGCTGCTGAAGCAACAAAAGATAATCAGTGCATAGGTGCTGCTAAGCTTGTAGTTTTCTGTAATGCCCCTGAAGATAACCCTTTTATGGCAGGTGCATTCCACGGTCCCGGCGAAGCTGATTGTGTTTTAAACGTAGGCGTTTCCGGCCCTGGTGTAGTTCGTGCCGCCCTTGCAAAAATGCCTGATGATGCGGATTTAACCGAAATAGCTGATATGATTAAGCGTACTGCATTTAAGATTACTCGTATGGGACAGCTTGTTGGTGCAGAAGCATCTAAGAGATTAGGCATTCCTTTTGGAATCATTGACTTATCACTGGCACCGACACCGGCTATCGGGGACTCTGTAGCACATATACTTGAAGAAATCGGTCTTGAACAATGTGGTTCACACGGAACTACTGCCGCACTTGCAATGCTTAACGATGCAGTAAAAAAAGGCGGTGTTATGGCATCATCAAATGTGGGTGGGCTTTCAGGAGCATTCATACCGGTTACAGAAGACGCCGGCATGATTGATGCTGCCAGAGCAGGCACACTATCTATAGAAAAGCTTGAAGCAATGACTGCTGTTTGCTCTGTTGGTCTTGATATGATTGTTATCCCCGGAGAAACACCTTCTGAAGTCATTTCTGCTATTATTGCGGATGAAGCAGCTATTGGTATGGTTAACTCAAAAACTACTGCTGTTAGAGTTATACCCGCTATAGGATTAGAAGAGGGAGAAGAATTGGATTTTGGCGGACTGCTTGGTAACGGCCCTGTTATGAAACTGAACACAAAATCTCCTGCTAAAATGATAAATAGAGGCGGTAGAATACCTGCACCAATGCAAAGCTTGAAAAACTAGTTTTGGGAAGCACAAAAATTCTATGAACAAACTAAAATTCTAAGAATAAACAAAAAAGTAATAAAAAACAAAAGTTATATAAATATTTAAATAAAAGGATGTAGCCAAACATGGTTACATCCTTTTTATAATTTCGATTTCAATATTAAGATTTCTAAAACTGACTTATTTAATGACCCCTTATCCCATCAAGAAGTCTAAAACATCCCATCCAGAAGAATTGTTTGCTCTATATAATTCAGTAAAACCACATTGTGTACAGCTAATTGTTATAAATTTCTTATTTTGCACGTCAAATATTTTTGCAAAATTCCCACCCGTTGCTTGAAATTGGTCACTTTCATAGTGCTGACCTCCGCATTTAGGGCATATGTATTGCTTCTTCTCCATTCTTACCTCCATTGATTTAATTATAATAATCTTTTTCCCTTTTAACATAATACCAAAAATACATATTTATTCAAAGAGTTATTTGAAACCTTAAGATTTAAATTTTTATAACATTGTATAAAATCTAATAGTATTTTTTATATCTTGTGACTTTTATTAAATATTTAATGACTATTTTAATTTATTTAGATTACAAAATACCATTTATTCCCGCTATAGCACTAAACAGTAAGTAAGTGAGCAATTAATTAATTAATTAAATAAATAGTTAAATAAATAAGTAATTAATTAATTATTTACTAAATTACTTTCTAAATAAAAAAAGCTCTTGCGTTTATATATTTAGCAAGAGGTTTTTACATTATTTCATATTTTTATTTGTATAGAATCAATATTGAAAAAAGTAATTACATAAATGTACAAAGTATTATGGGCAAAAATATTGCCGGTAAATAATCCATTATCTTAAGATTAGTTACACCTAATATATTAAGTGATAATCCCAATATTAATATGGAGCCTGCACAGGTCATTTCAGCAATAACGTAATCTCCTAAAAACGGTGATATATATTGTGCCAGCAAAACGATTGTTCCTTGAAATATAAAAACAAAGCTTGCTGAAAACAATACTCCGATACCTAAGGCTGATGCAAATATACATGATGAAATCAGGTCTAAAGTTGATTTGGTTATAAGCATTTCATTATTGCCTGTTAAACCTGCTTGCAGTGAACCCACTATAGTCATAGCTCCAACACAAAACAATAGGCTGGCCGCTATAAATCCTTGTGCAATGGAGGTCTCCTCCCCCGGCTTTTTAAATTTGTTCTCTAGCTTTAGTGCAAAATTATTTAATTGTTTATCTAAATCTAAGCTTTGCCCTATTATGGAGCCTAATACTATGGATATAATCAATACCAAAGTGTTTTCTCCTTTAAGTGCGCCCTGTATTCCTATGTACATAGTGCAAAGAGCAATACCCTTCATAACTATGTCCTTTACACTTTCAGGGATTCCTTTTTTTAAAAGCAGACCTACTAAACTACCTACTATTACTGCCGCAGTATTTATTACAACTCCCAGCATTTTTCTACCTCCTGCTCCTCGACATTTTTTCCCAATAAAATAATTTGTAAAACCATTTATTATCAATATATTATGTAAACCTAACCCTTACCTCTATTTTCATTTTCCACAATCCACAAAGCCAAGCATTTTAAACCTTCTTGTACTTTTCCACACAGTTCGTCAAAATTGTATACAATTTAATCCCCTGCGGCTTGTGTATAACTTTATTTCTCACAAGCCTTGATATTACTTGGTTACATCGAAAAAACAGCTTGTCAATAAAAAGTTTTCCACAGGTTTACTTACTTTTTACACATTATGTCTTTTCAAAAAAACTTGTCCCTTTAAAGTGTTGGTATTTTCTTAGATTTACTAATTTTCTATCAATTTCGATAATATCACTGTAAACTTAAATTCAGACAACTTATCTCATATTATTTCAATTTTTCCGCAATTTCAGATATTTTTTTCATCCTATGATTTAAGCCTGATTTTTTTAATGGTGGTTCCATCATATCCGCCAATTCTTGCAAAGTTGCCTCCGGATTGTCCAGCCTTAATAATGCAACCTCTCTAAGCTTACTATTTAACGAAGCCAGACCTTTCTGTGCATCAATAAATCTAATTGCTTCAATTTGCTTTTCTGATGCATTTAAGGTCTTATCTAAGTTTGCACTATCGCAATTATTAATACGATTGGTCTTATTCCTCATTTCCTTTATTATTCTAGTGTCTTCAAATTTTAATAACTGTCCATGAGCTTTTAATATATTTAATATATCTGCAATCTGTTCTGACTCTTTTACATAGACTACATAATTCTTTTTCCTTTGAACCTGTTTTGCGTGTAAATCCACAAAACTATTTATAAGCTTCTTTACATCATTTGACAAGGTTTGTGTACTACATACAATCTCCAGGTGGTATGCCTTTTCAGGGTCACTTATACTTCCGGCTCCAAGAAAGACACCCCTTAGGTACGCCTTTCTACAGCATTTTGTCTTTATTAAACCCTCATAAATACCATCGCTAATATAGTTCATTCCCTCTCGAACCATTAGAATTCCCGTTTCTCTTAATATCTGTTCACTTCTCTCCTCAGGTCCGATATTTAGCAAATAAACTCTGGCCTTTTTTAGAGTAGTACCTTGACCTATCTCTAAATTTGCATCTACATCAAAATATTCTTTAATCATTTTTTTAAAATGCCTTGCAACCGCAGGGTTCTCTGTTGTAATAATAATATTAAATTTTCCACCCCCGGCTAACCTAATGCTTCCACACATACGGATAAAGCCAGCTATTTCAGCAAGCATACAACATTTCTTTTCCTGTTCTAATCTTGCTAATTCATTCTTTGTATCTATAGAAAATGACATAAATCTCCCCTACTTTGTTTTTTATATTTTATATTCCGCAAGACCTCAATAAAAAAGCGCTACAAACCGTGTAAATCAGCTTGAAGCGCCCTTTGTAGCTTATATTTATCTATATTACTTCATGCCTAGAATTTGTCTTGCTTCATCAGGAGTTGCAATTTCTCTTCCTAGAAGTTTTGCAATTTCTACAACCTTAGCAACCATTTGTCCGTTGCTTTCTGCAAGAACACCCTTTTCCATGTAAAGGTTATCTTCAAAGCCTACTCTTACGTGTCCGCCTAAAGAAATTGTAGCAGCAGCAATGTGCCAAGCATTCTTTCCTAGACCTGTTGCAGTCCAAGTAGATCCAGCTGGAAGACTTTCTACCATGAATAATAAGTCACGAATAGTAGCAGTCATCTGTACACCAAGAACAAAGTCAAAGTGTAGAGGGTGTACTAATAATCCCTTCTTGTCTACTTTTAATGCAGTATCAATCATACCCTTATCAAATACTTCAAGTTCAGGCTTAATACCTCTTTCTTTCATGATCTTAGCAAAGTTCATGATTGTATTGTCTGTGTTGATAAATATTTCATCTCCACCAAAGTTACAAGTACCACAATCTAATGTAGCAAACTCAGGTGTAGGTGTAATTTCTGTTGACTGAAGTCTTTCAAGGTCAGTCATACCAACCGCGCCACCTGTTGAAGGCTGAATGATAGCATCAGGGCATTCTTTTCTGATTGCATCAACGCACACTTGGAATCTTTCCTTGCTCTGAGTTGGAGTACCATCGTCTTCTCTTACGTGTAGATGAATTACAGATGCACCTGCATCGTAAGCTGACTTTGCTTCTCTTACAACTTCTTCAACTGTATAAGGTACTGCAGGGTTCTGCGCCTTAGTAACTTCTGCACCACAAATAGCAGCTGCAATTATTAACTTTTCCATATTTTTCCTCCTAAATCATAAATAAAGAATTCAGCATAACTAATCTCAGCTATGAAACTAGCTATTTTATAGTATACCACTATAAGTCACGATGCTCAATAGTAATTCTTAAACCTTGTTCTTTAAATTTTTTTGCAAATACATTTGCCATAGTTACAGAACGGTGTTGTCCTCCTGTACAGCCAAAAGCAAGGTTTAAATGATATTTTCCTTCTCTCATATAGCAAGGAATCATCTCATTAATCATCTTATCCGCATTATCTATGAAATTTTGTGTTTCCGGAAACTTTAACACATACTCCTGAATTTTTTTGCTATTTCCCGTGAGCTTTTTTAAGCTAGGAATATAATATGGGTTTGGTATAAATCTCATATCAAAAACCATGTCTGCCTCTAAAGGGATACCATGTTTAAACCCAAATGAGGAAATATTAATAATAAAGCCTATATCCTGTCCCGTTGTAAAGATATCCTTTATTTCTTCTCTAAGCCTTGCGGCTTTCATATTAGATGTATCTATTACATAATCGGAAATTCCTCTTATTTCTTTTAGTACTTCTCTCTCTCTTTTAATACCGGATAGAGTTTCTCCGCCCTCTGATAAAGGGTGTTGTCTCCTTGTCTCATTAAATCTTCTTATAAGGACTTCATCTGATGCCTCTAAAAACAGCACTTTATATTTCAAACCCATTAATTTTAAGTCTTCTAAGCAGGGTTTTATTTCTTCAAAGAATTCTCCTCCACGAATATCTGTTACGAAAGCAGCTTTTTCAATGGAGCTTCTTTCTCTCATCGCTAATGTTATGAAGTTTTTAATTAGCGCAGGGGGCATATTATCTATACAATAATATCCCAAATCCTCTAAGCAATTAGCCGCTTGTGATTTCCCTGCTCCTGAAAGTCCCGTTATAATTACCGCTTCCATTGTAATTCTATACCCTTTCTATATTCACTATCCTGTCTAAATCTAACTTAGCCTCTATGGCTCTGTCAAGGCCGCCCTCAAAGTCCCCAACTCTGCTTGGATGATGTGCATCACTGCTTATTATAAAGCCCACATCGGTTAGAGCCGCTTGGCAAATTTCTCGGGTTGTTAAATGTTCATGCCAAGTACTTATCTCCATAAGTGTTCCTTTAGCCTCACAAGCCTTAGCTATTTCATATATATCAAAAGGTCCTTTATCACCAGGATGAGTTAATATTTTTAAATCATTTTCATATATCGCCTTAACTGTCATATCTGTATTCTTAACTCTAAGCTTTTTCCAGCTTTTTGTATCCTTTGCATAAGCCTTATGCCTTTTATTCTTTATAAAATTATTTATGCAATATCCATTTAAAACACCATAGTGATATCCCGCTATTACAAAATCATATAAATAAAATTCATCCGGTTCTATATCTAAGCATCTTCCCTTTTTTATAATATTAGCTTCTACGCTTAAGCAAATATCAATCTGCGGAAACTCTTTTTGCAATTCAGATATTTCTAAACGCATTTTAGGTATGCTGCTTTTTTTAATTCCATATGATAAATGCCCGGGTCCATGATCAGTTATAGCAATTTTGTTTAAACCACGGTTCACAGCGGCTTCAACATTTTCTCTAATTGAACCCTCACCATGGGAATACACTGTATGTGTATGTAAGTCGTATAGCATACGATATCCATTATAAACTTTTATATCAACTTTATTTTCTGTCACAAAGCGCCTCCTACAGACTATTCTTCTCCTAAAATTCTCACTTCCGGTTCCAAACTTACTCCAAATTTATCTAATACAGTATTTTGAACAAGTCTCATAAGTTGCAAAATGTCTGTTGCTGTAGCATCCCCGTTATTTACGATAAACCCTGCATGAAGGGGTGATACTTGTGCACCACCAACACTAAGCCCTTTTAAGCCGGAATCCTCAATAAGTTTACCGGCAAAGAATCCTTCTGGTCTTTTAAAGAAACTACCGGCACTTGGCAATTGCACCGGCTGCTTTTGATTTCTTCTATCAGTTAACTCTTTCATTTTTTCTAGGATGTCCTCCCTGTTTCCCTCTTTTAGCTTAAACTTAGCAGACAGAACCATGTCTCCCGTTCTATGAAAGATACTGTTTCTATAACCCAGTTCTAAATCTTTTCTTTCAATACTGTATTGTCGCTCTCCATTATGTGTGACTGCATCTACAGACACTAATATGTCAGCTAGCTCTCCCCCATAAGCTCCTGCGTTCATAAATACTCCGCCGCCTATACTCCCGGGAATTCCGCCCGCAAATTCAAATCCCGTTAAAGAATTCTCCATAGCCACTCTTGCAACAGCGGAAAGTCTTGCTCCGGCAAAAGCCGTTATTTCATTTCCTTCTACCTGTATATTATTAAAGTTTTCTCCAAGCTTTACAACAATTCCTTTATATCCTCCGTCCTTTATTAAGATATTTGAACCGTTGCCAAGCAAAATATGTGAAATATTCTCCTTTGAGAATAAACTCAATATATTTTGTATTTCTTCAACCGTTTCCAATATTATTAATGCATCTGCGTTGCCGCCTGCTCTAAATGATGTATATTTGCACATGGGTGCATCTATTATTATGCGGCTTTTATCTACAAAACCCTCTATTTTATTAAAAAAATCTTTTGTATAAATCTGGTCTTCAGACATCATCAAACCATTCCCTCCCTGCATCTGAATAATAACTTAAGTCTTTATATATATCCGTATCTGTCGGTAAACTTTTTCTTTTTAGTCTTCCATCTATAAATCTACTGAAGTAAGCATAAAATACTGCGAAAATAGGTATTCCTACAATCATACCTACAAACCCAAATAGTCCACCTCCGATAAGAATTGCAAACATTACCCAAAAACTAGGCAGTCCTGTAGACCCTCCTAAGATTTTTGGTCCTATAATATTTCCATCTACCTGCTGTAATATCAACACAAATATTGCAAAGTACACTGCATCAATTGGGCTCACAGTTAAAATAATAACTATTGATGGAATTGCTCCAATAAATGGGCCAAAGAAAGGAATAATATTGGTTACTCCAATTATTACACTTATTAACATAATATAAGGCATATGCAATATAGACATGACAACAAAACAAATCACACCAATTATTGCGGAGTCAATAAGCTTACCACTTATAAAAGCACTAAAGGTTCTATTTATAAATGCCATTTCATGTATAATCATTTTAGCATTTTCTTTCTTAAAAATGGCAAATGCTACTTTCTTACTCTGGGCTTTAAATAGTTCCTTGCTATTTAAAAAGTATATGCAAATAATAATCCCTATAATAAAATCTTTAAAAAATCTTAGTAAATCCATAACTCCGGTAGATATTTGGGCAGCGCAAGTCAATAACCAAGGTAGCACTACATTCTGCAACCAATCATTCATCTTTGCCGTATAATCACCCACTAAAACTTTTAGAGCCGCGTTTACATCTTTATTTGCAGAAAGCTTAGTTTCACCCCATTGCAAAAACTCAGAAAAGCTGTCGGGTGTAGTTCTTACCAAAGATATTAAACTCTCTATAATCTGAGGCAATACCAAGCTTACTAATCCACCTACAACAATAAATGCAATAATCATGGTGATAGTAGTACTTAATATTCGAGAAAATGTTAATGCTCTATTCTGCCCTAACGTAATATGCGAAACCCTATATAACGACTTAGTAAAATAGTTATATACAGGACAAAGCAAATATGCCACTACTAGGCCATATACAAACGGCATTAGTATTTTAGTCACCAATGAAAAGCCTTCTACCACTCCAGCCAGTCTATACACTGCAAAGAAGAACAGTATGGTTGAGCATAGAACAATGAACCCTGTAAAGCCCCACTTTAAGTAGGGACTATTATAATTAATTTTCATATATTTCTCCATATATATTCCATAATATATTCCATATCTCATAGTAATTCCTATGATTCATTAATCATATCATAAAGCTTTATGATATAATCCGCCATGTGCCTTTTCGCAAGCTGCGAAATTCTGGCACGGCACTCCAACCTATATAATGATTGTATTGCAATTATTATATCATATTTTTTATGATTACACACTTACTTTAATATTTATATTATGCCTACATTTTATATTTACTAGTTCCCAACATTCAATACACTTATTTTCCAATTCAATGCATATTTATTCTTTATTTTTTTAATATATTAAATATTTTTACTTGATTTGTTTGATAATCCAGTGTATACTCATTTTCATTAAGTGAATAATTAATAGTTTTTATGCATAAATTTTAGGAGGTACTGTGTATGGAAAAGGAAAAAATTGTTTTAGCCTACTCTGGCGGATTGGACACGTCAATCATTTTAACTTGGCTAAAGGAAAACTATAACTGTGATGTCATTGCAGTGTGTTGCAATGCAGGTCAAAACGAAGACTATGAAGCTATAGAAAAAAAGGCTTATGCCACCGGGGCATCAAAAGCTTACATATTAGATATACAAGAAGAATTTATTGAAGATTATATCTGGCCAACATTAAAAGCCGGAGCAATATATGAAAACGACTATTTACTGGGTACCTCCATGGCAAGACCTCTTATGGCTAAAAAACTAGTTGAAATCGCAGAAATGGAAAATGCATTTATAATTGCACACGGATGCACCGGAAAGGGTAATGATCAAGTTCGTTTTGAATCTACTATTAAGGCATTAAACCCTGCCATAAAAATAATTGCACCTTGGAGAACTTGGGATTTATGTTCCAGAGAAGAACTTATAGATTATGCAAAGGCACATAATATTCCAATTGCTCAAACTGCGGAGAAAATATATTCAAGAGACGAGAACATATGGCATATAAGCCATGAGGGTGGAAATCTTGAGAATCCTTGGAATGAGCATAAGTCCGACATCCATGTTTTAAGCGTTCCAATTGAAGCTGCTCCTGATACTCCATCTTTTGTGGAAATAGACTTTGAACAGGGAATCCCCGTTTCCATTGACGGAAAAAAGCTATCCTCAATAGAAATCTTAAAGACCTTAAATCAACTGGGTAGCTCCAATGCAGTTGGTACTATAGATATTATTGAGAACCGTCTTGTGGGTATGAAATCCCGAGGTGTATATGAAACTCCCGGAGGAACGATTTTATATAATGCACATTCCGCATTGGAAAAGCTCATTTTAGATAGAGATACTATGCAATATAAGAATATAGTCGCTCAAAAATATGCTCAATTAGTATATGACGGTCTTTGGTTTACACCTATAAGAGAAGCTATTGGCGCATTTGTGGATAGCACACAACAATATGTTACCGGAACTGTAAAAATGAAATTGTACAAAGGTAACGCCATAGCAGTAGCTTCAAAGTCCATTTACTCGCTTTACAGTGAAGAGTTTGCTACGTTCAGTAAGGACGAAGTATATAATCAAAGTGATGCAGAGGGCTTTATCAATCTGTTCTCTCTTCCTTTGAAAATCAGAGCTATTCAAAAACAACAGCAATCAGGTAATGTTCCCGGTTGTGAAGTTCTTGAAAAGAAAATCCTTAAGGGTGGCGATTTCATTCGCTAGTGCAAAATAAAAAGCGGTTTAAACAACCGCTTTTTATTTTACTCATTTTTTTCCGTCCTTTGTATCAATACATCTAATTTATTATAAATACCTCTCTCCAACAACTTATAAAGACCATCTACTTTTTTACCGTGTAAGTACTCAAATATATAGTTATTGTACTCCGTTTCACTTACTCTCATCTCGAACATAGGGAATCCCTCTCTCCGTAAAAAATAGTACATTACAAGCCTTGCCGTAGATTCTCCGTTATATTCAAAAGGATATATTTCTATCAACTTATTATGTATATATACTGCCTTCAAGATAACATTGCCATTCAAGGTATTATCCGAATTATATGTCCACTTTATAAATTCCTGCATTTTAGACTCAATGTCTCTCCAAGCAGGAGGAGTATAATCAAAGGTATACAAAATAGGATTGTGTTTTCTCCAAATTGGACCCTCTGAACCACAGTTTATGTCATGTATTTCCTCAATTACCTTAAGACTCAAATCGCTTTCCATATCTATAAGATTGTCCATCAGAGAAACCGCCTCAATATAATTTTGTATAGCTAAATGATCATTAACAGTAGTTCCGGCAACAACAAATTCCCCATCTAAGATTTGTTGTACATTTTCTTTTTTTATTGTACTTCCATCCAAACGCAAAGATGTATATATTAGTTCACATAATTCTTCATTTTTAATCTGTTTTCTCAGCTCTAATTGGTATGGCTTTCTGCTCTGCCAAATCAGCTTCTTTTTTAGAATTTCTTGGTACATATATACTTCCTCCTATTATGCGGATTAGTAAACACTTTCTTTTGTATATATTAACACATTATGGTACAATTACATATACTTAAAAATACTACTTTATACTAAGGAGAGATGTTTTTATGGATTATTTTCAATTTCCAGACTGCTTATATGATGTAAACCTTATATCCACATCGTTCAGACTGTTCCTTGCAGTTTTATTTGGAGGTATCATAGGCCTTGAACGAGGGACTAACAGTCAGGCGGCAGGATTTAGAACACACATATTAGTTTGTGTAGGGGCTACGCTGGCCATGCTCACAGGCCAATATATATTCCAAAACATTGCTTCTACATCAGATCCTGCACGTTTAGGCGCACAAGTAATAACAGGAGTAGGTTTTCTGGGTGTCGGAACCATCTTTGTCACCGGAAAGCATAGAATAAAAGGTCTAACTACTGCTGCCGGTCTATGGGCTTCTTCCTGTCTGGGGTTGGCACTGGGTATAGGTTTTTATTCAGGTGCAATTATTGGAGGCACCTTAATATTTATCAGCCTTGCTTTATTACCTAAAATAGAAAATTATTTCTATACTCATGCTACTCGCATAAACTTATATATAGAAGCTGAAAGTTTACAAAGTTTCAAAGCTTTTGTTTCATTTTTGAAAACTATGGACATAACTGTTTTAGAAACACATATTAGTAGCTCGGGACCAATTGCATCAAAGGGTCCTGCATTCTACCTTCTAATAAAGCTCCCTAAAGGAATAAAATTTATTGAATTGCATGATACCCTAAATAGCTTTGAGGGAATTGTCTTGTTAGAAGAACTTTAATTTATGAGGTGTAAAATTGAAACTGACAGATGAAAAATTAAAAACTATGCTTGCGTTTGTATTTAAAAATAAAGACCAAATTCTTTCATTGGCTGATTATTTTGATCCGTCAGACATTGAAAATGGCAAGCTTAATATTCCGGATTACATGGTGAATGTAGGTTTAAAAGATAAGATATTAAACATAGAGCAAGCGAAGGCTTATCTTAAAGACTATACTGTGCTTTTTCAAAATGATTGTATTATGTTAGATTTAAGAATTAACATTAAGCAATTGGGGCCTATTGCCGCTAAGTATTTGATTTCAATAAAGGATTTTAAGTTTGGAGACGGAAACTCTAAGTTATATGCAACATTTAAAGAAGACGTTACTTCTTTGGGAAATGTAATGCAGTCCATGGCTCTAAAAGCCTTAATGGGGAACGGAACCTGCCTACAGAAGGTTATTCAGCTTGTAAACTGTGAATTTATTTATGTAGATGGACATAATTTAATGATAGACTTAGGAAAAATAGATATAATTAATAAGGTTTCTGATATATTTGAATTAAACTATATCGGAAGCAATGACGGTCAAATAAAGTTTAGCTTTTATTATTGCGGATAAACAACGGAGGAAAAATTGAAATTATTTATAATAAGTGATACACATGGAAATTTAGACAAGGTTTACGACATATATAAAAATATATCTGACATTGATGCAATTGTACATCTGGGAGACTTTGAAGCCGATGCAAAAGAGCTTCAAAAAGTTTTAGGTGTTGATGTTATCTCAGTAAAAGGAAATATGGATGGTTCTTATAGCGACAATGATTTTAAGATATTGGAAGTAGAATGCGGCAAGCTTTACCTTTCCCACGGTCATATGGAAAATGTAAAACTTAAATACCAAAATATTTACTATAGGGCAATAGAAAATAACTGTATGGCTGCCATCTTTGGTCATACACATAAACCTGTTTTTGAAGAGCTAGGAGATATATTTCTTATAAATCCCGGTAGCTTAAGTCTTCCAGCAGATGGTTCTCAAGGGTCTTATATTATATTAAATACTACTTGTGAAGGCATACAAGGCTCCATCTCATACTATAAAGATACTTGTGGCTCTAAGGTGAAGCCTAAAAGCCAGAAAGTTCAGGGCGGATATATCCGCGGTCTTTTAAATTATAGCGACAGATTCTAAATTTACTAAAAGATTAAACCCCTTAATCAAAGCTTTAAAGCCTGGACTAAGGGGTTTTTATTAATAACAGTATTTATTTTTAGTCTTTTAGTAAAGCTTCTATTGTCTTTCGTTGTTCAATAAATGCATTTGCAACTTGCGGGTCAAAGTGTATCCCAATGGATTCCTCTATAATTGCAAAAGATTCACTAATACTAATGGGTTCTTTGTAACATCTTTTAGAAATTAATGCATCAAAAACATCAGCCACAGCCATAACCCTTGCACTTAACGGAATTTCTTCACCCACTAAGGCTTTAGGATAGCCTGTTCCATTCCATTTTTCATGATGATAGGTTGCAATGTCAAATGCTACATCAATAAATTCTTGATCTTCAATCTTTCCCATTATATTAGTTATAATGTTACCACCCTCCTCTGCGTGTTTTTTCATATACTCAAATTCTTCATCTGTTAATTTTCCCGGTTTCTTTAAAATAGTATCAGAAATACAAATTTTTCCTATATCATGCATGGGAGCGGCCTTACATAGATTTTCAATATAATCATCATTTAAAATATCTTTAAAAAGCCCTTTTTCTTTTAGTCTTTTAGCAATAAGTTCCACATATTGGCTGGTTCTTTTTATATGTTCACCGGTACTATCGTCCCGTCCCTCTATTAAGTTTGCCAAACTTATAATTACTTCTTGCTGAATGTCCACAAGTTGCTGGTGTTTTAGCTTTATCTCTTCATTTTGCTGCAATATTTTTTGATATTGGATTTTTACGGAATTTTCAAGTCCTTTTCTGTATTCCTGAAGTTCTAAAGTTCTTTTTATTCTATTTTTTATGACCTCCGGAACAAAAGGTTTTCGTATAAAATCAATTGCCCCAATTTTAAAGCACTCTGCTTCAACTTGAGGTTCTGCGTCCGCAGTTAAGAAAATTACGGGTATGTTACACCATTTCTCATTATTCTTTAGCTTCTCCATAACCTGAAATCCTGATAACTCAGGCATATTTATATCCAATAATATTAAATCTGGAATAGTTTTCTCTAAAAACTTTAAGGCTTTTTCTCCAGATAATGCCGCCGCAACTCTATACTCAGTTTCTAAAATAGCTTGTGCCATTTTTATATTTGATTTACTGTCATCTACAATCAATATTATGTTCTGCATAACCGCACCTCCACAGTCGCGTGACAACAACCTAGTCTACTTGCACAAATTATCTATATTAGCAATTAAATCCCTTACTTTATCTTTTGCCTCTTCATATTCAAATTCATCAAGTCTCTCGTAAATTCTCTGTATATAGATTTCTAATTCCAATCCCCCAAAACAATATTCTGACAATTCTTTCATGATCTTATAGGCATCAGTCATTTGGAAATTATTAACTTTTTCCTGGAGACATAAAAGTTCTTTCTTAAGTCGCTCACCTCCTATTTCTTCCTTTTTATTATTTACACACTCATCTTCTATATTATTTTTAGTATCAATCTTATCTAAATTTTCTCTTAAATATTCCCTTATAAGGGCTAGCACTTTATCCAAAAGAGTTAATACTCCATTATGATGGCATAAAAGATATGATATATCTTTCTTTGAACACGCAAGTTCCAGCAACTTACATTTTTCTGAAAGCTCTTCTGCACCTATGCTTAAAGATGTACTTTTTAATCCATGAATTATAATTCTATATATTTCCCAATCTTCATTTAAGTAGGCAGCTTTAATTTTATCTGAAATTTCCTGCCCTGAATTGCTATAAATTTCAAGCACTTTAATATAGTTATTTAAGTTATTCCCCGAATAACAAATCCCTTTTTCAACATTTATATAGTCATCAAATAACTGCATATCAATATCAAAATACTTTTCAGAAAAGTCATCAACATATTCGTCAGTTAAACGAACTAGATTATCAGGTAAATACTTAATAATTATTTTTTCTAATTTATCCCCTTGTATAGGTTTTGAGATGTAGTCACTAAAACCACTTTCAATATACATTTTTTTAGCATTTGAGATAGCGTTGGCTGTCAATGCGATAACTGGCGTGTCATTACACAGATTGTCTTCTAATTGATTTAATCGTTTTAATGTCTCTATACCATCCATTTCAGGCATCATATGATCCATAAAAATAATGTGATAGTAATTTTGTGTAATTTTTTCAAGACATTGCTTTCCACTTGTTGCAGTGTCAACCATCAATTGAGTATTCTTTAAAAGCCCAATTGCCACAGCCAAATTCATGTCATTATCATCAACGATTAAAATTTTTGCCTGAGGAGCAATAAATCTTTCCTTATAATGCTTTCGGTTTTTAATGCTGTGTTCAAATTTCTTTTGAAAATCACCTATAGGATTATTACTACTTACCTTCTGTGGGATTACTGCAATAAAGCTAGAGCCCTTACCATATGTGCTGTCTACTGTAAGGCTTCCACCCATCATTTCTAATAGTCTTTTTGCTATACTTAATCCTAAACCAGTTCCCTCAATACCTTTATTCTTTTCTGTTTCAAGTCTGGTAAAGGATATAAAAAGTTTTTCTATATCTTCATTCTTTATGCCTATTCCAGTATCATCTACTTCAACAATCAAATTTATATTATTGTTATCAACTTGCTCCCAGTCCATTTTCAGCGTAATAGAGCCTTCATGAGTATATTTTGCAGCATTAGTTAAAAGATTCCCTATTATCTGGGTAATCTTTCGCTGGTCTCCCATAAGCCTATGGGGGATGTCTTTTGAAATACTTGTCTGTACTTTAAGACCCTTTTCTTCTGCTTTATGGGAAACTATATTTAATAAGTCCCCTATCATAGAGCCTAATTCATATTCTCCTGACAGAATTTCCATTTTGCCCGCTTCTATCTTAGAAAAATCTAAAACATCGTTTACTATGCTTAGCAATAGCTTTCCAGCATTCTGAATATTCATGGCATATTCTGTAATGTTTTCATTAGTAGTTTCTCGTAAGATAAGTTCATCCATTCCCAGCATAGCATTAATCGGTGTTCGAATTTCGTGTGACATATTTGCCAAAAAAGCAGACTTTGCTTGGGATGCGGATTCTGCAATACTCACAGGTTTCAACAAAGCCTTTACAAACACAAAAATACTTGCCATACCAATAAGTAGGCATAGGAGTGTCATTATTAAAGTAAATTTAAACATTAAGGTTTTTGCACCGTTTTCCCATACTTCTTCAGATATGGCAACACAAACATACCAATCGCAACATTGAACTTTACTGACAAAAAAAGCACGTCTAACGCCGTCATAGTCATCAATCCAAATTAAATCTTTACTTTCACCATTCTTCTCTATTCTTTCTATAAGCTTTTGGTATGGGTTTCCCTCTAAATCCTTTAAAGAAACCGGAGCATTGTTTATGTAACCGTATTTTTCATTGGGATGAACAACAAGTCCGTTATCACTGTCCAACAAAAATCCATAACTGTTTTCTGCCACCTTCATAGCGTTAATGGTTTCTACCATTTGGTCTACAAATATATCAACAGAAAGCACTCCTGCAAGCTCCCCATCAATAATAACTTCTCTGGAAATAGTTATTATTTGTCTTCCTGTGTCCGAATCTTTATAGGCTGTTTGTATTTCCAATTTGTGAGTTGTGGTTGGAACTGTATACCACTTTCTTTTTGTGTAATCTAAACTGCCATCCGGAACAAATTCGGTGGCACAAACCATAGGTTTATCAGTATATTGAAAAAATAAATCATACATAGAATTTTCTTGATTGCATTTTTCAAGAATTTGTTTAAAGTATTTATGTAAATACTCCCTGTCCAAATTTTTTTCATAAATTATGGACTCTGCCACCGTATTTAAAAAAACCGCCTTTTCCCAAATCCAATTATTAATTTTCTTGGAATAATCAGAAGCTATAACAACTGCATTTTCCGTACTTTTTGACTCCAAAGAAGCAGAGGCAGTGTAATAACCTACAACAGAGGTTAAAACGATACAAAAAAAACATATGGAACAAACTATAATTATAAACTCTTTTTGTACACTCATCTTTATTCTGCGCATTGATCTTCTTCCTTTTTTAGCTTATTATTGCGAATAGAAAAGTTTCTTTGCATACACCGCCATGCAGTTTTTTATTTATCTTATTAAAAAGGTATAATGTCACCTAAAAATTGTCATGTGAACATTATACCATTAAATTACATATTACACTATATTTTTCTTATATTATAAATACTATTAAATCTATCTGTATTTAGCAAAATTATAAGGTAAGATTTACCTTACCTAAAATCTATTTTGCGGTATTTTAACTTGATAAAGAGAAGATAATCTATCCCAAAACTGTTTATCAATTACACCGTTTTCCTGTAGCCCAAACACTTTTTGAAAAGCTTTAACCGCCGCTGTAGTTTTATCATCATTTACACCATTTATATCTACACCCGGAATATTTGAATAATGGGACTGTAATACAAACATCATTGATTGTATTACATATAGGTTTACATTTTTTTCTCCAGGAAGTATAACGTATTTTCCGGAGGGATAAAGAACCGCTGGTAAAGGATCTCCCTCATATTCCATAATATCGTTATATATAAGTAATATCCTATCCCAAGTTTCCTTATTTACTTCTCCTGTTTGCTTTAATCCAAAGCTCTTTTGAAAGCCTAAAACAGCAGTTTTTGTTTGTTCCCCATATTCTCCGTCCGGAATTACTGCCGGCACAGTCTTATAGGTTTGAGATATTCTCCTTAAATATGTTTGAACGCTTCTAATGGGCTGACCTACAAATGGATCAAAAGTTCCTGCCATAATAATTTCCCCCTCCTACATTTCATCTATATCGCCAAGTTTAAGCGTTTCACCCGGGAACTGAATAGGTCTTGAAGTATCTGCACTGACTACATCCTTATATGTACTTGTAATAAGATTCCAAAGCTCTCTATTAACTTCTCCGGTCTCTTTTAACCCAAATAGTTTTTGAAATTCTTGAACTGCTTCCTTAGTTTCTTTGCCAAAGACTCCTGTAGGCCTTACAGGCACAATTTCCATATAAATTAAAGATATTACTGTAAGATAATCCTGTAACGCTTTTACATCGTTCCCCTTTGACCCATATTTTAAAACTTGCCCTCCATACGGCAAGGTATCTATAGCAAAGATTTCGTCTTTTACAAAAATAGTATCTACAATCCCTTTAAAAACATTGTACATAATATCCCAAGTTTCTTTTCCTACAACTCCTGTTTGAGGTAAATTGAATTGTTGTTGAAAGGCAACTACAGACTCCTTTGTCTCAGCACCAAAGTATCCGGTCATTTGAACATCCGGTATGGTTAAGTAAAAATCTGATATGAGGTCAAGAAAATATTGTAATATTTCAACCTTTTCCCCTGAGTCTCCTTCTGAAATTGCATCGGGATATTCCAATGAAACGTGAAATAATTTATTTCCTTCTGAGTTTAACTCCGACAGCTTGGTTATACCCGTATACAAAGCAATTATTTTATACCAAGTAGCATTCCCCACTATGCCATCCGGCGTTAGGTTAAATATTTTCTGAAATTCTTTGACTGCTTGTTCTGTGGACTCTCCAAAAATTCCATCTACATTTTTTATCTTAGGAATAAGAGGATAATTTTGAGAAATTCTGTTTAATGCCAGTTGAATGCTTCTTACTGCCTTTCCTTCACTGTTTAAACGCAATGGGGTTCCCGGATATGATGCCACTTTTTCTAAGATTGGGACTCCCGTAATTAACTCAATATCATCTCCATAATAATATTTTAATATATCAAAGGCTTCATATCCTTGTTGTGCCAACTCCTCACTCCCCCACTGTGATAATCCATTACAGGTAGTCGTAGTTCCGTTGCAATATTTTGCTGCCAACGGTTCGATTTTACCTTTTCTTCTAATGTATGAATTAAAAATTTCACTTACTATTTTATCTATATTTTCAAAAATATTTCTTCCGTTTATAAACTTCTGATCCATTGCAGTAGTATTAGTAATGTCAAAATTGTAGCCCTGACTTCTGTAAAATTCCGTGTACACTCTATTTAATGCATATGATATTTGAGCATAAATATTTGCTTCTAAAGCCTCTTCCTGCCAAGTTGGATATATCTCACTTGACGCTACGTTTTTAATATAATCATCGAATGGTACAATAACATTTTGTGCATATGAGCTAGGCGGACCTAAATGCACCGTTATATTTTGTGGAATATAGGGTTCACCGGATAACATTTTATTCCTCCTTTATAAATCTTGTGGTGTTATAATAACAACATTACTTTTTTCATCTTCATTTGCAAATTCCATTAAAGGTATCATCTCCACTTGCTGTATGCTTTCAGTTTCCGGGAAAACTTGAACGTGTTCCACCAAGACACTATAATACATTGGATGATCTAACTGAATATTACAAGTTGCAAATGCCTTAGCTTCTGACGGTGTTTGAGAATTTGATATATCCGGCGTTTCCAATTCTACCGGGGTTGTTCTTCCATCTACATCAGTAACCCTATAAGCAATAATCTTAGGCTCTATATCATTATCAGTCGTTATTATTACCGTTGCATTTTCAACAGGTATAGCTCTTCGTGCAGTAAATGCTTGAACAATTATACTTCCTTTCTCTGGCATCTTTCTCTCCATTCTGCCGCTACATCTGCAGCATAAAATAATAGAAATTAAATTTTTTAAACAATCTAATTCCCTATATTCTATTCTTATGTCAAAAAAAACATTACTCTGCATTTGTTGAGTTTTGGAAAATATCCTTTTCCTTTTCTTAATCAAAAGTATATTATATGCAATAAAAAAGAACGCTTTTCTTTATTAAGCATAATATATAATAACCACAAAAAGGAGGTGCAACTATGTGTCACCCTTGTTGCTGGATTGTTTTATATTGCTTATGTAATAACAATCATAATAATTGTTGCAGACGTAACTGTTGCAGACGTAATTGTTGTAGACACTAATCCATTCATATATAAATATTACGCCCACTTATTAGTGGGCGTTTCTTGTTAAATAAATATATAATTAGTTTGGCTCCGTATACTGCAAAGCCTTAGCACTGTCATTTATTCCAGCAGTTGTGGGATCAACCACTACCCCTACCATAACTAGAACATTTAATAGTAAGTTTACTATTTGCATTACCTGTTCCTCACTGGTCGGAGGTGTTACTCCTAAAATCCCTAAAATCTGATATACTACCCCTATAATACAGGTAATAAGTGCAAGTAAAGTGGTTTTGTTTTTTATTCTCAATTTCCAATTTATTTTCACTTTGCACGCCTCCCTTTCCTAAAATAGTGCAAGTTTGAAAACTGCATCTATTCTAGAATATTCGTTAATTATAGAAAGTTGCAAGATAATAGCTTTTTGGCGCTACTTATATTTATATTTATATCAATTAATCTATTCTTTTATATGATTTACAGTCCATCCAATTTCTTGTCTTTAACAATCTTGACTTATAGACTTAGATAAGGCCTAGTAAAGTTTTGTTCTGTTTTTCAAAAATTAATAAAAAAATAATACTTATTTCAAGTATTATTTTTAAATCAAATGTAGTCTTCGTATACTATTATTTATCTGTTATTTACTATTTCTTTATTAATTAGTTATTTACTATTTCTTTATTGTCTATTTCTTTGCTATTTATTTATTAGATATTTCTTTATTTGTAGTTAGAACTTTGAAAGAAATTCACTTACTCTTGAATTAATATCTTCAGCTCCAAAAACAGCCGATCCCGCAACTACTATATCAATACCTGCTTCTATAACACGGTCAACATTATCAATTCCTATTCCGCCGTCAATCTCTATTTCGTAGTTAAGGTTATGTGCATCCTTTATATGCTTTAGCGCTTCAACCTTTGCAATTGCAGATTCTATAAACTTCTGTCCACCAAAACCAGGGTTAACAGACATAATAAGGACTAAATCAACCTCTTCTAAAATAAAGTCCAATGTGCTCAATGAGGTTGCAGGGTTTATAGCCACTCCAGCCTTTACCCCCAATGATTTAATGTGTTGTATTGTCCTATGTAAATGCGGGCAAGCCTCTTGATGAACAACAATAAATTCAGTTTGATCTGTTACAAACTCTTCAATATACCTGTCCGGATTCTCAATCATAAGATGTACATCAAAAGGTAATTGTGTTTTTCCACATAGGCTTTTCATTACTGTTGAACCATAGCTAATATTGGGTACAAAATGACCGTCCATTACATCAACATGTATAATGTGTGCTCCTGCTTTTTCTATTGTACTGACTTGTTCACCAAGTTTTGAAAAATCTGCTGATAATATTGATGGTGCTAATCTTACCATTTTTTACTTTTCTCCCTTATCTCTTTAATCTGTTCAACATATGAATTATATCTGCTCTTGCTTATCTTTCCTTCTAAAACAGCGTCTCTTACACTGCAATCCGGCTCCTTTATATGCCTACAGTTATCATATCTACACTGACCTAAGTAGTTTTGCATCTCAGGATAAAAGTGAGCAAGCTCTTCTTCGCTGGCGTCTAAAACTTCAAACGAGGTAAATCCGGGGGTGTCAAAAATCATTGCCCCGAAAGCTGTATCAAATATTTCTGAGTGCCTTGTGGTATGTTTGCCTCTTTTTGTTTTTTCGCTTATTTCCCCGATTTCCACAGAAATCTGAGGTTCCATTGCATTTAATATTGTAGACTTTCCTACTCCGGACGGGCCCGCCAATGCACACTTTTTTCCTACAATCATATTCTTTAGCTCCTCAAGACCTTGTCCATGTTTTCCACTAATAAATACTATAGGATATAAGTTTTCATATATCTGTTTTATTTTTTTCAGCCTATCTTCATGGGCTAAATCTATTTTGTTTACACATATAATTACATCAGTATTATTCTTTTCTGCCATTACTAAAAACCTATCTATAATAGAAAAGTTCGGCTCTGGATCTGTAGCTGCAAACACTACCAGAAAACAATCAACATTTACAATTGGTGGTCTTATAAACTGATTTTTTCTTTCTCCAATTTCATTAATGAGGGCATCACTGCCCTCATTTAACTCAATATTTACAATGTCACCAACTGCAACTTTTATACCGTCTTTTTTGAAAATACCTCTAGCTTTGCATTGATATACTTTGCCGTTTGCTTTTACATAGTAAAAACCTGCAATTCCTTTTACAACTATACCCTTCATTAAATAATCTCTCCGGTATTAAAGTTTATGTTTTTCTTCATGGCAACTTCATTATCAAATAAAACTGTTACTGTTCCTTGTCCTGTACCTGTTAAAGAAACCATCTCACTCAAATCTTCTTTTAACCTTTGTTCTCTTGTGAATATATTTCTTGTTCCTGACTCATCCGATACTGTAACAGTTAAGAAAAATACAAGGTTTTTAGCTTGGCTGTAGTCAATATCAAGCACAACTGTCTTTGGTCCAGCCGGTTCAGAACCGGTACTTATTTTTAAGTTAATTGTCGCTCCTTCATTAACGGTCTCGCCGGCAGCAATTTGTTGCCACATAACAAGCCCCTTGTCATATGCATCGCTCATTTCTTCCGTTACTGTGCCAACCTCTAAGCCTGAAGCTTTCAATTCTTGCTCTGCTTTATCTAAAGTAAGACCCAGTAGTTTTGGCATTATAGTCTTTCCTTCTTCTACACCTTTACTTACAACAAACTTAATCTTAGTTCCCGGCTTTGCTTCTTCTCCTGCCTCCGGTGTTTGACTTATTACAGTGTCCTTAGGCATATCACTTTCGCCTATAGTAACTTCTCCCACATTATAGCCATATTTCTCTATTAAATATACGGCATCCGTATAGTTTTTGCCCAGCAAGTTTGGAATAGCACCTTCTTTTGCGCCTTTGCTAATACTTACTGTAATAACTTTGCCCTTCTTGGTTTTAGTTTTAGCAACAGGGCTCTGTGATACGATTTCGCCCTCCGCAACTTCACTGTCGTAAACCCTATCACCCTCTTCAAGCTTTAAGCCTAATTCCTCAAGTCTTGCGGTAGCTTGTTCCACAGTTTCACCGGATATATCAGGAACTATTATTTCAGCTCCTTCTCCTATAGCCCCAATAAGATTATATATTAATGCACTTACAGGAATTGCACATAGTAGAGCAACCACTATTGCTGTAACTTTCACCTTATTTAATTTAAATTTTTTCTTGCCGCCTTTGCCTTTTTCTAGCTGATTTTTTCCCATACTGATAACTTCTCCCTTAACTTCAACAACCTCATCATTTATAGGTCTTGAAGCAAATTCCATTCCCCCACTTTCTGTGTTAGCAACGTTCATATATACTGAATCGCCAACAATACTTGAAATTAAGTCAACATTTTTAAGTGCTTCCATCATTTCGTCTGCAGACTTGAACCTATTTACTTGGATTTTATTTGTAGCCTTCATTATTATCTGCTCTAGTACCGGCGGTATCCCCTTTACCACTTGTGATGGCGGTGTAATTTCGTTATTTATATGCATTAAAGCCACAGTCACAGGATTGTCTCCATCAAAAGGAACCTTCCCCGTAACCATTTCATACATTACGATTCCGAGAGAATATATATCTGATTTTTCATCAACATATCCTCCTCTTGCCTGTTCCGGCGAAAAATAATGTACTGATCCCATAACAGTATCAGCATTTCCAACAATTGTGGCATTATCTACAAACTTTGCTATGCCAAAATCCGTTATTTTTGCAATACCATCATTAGTTACAAGCACATTATGAGGTTTTACATCCTTATGTATTATATGATTTCTATGGGCACACGAAAGCCCTGCTGCAATTTGTTTACCTATATCTATTGCCCTTTTATAATCTAGTGGGCCTTCTTCTTTAATTATATCACTTAGGATTCTGCCTTCCACAAGTTCCATTACGATATAGTTTATATTACCTTCTCTGCCTACATCATAAACTCCAACTATATTAGTATGAACTAAACTTGCCGCAGCTTGGGATTCCTTTTTAAAATTTTCCACAAGCTTTAAATCCTTAGTAAATTCAGGCTTTAGTATTTTTATAGCTACATATCTATTTAAAAGTTTGCATCTCGCTTTATAAACGACAGCCATGCCGCCTTCCCCTATTTGTTCCAGCAATTCATATCTGCCTGCTAAAACTCTGCCACTCATATGAATTTCCTCCCTAAATCTTCACACAGACTACTGTGATATTATCATTTCCGCCGGAGCGGTTTGCTTTCGTTATCAACATATTGCAAATTTCCGACATGGGATTACCTGAAGAAAGAATTTCGCAAATATTGTCATCTGCTACTTCTCCATGAAGCCCATCCGTACAAAGAAGCAAAATATCGTCTTTTATAAGTTTTACTTCAAATATATCCGGTTCCACTGCACTATCTCCACCTAAAGCCCTAGTTATAATATGCTTTTTCTCATGACTTTTAGCATCTTCTTCAGTAATAGCTCCGGTTTTTAATAATGTATTGACATATGTATGATCCTCGGTAATCTGTGTTAATTGATTATCTCTCATTAAGTAGGCTCTGCTGTCACCAATATTTACTACATAAGCCCGTCTTCTGTTTATATATGCTAACACCAGCGTTGTTGCCATACCTTTATTGTTTTCATCTTCATTCGCTAGTCCATAAATAAGTTGATTTGCCTGTTCAACACAATTTATAAAGTAGTTTTTTAATTCTTCTCTGCCATTAGTAGCTTTAATAGGATTTTTCTTGACATAGTCAGCTACAAAGCTAACAGCACTTCGGCTTGCTACTTCCCCCGACTTGCTGCCGCCGACACCGTCGGCGACAATATAAATCTTATCCTCAGGAATAACAAAGCAAGAATCCTCATTATTTTTTCTCTTTAGTCCTCGATCACTTTTAAAACCAACTTGAATCATTGCCTCTCCATTTTCAGCTAAATTAAGCTGTCACTTTTCACCATTTTGCACACGTAAAAGCCATCTGTTTCATCAATATGTGGCATAAATTGACGCTCTTCTTGTATACTAAAAGATTTATTTTTTCTCAAAAACTCTTTAATAACCTTTTCGTTTTCATGTTTATTTATAGTACAAGTGCTATATTGAAGCACTCCGCCTCTCTTAACATACTTAGACGCCACAGTTAAAATTTCTAATTGTTTTCTTGGCAATGCCTCAAATTCATTAACTCTTTTTTTGTACTTTATCTCCGGTTTCTTTCTTATAATTCCTAACCCTGAGCAAGGTACATCTGCAATAACCCGATCCGCTTTCTCCAAAAGTTCAGAATCCATTTTTGTTGCATCCCAAGAAGAAGTTGTAACAATAGAGATACCTAGTCTCTCAGCTTCTTTGTTTATAATACCTAGCTTTCTCAGATATATATCTCTTGCAATAATATTGCCCCTGTTGCTCATTTTTTCAGCGGCAGCCAATGTTTTGCCACCCGGAGCAGCACAGACATCTATAATAGTCTCGCCGGGCTGAGGGTCAAGAATTTCTATTGTTTTCATTGAACTCTCGTCTTGAATTGAAAATAATCCTGCCTTGTAAAGTCCGTCTTCAATTAAGCCCGTTCCTTTTATTACTTTAAGTCCACAGCTACTAATTTCACTGTCCTTTACTTCATAATCTCTTTCCGTAAGTCTTCTTACCAAGTCCTCTTTTCCTGTTTTTAAAGTATTCACACGAATGCTTAGCCCCGGATTACCCTGAGAAGACTTTAGTAGTGCTTCAGTTGTTTCGTTTCCATATTGTTTAATCCACATTTCAACAATCCAAGGTTCACAAGAATATTTAATTGAAAGATATTTAATTTCATCCTCTGTCCTATCAGGTAATTTAACAGAAAATTTATTTCTAATATAAGAACGCAATACACCATTTATAAAGCTCTCTCTACCTCTTGCAAATTTCTTGGCAAGGATAACGCTTTCATTTACTGCAGCATATTCAGGAACAGAATCCATGTATCCCAACTGGTATATTCCCATTCTTAAAATAATCAAGTCACTTAACTTTACTTTTGCAACTCCTGACTGAACAAAATGGTCTATTATATAGTCCAATAACATTTTATTCTCAAGAACACCGTAAACAAGCTCTCTCACAAAAGAAGGAGAACTAGGTTTGCCACAAATAATTTGATGGTTAAGAGCTATATTCGAATATGATTTCTTAGATTCAACGTCCATCAGTGCGTAATAAGCAGTCTTTCTGTTTGCGTCCATAATTATTGATTCCTTTCTCTAATTATAAGTAATCTTAATAAGTTAACAACGGCTGTGGCAAGTGCTGCTACATAAGTCATAGCTGCAGCAGATAAAACTTTTCTTGCCCCTTTATTTTCCTCTTCATAAACAATACCCAGCCCTTCCAGCTGATTCAACGCTCTTCTACTTGCATTAAATTCAACAGGCAAGGTTATTGCATGAAATACAACTACTCCAACAAAGAATAATATGCCTATGTCCATTAGAAACATTCCTCTTGTCTGATTTCCTGCCCCTGCCATTATTATGCCTATGAACATTAATGGCCAAGATAGCATTGAAGAAAAATTCACTACAGGAACTATTGCATTTCTTAACTTCAACGGTGCATAACTCTCTGAATGTTGTATGGCGTGCCCTGCTTCATGAGCTGCAATACTTACAGAGGCTATGGAAGGTTCATTGTACACCCTTGGTGACAATCTCATTACTTGGGCTCTAGGATCATAATGATCCGATAATGTCCCATTTACCATTTCAATTCTTACATTATTAAGTCCATTTCTGTCCAGAATCATTCTCGCGGCCTGAGAGCCGGTTACGCCTCTTCTATTTCTAATACCTGCATATTTTCTATAGGAAGAACCCACCTTGTTTTGCGCATATACTGCAAAAATCATTGCCGGAATCAGTAAAATAATGGTTGGATCAAAATAAAACATAATCTCACCTCGCTTAAAATCTAATCTTGTAGAATTTCCCCTTTTTCAAGATGATTTCCCTTTAAGAATTCTTTGACTGCAACTCTTTTCTTACCTGGCATCTGTATTGTATTAATAATTAATACCTTTCCTCCCGCAGATACTTTAATACCTTTATCTGAAACATCAATAATAGTTCCATAAGGTTCAGAACATTTTTCATCTGTAGCATCTGCTTCCCAGACTTTCATTACCTGCCCCATATACGTAGTATACGCACCGGGCCAAGAATCTAATCCTCTTATGAGTCTTTCTATTTCCTCCGGAGTCTTAGAAAAGTCAATTTTTCCATCTTTCTTAAAAATCATATTTGCATATGTTGCTAAGCTTTCATCTTGTTTTTCTCTTATAATATTTCCTGTTACAATCTTAGGTAGCTGCTCCTTTAAAAGCTCTGCCCCTAAAACTGCCATTTGGTCATGTAGTTGAGCTGCTGTTTTTCTTAGAATTGCTACTTCTTTCTTAGCAATCATATCCCCTGTGTCAAGCCCCTCTTCCATGTACATAAGAGTAATTCCTGTATAAACATCTCCTTCAATTATTGCTCTTTGCATAGGTGCTGCACCCCTCCACCTAGGCAATAAAGATGCGTGAATATTAATACAACCTAAAGGAGGCAAGTTAATAATTTCAATAGGTAAAATCTTGCCATAAGCTGCAACAACTATTAAGTCAGGATTGTAGTCTTTTAACCGTTTGAAGAACTCTTCATTACCCTTTACTCTTTCCGGCTGTATGACTTCAATTCCCAATTCTACAGCTTTTTCCTTTACCGGTGTGAATTGTACCTTTTTCCCTCTATCTCTGGCCTTATCCGGTTGTGTTACCACAAACCCAATCTCATGACCACTGTTATAGAGTGCTTCAAGTCCGGGAACAGCAAATTCAGGTGTTCCCATATAAACTGTTTTCAATTTACTGTTGTTCTGCATCTCTTATATCCTTTGCCTTATCAATATATAAAATACCATCTAAATGATCATTTTCATGGCAAAATGCTACTGCTTTAAACCCTTCAGCTTCATGGATTACTTCATTTCCAAATCTGTCCAGACCTTTTATTTTTACATATTCAGGTCTTTCTACTGTACCAATCATTCCCGGAACACTTAAGCATCCTTCATCTTCCCAAGCTGATCCTCTTGTTTCTATTATCTCAGGATTTATCATTTCTATTACATCATCCTCTTCTACCTCCACAATAAACATTCTTCTCATAATGCCTACCTGTGGTGCAGCTATGCCAACTCCATTATGTGCTCTCATTGTTTCAAGCATATCGTCTAAAATTGTTCTAATTCTGTCATCTATTTCTGTAACCTCTCTGCATTTTTTTCTAAGTATATCATCGCCTTCAGTTACAATATTTCTTAAAGCCATTACTAACCTCCATAATTTCTATATATAGCAATAAATTATACCATAATAATTAATCTATATAAATACTTTAACCAACATTTTATATATTCTTCACAAACAAAACACATAAGTTTTAGCATATATTTTTTGTCTTTTTACACTAATACGGATTAATATCTACCGCAATAGTAAACTCTTTTTTTGAATTAGTATTCACTGTTTTTTTTATTTTTTCAATAGTGAATAAGCACTCTCGTCTCATACCTTTTGGGCATTTTATCAAGATACCGTATCTAAAGTGATCCTTTTCATAGTTCATTAAAATAGGCTGTGGCTCAAATAAATGTTTTTTCAACTGGTGATTCAATTCATTTTTAAGCGTCACAAATACTTTTTCTGAACCTCGTAAGCATTCCTTTTCCGATTTGGCAATAATAATTATTTGAACTATATCACTAAAGGGAGGGTATAGCATATGTGTTCTCAGTAAGATTTCCGTGCTATAAAACATATTGTAATCTTGCTTTGCTGCCGCAGAAATACCGTAATGTTCTGCATTATAGGTTTGAATTACAACATTTCCTTCTTTTTCGCCTCTGCCGGCTCTTCCTGCCGCTTGTGTGATTAGCTGGAAAGTTCTTTCTGAAGATCTGTAGTCCGGTATGTTTAAAATAACATCTGCCGAGATAATGCCAACTAAGCCCACATTTTTAAAATCAAGCCCTTTTGCAACCAGTTGTGTCCCAATTAAAATCCTAGTTTTCCCCTTTTTAAAATTATTAATTATTTTATCTACACTTCCCTTAGTTTTAACTGTATCTAAATCTAATCTTGCAATAGGGTAGTCAGGGAATAGCTCTGATGTATATTCTTCCACTTTTTCAGTTCCTGTTCCAAAGTGTTTTATATATTTACTATTACATTCAGGACATAATTTATGCAGTGGTTCTTTTTTTCCACAATAATGGCAAACTGCCGCATTTTCTCTTTTATGATATGTAAGAGATATACCACATTCTGAGCATTTCATAACATAACCACATTCTCTGCAAGAGACAAAAGTTGAATAACCACGACGATTTAAAAATAAAATCACTTGTTCACCACTGTTCAGACAGTTTTCCATTCTCTCGTAAAGAATCCTGCTAAACATTGATTTATTGCCTGCCTTTAGCTCTTCCCTCATATCCACAACTTGAACCTTAGGCAATGGAACTTTATTGTACCTCTCGTTTAAATGTATTATTTTATATATCCCTTGTTGCGCTCGATAAGTAGAAACTATAGATGGTGTGGCACTTCCCAATATTACCAACCCGTTGAATTGTTTTGCTCTTTTTATGGCCACCTCTACTGTTTCATATTTAGGTGCCATATCCGATTTGTAAGTGGATTCATGTTCCTCATCCATTATTATGATTCCTATGTTATCCAGGGGTGCAAAGACTGCTGATCTGGCTCCTATTACTATTTTTACTTCCCCATTTCGTATTCTTACCCATTCATCATATCTTTCTCCCAAAGAAAGCTTACTATGCAATACTGCAATATTTTCTTGTCCAAAACGTCCAATAAATCGTTCAATTACCTGTGTTGTAAGCGATATTTCAGGAACCATAACAATTGCTGTCTTTCCTTGTTCTATTACAGCTTTAATCAATCTGATATAGATTTCTGTTTTCCCGCTTCCGGTTACACCATGAATTAAAAAAATATCATGTTTGTTTTCATTGATGGTGGGAGTTATTACATCAATTGCATTTTGCTGTTCATTTGTCAGCGCTTTTATGTTGCAGTCTTCTCCCTCCACATCTTTATATGGAACCCTTTTACGCCCTTGTTTTGAGGCTTTTCCCGATGGAGTAAAACAATTTATTCCATCAATATATCTACATAAATATCTTGATTTCATCCATTTGCAGGTTTCCATCATTTCCTGAGTCAAACAAATATGTTCATCAATGCTTTCCACAAACTTTAACCCTTTTATTTCCGTTTCAAGTTCGCTTTTAACATCAAAAACGTATCCTACTTTGAGTTTATTTCCCTTTGCAAATGGAACAAATACTTTTTGACCAATTTTAATATCATCAATTTCAGATCCATAAGTATATAGATTATCCGTATTGTCATTGTTATTATCTATAGCTACATTTATATATTTCATAATTATCCGTTCCAGGTATCATTCCCATTTGGAGAATTGGCAACCGCAATAGTTTTGTCTATATAATCCATATTCTTTAGACATCTCTACACTTCGCTGATAACCTGCTTTCTTTTTAAAATCCATATCTAAAAATGATAGTCCATAGTTCATTGCAAAGTCCTTACCTATTTTAGATATGAGTAAATAGTTTTTATGTGGGCTTACAGTTAAAGTAGTTCCAAATAAATCAAAGCCTTTTAGTTTTGCTTCTGCCGCCGTTCTTTCAAGACGCATTTTAAAGCACTGTGTACAACGTTTTCCACCCTCCGGTTCATCTTCTAAGCCCTGAACCATTATGAAAAACTCTTCTGGAACAAACTCTCCTTCAATAAAGGCTACTTTTTTATCATCTGTAACTTTTTCATTATATGTCCTTATAAACTCAATTTGAGTAGCTTTTCTTTTCTCATATTCATCTTCATCAGTTATATTGGGGTTGTAAAAGAAAACGCTTATATCATAATCATCTGCTAATCTCTCTATAACAGCAGTACTGCATGGTCCACAACAACTGTGAAGCAGCAGTTTGCTCCTTGTTTTAGGCACTTCTTTCATATCGTCCAATATCACTATATTAATTTCATCCTTATAGGAATTAATTATCTCAGCCACCGGCTTAATATATTTATTATCATCCATCTCATTCCCCTAAAACTTTTATTTATTATTATTTATCTTAAGTATATGATATAATAAATCCGTTAATTTAACAAGAATTATGTGCCTACTGGCTTAGAGCCCATACGTGGCATCAATATAGATTTAAACTTAGAAGGAGTCCACATGGATAAATTTATATGTAATGTTTCAACACCAATTAATAGTATCGGAAGTCATTTAAAAAATCACTTTGGGAAAAAAACAATTAAGCTGTCTTTAGATGGAGGTTTTACGTGCCCTAATCGAGATGGTAGTAAAGGTGTAGGAGGTTGTATTTTCTGCTCGGCTGATGGGTCCGGTGATTTTGCAAGCACTATACCTGACCAAATAGAATTACTTTCTACCAAATGGCCTGACAGTAAGCATTTGGCTTATTTTCAAAATCATACAAATACCTACGCACCTGTTTCTGAACTTAGAGAAAAGTATTATTCAGTTCTCAGTAACCCCAGCATCTCAGGAATAGTCATTGCTACTAGGCCGGATTGTCTTACAGATGAAATCTATGATCTTTTATCAGAGATAAATAAAAAAACTTTTTTATGGGTAGAGTTAGGGCTGCAAACTATACACGAGGGCACTGCAACACTAATAAATAGGTGTTATACTTTAGATGTATATGACGAAGCAATTAAGAGGCTTCTTGACTTAAATATTAAAACTGTTGTACACCTTATCCTAGGTCTTCCCGGTGAATCAAGACAACAAATGCTAGAGTCAGTAAAATATGTATGTAAGGATGATATTTTTGGAATAAAACTTCATATGTTAAACGTTGTAAAAGGTTCACAAATGGAAATAAAATATCCTGACTATGTATCATTTGATAGTATTGACGAATATGTTAACCTTGTTGTGGACGCACTGGAAATTATTCCAAGCCATATTACCATTCATAGAATGAGTGCTGACGCTCCAAGACCTATATTGATTTCACCTGAGTGGAGTTATCAAAAGCGAACAATACTTAACGGCATTCACAAAGAGCTAAAAAAAAGAAACTCATGGCAAGGTAAATTTGCAGACTAGCAATATGTTTGCTAATAAAAATATATATGAACAAAAAAGCTATTTAATTATATTAATCAAAAAAATAATCTGTACAACTTTTTAAATACAGCTGTTCAGATTATTTTTTTACTAAAAATGAATTTCTTTCGGAAACGCTTCATTTCTCATTATTCCCCACATACTATCAATATAAGAAAGTGTATAATAATTTTCATAATAATGGTAGTAAAAAGCGCCTTTTAAAGTCATTTCATAAATTCCGTTATCTTCTTTTATAAATCCCAATTTCTTTACCATCCAGAATTCGAGTCCATAATATTTATCTAGTTCTTTTCCAAAAAACCTTCGAAAATCTTCCTTAGAAACCTTTGTACTGTATGCATTCCAAAACAGAAAATACACCATTCTCTGCCTATTTGTAAATCTTAAGGTCAATGAGGTTGGCAAATTGTTAGAATCAAGCCTTTTCTTATACTCAGCAATAGAAAATGTATTTATTTTAAACTGATCATTTAAAAGAGTTGTGGCAGAACATCCGAACCCTAAAAAATTATCTCTGGTCATAGATGAATATTTAGCATTTTTTTCAGACGCAAAAGTCCAAATAGATTCCCTTTGATACCCTTTTGAGTTGCAGTACATGGTTATTTCGTCCAGCAATGCCTTCTTTTCATTCTTCTTCATGGTATTCACATCACTTTTGGTAAAGGAAAACTGGATAAATGGATAGATTGCAATGTGATTTGCACCATTTGAAAAAGCCTTTTCAATATCCATTTTTATATCTGTAAAAGTTTGCCCCGGTAATGCAAAAATGAAATCCATAGAAACAGTGTCAAAAGGTACTTCTTTTAAGGCACTAAACATCTGACTGTACTCAAATTTTTTCCTGCCCAGCACCTTTAAAAATTTATCTTGAAATGATTGTATTCCAATACTTATTCTAGTAATCCCAACAGCCTTTAGTGATTTTAAGGTTTTTACAGTAACATTTTGCGGGTGTAATTCTATTCCTATACCCTCTGTAATAATAAAGTACTTGTCTACTGCTTCAATTATTTCTTGCAGTCTGTCTTCAACAAGTGCCGGAGTTCCCCCTCCAAAATATAGACTGGTAACTTGCTTCTTTTCAGGATTTTGTTGTCCAACAAAATTTATTTCTTTAATTAAATAATCAATATATTCATTGCAGGTATCCCCTCTATAAAGCTCCTTACAGTATGGGCAAAAATCACATATTTGTTCACAAAATGGTATATGTATATATATTCCCATGTTCTTTGCGTCTTTGTAATATAGTGTATTATCATAATCATTTTTAAATTGAAATGGCTTAAAACTCCTTGTCAGCCACATTCTTGTCATGGTTGTTACAATACTCATTTAATCCCCTTTAATCCCCTGAAATAAACTTTAAATACATTTTAAACAAGCTTTAAGCAAGCTTTAAATAGACTTTAGAGATATTTAAATATACTTTAGATATGTTTTCATCATATCCGCCATTATTTTAATATTCCCCTTAAAAAGCAGTGTGTATTCTGCCACAAAGAAATATCCGCATTCCTCACATAAATTCGGTACCTCTATGCATCTGCCACAGGTACTTATCTTACCGTTTTCTATTACAACGCACTGGTAGCACGGTGTGGGAAAGCTGTTGTTTATTATATATGGAAATGCACTTTTAAGATTAAAAACAGGTATATCAGCGTCTATCATTTTAGCTATTGTATCACAACATATTTTTTTATCCAGTTTAGATAGAGCTAATCCCTTTGTATCCGGATATGGTGTGTGAAAGTTAAAGGAGACAGCCCGTATATTTTTCTTATCTTTTGCAACAAAACATACATCTTCTATATTGTGTTTATTTATCTGATTTACTGCCATATATAGGCATATGTTATCCGAAGTTGCCTTTTCTATATTATCCATAATAATATCATATGTTTCTCCCCTAATCTGATTATGTTTTTCCTTATCCCCATCAAGACTCAACAAAATTAAGTCTGCTTCCGGTAAATTTAAAGGGAAGGTTCCATTGGTAACTGTATTTACAATCAAAAACCCCATGTCTTTTGCTTCAATGACTAAATCTCTCAAAGTTTTCCCATTTTCGTTCCAAAGGAAAGTTTCTCCTCCGCAGAAAAATAGTATTCGTACACCCTTTTTATATAGTATTTCCATCTCTTTCCTAACCTGATAATATGGATGGATTTTAGCAGTAATATTATTCACTGAGCAATGTTTGCAAGATAAATTACACTTATCCGTTAAAATAATTGTACCTAAAATTGGTTTTTTCTGCTTAAATATAATGGTTTTTATACCAAATGTTGCAAAATAAATAAACGTTGATAATTTCATATACTAACCCCATTCATTACTATCTTTTTCAATACATTTTAACTGAAAAATTCATCTAATTCAAACTCCATTTGGCTTTAACTGTAAAATTTCTTCTCCAGCTGAAGCTGGGTAATTTATGTATAAGTCTTGCGCGCCGTATCATAGATACGGGCAAGGCTTTAAAAATAGAAGCGATACACATCATTTTGTGATACCGCTTCTATATAAATTTCTTTTTATAATATTTTATGTAAATTTATGGTTCCAATCGACCATCGTTGTAATGTTTTCTACAAAGAGAAACATACATATCGTTTCCCCCCACTACAACTTGTTCTCCTTGTTTTACAAATCTTCCATCTACAACCCGAGCAACCATGGTCGCTTTTCTTCCACACCAACAAATAGTCTTTATTTCCTCTATTTTATCAGCGTAAACAAGCATATAATAGGATCCTTCAAATAATTCATTTCTAAAATCATTTTTCAATCCATACGCTAATACAGGAACATCACAGCTGTCTACAATCTCTACCAATTCCTGAACATGATGTTTATTTAAAAATTGACATTCATCTACAAGAACACAGTCAACTTTATTTTTGCTATTTTCCGCTAGAAAAAGTTCTAATATGTTAGTATCCTCACCAACTATTAAAGCCTCTCTTTGTATTCCAATTCTAGAGGTAATGACTCCCGCACCATATCTATTATCCACACTTGGTACCAATGTAAGAACACGCTTACCTCTCTCCTCATAGTTGTAAGCGACCTTAATCAGTTCTATAGATTTTCCTGCGTTCATTGTACTGTATCTATAATATAGTTGTGCCACTGCTTTGCCTCCCTAACTTCCACTCAATAAAATACATATATCATTGTAATTGAAATTGGTCTTAAAATCAAATATAATTATAAAATACCAATTGTTTTACAGGAAGGATAAAATTGTAATATGGAATTATTATGGTTAATAGCAAAGTGTACATTAATAGGTATTATTTGGGCAGCATTGCTGGTTCCCGTTATATTTAATCGTGTTGGTGCTGTTAAATATGTTAGTGCCGTTGCAATTATTGCAGCACTTTGTTTTTTATTTAGAAGCTACAGTTACTTAATTAATACAACTACACTTATCGGCTTAGTTGCCCTTGTAATAGCCTTTATTTCGTCTATGGCAGTCTTTGATGCGGATTCCAAGGTAAAGTCCAAGATCATTGCATTTTCTTGTATAATTGCGGGTTTATCTTACTTAGTTACAGTATTATTTTTTGGCAGTGTACAAATTTTATAAAACTTCGGTTCTATAATGCAAAAAAATTTAACATTATACAAATAATAAAAGGTGGAAATATAACAATTTCCACCTTTTTTCGTTATTATTTAATTGCGACATTAACTGAAAAATTCCTTTCCAGCTGAAGCTGGGGAATTTCTGTATAAGTCTTGCGCGCCATATCAGAGATATGGGCAAGACATTAAAAAAAAATGCACGCTCGGCGTCAATCGCTGCAAGCGTACATTTCTTATAAGATTAATGGTGCCCAGACTCGGAATCGAACCAAGGACACGAGGATTTTCAGTCCTCTGCTCTACCTACTGAGCTATCTGGGCGCACCTTATTAAAAAAATGGTCGGGGTGGCAGGATTTGAACCCGCGGCCCACTGGTCCCAAACCAGTTGCGCTACCAAGCTGCGCTACACCCCGAAACTTTGTTAAAATTATATGGCGGAGAGGGTGGGATTCGAACCCACGGTCCCTTTCGGAATCACTGGTTTTCAAGACCAGCTCCTTAAACCACTCGGACACCTCTCCATTGTGAGCTCAACCAATTAAGGTCTGCTATATAATTTTATAAAATTGGTGACCCATCGGAGATTCGAACTCCGGACACCTTGATTAAAAGTCAAGTGCTCTGCCAACTGAGCTAATGGGTCATATGGCTGGGGTAGCAGGACTCGAACCTACGAATGACGGAGTCAAAGTCCGTTGCCTTACCGACTTGGCTATACCCCAAAAAAAATGGTGAGCCCACAGGGATTCGAACCCCGGACACACGGCTTAGAAGGCCGTTGCTCTATCCAGCTGAGCTATGAGCCCACAACACAAGTAAGTAATATGGAGCGGGTGATGAGAATCGAACTCACGCCATCAGCTTGGAAGGCTGAGGTTCTACCATTGAACTACACCCGCATATTTGGAGCGGAAGACGAGATTCGAACTCGCGACCCTCGC
>JBKECQ010000020.1:0-14104 GCA_047974845.1 Aminipila sp. | reverse complement strand
GTTAACACTTTTAGTTACGGGAGCCAGTCCCAAATTTAGAACGTTAACCAATCAAACTCATCATAACAAAAAAATAAGAATAGAGGTTTTAATCTCTACTCTTATATAGTACGAAATTTATGGACATAAATGAATTTGACTATGAAAATCTTAAAAAAATCAGCGAAAAAAATGACTTGGAAACTGCACTAAAAAACTCAAAAGACATTAAAGTTCAAGAAATGAAGATAGAACACCTAAAGAGTGACTTTGTAAAGGATAGACGACAAATCAGTGACAATGAAAAAGAGTTGGCAACAATAAAGGAAAACATACAAAAAAATTTCAATAATCAATATGACCAATTAGACATTGCCATAAAAAAGATTGAGAAAACCAAAAGAAGCTGGAAGGATGCAGAAAAAGAACTAAATAATGCAAGGTTAAAATATGAAAAGGGATTATTATCAAAAAATGCACTGGACAATATTAAAATAAAAAATTTGGAGTTGATTAATCAAGGTAAAGACGCAGAAGCACAGCTTCAAGAAGAATTCTTAAAGTATGAGCTGATTATAGCAGGATATCAGGGGCTTGCTAACGATGCATTGTTAACATCAAAATAAGGAGATTACATGATGGTAAATATAAAAGAGAAATTAAAATGTATAAATAAGAAAAGAATTATTGTTATTGGAATTGTAATTGCTATTGCAGTGTTTGCAGGGACTAAACTTCTTGGGGGCAAAGAGGAAGGACTTCAACAACCGGTAAGCGCTTTTCCATTAGAAAAAATGGATATAACCGAAAGCATAAGTTCAAGTGGAAAAATAGAAAGCAGAGATAGTGAGAACGTATCAGCTATAACTGACGGGAAGATTAAAAAGGTTTATGTTAAGGTTGGACAACAAGTAAAACGAGGTGATATTTTAGCTCAACTGGAAACTTCAAATTTACAACGAGAAATAGAAAAAGCCAACCAAACCAGTAAAACTGAAATAAATGCAGCTTTGCAGGATATGCAAAACAAAAACAGAGAATATGATAATGCAAAGTTCTTGTATGAAATGGGTGAACTATCTCAAGATGAAATGATTAAATCAAAAAGTGCTTATGAAATGTCATCTGCGGATTATGAGGCAAAAAAAGCAGCGGTAAATATCAGCAACTTACAACAGCAAATTGCAGATGCTACTATAAAAGCACCTATTTCAGGTACCATTACATGGGTAAATGCAGTAGAGGGAAACACCAGTAACGGCATTATGTTTACCATTGAAAATATTGAAAACCTAAAGCTAGTAGCTAATGTAAGCGAATATGATGTTAATAATATTAAACTAGGGCAAAAGTCCATTGTAAAGACGGAGATGACAGGGGAGCTAGAATTATCAGGTGAAGTTTTATCAATTTCACCAACAGCACAAAAGGATAATACCACTGGAAAGACTCAAACAACGGGAAAAGTTCAATTCCCAATAGAAATATCCATAAATGATAAGAATCCAATGGTAAAAATAGGAGCAAATGCCAGAGTAAATATAATTACTGCGGGCAAGAACAATGTACTTGCTGTACCATTTGACTCACTTGTAAAGGATAAAAATGAAACAAGTGTATACATAGCGGATAAAAAAGGGAACAAGTATATTGTTAAAAAAATTGATGTAAAAACAGGCATTGAAAACGATATTTATGCAGAAGTAATCAGCGAAAACCTAAAAGAGGGTATGTTAGTTTTAAATAATCCAAAGGATTTAACAGTAGGTCAGGAGGTGCAACTTGGAGAACAATAGAATTATTGAAATGTTAGATATACATAAGAGCTTCTATGTGGGTACACCTCAGGAGTTGAATATTGTCAAGGGAGTAGATCTAACAGTAAACAAGGGAGAATTTCTGGCAGTAGTAGGAGCCTCAGGCTCAGGAAAAAGTACTCTTATGAACATAATGGGGGCGCTGGATAAACAAACTAGCGGGACATATTTGCTGGAAGGTTTGGATGTTTCTGCGGCAAATGATGATAAGCTGGCAGAAATAAGAAACCTAAAAATTGGATTTGTATTTCAAAACTTTAACCTGATTCCAAGGTGTTCTGCCCTAAAAAATGTAGAATTACCAATGCTATACGCAGGGATGGGGAGAAAAGAGCGAATAGATAGAGCAAAAGAGCTATTAGAGCTTGTAGGGATGTTTGATAGGAGAGAGCATCAACCAAACGAGCTTTCAGGGGGACAAAAGCAGAGAGTTGCCATAGCAAGAGCATTAGCAAATAATCCTGCTATTTTGTTAGCAGACGAACCAACTGGGGCATTGGATTCTAAGACCGGAAGATTGGTTATGGATTTATTTCATAAAATTAATCAAAATGAGGGAAAAACCATTGTTTTTATAACACATAGCATGGAGCTGGCAAAAGAAACTACAAGGCAGATAACAATAAAGGATGGATTAATATGTTGATATTAGAAAACTTATTTCTTGCAATAGCAGGACTAAAAACCAATAAAATGCGTGCCTTGCTAACGATGCTTGGTATTATTATTGGGATTGCGTCGGTAATAGCCATAGTATCAATCGGAGATTCCATATCAGCGTCAGTAGAAAAAGAGATGAAATCAATGGGAATGGATAACCTGTCTGTAAATATAAGGAAAAAAACTGATGGGGAAGATATGTACTATTACTATGATGAGGATAAGCCTGAACAGGATGATTTATTAACCATGAGCGATATTAAAACCTTTGAAACAAAGTTTGGGGATAGAATCGGTGCTTTAAGTTTGAGCAAGGATGGTGGCAGTGGTGAAATCAGAATCGGCAAGAAAACTGAAAAAGTAATACTTCAGGGGGCTAATTACGGTTATGGCACCATGAAAAAAGTTAAGATAAGCAAAGGGCGATTTATTGAAGATAGGGATGTAGAAAGAAGTAGAAAGGTAGCTGTTATACCTCAGGGCTTAGCAGATAGCCTTGAAAAGGAAGGCAACACAGTTTTAGGTGGAGAGATAAAGGTAGTTGCAGACGATAAAATTGATACATATTTAATAATTGGCATTTATGATACATCATCTCAAAAAGGTGGACTATTGTTTGGTGGGTTTGAAGAAATGACCACGGTATATATACCTGTGACTACGGCTGGGGAAATAAAGAATGAAATTAACTTCAAGGATTTTGAGGCTTCTCCGGCATATGGGGTAGACGGTGAGACATTGCTGAATGATGCAAATAAATATTTTGAGGATTTATACAGTAAAAATACAAAATGGATTTGCAAAGCCACAAATATGCAAAAGGATGCAGACTCCTTTAAAGGTACGTTAACTAAAATAAAAATGGCAATTGCTGTAATAGCAGGAATTTCACTTCTTGTAGGTGGTATAGGTGTTATGAATATAATGCTTGTATCCGTAACTGAGAGAACTAGAGAAATTGGGATTCGGAAGGCCTTAGGGGCGAAAGGTAAGTTTATAAGACTGCAATTTATTGTAGAGGCTATTATTATTTGTGGTATAGGAGGTTTGATTGGTGTGGCATTTGGCTTGAGCATAAGTGCATTAGTTTCATCAATTATGAATAATCCTATGAAAATTTCCGTTTCGGTTATTACAATAAGTGTTATTTTCTCAATGACAATAGGGGTATTCTTTGGATACTATCCAGCTAACAAAGCGGCTAAGCTTGATCCTATTGAAGCACTTAGATATGAGTAAAAAATTAAACCGCACCTAGAGCATTGTTAGGTGCGGTTACTTTTGTTAATGAAAAACAGATTTGATAAATTGTCCTTCTTTCATAATAACGGACATATTTTCAACAGATATGCATCGGATATTTTCTAATGGATTCCCATCAATAACTAATAAATCAGCATATTTATCTGATTCTAATGTACCTGTAATATGTCCTACTTTTAGCATTTCAGCGCCAAGTTTTGTTGCCGCCATGATTGTATCCATAGGTGAAATTTGGGCTTTTTCAACAAATGAATACATCTCTCCGATAGCGGTAGCTCCATACGGCGTCAATGAAGAACAAAAAGAATCGGAACCAATAGTAAGTCCAATGCCTTTGGCGTTAGCTTTCCGAAGGTTTTCATATACTCGGTTAAGTTCTTTTTCTGAAACTGTTTCTCCTTCGTACTTATCATGAACTTCGGGGATGTATGGTGGTGCGTATGTTTTAAACCATTCATTTAAAAATTGAATGGTTGGGCAAAAATAAATTTTCTTTTCTGCCATAATATCTATGCACTCATCGTTTAAAGTTTGACCGTGTATAATGAGATGAACACCTGCCTTTACAGAATTTAAAGCACCTTCATAGCCCTCGGCATGGGACCATACGGGAATACCAACCATATTACATTCATCTACTACAGCTTGGATTTCTTCCATAGTATAATGAGCATGAAGCTTTTGATCCCATCTCCAAATACCTCCGCCTGTGCTCCAAATTTTAATGGCATCGGGATTTTCTCTAAGCCTTTTTCTAACCGCTCGTCTAAGCTCCCAAGGACCGTCAACTCTTTCTGCCCATGGGTGTGATTCATTATTATAGTCAAGAGGTAACATATGACTGTCACCATGACCGCAAGTACGACAAAAGCCCAGGCCTGTACCTACAACACGAGGTCCGCTTATTACACCGGCTTCAATCATATTCCTTATATGTAGCCCCGAACGAGAAATTTCACCCACTGTAGTAAGTCCGCTGTCCAAACATTCTTTTGCTTGTTGAACGGCAACTATTGTCTTTTGGATGGGATGCTCTAAAACCCAGTCGCTATCATTGTCTGTTAGGTTACCGGAAAAATGTAGGTGAGAATCAATAAGTCCCGGCATAATGGTTTTTCCACTTATATCTATAATCTTATAGTCTTGGCCAATAACTTTGTTAACTCCGGCATATTGTATTTTTTTATCAACAACTAGAACAAGGGAATTTTCAATGGGTGGATTCCCGGTTCCATCAATTAAAAGGCCTCCTGTAAAAGCTAATTTGTTCATATTATGCTCTCCCTTTCATTAGCAGTTAAATAAAGTTGTAATTTTTGTAACTTTAGTATAGCATATTTTATAAAAATATTTTAAAATTATATGAAGAAAAGGAATAAAAAGAAAGGATAGAATAATCATGGCAATCAAACAATCTGCATACGACAGTCTAATGGCAAATATCGGCAAGAATGAAGATTTTAAAGATGCTTTTGGTATGATTATCAACAATCCGTACAGAATTCTTGGTGCCTCTACTTTTTGCAATGACGCAGAGCTGAAGTCAATTTATAGCCAGTGGGAGACAGCTCCGGATAAATATAAGAGTAGATTTGATAAAACAAAATTGGGGCCACCCGTTAGAAATAAAGAAAATATGATGTGGGCATTGGATAATGCCGACAGTTATGTATATAAAATATTTTGGTTCTCTGATCCGGATATAGCAACCAGATTAGGCAAAAAAGGGGACTTTATAGAATTCTTTGGGAAAAAGCAGGGGGTAAATACAACCGATTATAATTCGTTTTTAGCGCAATATATATTTTTGTGTGTTTTTGATAGAAATTTTACTATGACTGAGCAATGGGGCATTATCTTAAACTTGATAAATGACTTATTAAATGTTTCAGTAGGCAGGTTTTGGGGTTTCTTTAGTGGAAATAAAATAGAAGCCATTGACAATAATAAAATGGCCTTTTTATATAATGAGTTTAAAGACAATATATTATATCCAATTAAGGAAATTGTAACGAAACAAGAATGTAAGATAGACTTAGAAGAAACCATGCACATACATAAAGTTCTAAATAGCGTTGAAAAACCTCAATTACCATTCTCTAAAATACAAACAATAATATATGAAAAATTGGAAAGATGGTTTGTAAAAGAAGCTGACTATGTTAATAACGTGTTGCTTGCCAATGTTACGGGGATAAATGCCACCTCAATGGAAGAAAAACTTGCCATTACAAATGCATATAATTATATTTTAAACAACATTGCACCGGAATTTCGGAAAATAGTAGGAAACATTATTCCCAGTGAGCATTCTATGAATACGAGGCTCAGGATGATGTTTTCTGGGAAATTTATAGTTGTGTCAAAAATATTAGGCAATGCGGGGCTTTATAACGAAAGTCTAAAGCTTTGCGAACTGTTTAATGAGTTATTTGAAGATGAGTATATCTCCGGAGAAATAAATAATTTAAATAAAATTATAAGACAAGAAGAATTAACTCGTATGGTTCCCCATGCTGCGGCAACCTCAATGGGAAACCCGTCAATGGACGAAAACAGCGGGCTTGCACCTCCGGCAGAATATGGTGAGCTTGAAGCTTTGGAGAAAGAACGAAAGCGAGAGTTCTTTAAGAAAACCTCTAGGGTTGGAATTGATTACAAAGAAGTAATACAAGATGTATTAAACAATGAACTACGTCTTGTCAAAACCCAAGAAGAGGCTGAAAAGGACAAGATGCCAATGATTGATAGACTTGAGGTGGAGGCTGCGGAAGAGGCCGCCTCAGCCGCTCTAAGAATGAAATTGGCAATGGAAGAGATGCAAAGGAAGCACGAAGAAGAGCTGGCTGCTAAAATAAAGGAGCTAAATGCTGAATATAAACACAGCATGAAAAAGTGGATTGGAGCAATTTTAGTTATTGTTGTACTATTGTTTGCTTCATTAATCTTTGTTGGCTATGAACTATATATATCCGGGTTGGATTTTAACTCGGCCGTTCCCGCTTCCTCCCAATCAATTGAAATGGAAAACCAATTGAAGACTAAAGAAAGTGAATTAGACGCAATGGCAGAAAGATTAGAGGACATAAATGCCTCTTTGGCAGAACTAAATCTAAAGTATGAGGAAACAAAAAGTGACCAAGTAGTACAGCAGTTGGTTGACAAGCAAACAGAGTACAATTCATTGAAAGAAGAGTATGCTCAAAAATCTGAGGATTACAATATTCTATTAAAGCAATATAAGGCATTGGAACATTAAAAAGACATCTTGTTTTCTGCACAAAATTGTGATAAGATTCTAGTATATGTTTACAATTTAGATTGGAAAAGAGTATATATGAAAGAAAAAAGTGTGCTATTTTATAAACGTTTGATTATATTTACATTTCTTTCAATCATAATTGCTGTAGCCGGTTTATTGACATTTTTTATTGGACAAGGCTTAGGGCTTTGGAGTGGAGAAAGCAATGAAGACCAGGCTGTTCCTGCTGTAAGTTCCGATGGAAGTCAAAAAACTACTGACTCGGCTTTAATAGCGAAGGAAAATGAGAAAAATCAAGAAAGTAATGAAAAGACTACTTATTCAGCTATAAATGGCCAAAGGCCAGAAGATAATGAAAAAGTAGTTTATTTGACTTTTGATGACGGTTCATCTAAAAATACAGCAGAAATATTAGGAATATTAAATCAAAACGACATAAAAGCAACGTTCTTTTTTAATACCAGCGAGAGTCAAACTCCGGATAGTATTATTAAAGAAGCTTATGATAGTGGGCATTCTATTGGAGTGCTGACATCTACTGGTTATAATTACAATCAAATATATTCATCAGTGGATAAATATGTTGAGGATTTAAATAAATCGTACAGTAGACTGTATGAAATCACAGGTGAGAATCCTACAATTCTTAGGTTTCCGGGAGGCAGTATAAATGCCTTTAATAAAGGAATTTATAAGGGATTGATATCAGAGGTTAAAAAAAAGGGGCTAGTATACTTTGACTGGAATGTCTGTGCACAAGATGGCTCCAGATTCACCTCGAAAGAGACGATTGTGCTTAATGCAACAAAACTTCCTTTTAGAAAAGACAAATGTATGGTTTTAATTCATGATAATGGTAACGTAAATACTCCGGAAGCTTTAAGAGAGATAATTGCTTTTTATACGCAAAATGGGTATGTGTTCTTACCGTTGACAGCAGATGTTGAACCAATTGTTTTTTAGATACATAAATACTTAATACTAGTAAAAATATATCGGAGGCACCAAAACATGAGTAATAAAGGTAATTTTAGCCAGGCCATGAGAGAAATCTTAGGATTAGATTCTACTCAGAATAAGGGCAAAGTTAATGAGCAAGCTGGTGCAAGACCGGAAGAACAAGAGGCTTACGAGACAGCAAGTAATACTTCCGAGGAGTATGCGGCAAGTGATAGACTTAATCAGGACTTTAGCCAATCTTTCAGTCAGAACTCTGCTCAAAACTCACAGAATTTAAGAGAACAAGTAAATAACCAAAGCGATACATATAGCTATAATCAGCAGACACAGGCACAAAAACCTGAAGAACCTGCTTTTTTTGACAAGCCGGGATATGGGCAAGCTGAGTCACAGAATTCCTTTGAAGGAAAGTTTGGGCAAGATCAATCAAATCAAAATGCTAGCTATAATAACAATGCAAACTATAATAATGCTCCCAATAGCAATAATGCAAATTATAATAATGTAAATTATAATAATAATGCAAGTGCAAGTGGAAATTATAATAGTAATGGTTTTGGCGGTGGTAATTCTGGTAATGGCGGTGGTGGTCATGATAATTATGACGACGGCGAGGTTGGAACTACTATTATAACTAGGAATACAATTATTGAAGGTAATATAAAATCTTTTGAAAACATTGAATTAAATGGTAAAGTTAAGGGAAGAATTGATACTACAAAGAATGTAGGTGTGTCAGGATATGTTCAAGGTGACATTGAGGCAACTGACATATTGCTTGAGGGAGCACAGATAAAGGGGAATATTAGTTCTAAAGGTGCATTGCTCATGGATAAAGATACTTTGCTAGTAGGCGACGTAGAAGCCCAAAATACCAGAGTTGATGGCAAGATAAAGGGTGAAGTAAATATAGGAGGCAATGGAGAGTTCCTTTCAAACTCTGTTGTTGTTGGTAATATTACCGTCTCAAATTTCTATGTTCAATACGGTGCAAGAATGCAAGGGTATATTAACACTAACTTTTCTAAAAAAGAAGAAGATAGTATTTTTGGGCAAATAGTAAGTAACTAGTATATATGTATTACATAAATCATAGACTAATTGTGCTGCTCTTTAGTAAATAACATTGCTTAAAGAGCAGTTTTAAATTGAAAGGAGAAATCAAGTGGGATTTTCATCAGAAGTTGGTATTGACCTTGGCACGGCCAATGTTTTAGTTTATATTAAGGGAAAAGGTGTAGTTCTTAACGAGCCTTCAGTTGTGGCTATTAATCAGGATACAAATGAAATTTTGGCAGTAGGAGAGCAAGCGAGACAAATGCTGGGAAGAACCCCTGCAAATATTGTGGCAGTAAGACCTTTGAGAGATGGTGTTATTTCTGATTATGATGTTACAGAAAGAATGTTAAAATATTTTATAAAGAAAACTTGTGGTAACAGCAGATTTTTTAGACCAAGAATTATGGTATGTGTTCCTAGCGGAGTAACAGAGGTTGAAAAAAGAGCTGTAAGAGAGGCGGCTACTCAGGCAGGGGGAAAAGATGTATATCTTATGGAAGAGCCTATTGCAGCAGCTATAGGTGCTGGTCTTGACATATCAAAGCCTGATGGTGTTTTGGTTATAGATATTGGTGGTGGTACCACAGACATAGCGGTTATATCATTGGGTGGTATAGTTGCAAGTGCTTCTGTAAAAATTGCAGGGGATAAGTTTGATGAATACATTGTGAAATATATGAGAAAGGTTCATAAGCTTTATATTGGTGAAAGAACTGCAGAAGAATTAAAGATGAACATAGGTACGGCATATCAGAGGGATGAACCGGTTTCTATGGAATGCAGAGGACGAGATTTAGTAAGTGGTCTTCCAAAGTCAATTGAGGTATCTTCTGCCGAGATGATGGAGGCTTTAGAAGAACCATTGCAGACCATTGCAGAAGCAGTACATTCTGTTTTAGAAAAGACTCCGCCGGAGTTGGCCGCGGATATTAGCAATGCGGGTATTGTTATTACAGGCGGTGGTGCTTTGCTTTATGGAATCGACAAAAGGATTCAGGAGAGAACAGGTATTGAAGTTAGGATTGCGGAAGATCCTAAATCATGTGTTGCAATAGGAACAGGTGAAGCATTGGATTCTTTAGAATTTATTGAATCTAATCACCTAAACAGAAGAAGATCCAGCTTTTAATTTAAACTGGTGACACTCTGTTAAGTAGTGTGATGATGCTGAACTAGGTTATAAATTCATACGTTAAATAAAGGGCTGTCTGAAAATAAATAATATGCCGAAATTATTTATTTTCAGACAGCCTTTTTACTAAACATAATGTTTACATAATAACAAAACATATATAAGAACTTACAATGCTATTTAGTAGATTTTAAGTTAGGACAAATGGAGGAAAAATGAAATTAGAATTGATAGCAACGTCAACCTTTGGGTTGGAAGCTTTAGTAAAGAGAGAAATAGAAACCTTGGGATATAAAATAATTAAATCCGAAGATGCAAAGATAACATATATGGGAGATGAAAGAGCCATTGTAAAATCAAATCTTTGGTTGAGATGTGCAGATAGGGTTCTTGTAAAGATGGGGGAATTTGAAGCTCTGGAGTTTGAAGATTTGTTTCAGGCAATAAAGGGCATTCCTTGGGAAGAATGGATTCCTATAGATGGCAATTTTAAAGTTAATTGTACTTCTGTAAAGTCTAAATTATTTAGCATGAGAAGCTGTCAAAGTGTTTCCGAAAAGGCAATTATTGAAAGACTAAGAGAAACTTACGGAATAGACCGTTTTGAAAAGAGCGGGGCAGAATATGTAGTTAAGGTAAGCCTTCTTAAGGATATGGCAACAATAACATTGGATACCACAGGTGTAGGTCTGCATAAGAGAGGATATAGACAAAGTGCAGTAGCTGCACCTATTAAAGAAACTTTGGCGGCCGCATTAGTTCAACTGTCATTTTGGAGAGAAGGCAGACTGCTTGTGGATCCGTGTTGCGGATCTGGGACTATACCAATTGAAGCTGCTATGATTGAAAAAAATATTGCTCCGGGATTAAACAGGCATTTTGAATCTGAAAAGTGGCACGTGATTCCTGAAAATATTTGGAAGGAAGAAAGAAAAGAAGCATTTTCTGCAATAAATCATGACAAGCAAATTCGCATAGAGGCTTATGACATTAATCCGGCGGCAATAGAAGCGGCGGAAGATAATGCAGCTGAGGCCGGTGTAGATGACTGTATTAATTTTAAGCGAATGAATATGTCTGATATGGAAGCAACAGAAATGGGTGGCGTAATAGTTACAAATCCGCCTTATGGAGAAAGAATTGGGGAAAAGGACGAAATAAAGAAAATATATAATAAGTTTAAAGCTTTTTTAAAGCAAAATCCAAGCTGGTCATTATTCCTGATAACACCTGATAAAAGTATTGAAAAACAGGTGTTTGGGAAGCCCGCTGACAGGAGAAGAAAACTATATAATGGAAATATAGAAGTATGCTATTATCAATATCATGGAATTAGACCTCCAAAAAAAGAAAATTAAGCTAAATTTATAAAGGCGGTATGTTTTTTACTATTAGTGGAATAATTAAAAGGACTGTATTTAGTTAAATTTATAAAATAAAGGAGAATAGGCAGATGGCAGTTAATCTTAAAGGAAGAAGCTTTTTAACGCTTATGGACTTTACTCCGGAAGAAATCAGATATATGCTTGACCTAGCACATGATTTGAAAGCTAAAAAGAGAGCCGGAATAAAGGATAAGGTTTTGGAAGGAAAGAATGTTGTATTATTATTTGAAAAAACTTCAACCAGAACAAGATGTGCCTTTGAAGTTGCGTGTCACGATGAAGGAGCACACGTTACTTTCTTAGACTCACAAAGCTCGCAGTTCGGCAAAAAAGAGTCTGTTGAAGACTCAGCAAAAGTTTTTGGTAGATTTTTTGATGGTATTGAATACAGAGGATTTGATCAAGGTCTTGTAGAAGATTTAGCAAAATACTCTGGTATCCCGGTATGGAATGGATTGACTGACGTGGATCATCCAACACAGATTTTAGCGGATTTGCTTACAATTGAAGAGCACGTAGCTAAGCCTTTAAATAAAGTAAAAGTGGTATTCTGTGGAGACGTAAGAAATAACATGAGTTATGCGTGGATGTATGGTTGTGCAAAAATGGGTATGCACTTTGTTGCATATGGACCAGACGTCTTGGCAAAAGATATTCCAAAAGAATTACTGGATAAGGTACATTCTGTAGCTAAAGAGACAGGTGCTACTATTGAGGTTTCTTCAGATGCCGGTTGTTTGAAGGGCGCAGATGTCCTCTACTCAGACATTTGGGCTTCAATGGGTGAAGAAGATCAGATACCTGAAAGAGTTAAAATATTAACTCCGTATAGAATAACTATGGACACTATAAAAGAGACTCAGAATCAAGATGTTGTATTTATGCATTGTCTACCATCTTTCCACGATTTTAAAACAAAGCTAGCAAAGGAACAGAAAGAACTTGGATATGATATTAGAGAGGTAACCGACGAAGTATTTAATAGCAAATATTCTATAGTATTTGATGAAGCGGAAAACCGTATGCATACCATTAAAGCAGTAATGGTTGCAACAATGTCTTAATTTCATAAATAAAAACCTGATAAAAAATATTTATTTTGCAAAATTTATAGTTTAGTTTCAGCAATAGATTTCTCCTAAATTACTAAAATAATAGTTTAAAATAAGGAGGGCTTTATATGAAACCCGGAATTAATAATTTTTCCGAAATAGGGAAATTGAATAAAGTGCTTCTTCATCGCTTAGGTAAAGAAATAGAGGGTTTAGTACCCGACAATTTTGAGAGACTCCTTTTTGATGATATTCCCTTTTTAGAAGTAGCTCAGCAGGAACATGACAGCTTTGCTAAACTATTAAGAGAAAATGGAGTAGAAGTTATCTATTATGTTGATGAAACAGCAAAAGCCTTACAAGACGGTGCTGTTAAAAAATCGTTTATAGATAAGTTTGTAGCAGAAAGTGAGATTCACTCTACTGCAATTGAAGAAGCAATTTGTGAATTTTTAACCGCAATGCCACCAAAACAAGTTGTAGAGACTGTTATTGCTGGTATTAAAAAAAGTGAAATAGAAGCAATAGCTACTAGGTCATTGGCTGATTATGTTGACTCTGATTATCCGTACTTTACGGATCCAATGCCAAACCTATATTTCACAAGAGACCCCGGTGCTTGCGTAGGTAACGGTGTAAATATACATCATATGCATACGAGAGCAAGACGTAGGGAAGCATTGCTACTGGAATATATGTTTAAATATGACAAAGATTTTGCCCCTGAGGGAACTAAGAACTGGTACAACTATGACCATGATTATTCAATCGAGGGTGGAGATGTTTTAGTGCTTTCAAAAGATATTGTTGCCATAGGTCTTAGTGAGAGAACTACAGCGGCAGGAATTGAAAGATTTGCGGAAAACATCTTGAATAAGTCAACGTTTAAGAAAATTCTTGTATTTGACATTCCTAAGACAAGAGCATTTATGCATCTTGATACCGTATTCACTATGGTGGATTATGATAAGTTTACAATTCATCCGGAAATAGAGGGTCCACTTCAAATATTTGAAATTACTTTAGATAAAAATGGAAAAGCTGTTTTCTCAAGTATGCAGGATGAACTGGTAAACATTTTAAAACATGAACTGAAATTACCGGCAGTAGAACTTATTCGTTGCGGCGGTGAGGATGCTCTTGCAGCCCAAAGAGAGCAGTGGAATGATGGTTCAAATACATTGGCAATTGCTCCGGGAACAGTTGTTACCTATGAACGAAACTATGTTACAAATGAACTTTTAGATAAAAAGGGCATAAAGGTTCTCACAATACCAAGCTCAGAATTATCTAGAGGAAGAGGCGGTCCAAGATGCATGAGCTGTCCTGTTAACAGAGACGACTTATAGGAGGAAAAGCAATATGGAGAAAGCAACAAGATTAGTTGTAGCACTGGGAGGCAACGCATTACAAACGGGAAGCGGCCCGGCAACAGCAGAGGCACAGCTTGAAGTAGTAAAATCTACTTGCAAGCACTTAGCAGAAATAAGTTGCAGGGGATATGAACTTGCAGTGGTACATGGAAATGGACCGCA
>JBKECQ010000018.1:0-4206 GCA_047974845.1 Aminipila sp. | reverse complement strand
ACCAAATAAAAATAGTTGTTTTATCCGCTTTTTTATTTATATTTGAATGTGCGAAAAGGGTAACGGAAGGTAGGGATACCCCGTGAGCAAGGTAGCACAGATCACCGCATGTACGGTTAATTAAAGGATACTTGTTTGAGTATCCTTTTTTTGAAATCCTATCAAAATATCTTTTCCGGAAGATCTGGGGCTGTCGGTTTCTCGCCGGCAGCTTCTTTTTTTACTATTAAAATCTTAGATTTTTTTCCTTGGCCGGAGCAGATCCGGCGGCCATCGCTTCCTGAAGCTCGAAAAAATAATAGCAATTTATTCTATTGCCTTTGTCCGTTCCGTCCATCACCAACAAAATAAACTGCCGGACGGGATCACATCTGTCCTATACTTCATTCCGGCCAGAAGAGTTCATTTAGGCCCCCTTTCACTTCGTTTCGGGGAGATTTGCATATATTTATATTAAAATATTTTTATATAAACATATTGTTATATTTAAATATTATTATATTTGCGGTGAATTAATATTTATCAATATGTCTAAAATACTTGCTATAATCAATCACAAAGGAGGGGTAGGAAAGACAACGACAACTATAAATCTGGGAGCTTCTCTCGCTTTAAAAGGATTTAAGATACTGGTTGTTGACCTGGACCCTCAAACAAACCTTACTCAGTCCTTTGGCAAAGAATCGCTTGAAAGACGGAATATTTATAACGCTTTTGTTGATATTGTAAAAGAAAACAAGAACTCTTTACCGATTGAAAATGTAAAAGAGAACCTTGATATCGTTCCGGCCTCATTGGATTTATCTGCCAGTGAAATAGAGCTGGTGAATGAACCGGGTAAAGAATTCTTATTAAAAGAACTCTTAAAACCGATTGAAAAAAATTATGATTACATTATAGTCGATTGTCCGCCGTCACTTGGCTTACTTACTATAAATGCTTTGACTGCGGCAAGTGATGTTATTGTTCCGGTACAGGCGGAATATTTGGCGCTTAAAGGTATGATGAAACTTCTTTATTCTATCGAAAAGGTAAAACTTCGACTAAATAAAGACTTGTCATTTTCCGGAATAATAATAACGCAATATGATGGCAGGGTTAACCTTCACAAAACAGCAGAAGAGCAGATTTTATCTAGTTTTGACAATGTATTTAAGACCAGGATAAGAAATAACATAGCGTTGGCCGAAGCTCAGAGTAATCAAATAGATATATTCGAGCATGCGCCTAAAAGTCCTGGGGCGGATGATTATTTAAGTTTATCAGATGAAATAATTAACAAATTAAAATAAAATAAACGATGGGTAAAAAGGAGATAGGAAAAGGATTCGATAATATGTTTAATCCTACTACGGTTCCAAGTGAAAAACAAGAAAGTAAGAAAGAAAAACTGTTCTGTGAAATCAGTTCGGAAGTTAAGACTAAATTACAACTATACCGTATCAAGAATAAAGTAACATTAGGTGATGCTGTTGAGATGGCTTTACAGGAATTCCTGAAAAACGAGGAATAATTGAAATATGTAAATAGCAATATAGTTGCATATAAAAATATTTATATATTTTTATATTAAAATATTACATGCGAGATCGCTAATTGCGTATCCTGATTTTGAGTAATTTAAATTATGATAAGGACAGAAATAATAGGTTTTATATCTAAAGATGCAGAGATGCGAACTACTCCAGGTGGTAAGGAATATGCGTTCTTTACTATTGTTGCCAAAGACGAGAAAGAAAAAGAATATTTTTATAAATGCTACTTATACGGATGTTCTGAACGTCGATGCAAATCGCTGAAACTAGGAATAGAAGTTTCGGTATGGGGTAAACAAAATGTAAGCATTTTTGAAAAAGATAACGGGGAGAAAGAAATTAATTTCAACTTGAATGTTGATGACATTCATTTTCATTCAAAGAAGTAATATTATGACTAAGGCAAGTACGCTTACACTTTATTTGACGCAAGAAGAAACGGAATTAGTGGAAAAACTAAAACTAACTCTTGGAGAGAAAACAGCCTCAAAGGTTTTTAAGAAATTGCTATTGTATCCTGAACGGTACGAGATGTTACTTGGAAAAAGTAAAGGTGAAGAGTTGCTTAAAAAACAAATGGAAAACAAAATTGAAATACAAATAAAAGAATTTAATGATGTTATTGCCGCTAAAAATAATGAGATTAAACTTTTAGAGGATCGCATTACTAATTTTGTTGGTAGTTTCCAGTCTTTAATATTGATAGCGGATGAAAGAACAAAATAAAAAACAAAAATCGCTTAATAGTAAAACGCCGCTTAAACGTAAAAAGAAGGCTGTTTTACCTGTTTCTCAAACTTATTTGAAACAGCCCAATACATTAACATTTGCAAAATATGATTTTACAGTATGGCAAATAAAAGGGCTTGTGATCGTGATGGAAGAGATGCAGGAAGCAATCAACGAACTGTTAGATACAAAGAAGAATCCTGTGCAATTATCCTTATTCAAGGATAAAGATATAGATGTCTTTCAGGGAGTCGCCGAAGAAAAAAAACCACAGGCCTTAAAGAAAGATATAATTCAATTCAAAATCCCTTTAAAACGCTTTGGAGTGGCTAATAGTCACTATGATAAATTAAGGGCGGCGCTAAAAGCAATGAGTAGTTTGCCTGTAGAATTAAGTATGAGTAGTAATGATGGGGGACGATATACAAAATTTACTTCTCTTTTTCAAGCGATCTGTCCGGAACCAAGAGTTGTGGAGAAAGAGGACGGGCGGGTTTATACGGAAAGAGTAAATCATGTCTATATAGAAATGGAGAAGGGTATAGCCAACTCGTTATTAAACATCGATAGGGGCTTCACAAAGTATATGAAAGAAATTGTAATGTCCCAGAGCAGCAAATATGCCATCAGGTTATATATATTTATATCTGCCTTAAAAAATAGAGGAGGGGCAAGAATTTCATATGCCAAATTTAGGGAAATGCTGGGGATAGAAAAAAATGAATATAAAGACTATAATGACTTTCATAAATTTGTTATTCGGCCAGCCTATGAAGCTTTACATGAAAAAGCGGATGTATGGTTTGAAATGTCGGAAGAATACGGCGGAAAATCAAAGGCGATCCCTACTCATCTTCTTTTTAAAATAATATTCCCTAATATTAAAGTTATCGAAGATACTTCATTTGCGGTAAAAAGAGAAGCCCTTGAAAGAATGTTCATAACACACTTTGAAATGGCTAAATCACAAACGGATGATCTGCTTTCCTATGTCAATCCGGATAACTACATGTTAGTTGTTAATCATCTACATAGAATATCGGATTACATAAAAGTACATTCGGATACAGTCTATAGTAAGGCTGATTATGCTTATCAATCTTTTCTATCTGAATTTCAAAAGGATTTAGATTAACTCCATTTTACTCCGAATCTGCTGTTTTTTTGAATGAAATTACATTCAAAATAGCTACACTTTACTCCAAATTTGCATGTAATACCTTTATTTATAAATAATTATATGCTGATTTTTTATACTATAATTATGGCTTTTAGTCGAGTTAAAATTAAAATTAAAATGGAAGATTCACTAGAAATAGGGCGACAGGACAGAAAAAATCAGGAGAAAAATGTAGCTAAATTCCTATATTTAGTGCATTTTTTCAATTTTTCGAACTTTTTTTCGATTTTACTACATATTTCTCCATTTCGAACATTTAAATAGCTACACTTTACTCCGAAACAAGAAAAAATAGCTACCCTTTGCTCCGGAAATAGCTACCCTTTGCTCCGGAAAAATGCATATAAATGTCTGTATTTTAATATTTTACACCTACATAATACTATAATACTATAATACCTACAATACGAAGAATATTGACATAATATCTAAGCGGTATTTTTTTCCATTTAATTTACACTTCACTCTTTCCGCTTCGCTTCATTCGTTCAATAGGTGAAAAAAATGATTTATCATGTTCTAACGAACATTTTTTAAAATACTACGCTACTAGCGACAATAATTAAAACACTAAAAATTTAATAATATCAAAATTCAGATTGGCAATTAGCGATCTCGCATGTAGATTTTTTTCTCTTCTGCTTTTTGAAGTGTGTGTTTTGAAATATAAAAATATTTTTATATTTGCATATTTAAATATTTTTATATACATTTGAACTGTAGATTTTTTAATAATTCAATAATTGTACGTCTAAATAAGGT
>JBKECQ010000105.1:0-41805 GCA_047974845.1 Aminipila sp. | reverse complement strand
CTAACTTAGTTGTACAGCCCAAACCTCATGTCCACAACTATCATCATTTGCTTCAATAACACTTTCGTCTATGTAGTTTGCCTTTTCCTCTGCTTGTTCTTTATTATCAGCTTCTATTTCAACATCAATAAACTTAGCAAACGTAACTTTGTATTTCATTCTGTTTCCTCCTCAAATCCTAATCTGCTAATTCGCTCAATGGGAAATGATATGTACGCATATCTGATGTAGCAATAATTATCATTCTCCCCCACTTACTATCTGTCACCCCTGTAACAATTCCACAATACCCATCTTTGCATTCTACAAATTCCCCTTCTTCTGGTTCTTTTGCTGTTTTTTTCTCCATCTCTACTTCCCCTGGTTCAACAGTTATTACTGCATTCCACAGACTTACCAGTTCACAGCTGTTACAATGTAAATCTAATTCTTCTTGATTTTTGCATTCAATTGGATACTTGCAATACTTATCACATACAGTTTCAGTATGTAGGGTTAAAAGTCTGTTTCTCTGCTCAGCTACATCTTCATGCATTGCTAGTCTATCTATCAGTATTTGAAAATGCCTTGTTTGTTTCTTGCAGTTTTGGCAACTTCCACAATCAGGGTCTAACGGTTTCATTACTGCTTCTTTATTAGGCAGTCTATGTGTTAATCTATTCATATCACACCTCTTTGTATCATATACTTATTACATAGTGCTGATTCGCCGTGTAAGTCGTCGATACTGTTATCGGGGTCCCCGGTCCAGAACGTTTCAGCACTATTTTTTTATAGTCCTAATCTATCAATTAGTATTTTTATCTTTTGGTCGTATTCCTCATATGTAGTACATGTTGCCTGAAGTTTAGCTTTTTCAGTTTCATACTCCTTAACTTTGTCAGAATAGGTTTTCATAGTTCTTAGTACCTCCTCTGGAAAAAAAAAGTTGAGTTGCTGAATCAATTGATGATTTCGTCATTATCGAATACCTCCAACTGTTTCTTACAACTTTCATAATGCATCGTATCTCCACACATTAAGCTGATACATTTAATTGCTTCTAGGAAGATACCTACTGTTACGATTCCATCTTTGCAGGCTTTATTTAGTTTTACTCTTGTTTCCCCACTAAGTTGAATGTTCTTAAGTTCCTTTTCCCAATTATCACGTCTATTCTTATCTAACTTCTTTTGCTCCTCATAACGTCGTATGAGTAGTTTTTTAGATTTACTTGCCTTTTCTCTTGTGATAAGTTTAGATTTATATTGAAAATTAAGGCTCTTTAATGTTTCATACGCATATTGGTCAGTTAGTGTTGAATCTTTGGGTAATTCTTTATCACTAGCTACTAAATTTTCTATGTTCTCAAAATTCATAATTAACCCTCCACAAATTCCCAAATAAAGCCTTTATGAGTTTTACGCTTACCTTTTGCACATTCAAGAATTGCACTACAGCTAAAACCTCTATGCGCCGCTTGATGAGCATTAGCATACTTTACAACCGCTCCAGTTTCCAATTCAATACCAATTACAGCTTTTGTATATCTTGCCCTTGAACCAAAATTATTGTTGTACGTCCTATCACACCATTCCAAATTAGTAATGTTGTTATTAGCCTTATTCTCATCAATGTGATTCACCTCTGGAAGACATTCTTCGTTTCTGATAAATGCTTTAGCAACAAGGCGATGCACTAAACATGTAAATTGATGTCCATCTTTAGATATTCCAACCTTCATATAGCCTGCTCCAGTTGCGCTTAAAGAAAGAATCCTATTCTTTCTATTTTTTACCCTACCGTTGCTGCTTACTTTATAGTCAGGGAATCCGTCTATGCTTTTCCATATTTCTATATCAATCACCTCTTGTGTAACTTTTTTTAATTTGTATAACTTTGTGTAACTCGTGGTTATACGCTGTAAACAAGTAAATTCAACGGATTGACCTAAGTGTGTAACTGTGTAAGTTTTTTTTAATACCTCTTACGCGAGAGAATGTGTATATATATTTTTTATTTATTAACCTATATACACACACGCTATATATAAGGTTGTATTTTTTGCTTACACAGTTACACAACCGATTTTTACACCACTCAACGCAAGTATTTTCAACGGTCGTAGCCGTATAACCTAAGGTTACACACCCATTTTTTTACATCCTTATAAACGTTTGAATTTCAACAAAGTTGCTGTATAACCAATTTTAAAAATCTAGGTCAATTCTCTCAAATTCTTCACTTTTGCTGTCATTATCTGTAATTTTTAGCACTACACAGTTACAAGGCATACCACCAATTCGACTAGACTTTGTAAACCCTTTTCCAGAAACTTCAATTAAATTATTTCCTCTTAACCAAGTCAAAAAACTTTTTGGATTAAACCCATTATCCATACAGTGCTTGTCAAAAATATTTCTGATAATGAATACATAGTCGTCCCCATCAAACTTGCCCCATCGGTCATAATTTCCTTCCTCTTGGTCTATAAAACGGTTTCTATACTGAGCCACCCATTCACGAATCCACTCGTACGCACGCCCATTTTGAGACACTTCTGATTTTGTAGATAGAAAAGGTATAATATCCTCTTTTTCTAAAAACTGATCATCTTCGAAAATAAGTGCTGTTGCCATGCTATCTGCAGCTAAAATTAAACTAGCCGACATAGCCTGTTTTTCCGTGGTATCTGTGCTTGATAGTTGCTTAAATATTGTTTTGTGCAATTCTTTTATTTGTTTTAGAGTATCAGGGTCTTGTAGTAATTTTATCCAAAGCTTACCTGCATATCCGTAATTGCGTTTCACTATATCAGCTACTTTTACTGGGTCGTTGAACAATTTAACTTCTTCACAATTAACCTCTATGATTCTATTAATTGCTCCCGATCCAGATGCACTACCCGAAATAGGTTGCTCTCCTGTGGTAATAATACAGTTGTTCCAGGTTGATGTTTTTTGAAGTCCTCCGGTCTTTTGCCCTCTGCTTCTGCCTACCCCCTCTGAAAGCTGATAAATCATATTATCAAAATCTTTTCGGTCTTTAATAATTTGCAATTCATCTAGAATCAACGGTAAGCTATTAACAAATCCTGCAGATAGTTCTTGTGCTACTGATGTGCTGTTAAACGTATGTATAAACTTTCCCATCTCAGGGTTTGCCCAAACTGATGCAGCAAGCATAAGGCCTACTGTTTTCCCAGTTTCTGTTCCGCCCCAAAGATGTACGAAAAAAGGTAAACACCCACAAGGTTCTACAAGTACGCTTGCAAAAGATGCTGCCAATAATAGCCTTGCATATACACTTCCTTTTCTTACCTCTTTAACAACTTCTAACCATCTTGTGGCACTCCCTTTTTCCGTTACAGCCTCAAAATAATGTTTGAAGGATAAATCCCCATCAAAGATTAAATCATCCACATATGGCGAAAACCCTTGTTCCCCTATCCAACCCAATCTACCTACTGAGTTAAATTCAGGAATCCTTTCATAATTAAGATTCTCAACATCATGGATATACTGAACTAAATACTTCGCGTTTTCAGATGTAACTGCAACACCGTAATCTGCCAAACCAACTATTGAACTGGCACTTGCAAGTTGTCTTCTGTCGGCAATAATGCTTCTCCAGTTTCTGCCCTTTCTATATGTAACTTTCAGTTTCTCAATTCCTGTATCGATATTCACAAGTCTTTGAGTTGGCATAATAGGATGTACACAAGCAACTACTTCACCAAACATACCTTCTTTGGTTATTCCATGGTCATCAGCAAACCATTCTCCTGTATTTAGTTCTAATGGCTGGTCATCAAAATTACTTGCATTGTCAGTGTAATCACCTTTACTGATTTGTTTCTGCCAAGAGCAATATGCTTTGAAGAGTGTTTTAAAGTTTTTAATGCCGACTTGTTTGGCCATAGCAGACATCTTTTCTATTTCTCTATCAAGCTCAAAAGGATTATCAATTTTCTTATAAACTTCTTCGAATGGAGTTGTACCACTTAAGAAATCATCCTTTGTATATTTGGTTGTAATTTGATTACTCAAAGTCGTACCTCCTCAATATTTTCATCAAGCCATTTTTCTAACCTTGTTACATATTCTTTTAAAGGGTTATTTTTAGGGTCTAGTTGAAGTTGCCTAAAAAGTGCTGCATGTGCGCTGGTTAATCTCAAATATACTTTTTGTTTCTCTCTCTTCCAGTTATAAAAGGCTTCTTGTATTCTTCTGTTATCCGCTTGTTCACGTCGTTCTCGCATTGTTGGCTTTTTTGCTGTCAGTCCAAGTGAAAAGTCTGCATTAAGCTTCAGCACTGCTTGTGCATAGTTGATATTAAATACTTGCATTACGAATCCAATAACATTGCCCTTTGCTCCACAGGTCCAGCAATGAAAAACTTTATCTGTATAACAAAAGTTAGCATCCTTTCCGTTATGTATGGGGCAAGGTATCCTCCTGCCCCTTTTCTCTACATAACCATACCGTCTTAATACGTCTGGGATTGTAATAGTGTCCATAACTTTATCTGCTACAAGGTTACTCATCCGCCTCACCAAGCAATCTTAGAATTTCTTTTCCTGTGTTCTTTTTGTTGCAAAATACATATTCAATATTGTGCTTATTTTCCCATGCCTTAAGAACTCTATAAATCCTATCTCCTAGTATTTGTCCGTATCTTGGTGCCCACAATATAATGTCATCTAGTGCTTTTATTGGTTTTCCATCTATTGTGTCCTGCTCAATCAATATATACATTTTGCCACCAATGCCATCTAACCTTTGAAGCTCTCTCTTGAACCTATCGTGTCCACTCGTAGCATTTTGTGCAAGTTCTGCAATATTCTGTTTTCTATCAATTAGTACTAGTGGATTTTCAAGGTTCACATAGTCCCCAATATATAATTTACTAACGAAATATTTAATGCCTCGCCTATCAAAATCTACTAAAATCTTTTTTATTGCTCTTGCTTTTTCTCTACTATCAATTTGTATTTGCATAGTACCTCCTAGAATGGAATATCATCATCGTCAATCTTGCCAGCATCTTCAAATCCTTCTGGAGCATCAGGCAATGAAGTTGAATTATCTGCGTTATCTTTTTTACTACCACAGAACTCCACCTGGTCAGCTTTTAGCTTCCATGGATATCTCTTCGTCCCATCCTTAGCTTCATACGGTTGACATTGCATTTCTCCAGCAACTAATATTTCCTGACCTTTATCAAAGAACTTATTCACAAATTCTCCTGTCTTTCCCCATGCTTGGCATTCGAAAAAGTCTGTTTCTTCTCCGAATCTTCTATTTACTGCAACCGTAAATGAGCAAACGCTTGTCTCTCCATTCTTGCCTTGAATAAACTTGAGTTCTGGGCTTCTTACTAATCGACCTTTAATTATGATACTATTCATTTTCAGCTCCCTTATATGGTATGATTTCCTTTAATACCTTCGTCTGCTTACAATAGTCACATTCTTCACATCTAATAGGTGCTTCTAACCCTGCTTTAACGTCTGCAAATCTATCTATTCTAGCCCCAATAATTGCTCTGGCCATATCAATGTTTTCTTGTGGAATTTCAAACGCCCCAATATCGGTTACTGTTTCCTTAGTCGCACCTGCAATAACGAATGGCAATCCATTTCCTTCTATTGCCTGATATATTGCTGCCTGAATGTCATAGCCCCAAGCCTCTACAAAAGGGATCTTACCTTGTCCTTCAACCCAAACTGGTTGAAAGTCCTTCATTATTTTTAGGTCAACTATTTTGTCTGGTAAGTAGCTATCTACTTTAATCTTCCATAAGTAACCGAAGAGTTCTCCTGTAAATATCTTTTGCTTTTGTCCACTCATCAATGACATTAAAAGCTTGTCCCTCTCAATACGGTTAATGATTTCTTCAGCTCTTTTGTAATCGGATTTAAGGTCACCATTTTTAGTAAACAGTGCTGGATTCTGTGCCTTAAAAATATCCAAGGTTCCTTCGAAATGTGCATCTACATAACTTCCAACAAGTAATGCTGTTGTCTTAGGTTGCTCATATTCACCCTTAATCTTTGCCATAGTAGCAGCTTCACATTTGCAAAAGGATTTAAACTGTGATGCCCCGAAATACTTTAGTTCATTTTCTTTATCAAAATAATTCTCATTAGTTAAAATGCTCATTATAGTTCAGTTACCTCCAATTCATTGTCATTAGTAGTTCTTGTAGCTATAAACTGTAGCCCTTTAGCTTTGCATTTTTCATACAATCTAGCTCTGTTTTCGTCTGATAGTTTTTCAGCTCCGTCTATCAAAATAATCTGCAGTGCATTAGGATTGCTAATTGCCACATCAACGCATAGGTCAAGCTTTTCACCTTCAGATAAATTGCTAACAGGCAATCCATGGATTAGAGGTATTCCATCTTTAACGGTTAAACCCTCTACAGGTATTGTGGCTGTCTCGAGAATAGTTCCTGGTAAAGTTCTAGCAAGCTCAATTTTTCTAGTTAGTTCTTCAGATGATTCTTTTAATACTTCTACTTCTGATTCAAGGGCAACCATTCGGTTATATTCATTTAAATGTTTTTTCATTTTCTCAGCTTCCGAAATTTCTGTTGCAAGTTCAGTAGTGTCTGTAAGTTCTAAGTTAATGTACTGATCTGCTACACCCATATCTTTATCTAGCTTGGCTATACTTTCATTCTTCTTTGATTCACAAATCTTTTTCTTGTCTTCCAATTTAGAGTCAAGATTTCCGAGTTTATCCTCTGCAGCTTTAATTTCAGCTTTTAGCCTTTCAATAGTACTGGTCAAGCCATCCCTTTCATTTGCAATGGCTTTTTCTTCAGCACTAAGTGATATTTCATAGTCGGCTTGTATGCCTCGAAGCTTATTGTCATATGTAGATTTAAATGCTCTGGCTCTTTCAATAAGGTTGTTATCAGCTCTAATCTTTTCTAATTCATGGTATTTATCCGATAAACTATATTTCTCCCATTTTTCAGCTTGGTATCCTGATGGGATGTCCTTAGCTATATCTTCAATGAAAGCCCTTTTGTTTCTGATATCTCTATTGATATCTTGCCTTGTCATGAAGTAATCTCCGTCATCAGCTTGAATATCATTAAGTACCTGCAGGATATTCTGCTCATAGTTAACTCCCTGCGGAATTTCGCCAAACTGTTCTTTAATCCAATTTAAATCCCACGGAAATTCTATAAGGTCCAATATTATTCTGTTCTGCTCTTTTTTTCCCATAGAGCAGAAGGCAACTGGATCTAACTGCATTTTTGTAAAAATTTCCGCTAAAAAGGTTTCTGGGCTCGGTATATCCATTCCATTAGATCTAATCCTTTTATAGTCAGCCTGGTTAGCCCTTGCCTTTCTGTTAATGCTTAGTCCCGAATCTGTTTCAACTAATATTTCTCCCTCAGTTTCACCAATTTTGATTATGTACTCTCTTTCTGAACTATTGGTAAGGGCATATTTTACAGCATCTATAGCAGATGTTTTTCCAACTCCATTTGTTCCTGTGATTTCTATGGATTTACCACCTAGATCCAACTCGGTTATCCCGAATAAATTTCTTATCTTAATTATCGTTGTATTCATTAGTTTCTACCTCACTTTCCTTCTGTGCCTCAAATCTCTTAGTTGCACATACTCCACACAGCTCAACCCCATATTTAGCCTTTGTACTAGCTGCAATCTGTCTAGGCGATTTGCCATTGGCTGCCTTAATCTCACTGCCACAATCATTGCAGCAAAATTGTTCCTTAGGTGCAAAAGTTCTTACCCTCAAAGCATCCACAGTTTCTCCAAACGCGCTAATTTCTTGTGAATAAAGAGCTATTCTGACACCTTGCCAATCTTCAATGTAAGGTGATCCAGCCACCTTAGTTATGGACTTCGAATTTGTTGCATTGCATATCATAGGCTTCACATTTTCTACAAAGTGAATTAATAAACCTTCTTCTTTCTTGCCAGATGTTCCTGTAAATGTCTCTTTACCTGCCTTTTTTATAGTAAGTATTAAATCCTCACCTACGGTCAGCGCATATGCACCTAAGTAATCGGGATTGTTGAATTTCTTCCAATGATTCTTTTCCATTTTCTATTTCTCCTTTTGAGCACTACCTCGCTCTTGACAAACTTTCGAATCTGATGTACTCTGTTCTTGATTATTTGAATGTGCGCCTACATTTGAGTTTGCCGACTCTGTAGGTGCTTTTTCTTTGCTGTTAATATGGAAGTGTTCAAAACTACAGTTTACTTCTGCTCCACTTTCCTTAATCTTTTCTGATAACTCTAATAAGAATTTATCAATACCCTCATTGATCTCGGCTTCCGAATAACCTAGTTCTTTTCCCGTCTGCATTGTCGCAGATCTTGTTGCTAAAAATTCCGTTGTTGCTTCTGCCATCACTTGTGCTGCTATTATTTTAAATGGCATCCCTGGTGTAACCATTATTGGTCTAGTAATATTTTTCATAATTTTATAAATACCTCCCTTTCATACACGCCCTTTTCCTTTGCTACCTGGTGGCTTTCAACAAACATATCTATGCGTTTGCCATTCATCCCACCGCCTATGTCTTCTGCTACATAAGGTTGTCCATCAATGTACACTGTTGTACCTAAAGAAATAACTTCCGGATCCACACCTATAGTTCTACCTTCTTGCACTTCTGTACCCAGTTTAGTAATTCGATAAGCTGGGTCTGATGGAGATTTACCACAACAAGTCTTGCAAGGACAATAATGCGTAATGGTAAATTCCCCTAAACTAACTAACTGTTTTTCTTCTATCTTTGTAATAGCATTCACTGGTGCAAGTTCTGGCTCTGTATAAATTCTGTGATACATAATTGTGTTGAGAGTATCTTCTTGTTGCCACTGCACTTGAGCTAGACTTTTATGTAATCCGTAATCCATATACAGATTAATGCTTGTACAAGCCACTAACGTAATCGTTACTATTGCAGTACAGCGCTTTATACATTTTCTGATGTATCTCTTGCGGTACCGCTCGGTTCTATCGCACATACAACTTCCTCCAGCTCTACATAGAGCTCTTCTAACCTATCATTGCAACGGTCTAGTTTTCTTACTGCAGCTTTTCTAGCCGTTTTAACCTTCTTGATTTCTTCAGTTATTTCTTCCTTAGCTCTCATACCCTTACCTCCTATTTACGTTCAGCACCATTGCTGTTCTCTCTTGCCCATCTAGTTCAAAATCCTTGAATGCCGGCACACATACTAAGTCTATTCCTCCCGGTGCAACAAATCCTCTTGCCACAGCTATAGCCTTTATTGCTTGGTTCACTGCACCAGCTCCAATAGCTTGTACTTCTACTTCTTGGTTTTCTCTGATTTCTGTAGCTATTGCTCCAGCTAATGAGTTTACTTTTGATGTAGCACTTACTTTAAAATTTCTCTTTTCCATGTTTTCTACCTTCTTTCTTAATTATTTTCCATTCTAATTTTTTGTACTTCCTCTTCCACATTTTTTCCGCAATATTCGGCTAGTAACTTCGGAGATATATGGTATGTCCAGCTACTAGACATTTTTATTGCAATACCGATAGGCAGTATATTTCTTTGCATTGCTACTCTTACAAATTGTGGAGAAGTTTCTAAAAGAATTGCAGCTTCATTTACTTTTACTCTTCCTAGCATAAATTTTCACCTCCTTACTGTTTTGGCGTCTGCTCGAATAATTTGTCATAGTCCAACACCTGGTTTGGTGATTTACCTATTGCCTTACAAATAGGTAACAGGTATTTAACATCAAATGTTTTTCTGCCGTTAAGCAGTGCATTGAACATTTTTTCTGACATCCCAACTTTTTTAGCTACTGCATATTGCTTATAACCTTCGGCTTGTATTATTAATTTAATTTTTTCTGCAACCGTCATTTTGTATTGTCCTCCTTTCCTATAAACAAGATATTGCGTTTTAATCTAATTTTCTTGGATTTTTTCTTAATGATAACTCCAATATCTTTGGATGTCAATATTTTTATCCAATATTTTTGGAATTTTTATTCTTGACATTCCAAGATTTTTAGGTATTATATATAGTAAGAGGTGAAAACAATGGGAATTAATGATAAATTAAAAGAAGCAAGAAAAAATGCAAATTTAACTCAGGAAGAAGTTGAATATAAAAGTGGGATAAAGAAAAAAACTATTTCTAACTGGGAAAACGGAGTCAGCCGTCCTGATGTAGACAACATTGCATTGCTCTGTAAGATATACAAGGTTAAACCTAATGATCTATTTGAGTGGGAAGAGAATAATTCTTACTACTTAGACAATGAAGCGGCTGAAATAGCACAGGAGATATATGAAGACAAAGATTTACGAATGTTATTTGATGCATCAAGAAAAGTAAGTAAAAATGACATTCAATTAGTTATAGATATGGTAAAAAGATTAAAGGGTGATGAATAATTGGAATATATACAAGTACAGCTTATCAATATGCCTGTTGCTGTCAGAGGTTTTACTATATATAACAGTGATGATAGTTACACCATATTTATTAATGCTAGGCTAAGTAATGAAATGCAAGTGGCAGCGTATGACCATGAGATTGAGCATATTAACAATAGAGATTTTGATAATATGTATAGTGTGGATTTTTTAGAGAAGTTAAGGCATGTTGGGTAATAAAAATTTATTAAAGAAAGAGAGATTAATTTTATGAGCGTATTTTTTCAATTATTGCCATTAATAGTTTACATTATAATTTTAGTGCTGATTGTAAGGTTTATTATATCTTACATTAGAAAAAGTTGGGGTATTGATGAGATAAGACAACAAAGTAATGAAATACTAAAAAAAGTAAATGAAATGCAAATAAAGATGGATACTATGCAAGATAACTTGAAACAAAAATAACAAAAACAAAAGCCCCGTATCACTACGGAGCTAATGTATACGGTTGTAATGATACAAACCGTCTCGCAAACATATTGTATCATTGCCACCCTTAAAAGTCAATTAAGGGTATTTTTATGCCCAAAACTAGGAGGAAATACAATATGAAACTACCAAATGGATTTGGAACTGTATATAAGTTATCAGGTAAAAGAAGAAAGCCCTGGATAGTTAGGAAAACTATAAGCTGGGATTTAAACGAAGAAACTGGAAAGCTAAAACAGAATTATGCTACTTTAGGTTATTACGAGACTAGAGCAAAAGCCCTTGAAGCTTTAAGCCTTTATAACTCAAGTCCATACGATATTGATACTGCAAAAATAACATTTGCCGAGATATATAAACAAATGACTTCAGCAAAATATTTTCAAAATTTGTCTGATTCAAGTAAGAAATCTTATAACATTACTTATAAGGCATCTGAAGAATTGCACAAGCTTTCATTTAAGGATATTCGTAAACCACATATGCAAAAGATTATAGATGCTATTGACAAAGGTGGGTACGCTACAAGGAAAAAATATAAGGTCACTTATAGTGCTATGTATAAACTTGCTCTAGAAATGGATGTTGTAAATAAAAACTATGCTAAGTTTCTAGATATTGGAGATGATGAAAATGTAAAAGGTAAGACTCCGTTTACAGCGGATGAAATAAAACTTTTATGGACACATGAAGATAATTTAGAATATCTTGATACTGTTTTAATACTTATATATTCAGGAATGCGAATTGGTGAGATGTTAGACCTCGAGACTGAAAATATTGATTTAGAAAATAATGTTATGCGTGGTGGAAATAAAACTTTTGCAGGTATAGATAGAATCATACCTATACACTCTAAAATAAAACCTTTTATAGAAAAATACTATAATAATGGGCACAAATACCTTATAACCTATCCTGATGGAAAACCGTTTACCTATGCCAATTATAGAGATTCCTATTTTGACCAATTCATGGAGGCATTAGGTATGGAGCATTTACCACATGAAGCAAGGCATACCTTTATATCCTTGATGGATTCCGCTGGAGCAAATAAAATATGTCTTGATAAAATAATTGGTCATGCAGGTAAAGGCACAAGAGAAAAGGTATACACACATAAAACAATAGAAGAATTAAAGCAAAATATTGAATTAATCAAGTGTTAGTTACTTGTTAGTTTCTTGTTAGTTACCGCAAAAAAAGTGTGCGATTTTAAGCTATTGCAAATTGTTCTACAAATTTAAAAACCCCACAATTTCAACAATCGTGGGGTTTCTACATGCTTTGTTAGTCGGTTTAATATTAACGCTTTGAGAACTGAGAAGCTCTTCTTGCCTTCTTTAAACCATACTTCTTTCTTTCCTTCATACGAGGGTCTCTTGTTAAGAAACCTGCAGCCTTAAGAGGAGCTCTGAAAGCTTCTTTATCAGCTACGCAAAGTGCTCTAGAAATACCATGTCTTAAAGCTCCAGCTTGACCTGTGAAACCACCACCATGTACAGTAGCGATTACGTCAAACTTACCTTCACAGCCTGCAACTTCAAAAGGTCTTCTAACTTCTCTCTTAACGATTTCCATTCCAAAATATTCTTCAAGCGGCTTCTTGTTAACCTTAATGTCACCTTTTCCAGGGATTAATCTAACTCTAGCAACTGAAGATTTTCTTCTTCCTGTTCCTTGATATTGAATGTTTGCCATTGCTTAATTCCTCCCCTTCCTAAAATTCCCAAACTTCAGGTTTTTGAGCGCCATGGTCATGGTTAGGACCAGCATAAACCTTTAGTTTTTTGTACATTTGTCTACCAAGCTTACCGTTTGGCATCATGCCTTTTACCGCATGTCTGATTATTTCGTCTGGTTTCTTAGCCTGTAACTTTTCAAAAGTTATTTCTCTAAGACCACCTGGATATCCAGTATGTCTCTTGTAGATTTTTTCTTTTCTCTTCTTACCTGTTACTTCTACCTTTTCAGCATTGATTACGATAACATAGTCTCCACAATCAACGTGTGGTGTGTAGATTGGCTTTTTCTTACCTCTAAGAATTGCAGCAACTTCAGATGCAAGTCTACCAAGAGTCTTACCCTCAGCGTCGATCACATACCATTTGTGCTCCACTTCATGAGGCTTTGCAATAAATGATTTCATTTTTACCTCCTTACCTACTAAAATTGACATCTATGTCAATCACTTTCGGCAACTCAAAATATAACGTTGCGAGCCACGGCCGGTCACTCCCAGCCTGCACTCGTTTGTTTATGAAAAAAATCAACCTAATGATTTTTGACATTTAAAATTTATTTGCACATAATGCAGACTTATTTTATATTTTTTTTACCTATAAGTCAACATTTTTTCAATTAATATTTAATTTTTCCTTTGAAAAAGAATGCTTTTCTTGTATTGTGTATAATAATGTGACAACTATCCCCTTACAAATCTCTCAATGCGATTCATAGCTTCATCTAATATCCTTTGATTATAGCAGCAAGAAATTCTAGCGTAACCTTGGTTTTCAAAACATTCGGCTGGGATTATAACGACTTTTTCTTTAAGTGCCAAATCATGACAAAACTCCATGGAGCTATTTGAAAATTTTCTGGTGGATGGGAAAATATAAAAGGTGCCCCTTGGTTTCATCACTTCAAATCCCATTTCCACTAACCTTTTATAAACAAACTCTGAGCGTTCCTTATAGCTGTCTCTCATATAATCAACGTCGCTTTCCAGTGCTTTTAAACAGGCTATTTGGCTAAAGTGCGAAACTCCTGATACCGTATATTGATGGCATTTAAATATTTCATTTACTATGGGTAAATCAGCCATAATATATCCAATTCTCCACCCTGTCATAGCATATGGTTTAGAGAAGCTTTGAACTATAATCAATTTTTCTCTAAGCTCTGCATAGGTAGCAAAGCTGACATGATTTTCATCATATACCAAAGTATCATATACTTCATCACAAAGGATAAAAATGTTTTTATCCTTAACAATTTCGTAAAGCATATCCGCAGTGCTACGACTCATTGTAGCACCGGTAGGATTATTTGGATAGTTTAAAACAATACACTTTGTTTTATCAGAGATAGCTGCCCTAAGTTTATCTCCGGAAATGTCAAAGTCATGGTCTGCTGTGTCTATGGCAACACAACGACCCCCATATAGCTCTGTAAGTGCTCTATATAATCCAAATGCCGGCGTAAAGATAATCACTTCATCACCGGGGTTTAGTATTGCTTTTAATACTGAAGCAACTGCCTCTGTTGCACCATTGGTTATGATAATCTCTTGCGGAGTGTATTCTAGCCCTTTATTTGTATATTCAAATTTTGAAAGTTTGTCTCTCAATGAAAAAACTCCCGCACCGGGAGGATAGTGAGTAAAGCTGCAATCTAAAGCGTGTTTTGCAGCTTCCCGTATTTCTTTGGGAGTATCAAAGTCAGGCTCTCCCAAAGTAAGTCCTATACAATCATCAATACCTGCTGCCCACTCAGCAAAGCTTCTTATACAGCTAGTTTGTGTGGACAGCACTTTCCTGTTCATATACTCTTTCATAAAATATATTCTTAAGCTCCTATAGCTTAGTTATTTCTACCAAATCAGAAAACTTTTGCATTATATAGCCATAATTACTTTTCACATGAGGTAACTTACATTGACTGCAATCTTTTATACCATCTTCTGTATATCTGAAATTCCCACCACACTTGTCCTTTAAAGCATATAATGGGCAGTAGCAAAATAAGCAGTTAAACTCCTCCGGCTTATCAGTTTTGTGGCAAGGAAAATACTCGCATTTGCTATGATTAAAAAAAGAATATTCTTTTCCTTCCCAATAAGGTCTGTCTTTTTTATCTGTTTTATTATCCATTACAAATCCTCCCTATATATAAGTTTTTCTGAAAGTTTTAATATCTTCTCATCATCCAGAGAATTTATTACATCTATACTACCTCTTTTATTACTGGCAGACAAAAGCCCACACCTCATCAACCTTCTTTTAAGCTGAGTTGCAGTTCCTAAGCCCCCATCGTAAATCTGTACATGATGACCCATCACCTTTGAAATGCTTTCCTTTATAAATGGATAGTGGGTACAGCCTAATACTATGGCAGTTGTCCCCTCTTTAATCTCTTGTGTCAATACTTCATTCAAGAATTCTTCTATTTCTTCACCGTCAAGAATACCTGCCTCAACAAACTCCATCAAACCGCCGCATGGCACCGGTATAATATCTGCCGTATCACTGTATTCCCTCATTAATGTCTTAAACTTCTTTTCCGCTAAAGTCATTGGGGTAGCCATCACAAGAACTTTTTCTCCCGGGTGAGAAAGTGCCGCCGGCTTTAGAGCCGGTTCCACGCCTATTATGGGAATTTCTTTGTATTTACCCCTTAAATATTCCGCGGAAGCGCTGGTTGCCGTATTACAAGCAATAACCACAGCTTTTACACCCTTTTCAATTAGAAATCCTATATTTTTTTCCGTTAGCTTTTTTACATCAGAAGTAGATTTTATTCCATATGGAGCATTCTTTGAATCTCCAAAATATATATAATTCTCATTTGGCATCATCTTTATTGCTTCATTAAGCACACTAATTCCGCCGACTCCCGAATCAAAAAAAGCTATGGGTTTATTATTTTTTTCTGTCATATGAGTTTTACCTGAATTCTAAAATAATTTTAATTAAGCAGACGTCTTAACATACGTTAATGCCAGTAAGTCTTTGAACAATTTAAATATCTATCTTATATAATTAATACCCAATATAGATAATTAGCTTTTATAGATATTTAGCTTTATAGATATCTAACTAATATAATAAAACTGTAATATTAGTTACACTATATTTAGTTATTCTCAGTTCTTGGCAAATGATACATACGTAATTACCTATGTCTAATGTAATTATATACTCACACCTAATTAATATATGTTTGTTATATACTTATCAGATACAAATAATTGTATCATTTTTTTTATTATGGGTAAATATAATTCATTATTTTATTAATTTTAATGTATTTACTAAATTTAAGTCTTTTTATCTAAGTATTTCTTTTAGGCTCTTTGAAAATCACTTAAGACCCTTTGGAATCACTAAATCACTTTGGAAATCACTTAAGACCCTTTAGTCTCAAGCTATTAATTAATAAAAACTGCCTCTATTTGGCACTAGACCATAGAGGCAGTTTACATAACCTTTTAGTTTTTATATTAGCTTCTCATTTTCTTCTTATTTCACAATTATATTTTAAACTGAGATGCTACGGATTGAAGAGCATTGGCCTGCTTTGAAAGTTCATCACTTGCCGCAGAGCTTTCTTCCGCTGTTGCCGCATTTGTCTGAACTACAGAGCTTATCTGCTCTACGCCCTCAAGAGTTTGCTTTAATGCACTTGCCTGACCAACGGATGCTTCTGAAATTTCATTTATCAGTCTTACTGTTTCTGAAACTCCTTCAATAACCTCTCCCAGTCTTTCCCCTGTCTTATTTGCAATCTCTGTGCCGTTTTCTACTGCCCTTATACTCTCTTCAATAAGGTGTGTTGTATTCTTTGCGGCTTCTGCTGATTTGCTTGCAAGATTTCTTACTTCATCAGCAACTACAGCAAAGCCCTTTCCTGCCGATCCTGCTCTTGCTGCCTCTACTGCTGCATTTAATGCTAATATATTGGTTTGGAAAGCTATATCTTCAATTACTTTGATAATCTTTCCTATCTCGGCAGATTTATCATTTATCTCTGCTATTGCAGCCATCATTTCTTTCATTTGTACATTACTTTGATCTGCTGCCGCTCCAACAGTTTTTACCTGCTGGGAAGCACTGATTGCGCTATTAGCATTTAAACTAACTCTTTCTGAAAGCTCATTAATTGTTGCTGTCAGTTCCTCTGTGGTACTTGCTTGGTTTGTAGCTCCCTGAGCAAGCATTTGCGCCGCATTGGCAATTTCACCGGAACCACTTGCCACTCTTTCTGAAGTTTCAACAATCTGACCTATTGTACCCTTGAACACATTTGAAACCTGCATCATAGAGTTCTTTATTTTTGCGAATTCCCCATCGTATGATTGTTTTAAATTTATGTCCAAACCACCTTCTGCAAATTCATCAAGCGCCGCAGAAACTTCATCAATATAGTCTATGTATTGTCTTAGCCTTACTACAAGACTTCTCATGGAATCAGCCAGCTGTCCTGTTTCATCCGCAGACTTTATTTTTACTTCGGTATCAAGGTTACCCTTTGCCAATTGGTCAGTTACTTCTGTAAGCTTTTTAAGAGGTGCCACCACACTTTTTGTTACTAAAGCCATTACAATATATAAAAGAACAATTGCTACTGTATAAATAAAGATAATATTTCTCTTTGTTTCATTTGTAACTTTCATAAATTCTTTTTCCGGAATAACATAAGCTACCTTCCAGCCTGCATCTCTAGTTGCTTTTACAAGCCCAAAGCACGCTTCTCCATTATCCTTAAACTGTATAACCTTGCCTTGAGTATTTGTTATTTCGTCTACCATACTTTTTTCAAAGCCAAGTTCATCTACCTTTTTAAGTAAATCACTTTCGTTACGGCTGGCAAGCACATAGCCTTGGTCTGAAACCATTATTTTGTAAGCATTGTCATAATTACTTGTAGAATTAATAACCATCTCGCTTAAATCATTTATAGTTACATCTATAGCAGCTACCCCAACCAAGTTATTGTCACCTGTATCGTATAGCGGTACTGCAATTGTAATAATCATATTTCCCGTATCAGAATCCTTATATGGCTCTGTTATTACGTATCCCCTGTCAATCTTCTCTTGACTATCAAACCAATATTCTCTAGTCTTTAAGTCAAACGTAGAGTCTGGAATCCAACCTGCTCCATCCAAACCAACATTAGTATAAGCGGTTGCAATATACGCGGATAGAATACTTTCACTGTCATTTTCTGTTATTCGTTTTAATGTTTCAAAACAGTCTTTATATAGTGGATTTGATTCTAAACCTTCTGTGGTAGTTACATTTGTTACCAACCTTTTCATTTCCCCATTACATGAAATTTGCTCTGCAACTGAAATATATTTAGAAAAATATTCATCAATCTGTGATGTCACAGCTTCAGTTGATAATTTAGAAATATACTCTTCATTTTCAATTGCGGTCTTAGTCAATGTGCTTATCATAACACAAGCAGAAACAATCATAGCTAGTATGACAACTCCCCCTATTGTTACCATAATCTTGGTTTTTAGACTCTTCATTTCCTTTTCTTTTCTCCCTTCAAGTAAGATACACTACGTACCCTTCAACATAAATAAACAAATCAACGCAATTATTTTACCACCACAAATTACAAAAATCCAGTAAAAAGCCCCAATATTTGTCTTTTATCGGGGCAAAATTTTACTTTTATTTACTTTTAATTTTACAATTTGACGTTTGTTGTGTTTTTTGCAAGTTTTTTGTCGAATTTAGTCGAAGGATTCCGTAGGTAAAACCACAGGGAGCATCCTACAACTTAAAACGAGTTGCAACTTCCTGAAGAGCATTGGCCTGCTTTGAAAGTTCATCACTTGCCGCAGAGCTTTCTTCCGCTGTTGCCGCATTTGTCTGAACTACAAAGCTTATTTGTTCTACACCCTCAAGGGTTTGCTTTAATGCACTTGCCTGACCAACGGATGCTTCTGAAATTTCATTTATCAGTCTTACTGTCTCTGAAACTCCTTCAATAACCTCTCCCAGTCTTTCCCCTGTTTTATTTGCTATTGCCGTACCATTTTCTACTGCCCTTATACTTTCTTCGATAAGGTGTGTTGTATTCTTTGCGGCTTCTGCTGATTTGCTTGCAAGATTTCTTACTTCATCTGCAACTACGGCGAAGCCCTTTCCTGCCGATCCTGCTCTTGCCGCCTCTACTGCCGCATTTAATGCTAATATATTGGTTTGGAAAGCTATATCTTCAATTACTTTGATTATCTTTCCAATCTCAGCAGATTTGTCATTTATTTCAGCTATTGCTGTCATCATTTCCCTCATTTGCAAGTTACTTTGGTCTGCTGCCGCTCCAACCGTCTTTACCTGCTGGGAAGCACTGATTGCACTATTGGCATTTAAACTGACTCTTTCTGAAAGTTCATTAATGGTTGCTGTTAGTTCTTGTGTAGTGCTTGCCTGATTAGTAGCACCTTGAGCAAGCATTTGCGCCGCATTGGCGATTTCACCGGAACCACTTGCTACTTTTTCTGAGGTTTCAACAATTTGACCTATTGTAGTTTTAAATACATTTGAAACCTGTAACATGGAGTTCTTTATTTTTGCAAATTCTCCATCATATGAATGCTTTAAATTAATATCAAGTCTGCCTGCGGCAAATTCATCAAGTGACAAGGATACTTCATCAATATAATCTATGTACTGTCTTAGCCTTACAACAAGGCTTCTCATGGAATCCGCCAGTTTTCCTGTCTCATCAGAAGATTTTATTTCTACTTCTGTATCTAGGTTTCCCTTTGCCAGCTCGTCTGTAACTTTTGTTAGTTTTCTAAGTGGTGCTACAATTCCATTAGAAACTACCATAACCGCAAGGATAAGCAGTACTATGGAAGCCGCATATACAAACACTATGCTTCTTTTGGTATCATTGGCAGCTTTCATAAACTGGTTTTCCTTTACTGCTAAAAGTACTTTCCATTTTACATCCCTTGTGGATTTTACCATTCCAAAGTATTTATCGCCATTATCCTCAAATTCGAAGACCTTTGATTTTGGTGCTGTTAATTCGTTAATAACATTTTCACCAAACCCAATTTCACTTACCTTCTTTAATATAAGTTCCTTATTTTTACTTGCTAAAACTTCATTGTTTTCCGAAACAAGCATGATATGGGCACCATCTTCTGCATAAGAGGTCTCCGCATTTACTACCATATCGCTTAAATCATCAATGGTAACATCAATACCTGCAATACCAACAATATTATTCCCTTGCATATCATAAACAGGAATGGAAACCGTAATAACCATATTCCCTGTATCAACATCTTGATATGGTTCTGTTATGATATATCCCCTATCAATATCCTCCTGATTTTCAAACCAATAGCTTCTTGATTTTAAGTCAAACCCGGGATCTGATAGCCACACGCCACCGTCAAAAGCTACATCTGTATTTGCAGAGGCAATAAAAGCTGATAAAATATTTTTTGTATCAGTTTGCATTGTGTCTCTAAGCATATTGTATGCACCAAAATATGTAGGCATCTGTTTATAGTTTTCTCTAGATGTCACAGTGGATAATGTTTGGCGAACATTATCATCTATAGCCATCTGTTTCGTAATCGTAATATACCTTGTAAAATATTCATCAATTTGAGCCGTTACTGATTTAGTAGTAATGTCTGCTATATTATCCTCATCTTCCATTACAATATCCATCACTTTGTTAATGATCATAACTGATGAAATAAGCATGGCTAATATTGCTACACCCCCGACCATTACAAAAATTTTTGTTCTAATACTTTTCATCGTTCATTCCTTCTTTCCTAAAAAACTCTAAGTAAATACAAAAAAAATTCTATTATTCCATACAAGGTATATAATGCTCCCACTTTTGATTGTATCACTATTCTGACTATTTAGAAAGGAATTATGTTCGACATTTGGAAAATTCAGTATTGTTTTGACAAATCATTTATTTTGCTTTTCATTTTAATATAATAGTATGCCATAATGCTTACTAAGCTTAGAACCCAGGATATCCAATAGGTATAGTAAACTACCATTAGATTTCTGCCTATCATTTGTGCCGCCAGCGGCAAAAAAATCACTCTAAAGACACACATAAATACGATGGTTATAATCATTGGTGTTATGGAATTTCCCATGCCGGAAATCACTCCTATATATATTCTTGTTGCCGCCAATAAAGAGTATAGCGGTACCATAAAGTACACCATTTCACAAGCATACTCAATTACGATTGCTGAATCTGTAAAAATTGAAAAGCAAGGCTTTGCAAAAATAATAATTACAATTCCAACCCCAATTGTAAACGCACAGCTCATAATCATTCCTACTTTTACACCACCGAAGATTCGGTCGGCTTTTTTTGCACCATAATTCTGTCCGGTAAAAGTCATTACTGCTATTCCAAAGCTTAGGAAAGGTAAGATAATAAATCCATCAAGTCTGCAAAAGGCACTCCATGCCGCCATAACATCCGAACCTAAACTGTTGATATGGCTTTGAACAACTATATTAGATAAATTAATTACAACGCTCTGCATTCCTATTGGTAGTCCTAATACCACCATTTTCTTGAATATGCCTAATAATACTTTTTCTTTATTTTGAATCTCCTCTATGGCGCCTTCTTCAATAGGGGCTTTTATTTTTTTTATTTTTTTAAAGAGTGTTATGCCCACTAGAATAGCCGCAATCAGCTGTGCTATGCAAGTAGCAATTGCTGTACCTTCCACGTCCATTCCAATAACTTGAATAAAGAATAAGTCTAAAACCACATTTATAACACTAGCTATACACAAAAAATATAGTGGTGTCTTTGAATCTCCCATTGCTTGTAAGCAAGCAGCACCCATATTATAAATTAACATTGGTAGCATTCCTATGAAGCAATATGTTAGGTATTTGTCCGCCTGATCAAAAACATTGGACGGAGTATCCATCATTTTAAGGAATTCCGGTGTAAATATGGCACCGATTATCGAGCATAAAGTACCAAATAAAAGCGTAAATATGGTTGCTGAATAAATTGTCTGACCTAATCTTCTGTTGTCCCCTGCGCCCACATATTGAGCCAGGATAATCCCTGCTCCACCTGCCATTCCCAAGAAAAAGTTGACCATTAATATGGTAATTGCCGTTGCCGCACCAACAGCCGCTAAAGCAGTGCTGCCTATACATCGCCCTACTATTATTGAGTCTGCAATAAAATATACTTGCTGTAGCATATTTCCTAACAGTAACGGCATAGCAAACTGAAATAATTGTTTTGAAATATTGCCCTCAGTTAAGTTGTTAGTTCCAGTTTTTGCAAACATCTACCCACCCCACATAATTGGAATACTTTTCAAGCTCTGGTATTGTCAATTCTATAGCACTATTGCTACTTCCACACGCAGGGAATACGGTTTCAAATCTCTTTAAGGATTCATCTAAATATACAGTAACGCCTTCATTAATACCAAATGGGCAAACACCCCCAACACCATGCCCGATGTTCTGCTCCACCTCTTCAAAGTCAAGCATCTTAGCCTTGGTTTTAAACTGTCCCTTATACTTTGAATTATCAATCTTAGCATCTCCTGCCATAACAATTAAAATAGGTTTCTCATCAACCTTAAAGGACATTGTTTTTGCTATTCTTTCAGGCTCACATCCCGCCGCAATTGCAGCTAATTCCACAGTTGCACTAGAAACCTCAAATTCTAAAATTCGTTCTTCAATATTAAATTGTTTAAAATACTCTCTACACTTTTCAATAGCCATTTTTTCCTCCAGTCATCTTCTCTTTATAAATAGTTTTATGGTATACATTGCTAATATTTCTTATTTTAACACTTGTCCATATAAAAGGGAATATTCCTTTATAGATATTAACCCTTTCGTTTCATGTTTGTATTTTTTAGTCTCATGTTCGTATTTTTTAATCTCGCATTTTCAATCTTAGGGATGACCAAATTATTTTATGCATTAAAAATACTGTCAATTTCTTTCAATATCCACATATTCTAATACTGGGTACTAAAATATTTAACAGTTATCAAATACTTATCTTTTGGTTGTGTTTTGGTTATTTATTGGCACTTTTATCGGTTTAGACTTACCTATAAATAGAATTCGTATGGAATATGCTCGACCATGTTGGCATATTAGAATATAAAGGAGTATACCATGAGTAAAAATAACTCTCAAACTTCGGAGCCTATTACTGAAGAACTAAAGCAATACCTAAATGTCTATGAAGAAAGTAAGGTATACATACTTATCATCCTTATTGCAGTTTTTATTATATATTGCTCAACTTCCATTGAAGAAAAAAAGTTACTCTGCGGTGCTTTAGGCAAAGGAAATGAGAAATGCTGTGAAAAGCTTCCAAATACTAGCGCTATGAATCTCACATCAACATTCCTTGTGTTTTTGGCTCTAATTTACTTCTATCTTCTATCTTTGGAAAAAGCAACAACTCCAGTGGACGATTGTCTTACACAATACCTAAACTATCTCAGTTATGATGCCGCACTTTTAGTTCTTGTTGCTGCCGGCATAAGGCTTTATATTGCTTATAAAAAATGCTTTGGATAGTAACTATATCTACAATTTAATAAAGGTTAAAGGAGGGATTTTTTGAACATTAAATCTTGGCAAATTGCCGGACTAATCTTTACCATTTTGTTTGGTTCGCTTTTACACTTTACATATGAATGGTCTGATAACAATCCTCTTGTGGGAATATTCAGCGCTGTTAACGAAAGCACATGGGAGCATTTAAAGCTGCTTTTCATTCCAATGTTTTTATTCTTTATACTGGAATTTTTTGCTTATGGAAATGAATATCCCAACTTTATAATAATCAAATTTTGCTCCATGTTGTTAGGAATGGTTGTTATAGTCGCCGCTTTTTATACTTATTCAGGAATTTTAGGTCAAAATTTCCTCTGGGCTGATATATTGATTTTTATACTTGGTGTATTATCGTCATATTTATTTACCTATATATTCCTTCAAACTGATTGTTTTGTAAATCCCATATATTCTTTTATAGGTCTTCTGGGAATCATAGGCCTGCTTATATGTTTTTTTATTTTTACATTTAATCCTCCACAGCTTCCTTTTTTCCAAAATCCCATTTCATTAAAATATGGAATTGCAGGAAGCAACATAGAATTTTAAGAATGATAAAGTATTCATGTAACTAAAAAAAGACCCCACAAGTTCTAAAATCTTCTGAACCTGTGGGGTCTTTTAATTATGGTCAACTGTTTTCTTAACAGAAACGCATTTTACATAATACTTTTTATCGTCACGGTAATTCCAAATCCACGCATTTTCACTGTAGTTTTCTTGCCCAGCTAACTGTTTCAAATGGTTACAGCCATGTCTGGCTCCTGCTACTCCACTATTTCTTGATAATAATTCCTCTATCTTCCCATATTCTCCTTGTAGCAATAAGCCATTTAATAAACTGCAAAATATCATTGTATTATTTCTATCCGACATCTCCATAACATCAAAGTAGGAGAGTAAATAATGCTCATCTTGCACTAGCCTTAATAAGTTCTCATTTAGCTTTTCAGCAAAAATATTTGCAATATGCCCTATATATCTAAGAATTTCATCCATGTATTTCTTATCAGCTTTAGCAAGCTCTAAAAAAGGTACGATTAGTTGTGAATGTACTGCCCCTGAAATTACAAGTTGGTACTTTTCATCTCCAAGCAGGCTACATAGGTCATGATTAATGTTTTCAATATAGTTTATAATATCTGAAACCAGCTTTTTTTCCTCTTCATTTTTCTCCATAGCCTTTGTTATTATATCTATATTATCGCCGTTGTAAAATCCTGTGAACTCTATTTGGCCCTTAAGCGTAATCCTTTGTTTTTCATCGGCTGTTAGTCCTTGTCTTTCAATTGCATCCTCCATGCTCTTGTAATCATAATCTACTAAGGTAATATGCTTGATATTATCCAGTAAAAATTTAAGATCCATGTCATCACATCTTCCAGCACCCAAAATCAATGCGTTTTGAAGCTTGTCTCTTTTTAAAATATTCTCAAACAAAGCTTTGTTTATGTTTTGCCTGTGTGGTTCCCACCTCTCCCAGCGACCTATGCATTTATCATTATCATTACATTTTTCATATATATCTAAAATCATATTCTCACCTCCGGGCGTAAATCAAAGTTCAAGGAATTAAATTATATAATGCTTTGGAATAATTTAAAAACAGCCACCTAAATCTATAGAACTTAGATGGCTTAAATTATTTTTATTAATTATTTTATTGTTAAAACATTTTTCATTAAGGTCTCCATTAGTCCATACTCCTTTTTGAAGGTAGTTAAACTTGCTTCCAGCATTTCATCCTTGGATATTTTATACCAGTCAATGTTATAGCCAAGGCTTCCGGCTAATTCCTCAATAAAAATTCTCTGGGTTCTTCCGTTTCCCTCTCTAAAAGGGTGTATGGCATTTATCTCACCCAGGTAATATGCTAATCTTTTAGCTAGATGTTCAAAAGCCAATCCTTTTAAATAGTTTTCTTCCCTTAGCTCCTGAAAAATTCGAGACATTTGTTCATTAATGTATTGATATAGGCAAAACTTGTTTCCTTTAGATATATCAACATTGCGGGGTTTTCCTGCCCATTCATATATATCCCCAAACAAAAAAGCATGAATACGTTGCAGGTGGTTAAAGTCGAACTCCCCCATAATGGGTTCAACAACCAATTGAGCGGCTCTCAAAGAGGTAATCTCCCTTTCTGCTTGCTTCAATTCATCAATATCTGTTATATTTAATTTATTCTTTAACACATATGAGTTGGGATAGCAATAAAAGTCATCTTTTTCATACTCATAGTAGTATAAATTATCCATATCATATACCTATCTATTCATATACTTCTCAACTAACTGTTCTATTGCATTTTGGAAAGAAACTTTTCCTTCTAGGCAGCCTCTTATCCTTTCTTTATCCGCTTCCATGAGTGGCATATTTTCCATGCTCATAGTAGCATTAATGTTCGTAATTATTCTTTCATTTTCACTCATGAAACACCCTCCATAACATTATTATTTTACCATATAAGGCTTAAAATATAAACATAAATTTATTATAAAGGGTTTTCAAAGTTTTATTAAATATATACATTATTTTATAATAATATATAACTTCTTTATATTTTGTAGTATATGATTCTAGTTATATTTGTTCCATAATATTTTTTGTGTTTTATTAAAAAATATTTTGCCATATAATTTATTGGGTTATTAAAATACTATATAAAAATTTGGGTTATTAAAATATTAATATAAAATTTTGTTTTATTATAATCTTAATACTTTTGCCTTTTACAAATCATAAAATAGTCTTTATTACATAACCCCTAATCGTTCTTTATTCTTATCTTCTTATTTTTCTTCTTATTTTCTTTTATTAAAACATAGCGTTTCCAATGCCTTGTCACAACTTTTACATTTGTTGTTTTGGATTATAACATTATAAATCAAGTTATTTATTTTTTTGATACTTTGGCACGTTAATTGCTCTTTAATGTATTTAGTCACATAAGCCAATTCATATTAAGCCTCAGGGTTTATACTATCAAACATTATAAAGGAGCATTATATATGAAAATAGTAGTATTAGACGGGTATACCACTAATCCGGGAGATTTATATTGGGATAAAATAAAAAGTCTTGGACAGCTTACGGTCTATGATAGAACCTCCCCTGCCCAAATCGTTCCTCGTTCAATAGATGCTGACATACTTATTGTCAACGGGGTCAAACTTACATCCAATATTATGAAACAGTTACCCAGATTAAAATTAGTTACGTTACTGGCCACAGGATTCAATAATATTGATGTTGAGTACGCAAAGGCTAAGGGGGTGGCAATATGCAATACCCCTTGTTATTCAACTGAAGCCGTAGCCCAGCACACTATAGCTCTTTTGCTGGAAATAACAAATCAAGTGGCACTTCACAGTGCAGCCGTTCATGCCGGAAAATGGTATAACTGCCCCGATGATTGTTTTTGCATTAAGCCACTTTCTTTGTTAGCGGGTAAAAGTATCGGCATAATTGGTTTTGGTAATATAGGAAAGAAAGTCGGAGAAATTGCAGAGGCTCTAGGAATGAGAGTCATCCCCTATAGTGAAGATCCTGAATATGCTATTACGGCAGATGTGGTTAGTCTGCACTGCCCACTTACACCGGATAACATAGGTTTTGTAAACGAAGACTTTATATCTAAAATGAAAGATGGAGCAATTTTGATAAATACTGCACGGGGTGCACTTATAGATGAGATGGCCTTAGCAGCTGCCTTAAACAAGGGTAAGCTTGCGGCAGCCGGTGTTGACGTGATGAAAACAGAGCCTCCAAGGAAAGACATATTATGTCCCCTGATTGAATGCCCAAATTGTTATATCACACCACACCATGCATGGATGCCATTAGAAACACGGCAGTTGCTTATTGATATTGCATACGCAAACATAATTAGCTTTATGAACGGAGATTATCTCAATAGAATTGACTTATAAACACAATGACAGCTAGTCTTATATTGCTAGCTGTCATTATTACTAATATTTAATTTTATTTTTTCTCATAGGCTACCAAAACAACTTCTTTGCCTTCTTTTGTTTTAATCTTGTTTTGTACACCATTTATAGCTTCAACGTCCTTTGATGAAATATCTGCAAAATTCATGTGTATATATCCTTTCTGTTTTTTATTATGATTTTATCTTGTGTATTTATGATAAAGATATTCTTGCAAAAAGTAGGTAAAATATTAAACACTCTTAAATATTAATATTTATCAATAAAAGCGTGTCATACTCCATATTTTACTTTTTCTCATTCATACCGTATAATGTATATATTATATTCATTTATATTTATTTAAATTAATTTAGATTAATAATATGTTTTATTCATTTAAATTAATGTATATATTTTATTCATTTAGATTGAGGAGCATAATAATGGACAAAACTTTTTTTGATAAATATATAGACAATGAAATATCTTATGACGAATTTTCTAATAAGGCCGCTTTAATAGGTGTAGATGATTTTGATTACAATATTCTCGGTTTAAATGAATCGGAATTTATATTATATAAGCGTTTGGGCAGAGATGCCTTATATAAAATTCAGGACGCACGAGTTCAAAAAAATGATATTATTCAAAAGTGGAAAAAGTTCTTTAGAGAAGAAATAGCTGAAAACCATCGAAAAAATACATTAAAGCTTGAACATTTAAAGGCTTTTAATTTAAACCCGTTTCTTGACAACTATAAAGCAAATTTCTTGTTAGGTGATAGTTCTCCCAAAAGCAAAGCAACCGCTTTAGTTTACGCACGGGCTTTAGGCACTTCCATAAATACTACTTTTGGAACAAACCTTCAAAAGTTTTGCAGTGATATTCTATCCGGATATGCCTCTACTACCTCGGGAATTGATATTGAATTTATTGATTTTATTGATGGCAGAAAAAAATATTGCCAAATAAAGGCCGGACCTAATACTATCAATAAAGATGATGTCAAAACTATTTCTGACCATTTTATAGGAGTAAAAAACCTAGCCAGAACCAACAATCTAAGCATAGGCTTTAACGATTTAATAGTTGGTGTTTTTTATGGAGAAAGTAACGAACTTAGCGGACACTATAAAAAGATTCAACAAGATTACCCCGTGTATATTGGTCAAGATTTTTGGTATCGCTTAACCGGTGACAGCAACTTTTACCACGAATTAACTTCGGCTATTGATGAAGTGGCAGCAGAGTATGACGGCCGTGAATTGTTGGATGAAGTCATAGAAAAATTAGCTCTTGAAATAGAAAAAGCAGAGGCTTAAGCCTCTGCTTTATTTAATAGCTCTATTATGGATAATCCAACCGCTTTTGCAAATTCTACGGGAACTGCATTGCCAATTTGCTTATACTGTTGTCCCATGGATCCTGCAAATTGCCACTGATCCGGAAAGCTTTGAATTCTAGCATATTCTCTGACGCTGAAAGGCCTGGTTTCATCCGGATGACACCTTTCTGTTTGCTTTTGAGCAGGACTGCAAGTCAATGTCAAGCTAGGTTCATCCCACGAAATTCTTCTTGCCATACCTGTTCTGCCACCGCCTGAAAAATAACTCTTTCCCATATATTCTTTTGCAATTTCTTCAGGTAAATCTCTCCAATAGCCTCCTGCCGGAACCAGTTCCAAAACCTTACGCTTCTTCTCCGGATATCTCTCACCAATGGATTCCGGTACATCCTTTAATGCATCTCTTAAAACAGGTTTATATTCATATTCTTTAGGTAAACGGTATTGTATATTAATGTCGTTTCTAACACCGATAATCACTACTCGTTCTCTCTTTTGTGCAACACCATAATCATTGGCTTTCAAAATATTCCAAGTAACCTTATATCCCATATTCTCATAAATATCAATCATTGTTTTTAGAGTTTTTCCATTATCATGAGTTGTTAATCCCTTTACGTTTTCTGCAAGAAAAGCTTTTGGATTCAAATCCTTAATAATTTTAGCAAAATAGAAAAACATTGTTCCTCTTACATCTTCTAGCCCAAGCTTGTGACCTGCATAACTGAATGCCTGACAGGGATACCCTCCTGAGACAAAATCGATGTTACAGTTCTTTGGTAAATAGTTTTTAATACCATTTTCTGATACTTTTACTATATCCTCTTCAATAACATTCCAGTTCGGTCGGTTTTCTCTAAGGGTTTGTGCCGCATGTTTATCAATTTCCACTAGACCTTGTGCCTGAAACCCCGCCAGCTCTAGTCCTAATGCCAGTCCGCCTGCACCTGCAAATAGTTCAACTGAATTGTACTGCCTATTAGCCCTAACGTTTTTCACATCAACATATTCAAGCTTGCTTGCAGATACAACCTTCTTTTTCCTATTTTTTTCTATTTTATTCTTCGGAACCATAATATCCATGGGTTCAACTCCAAGGACATCACACAATTTCTGATAATTACTCTTTAAAGGGTTGCTTTTCGCTGATAATATTACTGATAATTGATTTTTTGTCACGCCTAATTTCTCTGCTAGTTCTGACTGTGTCTTTATATTTTTCTTTTCCATGATGGCATGTACTTCGCTTTTGTCAATCACATATTCCATTAGTAACCCTCCTGATAGTTGTGAAAATATATTAACATTTTCACACGCTTAAGTCAAGGATTTGCAAACAATTGTTCTGAGTTTAGCTAATAAAATTTAGCGTTTTTTGTTTTACCTTAAATGTCTGCGATTACTTTGCTCGATGCATTATATGATTTTTAACCTGCTTTAAAATATCAAATATATGCTCATCATCTAAAGAGTAATACATATTTTTGCCCTGTTTTCTGCTTTTAACATGACCATTCTCTTTTAAAATTTTAAGTTGGTGAGACACCGCAGATTTTGTCATATCTAATATGACTGCTATGTCATTCACAGTAACCTCATTTTCAAATAAGATTAGCATAATTCCAATGCGGTTTTCATCACCTAGTACCTTAAAAAACTTAGAGTATTCAATAGCCTCCTGACTGTTCATATCATTCTTAATCTTTTCCACTAACGCTTCGTCGTTAGGCAAACAATCACATTTCTTTTTAGCCAAATCAGCCTTCCTCCTCTTCTTTTAATAGCATTTCGATTGTATGTCTATGGATTTCATTCTCATCCAATATATCTTTTATTGCATGAAGGATTGCATTATATTCTTGACTGTTATTAATCTTAACTCTTGCTGTGAAAACATGATTTTCACCATCTAATGTCCAGAAATTACACTCTATAATCTCCTCCACCCCTTGGATTTGTAGAATTGCTTCCTTTATTTTATAATACAGCTGTTTATCAGGGTTTGCTTGAAGCATAATAATCAAGGCACTTTTTATGTTACTGTAAATGTTTTTAATGATTATTATGGCAATTATAAAAGATAAGACGGAGTCTAAACGGTACCACTCAGTATAAAGCATTACAAGACTTACTATAAGTACTGCCACCCAACCCAGAAAATCCTCCATTAAATGCATTAACACAGATTTATCTAATATATTTTTTGAACCCTTCATTCTAAAAACAGAGATTCCGTTTACTGCAATTCCTAGAATGGCAAGCCCCAACATTCCAGAGGCCTTAATAGGTTCAGGATTTATAAAACCCTCTATTGCATTGGTAAGAACATAGTACGTTCCGAAGGTTAATACAGCTATGTTAATAAAAGCACCAATAAGTGTTAACCTCTTTAGACCATACGTATAAGAATCAGATTCCTTTTTTCTACTCAATCTTTCTAAAACAAAAGAGGTTGCAAGAGCTATACTGTCTCCAAAGTCATGTACGGCATCGGAAATAATTGCTGTACTGTTTGTCAGTATACCTCCCAGAATTTCTATTATAGCAAATGAGAAGTTTAATAAGAATGCTATCATAACATTGCTATTTGAGGAAGATGTTTTATGATTATGATTGTGATTGTGTCCCATAATTTTACTCTCCTTTTTCAAGCATAGTTGAATATATTTTCAATTGTTTTTCTTAAGTATAATTGAAAACATATTCAACTGTCAATAATTTTTATAAATTAAATATTCTTTTTTTACTGTTTAATAGCTTTTTACTGTTTAATAGCTTTTTTATAAGAAAGCTCAATTATTTTTTTGTTCTTATTTTAATTTTAAAAAACAATATCTAACATTATAATGTATAACTAAATTTATTATGCCCCACTTTCACGTGAAGCCATTGTTATATAAATATACAGTTAAACCTGTAGTCATAGGATAACCAAGATACAAAAATGGACGAACCATTTTTAGATTCGTCCTGTGAGTTTACTATTTAGATTTAATTTCTTATATATATATTTGTTTTTATAATGCTGATTTATAAATATTTGTTTTTATAATACCGATACTATTCATCTGAGTCATTATGTTCCTGCATACTATCATGCTCATTATCCTTTGGTGTGCAAGCACCGCCTTCCACTGTATTTGAAGCGTCATGATTCTCTTTGTGATATTTGGTTTGCTCCTTTATATAGCTAATACTGTGGTGAGAGTAGTTCTCCATTTCCATTCCCGGTAACACACTCTGCAATTCTTTAAGCGCAGTATATTTGCCTGCTGTAACATTGTATTCATGAGCTACATTTATTAACTCTTTATCTACAGATAATAGTTCTACTTGCACGTTTGCATGGTGAGCAGAGATATAGTTGTCTGCCGTATCTTGTAGATTGCTCATAATAAGCTTCTGAGTTTCCATATCAGGCGAGTAGACCGTGAATGTAACCAGCGGATTATTTTGCACGTACTTTCCCAACCCTTGTTCAATGAGTGTCAATACTGCGTCATCAAGTAGCTTGTTTTTCACATTAATCTGTTCAAGGATATTATCCCCTTCATCGTTCAATGCACGAGCATCAATTACCCTATCAAACCTGTTGACCGATAACTCAAGGGATGGGTTTACATCAAGACTAATCAGCGCAGATTCATTAAAGTATATACCAAGCCCAATAGCTGAAAATGAGATAATCATCAAAAAGCAAGCCGCTATGGTTGAGATGGGTTTAAGATTAATGGTTTTTGTTTTAATTGTAACAACATCACCCTTTCTCCACTGAGAATTTGCCGCTACTTTTACAAACTCACCATCATTTTTCATAATGATAGCATTTCCACCCTCTATTTCAAAAACAATTCCTTTTTTCATTTATCTCACCTCCTTGTACTGTGGTAAAAAAGCTTTAATGCTCGGGTAATCCCCTGACATTAGTACCGACAGTGTAATAATATATTTACGATGCTTTTCTATTGTTTTCCCAGATATGTCAAGCTGCCTGGATAGCTCCAATTGAGGCAACCTTCTATTTAGAAACAGTAGGTTCTTCATTTGTTTATTTGCCAAAATTAACTTTGCTATCCCAAAGCAAAGATTGCGTGACCGTTCTTGTTTGGGACAAATTTTAGGAAGTTCTTTAAAAGTGATTCCAAAAGGCAAAAGCTCCTCTGATAATTCTTCAATTTCATATGATAATGTCTGTCGTTGAGATTCAATATTATATTGCTGGATGGAAACATTTTCTGCCTGAGATACTATACCCCCACTGTTGTCGAAGATAGGTATCACCTTTCCCACGTGGCGCCCCTGTTTTCTAACCTCATCAATCAATCTATTTCTAATACTTGTGGTTGCAAATGCAATGAAATTGCCTTTTTCCACATCATATTGTAATACACAATTACTAAAGGTAAGCATAGCAATACTAAGCATATCATCAAAGTCTAGGCTCAAATCCGAAGAGGCAATCAGCTTCTTTATAAATGGTATATAATCAGAGATTAAGCTATCTAAAGCCTGTTTATCAGATTGTGCAATCACAATTCTCTTTTCAATATTACCCAAAATCCTTCCTCCTCTCTAAATAGAGTACGAAAACGAATGCTTAATTTCATAGGGCAAAAAATTATTTTTAAAATTCTTAAAAGACCCTACATTTTGTGCTTATAGGTTTCGTAATCTATATACAAAATCAAAAGAAACACAAAGGAGGATTTATTCCTATGAAAAAAATTACAGGTTTAATGGCTGTGGCCTTAATCATTGCATCCATGTCTTCAACTGCTTTTGGTGCAAGCAGCGTTAATACAGCTTCTCTTAAAGCACAAGCCAGTGCAGCTTACACTAACTGCGTAGTAAATGGTTGTAATTTAACCGGAGCACATCAGCATGACGGAAAGACATATGCGGGACACACAGTTAATGACGGTCATACTTATCATGAATTTTGTGGGGTTTCAAACTGCACCACAACCGGCACACACGATCACAATGGAAGTACTTACTTTTCTCATCATAACGGAGATGGACATAATTATCACACAAATAGTCAACAACATAATAAAGCAGACGGGCACGGTACCCATAGAAAAAGTGGGGGGCACCATTAATGATTTGGTTTAGAAAAGGGGCGGTTTACGCCTCTTTTTTATATAGAAAAAGCACTTAGTTGCAGAGCAATATACCCTTAAAACTATGTGCTTTAATTTTTTAATCAATACAATATTCAACTTGTTTCTATCCTCATTTTTAGGACATTTTCCCTGAATCCGGCATTTCCATCGATGATGGACAGGCAATAAGCCATAACCGTCTCTTTTATATCAAAAATCAGGCTACTGTAATCACAAGAAAAGTATTCCGACGTTTCCCTATGAAAGTCATTGCTCTTATTCCGCAAATCTCTTGTTTTGTAAATATGCTTTTGGTCAATCTGTTCATATCTGTACATAGTATTTCTCCTAACATAATGTTTACTTTTTACATAAACCCTATAAACGACTACCATAAAAACAACGGAGCATTCTTAAATTCTTGTTATTCATAGTATATACTGTTTCTCTGTAATTGCACACCATTATTTGCTCTTATATTATGATTTTTTAAGTATGGGGCACTCTCTTTGCAACAACAACCAGTCTGCCATTAGTTTTGGAATATTCGCAAGTTGAGAGAGTAATCAATTTATCTCCATATTTTGCCGCTACCTTTGTGTCATACAAAGCAAGCTTTTTACATTTTTCAATATACTCATTAAATTCTGCCTCATTTGTTGCATCTATAAAGTTGTAATACTTAAAGCTGTCAGTATCACTTGTATATACAACGGTTTTGAATACTGCTACAATCTCATACACACCGGAGCCCGCCGGCGTATCAAAGGATATAGTTTTGTGTTTTTCCCAAAAACTTATATCCTGAAATTTTATCAGTCCTGCAAACATCGAGCCGTCTTTCATATTGTGACCATAAATAATCAAGTTATCTGAGGGCTTCTTTACGTCACAATTTGCCTGAATATATGGACATCCATAATCAGAATAACTTTTATCAAAACCATGTTTTAAATAGAAGTCCGGGTGCTCAATAGTCTGCATTACGGGGTAGTTAATTTTAGTACCTTCAATTTTTATCCAGCCTACCATATCATCATTTTGCTTATAAATGTCCTCATATTTCAAAACATCTATTTTATCGGTGGAATAGTCATCAAGCCTATTTTCTAAGTTCTTTGTCTTATTTACAATGTCTGTAAGACCTTTATAAAGCTTCTCTTGTTCTAAAGCTTTGTAATAGTGTAGAATAATAAAAAAAGTGCTTATAACTAGATCACGACTTAGAAATAATAAGGGAATTAATACAAATACCATTGATGATCTTTGTAATATTCTCGGCTGCTCTGTATCTGATATAATTGAATTTATTCCGAACAAATAAGTGTCTTTAATCCTTGGTGGCAAAACTATAATAAATAGTTTCCACTTATATTTTTACCTCTTCTTCTTTTATTTAATTAATACCTAATTTCATCTAGTCTTAGGTAAAGAAACTTTAATATAAGGGTAATTATTCGTTTTAAGATACTCTCTATTTGCATACGTAGATTTATAAAAATCCAGTATTAATTGCCTGATACAATCTATTACTAAATACCCTTACTTTATTAGGGTTTTCAAAAGCATTAGCCCTTTATTAAACCCCTCTTCAAAATATTTTTCACTACAATGCTCTCCATAATCAATAGCAAGTTTAAATACTGTTTCTGCATCATTAAAACCTAATTTTGCATATAGCAGTTTATTTAGTTCCTCTAAATCATTATGTATTTTCTCTTCAATATCCTTCTTCATTGGTAGGTCTAACTGCTCTGAATGGTATATAGCGTAGGCAATATTTGATATTGTTAAACTATCCATTAAACTTTTTTTATTCTTCATTACAACACCTCGTTAATATCTTCTATTATTCTTACAACGCATTCAATTCGTCCACTTTATCTACTATTTCTACTATATCTACTATTTCCACTAGGTCTACTAGGTCTGTATTATTAAAATCATTATATTTATCAAGCATTTCCCAAGTATTTTTCTTGTATTTTTAAATGTTTTTAAAGTATATTTCCAGTGTTTTTTTATATTTCCCTTGTAGCATACACCTCCCCATACTATTTGTTTCAGAGAGTTTCTTAGATTACATCAACATAACTTCAAGTTGATATTCTTTTAAATCTTACTTATTTTAATGCGTGCTCCCCAATAACATTTTGTTTTCTTTTCTTGGTTTAAGACAAATTATCTTGATTTTAATGTTCCTGACTTTTGTTTCTTTTGTCATATTATAAACCTCTTAAAAATAAAATAAATAGGTAGTTATTATTGCTTATTTACACTTAAATAAACAATATAACTACCTACATACTTTGTTATAATTACTTTTTATAAATCTTAAATTTTCAACGTTTTTCTGTTTTATTATTAAGGTTTAAATTCCATCGTTTTTGTGTCCCATCTAAAAACTATCCATAATATACCCGTTCATAAGCGGCTAATTTATTCCTTATAATTATATTATTTCTTTTTAAACCGTATAGCATTTAGGGTTTTAAAGGTTTTTACAAGTATATAATTTTTAAATTTTGTTTTTATGTAATCAAAAACAAGGGTAATTTTACCCTTGTTTTAAACTATTATCATCCTATTAAAGTGTAATTAGACAAATTATTAACTGTTAACTCTATTTCAGCTATATCAACACTTACATTATATATGCTCTTTTCTCATATTATGGTCTTGCAAATATTACAATGTCATATCCACTTGAACCACCTGTCTCATATAACTGTACTAAATCACCTTTTTTTATGCCTCCGTTATACATCTTAAATTCATCATCTTCTACTTCATAAATTATCACATTGCTTGCTAATGTATACGTGTTTCCGTCTACTATAATTGAATTTCTGCTATTTGCCACTTCAACCGTCATCTGTGAGGTGTCCGCACCAACTTTATTCGCTTCCAAAATAATACCTTTTGAATCTATTGTTATCTTATAAACATCCCAGTTTTGTCCCTTCATTGTTGGTTCACTATATCCACTTACATCTCTTGAATCATCAGTCAATGTATTTATCCTTTTCCCATTTGCAAAACCAACACATCCTTGGACTTTATCATCTTCATCATTTACATTCTTATTAACTTCATTAAAAACTGCATATGCTTCACTTTTCTTTTCTGTTTCAGACTTAGTTATTACTTTACCATCCTGCTGATTACTACTATTTTGGTTTTCTTTATTAACACTTGTTTCATTTAGTTTGCTTATTTGATCCTCAATAAGTTTTATTTTCTTTTCAGCGGATGCAATCTTATTTCCCAAACTCTTAATTAATAGTTTGTATTCCTCTACATATTTTTCATAACTCGAAACCTGTTCTTCACATTTTTTTATTGCATTTTGGTCTGGCTGCCATACCCAGCTACTATCTGAATTATAAACTTTTACCGTTTTTTGCTGTTTAACAGTCTCCAAATTGTCTTTTGATTCTTTCAATTTGTTCTCATATGATTCTAATGTAGTTTGCACCTTCTTTTTATATAAATTACATTCATTTATATATGCTTCCAGCGCTTCCTTATCTGCCTTTAAAGACTTTATAGTTGCACTCGAATCAATGGAGACTTTTGGTTCTGTAATATTTATATTTATATTTGTTGTTGTGGAATTGTCGTTAACCACAGTATTGTTATTACCATTTACACTAACAATATTTTCTGCAATTACTGTATTTGTCTGTGGTACAACTGTATTATATACCATTATGCTGACGTCTCCACGGGTTACAGAAGTATTTGAATCGTTTAGGGTTGTAAGGTTATTTAATAGATTATGCTCCTGTGCAACCTTTATGTAATTCTGAGGCCATGCATATCCAAAAGTTTTTACTTCCCCTTCATAGCCTGAAGCTCTTACCAACATCGTTACCGCTTCGCCATAAGAAATTTTCTTTCCCGGCATAACATTACCTTTTCCATCACCTTGTAATATGCCCTTACTTGCACAATACCCAACGTATCCGTTTGCCCATCCATATCCAGACATATCCGTAAAGTCTGAGTTGTACTGTGATACATTTTTAACACCATTCATTTTTGCAATTATTGTTGCAAATTCAGCTCTTGTAATGTTATTCAATGGTTTAAATTGTCCATCTGAATATCCGGAAATAATTCCTCTTTCAGATAACTCTTTTGCATAATTCTGATATACTGTACCATTTAAGTCATAATAACTACCTGCAAAAGCTATTGTGGTAGTAAGAACAATTAAACATGCAATCATAAACCCATACTTTATAATTTTTTTCATTTTGTTAAATCCCTTCCTTTTATTAGTTTTGCTAATCATACTTTAAACCCCTGTGATTATAGCTATATTAATATTAGTCCTTTTTTCCAGCATATTCAATATATAAAAAAGAGATTTACACTCACTGTTGGATTTTGGAGCATACTATTAGGTGTTTTATATAAAAAATAGGTAGCTATATTGCTTACCTACACTGAAATAAGCAATATAACTACCTATAAAATTTGTTATGGTTGGTTTTGGTAAATGGTTAAATTTTAACGTTTTGTTGTTTTATCTCAATACTACCATTCATATATAAGTTCATATATGGCTAATTTATGCCTGTATTTTATGATCTATCTAAGTATATTGCAACTAAAAATATGGCTGTGCAATCACAATTATGTAAACATTTTTCACTTGATCCTAATGATTTTGTATGCTATAATTAGCACAGTACAATACAGAAAGAGGTCTATTAATGAAAAAGACAGTATGCGAGTTATTTGCTGGCGTTGGAGGATTCAGATGTGGATTAAATTCCATTAAAACAATAGAAGATACTAAAAAAAATGAGAAGTGGAATACCGTGTGGTTCAATCAATGGGAACCCGCAGAAAAAAGCACTCAATATGCACATGATTGTTATTTATATCATTTCGGCACATGCCTAGACAATGAAGGAAACGATACAACTAATATAAACATAGAGGATGTAAACAAAGCCGCTTTGCCCGACTTTAATCTATTGGTTGGTGGATTTCCATGTCAAGATTATTCTGTTGCTTCGTCTCTTTCAACTTCAAAGGGGCTTGAGGGAAAAAAGGGTGTTCTTTGGTGGTCAATAAGGGAAACCTTAGAAGTAAAAAAGCCACCGTTTGTTTTACTTGAAAATGTAGACAGATTGCTAAAATCCCCATCAAAACAAAGGGGAAGAGATTTTGGCATAATTCTGGCTTGCTTACGTGACGAGGGTTACACTGTAGAATGGCGTGTTATAAACGCTGCCGATTACGGCTATCAGCAGAGAAGAAGAAGAACATTTATTTTTGCCTATAAAAATAATAGTAAATATGCTAGTAAGATAGATAATCTGGTACACTACAGTGTTACTGACAATATTGAAACACGTGGGGAAAGCATTACAAATATCTTATTATACAATGGCTTTTTTGCGACCACATTTCCTGTTGAATCAAGAGAATCAATTAAACTGCAAATTGAGGAATTACCAAAGTGTCTTGGTGAAATTTCTGATAGATTTCACTTCCAATTTGAGAACTCTGGAATTATGAAAGATGGTATTGTTTATACATTTAAAACTATTCCTGCATACTACGGAAATCAGCTTACACTTGGAGATATTATGGAAACTTGTCTTGTTGATGAAAAGTATTTTATCCCAGAATCTAAGCTTTATTACACAAGTCCCAGTATTACTCATAGTGATGAAACAAAAGGGTGTCTAACTAAAGAAGAACGTCAAACCTGGCAATATCTCAAAGGTGCAAAAAAACTACTGCGCAAAGCTTCAACTGGTCATGAATATGTTTTTTCTGAGGGATCTATAGCAATGATTGATTCTGCTGATAAACCAGCACGTACCATCCTAACATCAGAAGGTAACTTTAGCAGAACCACACATATTGTAAAAGATATTCAAACCGGAAGGATTAGACTACTTACGGCAAATGAGGCTGAGCGAATACAAGGTTTTCCTACGGACCATACCAAGAATTGCCTTGTCAATGGCAATATAATTGAAATGCCTCTTAACAAGCGTAGATTTATGATGGGAAATGCTCTTGTTGTTAATCTAATAAACGATATGGAAAAGACACTATGTAAGATATTTGATGATGAATAACATAAAAGGAACATCCTAGCGCTATTGTGTATTGATGTTCCTTTTTCGATTATTTATTTCTTGTCATTTTCATATGAAGTTGAATTTTCAGCTACCTTAAACATTGAATTATTGAAATCATATACTTTACCTTTGGATTTGTAAATATTAGAAAATTGTTCATGCCCAATATACGGAAGTTCTTTGAGTTTTTCTACAAGGTATGTACCTTTTATCCAATAACTCTGACGCAACATTTCTACACCCTTTACTGATATCTTGTCAGTTGCATCCTGCCCTGTACCCCTAAAGAAAACTATATAATCTTCTGATTTTGGCAAATTCGGGGCACCCATCGGAATTTTGGTCTTTGGAGAATATCTTTGAACACCGTTTTTATCTAATGTCGGTACAAAACGAAGATTACCACTATTTATAGTATTTCTAACATCACTCCAAGTTTTTCGTGCTTCCTCAACAAGTTCATTATTTGATAAATCTAAGATTTTAAACCCTATAAAAATATTTTCATCTAATCGAACCTTTCCACTCGCACTCGTTTCTTTTTCTCTAAAAACAATACAAAGCAATTTATTATCATGGAAATAATTATATAAATCAGAATCCTCAAAAGTCTTTTCTCTTAATTCTCCATCATCCGATAGCAGTTGTTCTGTTAGTTCTTCAAAATCAACAGAGAATATTTTTGTATCCTCTGTTCGTGTTCCATGTGCTGTAAGTGTAATTGCTTTACCTACATATCCTAATTTTCTAAACATTTCTATTTTTGAAATCTTCTTTTCTGTACCACCAAACATTCTAACAATTACTTGCTCTGCGTATTGCTTAATCTGTGTTTTCTTTGACCGTTCTACATGGAAACTATAGTATTCTAAAATATCAGCCATTGACCATCCTAAGAAGAGACGGTTAACTTCCGCACATTTCTTTTCAATATCCGATTGATTAAGATAATGACCAGGTAGCTTCTCAAATAATGTTTCATTAAATGCTTGCTGGATTATAACTGTCATAACACGTTTTCTAAGACGAAAGCGTGGTGCATTAGGATATTTAGGCGCTGTATCAAGATATACTGTCTTTTTATTGATTAACGTAGAAAGATTTGCGTATTCGTTTTTTGCCTCTTCCGGTGTGCACCTTTCTTGAATTTCAGCTATAAAATCATGTATCATCTGCCAATCATTTCTTAGTATTTCAATATCATCTTGAGAAAACTCATGGAAATTATAGCCTCTGATATGAAACTCTGCATATTCAGCAGCTGTTACAGCCGTTTTAGATTCATATTCATAAAATATAAATAACATATGTGCAATCTTATGCCAAAAATTAGAGTTATTAAAGGTTTCCATAGCAATGTTATTTATAGAGACTGCTGTTATACTCGCTGGCTCTTTCGCCTCATATACATATCTGTTCCCGTCTTTCTTTCTACGCATTCCTGTTGTTTTTAATTCTGTCGGAACTCCATCAATATCAAGATCCGGTCTTTGCGCTTGATCAGCTGAATATCCTAAAACAGATTGCTCTATTACATCTCCGGCAATTCCAGTTATCTTTGGCTTGTCTAAGGTTCGTGCAAAAACATTATTTTTATCAACCTCGCCAAATGTTCTATCAACGATACCATTTAAAATATTTATTAGTTCTTCTTTATGAAAACAATGGTTATCATCCATCCCTAATCACCTCATATGTTTTGTATTAATTAATTCTCAATGTAAATATTATAACATACGTGTTTCATAAAAAGTTAATCAATATACCCTTTTAAGCCGGTTGCTTTTTACTGCAACCTTTTTCAATCTACTTACAGTACCGTCTGTCTAACAATGTATACTCTTATAGCTTAGCACTATATATGAGCAGTTATTTATTTAAACCCTTTCGTCGGTGTTTGTTTTCATTTTTCTTGAATTGTTTATCTGATTTATAATATTATTGATACTTGCAAAAATATATTACTTTCTTCGTAAATACATATAATACAAAAATGACAGCTAATCTCAAAGACTAGCTGTCATTTCATTCAATTATAAAATTACTATTC
>JBKECQ010000048.1:0-33068 GCA_047974845.1 Aminipila sp. | reverse complement strand
AAACGCCATTAAGGCGTTTTTTTATTACTCCAATATAAAGGGAATCGAACCCGAAAGGGCATGAGCATTTTTAAAAAGTATTATCAATACTTTTTTAGCGAATGGCTCAAGGCGATTGGTTATGTTATACTTTAGTAAGGCGATGACAGAATCGTATTATTGGAGGATAATTTTATGGAAACATTAAAAATCAAGAGCAAAGCTTTTGATGAAGGTGGCTGGATACCTGAAAAATATACAGCTCGTGGAGTTGATATATCTCCTGATTTTGAAATAAGCAATATTGCTCCTAATGCAAAATCAATCGCAATTATGTTGGATGATGCTTCACATCCTATTTTTCCAAACTATAACCATTGGGTGATATGGAACATAGCCATACAATCTGCTATTCCACAAGGCATACCCCATGGCAAATGTGTGGACGGTCTGGGGGGAGCAACCCAAGGTATTGCTTACGGCAAAAATAAATATAAAGGGCCAAAACCACCGTTCAAATCCATACATACCTATGTGTTTACTGTTTATACACTGGATTGTACCATCGATTTAGATGCAAGTAGCAGAAAACAAGATTTTATAAATAGTGCTGCTAGTCATATCTTGCAGCAGGCAACTTTATCTGGAAAGTTTCAAAGCCGAAGAGAATAGGTGCTGTATCTATTTTGACCTAATGACACAAAAAAACGCCATTAAGGCGTTTTTTTATTACAAAAGTTATTGTAATCCCAACTCTTGTGCAATTTCTTTTAAGTTAAGTATCTCTTCTTTATCCCTAAATTTTAGTACAATACTGTCTTTATCAGTAAATGTTTTCATTTTTCCTTCTTCATTTTCTTCTCTAAATCCATACGAAAATTCGTTTCCTATGTCATCAAGTATACTATTAAAGCATTGTGTAAACTTAATTGTAGCTTGTGGGTTCTTATAATCCGTCCAAGCATTCAGCGCTCTGCCATTAGTAAGTTCAAAATTGAAAACGATAGACTCATCTTGGTATGAATACTGCACTTTTACATCCTTTGACTCCACTCCCCATCCAATTGCGAAAAAGTAAAAATAGCCACATACTATTAATATACAAACTGTCAAAGTAGCTACTATTGATTGAAAAATTTTCTTATTTAGTTTTTTAAAGGGTTTAATTTTTTCTTTGTTTAATTCTATATTTTTAGTATCTATTCCAGCAACATCTGCTTGCATTTGGTTTAAAATACTTTGGCATTCTTCGCAGGTTTTTATATGCTCATTAATTTCAAAATTGCTTTCATTGCTGGTCAATCCTTCTATATAACTTGGAAAAAGGTCTCTTATTATTTCACACTTCATTATACTTCCCTTCCTTTCACAATTTTTTGCTTTGCCCTATAAAATGTTACTCTTGCCCAGTTTTCGGTTTTATTAAATACTTCCCCTATTTCTTTAAAAGAAAATGCCCCTGTTATTCTTAAAAGAACAACCTCTTTTGCCGTTTCGTCAAGTACGTGAATGGCCTTAATCATTTGCATTTTTTCTGAGTTCTGACATAACTGCTCCTCCAATGTAAAGTTATCAGAAATAATACTTTCATCAAGCTCAACAAATTCTCTCTTTTTCCTCTTTTGGAGCTCTTGTAGCCACAAATGCTTTGCTATTTGACAAAGCCATGTAGATACTTTGCAGGTTCCATCATACCTCTTTGCTGATTTTATTGCTTGGTAGAAAGTTTCTTGTGTAAGTTCCTCTGCCAGATCCACATCATTTCTAATACTTACTAAAAATTTAAAAACAATCTGAGCATATTCATTATAAATTTTGTCTACATTTAACACACAAAATTCCTCCTTACACAATATACATCCAAAATAACAAGGTTTCGTTACAGTAATACTCAAATTATCTAGTATAATCTTTTATTATCATAACAAATCATGCCTATAAGTTACAATATCTTAAACTTGTTCTTATTTAAAAGATATTTTGGACAATTTAAGCCCCAGCTTTCCCTGTAAATTTCAACATTTCTAGTGATATGGTATATTTTCCCTAAATTTGGATAGAATTCAAAATAATATACTGATTTTATCATAATTTGAAAGGATTATAATTATGGAGGATTTAGATTCTGCAAATAGAGGATTATTTGAAGTAACCCCCGGTATTTATCAAGTAAGGTTTAAAAAGGATTATTATATAACCTTTATACAGGGAGAAAGCGGTTGGATATGCGTTGATGCTTTTATCTCCACACCTTATTTTGAGACTGCAAAACAAATTCTTGATGAGTATTTTGGGAAAAAAGATATTTCCGGTATTGTATACAGCCATGGACATGAGGTTAAAACCTTAGGTCTTGAAGGAAAGCATTCTTTGGAAAGTCAACTAATAGATGGTGTTCATTTTGATTTTATAATGGTATCAAAAGAAGCCAATTTTCCTCAATATATATTTTTTCTGCCTTGTTTTAATGCTATTTATACTGCTGAAGCTATTAGTAACATATATTTTTCCGGTTATTCAACATTTAAAGATATAAAAACGTTAATATGTGGTTTGGATACCCTTCTGCAACATTTTTCAAATGATATAGCCGTTATCTTTATGTCCCGCCACTTTCCCATACGGGGAAATATTGAATGCATAAAACATTTAAAGCTTAATCGTGACTTATATAAATATATTCATGACCAGACCTTTGCCTTAGCAAAGCAAGGACATAAGCCAAATAAAATAATTAATAATTTAGCTGTTTCCAATGAAATGTCTCAAATATGGAAAAGCATGATTAATAAAGAAAAGTTAAGCTTAATTGTAAAAGATGTTTATGAAAAATATCTAAATTTTTGTGCTGACGGGCCTAATGGTATACATTCCCTATCTAATATTGAAAGTTCTTTAACTGCCAATTCGGTTGAAATGCTATTGGAAACTCTATGTCTAAGAGTAAATACTAAAGTTGCATTTAATAAAAACATAACTTTAAATGTCCATGTGACAGACATAGGAAAGACATATAAATTAAAATTAAAAAACAGTGTTTTAAATTTCCGTGAAACTTTTAACTTAATAGATGACCATACTGCATTATTCTTAGATGCTTCTGAACTTAAAAATTTAATTTTATTTGCACCCAATTATACTTTTGATAGTATAAAATGCAAAACTCTGGGCAATGATAAAGAGGTACAAGAATTTATAGTTTCCTTTTTTCCTTATATATAGAAAAAGAAATTTTTCTATATAAGGCTTTCACTACCGGCATTCACCAATAGGTGAATGCCTTTTTTCTTGCCTTGTAATCATAGTTACGTTATTATTATTTTATAGTTATATACTATTAAATAAATTAATTTAGATATTAAAATAGATTTCTTATTAAACTAATCTATCAGCGAAATGGAGATACACAATGAAAATAACAAGCACCGGAATTGTAAATGGTATGATTGATGACAAATATGGTAAATTTGGTTCTAGCTTTAACGAGAATGGAATGGCAACATATTCTCTTCCCTTTGCAATAGAGGATTCCCCTCAAGGCACCATTTCATATGCCATAGTACTGGAAGATAAAGATGCTTTTCCTGTTAGTGGCTTTTCATGGATTCACTGGACTGCCGCTAATATAAAACGTACTGAAATAAAGGAAAATGAAAGCCAAACAGCCACTGATTTTATACAGGGTGTAAATAGCTATATAAGTTTACAGGGAGGAAAGCAAAGTAAAAAGCTTTCTAGCTTTTATGGTGGTATGGCGCCTCCTAATGAGCCTCATGTTTATGAATTACACGTTTTTGCTCTTGACTCAGAGCTGGATTTGCAAACAGGCTTTTATATGAATGAACTCTATAAAAAAATGGATGGTCACATACTAGCTCAAGCAACCATAAAGGGTACCTATAACGCATAGCGTTTTTATTTTTCAGGACTCTTCATCAGCTTCTTTCAGTACTTATTTGCACCATTAAACTGCTAAATCAATTTCCAAAATACTGCATATTGCATATGTCTGTAAGTTTTGATATACTTTGTTGTGGTACATCCGTAATTGTGCGAATATTTTAATTTTTTAAAAAAGAAAGGAAGTTTATGAGTATTTTGAAAAAAACATCTCTTGCAACTCAAATATTTATTGGACTAATACTTGGAATTTTAGCCGGAATTTTCTTTGTGGGAAATCCAGATTTTGCTATAACTTGGATAAAACCTTTTGGTACATTGTTTTTAAATTTAATTAAATTTATTGTCGTGCCAATAGTTCTTTTTTCCATAATAAATGGGGTTATCTCCATGAAGGATATTAAGAAGGTAGGCTTTATAGGAACCAGAACTGTTCTCTACTATATGTTAACTACAGCTTTTGCTGTTACCATCGGTTTATTCTTTGCCTATTTATTTAAGGGGACATTTGTTCCTCTTTCTACCACAGATTTAGCTTATACTGTTACAGAATCAAAAAGTTTTATTGAAGTGATTGTGGATATTTTCCCATCCAATATTATAGCACCTATGGCAAATGCCAATATGCTTCAAGTAATAGTTATCGCTTTATTCTTCGGTGTGGGAATTATTATGGCTGGAGAAAAAGGTACTGCTGCTGCCAACGTGATTGATAGTTTTTGCGAAGTTACCATGAAAATAATGAGTTCTATTATTAAGCTTTCACCTTTTGGTGTTTTTTGCCTAATAACACCTGTTGTAGCTGAAAATGGCCCCGGGATTTTAGGTTCATTGGCAATGGTACTTTTAACAGCATACATATGCTATATACTTCATGCCGTTTTAGTTTATTCAGCCTCTGTAAAATTCCTGGGTGGCATTAGCCCAATTGCGTTTTTTAAGGGAATGGCGCCTGCAATACTGTTTGCTTTCTCCAGTGCATCTTCAGTTGGCACATTGCCATTAAACCTTGAGTGTACTACTAGACTTGGGGCTGACCACGAGACTGCAAGTTTTGTGCTTCCCTTAGGTGCAACCATAAATATGGACGGTACAGCTATTTATCAAGGTGTTTGCGCAATGTTTATTGCTACTTGCTATGGTATAGAGCTTACATTACCTCAAATGTGCACCATAGTTCTTACCGCTGTTTTAGCCTCAATAGGAACTGCCGGTGTTCCCGGTGCAGGTATGATTATGCTGGCTATGGTTCTTGAAAGTGTAGGTCTTCCAATTGAGGGAATTGCGCTTGTTGCGGGAGTGGATAGAATCTTTGATATGGGTCGTACCACTGTTAATATTACAGGTGATGCGGCTTGCACTCTAATAATTTCCAAGATAAAAAGAAAGCGTTACAGTGCATAATATACTGGAGGACTTTTTAAAGCAAAAAAATATTTATATCAAAATAAAATTTGAAACAGAATTAAACTTAATAAATAATATAATTAATTTAAAAAAGTATCATTTTAATAAAAGTTGTCAAATAATAATATTAAGATAGAAGTCTTAAAAGCCTGCAAAGATTTATAAATAATCTTTTGCAAAAAAAAAGGTTAGAGAAAATTAGAAAAATATCTAATTTTACTCTAACCCTTTTTTTATCTTTTTGTATTTGGACCTAGACCCTCTTTTTTAGAATTATGACCTAAGTTCTGATGTTTAATACTTCCCGGAGGAACATTGCCATTTTTTAAAAGTTCCTGAGCGTATCTTTCATTACTGAACCACAGATCTTCTCCTTTTGATTTAAAATCATTAGAGTTATCCATGTTTGAGGTCTCAATCAACCCTTCATATTCTCTCATATTAACACCTTCCTTTCAGGATTATTATTTCCCTTTAGGTAGATATTATTTTGATTCTTTTATCCCAAAATTAACTAGCCTCTAAATATAATGTCTTCTCTTCCCGGCCCGTTTGATACCATTGAAACTTTAACGCCAATTTGCTTTTCTACTTCTTTTACATAGTTTTGGCATTCAATAGGAAGTTTATCAAACTCTTTTACTCCTCTAATATCACATTTCCAACCCGGAACAGTTTTTAGCACAGGCTTTGCCTTATAAAGTTCTGTTGTATTTGGGAATTCTGTAGTAACTTTTCCATCTATTTCATAGCCTATGCACATTGGAATTTCATCAAGATAGCCTAGCGGATCTAATACTGTTAAAGCAACTTCAGTGGCACCTTGCATACGGCAACCATATTTTGTTGCAACAGCATCAAACCAACCTACTCTTCTTGGTCTTCCTGTTGTAGCACCATATTCACCGCCATCGCCTCCACGCTTTCTTAGTTCCTCTGCTTCATCACCAAAGATTTCACTAACAAAAGCTCCAGCGCCTACAGCACTAGAATAAGCTTTAACTACAGTAATAATTTCCTTAATTTCATAAGGTGCAATACCTGCTCCTATAGCACCAAATGCCGCTAGAGTCGATGAAGATGTTACCATTGGATAAATACCATGGTCTGTGTCTTTAAGAGCTCCAAGCTGTCCTTCAAGAAGTATTGTCTTTCCTTCTTTATTGGCATTATATAAGTATTCAGAAACATTGCATACATATGGTCTAACCATTTCTCTATATTCTACCATAGTATTGTAAAGAGCTTCCTTATCTAGCAATGGCTTGTGGTATAAGTTTTCTAACAAAACATTTTTTAATGTGCAGACATTATCAATCTTTTCTTTTAATGTGTCTTCGTCAAATAGCTCATTTACCTGAAAACCTATTTTGGCATATTTATCTGCATAGCATGGTGCTATCCCTGATTTTGTAGATCCAAAAGATTTTCCTGCCAATCTTTCTTCTTCGTATTCATCAAATAGAATATGATATGGCATCAATATATGCGCTCTATCTGAAACAAGAACCTTTGGCTTTGGTACTCCTTTTTCAACAAGTGAATTTATCTCTTTTACTAAATAAGGAATATTCAGAGCAACTCCATTACCTATAACACTAACTGTGTGATCATAAAAAACACCTGATGGTAATAAATGTAACGCAAATTTACCATAATCATTTACTATTGTATGCCCAGCATTACTTCCACCTTGAAATCTTACAATTATATCGCATTCCTTTGCAAGCATATCTGTTATTTTGCCTTTTCCTTCGTCGCCCCAGTTTGCACCTACTATTGCTTTAACCATAAAAACACCTTCTTTCTGCTTTCTGCTTTCTATAATTTAAAAGGGTCGATTTGTCCGAGATAAAAAATTTCACCGAACTAAACCGACCATCAATATATTCTAACGTTTAGGAAATTTATACATTAACTTCCCCGGTGATTCCTAATATATCCTTATTCTTTACCAAAATAGGATTAATTATTTCTTTAAGAAATTCTTCAGTTTGCTGAGGAGCTCGTCCCACAAAGTTTGCAGGATCCATAATGCTTTCAAGCTGCTCCAAAGACATATTAAATGCGGGATCATTGGCTATTCGATTTAATAAATCGTTTTCCTTTCCTTCCACTTTAACTTGCTTTCCAGCCTCCATTGAATGTTCTCTTATTCTTTCATGAAGTTCTTGCCTATCTCCACCCAGTTTAACTGCATCCATCATAATGTTTTCTGTTGCCATAAAAGGTAACTCCTGCATTAATCTTGCGTGTATAACTTTCGGATAAACTACAAGCCCATCTGTAATATTTAAATAAAGTTCCAATATACCATCTACTGCTAAAAAGCCTTCAGGAATACTGATTCTTTTATTTGCGGAATCATCAAGTGTTCTTTCAAACCATTGTGTAGCAGCTGTAATTGCAGGGTTAGCCGCATCTGCTATAACATAGTTTGCCAAGGAAGCGATTCTCTCACTTCTCATTGGATTTCTTTTGTATGCCATGGCTGAAGATCCAATCTGACTTTTTTCAAAAGGCTCTTCAATTTCTTTTAAATGTTGTAACAATCTAATATCATTTGAGAATTTATGTGCACTTTGTGCAATACCGCTGAGTACATTTAATACTCTGCTGTCCACTTTTCTGCTATATGTTTGTCCCGATACAGGATAGCTTGCATCAAACCCCATTTTATTTGCGATAAGACCATCTATTTGCTTTACTTTTTCATGATCTCCATCAAACAATTCTAAAAAGCTTGCCTGCGTTCCTGTAGTTCCCTTTGAGCCTAACAGCTTCATTGTTCCTATTAAATGCTCTAAGTCCTCAAGGTCTAATAATAAGTCTTGCATCCAAAGTGTGGCTCTTTTTCCTACAGTTGTAGGTTGTGCCGGTTGGAAGTGGGTAAACCCTAAGGTTGGCATATCCTTATATTTGTCTGCAAACTGAGCCAGACCTGCAAGAACATTAATTAGTTTATTTCTAAGAAGCTTAAGACCCTCAGTCATAATAATTATGTCGGTATTATCTCCTACATAACAGGAGGTTGCCCCTAAATGAATAATGCCTTTTGCCTTAGGACATTGCTGTCCGTAAGCATAAACATGAGACATAACGTCATGCCTTACAATGGCTTCTCTCTCTTTTGCTACATCATAGTTGATATCTAAGGCATTTTCCTTTAGTTCATCTATCTGTTCTTGCGTAATATCAAGACCTAATTCCTTTTCAGTTTCTGCAAGTGCTATCCAAAGGCGTCTCCATGTACGGAACTTCATCTCCGGAGAAAATATATATTTCATTTCCTTACTCGGATAACGTTCTGACAAAGGGCTTGTATAGTTTGTTTTCATACTCTATAATCCTTTCTTTACGCAATATTACTACAAATTAATTTTTGAACCCATATATTCTATCATCATACCTTTTTAATTACAAGAAAATTTATTATTGCTTACTAATAAACAATAATACCCCTATAACTATAATAACCTATATAGCAATTATAACAATAATTTTAAACAAATGGAAAAGAACTGCATGAAGCTTTTACACAATAATGTTTTTATAATACTTCCTACAGTTCATTTATTACTCATAACAAATCCTATAATATTTGATTTCTTAATTGCTCAATCATTTGATTTTCTAATTACCTAATTACTTAATTTCCTGATTACTTAATCATTTGATTGCTTATTTGCTCAATTGCTCAATTACTTAATTTCCTAATTGCTTATTTGCTCAATTATTTAATTATTTGATTTCTTAATTGCTTAATTATTTGATTTCTTAATTTTTAATTGCTTATTTGCTTTTTATTATATATGCTCAAACCCGCAACAATCACAGCCACCAACACCATGTTTAACTCTATCATGCTCTTCAGATGCTTTTGCATTGTTCCAATTATCCATTGTTCCTACTAAATAGCCTGTTATCCTACGAATTCTATCGAAATTAACGTGTTCAAACTCATAGTTTAAATCTACAAACTCACCGTCCAGCTTTACGTCAAGGCTTTCAAGCTTCCTATTATATTTGTTCTGTAAGTAATCAACATATGCCTGTGCTTCCTTTTGATTTATATCTCCTGTAATTTTAGTTGCCATAATAATATCCTCCCTAAAAATTAAATTTTTATCTATTTATATTTTATTTGTTAACATATCTGTTTTATTTTCATACAAGACTTCTTAACATCATCTAGTATCCATCTTACACCCAATACCTATATGTTGTATATACCCTTTTTATATTATTTTAAACTTCCTTAATTATAAATTCGACAAAAATAAAAACTGCCATAAATTTATTAAAGTAATTTATAGCAGTGTGCATTAATTTTTAAGTTGTAAGTAGATTTAAAAGCATTTAAATAAGTTATAATGTTTTCATTGCCTCCAATGTTTCCTCTAAAAGTCTGTCTAAATCCCAGCCCAGTTGTTCTGCTCCCTGTTTTATTACATCCCTTGAGCATCCTGCCGCAAAAGCCTTGTCCTTAAACTTTTTCTTTACAGACTTAAGTTCCATATCCGCAACACTTTTTGATGGTCTCATCAGTGCCGCTGCGCCTATTAATCCTGTTAATTCGTCTACGGCAAAAAGAATCTTCTCCATTTCATGTTCCGGTTTTATTTCACAACAAAGCCCATAACCGTGGCTTGCCACTGCATGGATAAAGTCCTCTTCAAAACCTTTTTCCCTCAATATCTCTTGAGCTTTTATACAGTGCTCATCCGGATAAAGTTCAAAGTCTATATCGTGCAGTAGACCTACTACCTCCCAAAACGACTCTTCATTTTCATACCCAAGCTTTTTTGCGAAATATTTCATACAACCGGCCACCGTAAGCCCATGTGTTATATGGAAGTCTTCCTTATTATATTCCTTAAGTAATTCAAGCGCCTTTTCCCTATCCAATTGTTTCATAAAAATTACCTCCCAAAAGTATTTCTATTTATTACATTTATTATTAAAGGCTTAAATAGCTTTCATAATTTAAGTCGTAAAACCATTACAGTCTATAAATTCTATTAAAATATATTATCCCTTGTTTTGCTTTTAAAATCAAGCTATAAATGTTAATATATGGAGGGAGGATTACTGCAATGAATACACAAATAAACAGAGCCTTTTTCGGGTATGATACTGTAAACGAGTTTAAGAATTATTTTTTTATTGATCAAGCCGCTGAATTTGAGCAATTAATTATGATGTATAATTGTGCTATTAAAGAACTTAAAACTAGGTTGGATATTCTAAATGAAGAATTATCATTAACAACGAAACAAAATCCCATAGAATTTATAACTTATAGAATTAAAAAGCCTGAAAGTATTGCAAATAAATTGAAGAAGCGGGGTCATCCCGTCACGGTTGAATCCATTAGCAAGAACCTAAACGATGTAGCAGGAATTCGAGTAATATGCCCATTCATTGATGATATATATGAAATTGCAAAAATGTTGACTATTCAGGATGACATTATTCTTATTGAAGAAAAAGATTACATACAAAATCCGAAAGAAAATGGGTATCGTAGCCTTCATCTCATCGTTGAAGTTCCTGTTTTCTTTTCTAATCATAAAAGATTTATTAGAGTAGAAGTCCAAATAAGAACCATTGCCATGGATTTTTGGGCAAGCTTAGACAGCCAGCTAAAATATAAAAAACAGTTAGACAATGCTGAGGAAGTTGGTCAAGAGTTAAGGGAATGTGCCGATATTATCTCACAGACAGATTGGCGAATGTTAGAAATAAAGAATAGAATTTATGATAAAGAGGAAAGTTTATGAGGAAAGTTTATGAGGAAGGTATATAATGACAACTGAATTTAACAAAAATCAAAATGGTACTGTAAGTACTGTAGTAGGTACGGAGGAAGAAACCATATATTCACGAACTGAACGTTTATTGGGTAAGGAATCCGTCTCAAAGCTCTCCAATGCTAAAGTAGCAGTATTTGGCGTAGGCGGCGTGGGCGGATATGTAGTGGAAGCACTTGTTCGCAGTGGAATAGGTTCTATTGATATTATCGATAAGGATGATGTGAGCATTAGCAATATTAACAGGCAACTGATTGCAACTACTAAAACTGTTGGACTCTCCAAGGTGGAAGTTATGAAAAATAGAATTAATGATATTAATCCGGATATTAAAGTAAATGCGTACCAATGTTTTTATCTTCCTGAAACTGCACATTTATTTGACTTTTCATCCTATGACTATGTAGTAGATGCCGTAGATACCGTTACTGCTAAAATCGAATTGATACTTAGGGCAAAGGAATCTAACACACCCATCATAAGCAGTATGGGCGCCGGAAACAAGCTTGACCCTACACGGTTTGAAGTATCGGATATTTACAAGACCTCCGTTTGCCCTCTTGCAAAAGTAATGCGTAAGGAACTGAAGGCTAGAGGTGTAACAAAATTAAAGGTGGTATACTCAAAAGAAACACCTATAGAAGTCTCTAAACCAAAGCCTGGGCAAAAATCAACTCCGGGAAGTATTGCCTTTGTACCCTCCGTTGTTGGGCTAATAATTGCATCTGAAGTTGTAAGGGATATTTGTGGTTAAAACACAACATTTTCTATAAATTTCTACAAATAAATACAAATTTCTTTTAAATTTTCCTTGCCTCCTACCCCTGAAAGTGCTATAATCTCTTTTGGTCTTAAGAAAGGAGGCTTTTTTTATGGAAAGAAAAATTATTCAAGTGGAAGATAGAGTGCCGTTTTCACTTTTGGCACCTCTAAGTTTGCAACATATGTTTGCCATGTTTGGTGCATCTGTTCTTGTTCCGTTTTTATTCGGAATAAATCCTGCCGTGGTTTTATTTATGAACGGTATAGGAACATTATTATTTATACTTATTACCAAAGGCAAAGCACCGGCTTATTTAGGCTCCAGCTTTGCTTTTATTGCGCCCGTAATGATTCTCATTGGAAAGTACGGTCACGATTTAGGTTATTCATATGCTTTGGGAGGCTTTATCGCCGTTGGTTTCTTTGGTTGTATCCTCTCATTAATCATTTACAAGTTTGGTGCAGACTGGATAAATATAGTATTACCTCCTGCGGCCATGGGTCCGGTGGTTGCACTTATTGGTCTTGAACTTGCAGGAACAGCCGCAAGTACCGCAGGACTTTTTACAAACGTTTCTTATCAAGTTATTGAAGGAACAAATACATTCCAACAAATTGTAACTCCAATTGATTCCAGAAATGTTATTGTGTTTTGCATAACTCTTGGTACAGCAGTATTTGGAAATGTTCTTTTCAAAAAATTCTTTTCTGTTATTCCTATTCTTATAGCAATTGTAACCGGATATGTTTCAGCATACCTTCTAGGAATTATAGATTTTGAAGCAGTAAGAAATGCACCTTTATTTGCACTTCCAAACTTTTCTACACCGCAGTTTAACTTACAAGCAATTATTATGATTCTCCCAGTACTTCTTGTAATAGTTTCAGAACATATTGGGCATCAAATAGTTACAAGCAAAATTGTAGATAGAGATTTATTAAAAGATCCGGGCTTACACAGAAGTTTATTTGCAGATAACATCTCAACTATGATTTCTGGATTTATCGGTTCGGTGCCGACTACAACATACGGTGAAAACATTGGTGTTATGGCTATTACAAAGGTATATAGCGTTCGTGTTATCGGTGGAGCCGCAGTGCTTTCCATTATATGCTCATTTGTCGGAGTATTAACCGAGCTTATCAGAACTATCCCTGACCCTGTAATAGGAGGCATTTCATTCCTTCTATACGGTATGATTGGAGCTTCCGGTATTCGTATTATGGTAGATGCTAAGGTTAATTACGGTAAATCAAGAAACCTTACTCTTACATCTGTAATATTCGTAACCGGTCTTTCCGGAGTTGCCTTACAGATTGGCAATATTGAACTTAAAGGAATGGTTCTTGCTTGTATTTTAGGAATGGCACTAAGCTTACTGTTCTATATATTCGACAAGTTAGGAATTACAAACGATCAGGAAGAGCCTGAACAAATATTATAGTTTGACATAAAATATTAGACATAAAGATAGGGGAAAAAAAATGAATAGTAAACTAAGTTTTAGCAAGCTGCTTTCATTATCATTAATGTTATTTGCAATGTTTTTTGGAGCCGGAAATATGATTTTCCCACCGATGCTGGGACAGCTAGCAGGCGAAAACTTTTTACAAGGAGTAATGGGTTTTGTAGTAACAGATGCGGGTTTATCAATTTTAGGAATTGCTGCAATAGTACTGGTTGGAACAAAATTAGATGATTTAGTTGGTCTTATTGGACCAAAGTTCTCAATTTTTATGGGAGTTCTAATTTATCTATTAATTGGACCATTATTTGCACTACCTCGTACCGGAACTGTTTCTTTCGAGCTTGCAATCGTACCATTTATTCCTGACAATGCATCAAGAATTGTCGTATCTGTTATATTTACTGCGATTTTCTTTGGTGTGACTTATATATTAAGCTTAAATCCCTCTAAGATAGTTGATGTTGTTGGTAAAGTATTAACACCAATTCTATTAATATCTATTGCTGTGATTTTCATAACCAGCTTAATTAATCCTGTTGGAGAAATAGGTTCTGCAACAGGTGACTATCAATCCATTCCATTCTTTAAGGGGATGATTGAAGGATACCTTGCTTTAGACGGAATTGCCGCATTAGCTTTTGCTATTGTCGTGATAAATGCTGTTAAAGATTTTGGTATCTCTGAACCTAAGGCTATTGCTAAGTATACTCTAAGTGCTGGTATTTTTGCCGGTGTAGGTCTTGGTTTAACTTATTTAGCACTAGGATATGTTGGGGCGCAAACCTCAAGCGGAGCGTTATTTGAAAACGGTGGACAACTATTAGCATCTGTTGTACACCAGCTTCTTGGAAAAGGTGGAAATGTTGTTTTAGGACTTGCTGTATTACTTGCTTGTTTAACTACATCAATTGGTCTATCAAGCTCTTTCTCAGACTATTTCCATGCAATACTTCCAAAGTATTCATATAAAAAGATTTTAGCAGTAGTATGTATCTTTAGTTTTGCTATCTCCAATGTGGGGCTAACTACAATGATACAGTTTACACTTCCAGCGTTAATTATGATCTACCCTCCTGCTATTGCACTTGTATTATTTTCATTTTGTAATAGATGGATTAAAAGCAAACCTGAGGCTTATGCTTTAGCACTTTTATTTGCTTTTATAATAGGAGTATTTGACGGCTTAAAAACTGCTAATATCTCACTTGGAGCAGTAAGCGATTTAGTTGCTACTCTTCCATTATTCAATTTAGGTTTAGGTTGGGTAATACCGTCTATTATAGGATGCTTAATAGGTATGTTACCATTTGTAAATTTCTTATCCAGAAAAAAAGCTTAATAATAAAAGTCGGTTGAAAATTTCAGCCGACTTTTTTGTATGCCCTTATAAAATTATTTATATAAAAAAAAGACAAGAAAAAACCTCTCGTTGCCGAGAGGTTTTTTCCTTAGTGTGTGTGTGTATCTAATAAAAGAAGGAAACCTGCATTCTCAAATGAAAATGCATATTTCAGGGTCCCAATAATCCCCTACAAGAATTATTATAGACAGTAATTGTGATGATTATGTGTTCGTTTTATGTAAAATTTATTTATTTTCTTAAGAAATTCTTAATAGAAATTACGTTTAAACTTAATATTTGTCCTTTATTGTAGAGATATAGGAAAATGTGATAATTTACATTGTTGAGGTGTTTACATGAAAACAAAATATAAGGTTATTTTTATACTTCTTATTGCAATATTTATATACCAAATAAATACGGGTAGCTTTTTGGGAATATCCCTAAATAACGACGGAGACTCTTCCCTTGCGGAAAGCGAGGAGTCTTATGAACCTTACCCAAACTTACCTAAACACCAATATGATTGGAATAGGCTAGTTAATATAAACGGAAGAACGGATTATACATCACCCTATGGGGTAACGGCCTCTCAAGGTATAGATGTCTCTAAGTATCAAGGTGATATTGATTGGTACAAAGTAAAAAATTCCGGAATTTCTTTTGCCATGCTTAGAGTAGGATACAGAGGATATAAAACGGGAATCGTAAACATGGACGAAAAGTTCATAGAAAATATAAGGCAGGCATCTCAGGCCGGGGTTGATATAGGAATATACTTTTTTTCACAAGCAATCTCTGAAAGTGAAGCTATAGAAGAAGCTGAATTTGTTCTTAACAGTATAGGTGATTATAATATTTCTTATCCAATAGTTTTTGATTTAGAGGAGATTTCTGATCCAGATCATAGAACCTACTATTTAAATCAACAAGAGCGCACAAACATTGCCAATGCTTTTTGCAGTAAAATAGAAAAGGCCGGATATACTGCCATGATTTATGGGAATGAATCATGGCTGACTGATTGTTATGACCTAAATCAAATTTATCAATATGATATTTGGCTTGCCCAATACTCACAAGAGCCTACATTCCCCTATGAATTTACAATGTGGCAATATACAGATAAAGGACTTGTGGATGGCATCGATCATGCTGTAGACTTAAATATATGTTTTAAACAATATCAAACCTGATTTAATATTAAGTTTAAATCAGGTTTTTTCTATACTCGGGCTAAATTAGCAATTTCACAAAAAAACATCTAATTTAAAATATTCTGTAAAAATAAACAGCTAAACCACGGCGAAATAAAATGCTTATGTGCTAGTATTTAAATATGAAACCATGGAATCATAAAACCTAATAAAATTGGAGGAAAAACAGATGAATGAAAAAACAAAGAACCCATCCTTTGGCGTTTCCTTAGTTATCGTTTTATTTTTAGTTGTTATCTTATTGGCTCAAGTGATTGTTGTAGGAAGTCCCAGCATACGTATGACATTGATATTTGCTACTTCCTTTGCCGGCCTGTTACTAATGTTAACGGGTACTCCTTGGAAAACCATTGAAGAAGGTGTCTTGCACGGTTGTTCCATAGCTGCCATACCTAATGTTATAATGATACTAATTGGTATGTTAATTCCGACTTGGATTGCCGCAGGAAGTATCCCATCTTTAATTTACTACGGCTTACAATTGATTAGCCCATCCGTATTTTTACTTACAGTGGCTGTTGTCTGTTCCATTGCTTCCATTGCAACCGGAAGCAGCTATACCACCGGTGCCACATTTGGAGTAGCATTTATCGGAATTAGTATGGGCTTAGGTATCCCCGCTTATATAACTGCCGGAGCTGTAATCAGCGGTGCTATTATAGGGGATAAACTTTCACCCCTATCAGATTCTACAAACCTAGCAGCCGGTGTATGCGAAACAAATTTATTTGATCATATTAAGAGTATGATGTATACAACCATCCCTGCTTTCATTATTTCTTTAGTTGGTTATGGTATCATAGGCTTACGTTACACTTCTGATACTATTGACAATTCCACAGTACAGATTATTTTAGAGGGAATTTCCAGTAATTTTAAAATTACACCTATTTATGCATTAATCGGCATTGTTCCAATGCTAATTGTACTTATCCTCGGCATTAAAAAAGTAAATGCAATAATAACTATGATTATTGCGGGGATAGTAGGTATGTTTATTGCCATACTGGTTCAAGGTCACGGACTTTTAGAAATGATAAATTTCATGGACTCAGGCTATGTTTTACAAACCGGAATAGCCGATGTTGATAAGCTATTGAGCAGAGGCGGTATTCAATCAATGATGTGGACTGTTTCTGTTGCTATTTTAGGAATGGTATACGGTGGCGTTTTAGAAAAGAGCGGTGTTTTAGATGTTCTTCTTGGAAAAATGTCTACTGTTACAAAGTCCGCAAAGGGTCTAATAACAACACACGTTTTATCTTCATTAGCAGTAAACCTTTTATCTGCCAGCCAGTATGTTGCAATACTTATCCCTGGAAGAATGTTCCTACCTGCATATAAAAAGCTTGGTATTGATTTAAGAGTTGCATCCAGAACCTGTGAAGACTCTGCAACAGTAACATCTCCTATCGTGCCTTGGGGCCTATGTGGTGTTTATTTTGCAGGAGTTTTAGGAGTTCCTACATTAGAATATCTCCCTTACACATTCTTAGCATTATTTGTACCTTGTATTGCAATATTTTATGCTTTCACTGGAATTTTTATATTCAAAAAGGAGAATCAATAAGACATGAACAAAACTGTAACTACCGAGACTTTAGAGCAGTTAGTATCCATAAACAGTCCGTATTTCAAAGAAGACCATATCATGGATTATGTTAAAAATTGGTTCTGCCAAAAAGGCCTTAACGCTGTTATACATGAATATCATGAAAGCAAAATTACAGGTTTTCATGGAAAAAATATAGTATTGGAGCTTGAAGGAACCCATGATGGCCCCGTTATTTGCCTTAACGGACATTTAGATACGGTCCAGCTTTGCAATGGTTGGACGAAAAATCCCTTTGGAGAAAAAGAAGGGGATATACTATATGGCATGGGGGCTCTTGACATGAAGTCAGGATGTGCTGCTATAATGGTAGCAACTGAACATTTTTTTAAGAAGCACAAAGCTTTTAAGGGTAAAATAAAAGTAACATTAGTTTCTGTTGAAGAAGGGCCATATGGCATGGGCACCAATGCACTCATAGAAGAAGGCTATTTAGACGATGTAGATTTTTCAATTATAACTGAACCCAGTTCCGGTTTTACAGGAAAGCCCTTTCCAAACCTCTGCTTAGGAGCAAGAGGTGGCTATGGACTGGACATTGAATTCTACGGGAAATCAGCCCATGCAGCTTGCCCTGAAAAAGGAATAAGTGCATTAGAAGATGCCGCAAAAGTTGTTATAGAACTTAATAACATTAAATATCGCAAGGACCCACACCTTGGTCAAGGAACCTGCTGTGTAGTTGCAATGACTTCAGACGGAGGTGCTTGTAGCGTCCCGGACTTTGCTTCCATTAAGCTTTTTTGGCATATAGTCGTAGGTGAAGGTCCGGAAACTATAACAAAAGACATTGAAGATGCAATTGAACGTGCTAAAATAAAAAGCACATATAGAATTAATTTTCGTGATGCACCTTCTGAGGACTCAAAGGGATTTATGCCCTACACAGTAGATGCTGAGCAACCTATGGTAAAAGATTTTATTAGCTCCATTGAAAGTATTACGGCTGAAAAGCCCTCTATTTCCTACTTTAGTAGTATTGGAGACTTCTGTTACCTTGGAACACGGCTTAATGCGCCGGCAGTAATTCTTGGTGCAGACGGTGAAAACTATCATGGGAAGGATGAGTATGTAGTTTTAGATACAGTTCATAAAACTGCAGAAATTATTTACGATTTTCTAACAAAGACATTGGTTGATTAAAATTAACAAACATTTTATATGTTTAGGAGGCTATCGATGAAGGTAAACATGGTATTTAAGAATGGCAAATGCTTATCTATGGATGAAAACAAAATTTATGACTGGGTAGCCATTGACGGCGATAAAATTGTTGCCGTCGGTATGGGTGAGACCTATGAAGACCTGATTTGTGAAAGCACAACTGTTATAGATGCTGAGGGCAATACTGTAATGCCCGGATTTATTGACAGTCATTTTCATATGGTCCAGACAGCACTCAATGGGCTTTCTGTAGATTTAAGTAAGGCTAGAACCTTTGATGATATTGCGGATTTAATCATAGAGTCAGGCAATAAAAACCCAGAAATGAGTATCCAAGGTATACGACTGGATAAGAGTAAGCTAAAAGAAAAGAGACTTCCAACCCGTCAAGAAATAGATAGATTTTGGAACAACTCCGCAGTTTGGCTTAATACCTATGATTATCTTGTAAGCGCTCTTAACACCTATGGTTTGTTATATTATAAAATTCCTTTTACCCAAATCGGTGTTCAATTTGATGAAAAAAATATGCCCAGCGGTATATTTAAGGACAATGCTAACGTGCTTCTCAGAGCCAATATCTTAAACGAATTAGACGATTTTTACAGAATGGAAGCCTTAGAAACGCTTATTCCAAAAATAGCGGAGCAAGGTCTAACCACAGTAAACGCCATGGAAGGTGGCAGAGTTTATTCCGATAAAGATGCTGAATTCATAAACAATGTGATACGAAGTAATAAACTGTACGTAGATATGGAACTTTTTTTTCAAACACTAGACTTTGATAGCATCCAACGCATGGGCTTAAAAAGGATTGGGGGTTGTATGTATGTAGACGGTACTTTTAGCTCTCATACTGCCGCCATTTCCTTTGACTACTTTGATGCACCCGGGGAAAAAGGAATATTAAAGTTTACTCAAGACAAATTGGATTGGTTTGTAGAGCAATGTTACCATAGGAACTATCAATTGGCTCTTTATACCTTAGGTGACAGGGCCATTGATATGTCCATTAAGGCACATAAGAAAGCTGCGGAGATAACCGGCAATACATCTCTAAGACATAGATTAGAGCACGTAGAGCTTCCTACAGACCAGCACATACAATCCGCTAAAGAACTTGGGCTTATTTTCTCAATGCAACCCTCTTATGAATACACTTGGGGTGGAGAGGGCAAAATGTATGCAGAGAGATTAGGCGATAAGTATAAACTTACAAACCCATTCAGGCAGATTCTGGATGGTGGTGTAAAAATATGCGGAGGAACGGACAGCGATACCACAGAGCTTAACTACCTCCTAGGCATACACTCTGCGGTTAATCACCCTGTAAAATGCCATCAGGTAAGTATTATGGATGCAATCAGGATGTTTACTTGCCATGGAGCTTATGCAATAAACCAAGAAAATATTAAAGGCTATTTAGAAAAGGGATATCTTGCCGATATCGTACTTTTAGACCATGACATTTTAAAATCCCCTAAGGCACAAATTAAGGATATAAAAGTTAAAATGACTGTGAAATCAGGTAAAATAGTTTATAGTCATAATAAGTTTATGTGTTAATGTTATAAAGATCATGTTGGTAAAGATATGTTGAAAATTAATTTATTGGGAAAAATTAAAATTGAGTATAACGATGATAATATAGAACCCCTATTGAGTCGTAAAATTGTTGCGCTCATTTACTTAATGACTGCAAATAAGGGTAAGTATATATCTCGAAGCCAGATTATGTCATATCTATGGCCTGAAAGCTCTGAAGATGCGGCCAGATACAACCTAAGATATAATTTATGGCACCTAAAAAATATTTTGCCTACCACCGAAAATGGCGATTCTCTTATTATTGCGGAAAAAGAGGCTTGCACTCTAAATGAACAATATCCTTTAAGTTGTGACTTAATTACAATTAGAGAGTTTTCTACACAGGACGCTTCAATCTCAGACCTAAACAATGTTAAAGACCTATTTACCGGTAATATTATGGAAGGCTGGTATTTGAAAAATTGTAATGAATTTAATGAGATGATTCTTTTTGACAGAATGCTCTGCGATAATAAACAGATTGAGATATTTAAAGCCTTAGCCTTTAAATATGAAGCTGAAAAGAAGTTTGATAAATCTTTAGAGGTTTTAAAGGAGCTTTCATTATTAGAGCCGGACGACGAAAGCTTGGCTCTTCACATTATGAAAACTTATGTTAGCTCCGGAAACAGAGCCTCTGCTATTAACTACTATAGAACCTTTGAAACAAGTTTATTAAATAATCTTAACATTACACCAAACGAGGAAATTACCAGTTATTATAGAAGCTTACAAAATAATAAAGAAAATAAAGCTCCAAAAAGCAAAACTACATCTCGCTGGGCAACGGCTAAGGGCAATATAGAAATAAATGTTAATGGTATTGAGGGCATAGAGTATTTTCTAATTTCAAATATTGTTTCCAAGCTTGTGAATAGTATCAGCGCAGAAGCACTTCTCGAATTAAATTATGAATACGTGTATGACCTTTCCTTTATTCAAAAAGAGATTTTAATTAAATACAGGAATTCTAATGTTCAAAAAAACATTCAATCATTTCAGCCTATTACCATGTCTGAACCTCTTACACCTGTTAGAATTATAAACGCTTTTTGTCAACTTATTAATCTTACAACGAAATTATATAAAGTTAGAATTAATGTTCTAAACAGCAAAATATCAGATGAAATTTCCCTCAAAACACTAGAATATTTAAAAACCTTGAGATACGATAATCTAGCAATAAAACTTATATAATCAGGAGGCCTATTTATGTATCTAGATTCCTTTCAAGAAGTAAAGGATATTACTAAAACTTTGGTGTCTATTCCAAGTATAGTGGGAAAAGACAATCAGGAAACAAATTGTGCGAAAAAAATTTATGATTATTATACTTCATTAGACTATTTTAAGAAGAATCCTAAACAGGTTTATTTATTAAAAACAGACGATGATACTATCTATCGTCACAGCACGGTAGCATATATAAAAGGTACCGGTAAAAAAGCAAGTAATAAAACTATAATTTTGATGGGTCATATTGACACTGTAGATGTAGATGATTTTACACCTGATAATTCCCTAGCATTTAATCCTGATAAAGCCATTGAGCATTTAAAAACTATTGACTCTTTGGATGATCAAATAAAAAAGGACATTGATTCCGGTGATTATATGTTTGGTCGTGGTTGCCTTGATATGAAAAGTGGTGTAGCTTGTCAAATGTATATAATGAAACATTTTTCCATGCACCCTGAGGAGTTAAACGGTAACATTGTAGCAATAGCACACTGTGACGAAGAAGATATGTCCCATGGTATTCTCACCGGACTTAAAGATTTTCAAAGGCTAAAGGACGTTGAAAACTTTGATTATATCGGAGCCATAAATTCTGACTACACAACCCCTTATTATGAAGGTGACGAAAACAGATATATTTATTATGGTGCCGTGGGCAAGCTCCTTCCTTCATTTTATATTGTAGGACGCGAAACACACGTAGGTCAGCCCTATGGCGGATTAGACCCTAACTTAATCGCCTCAGAACTGACAAGGTCTATGGATTTAAATGTGGATTTGTGCGATAAAGCCTTAGGCGAAATCACTCAGCCCCCTATTTCTCTTAGACAAATGGATTTAAAAGATGTATATACTGTACAAACCGCCAATACGGCTTATTGCTATTACAACTACTTTACTCACCAAGAGTCTCCTAAGGATGTACTTTTTAAAGTTAAAGATGTTGCAGTAAAGTCTTTTGATAATGTAATTAAAAACTTAAATGAATCCTATGAAAAATATTGTGATATGACTGGTTCAGTTTATACAGATTTAGGTTGGCGCACTAGAGTATATACTTACGAAGAATTTTATAATGAGCTTCTGTCTATTCATGGAGAAACATTTAAAAATTACATGATGAATTTTACTCATGAGTTGAACAGTAATGAGCCTAATATTGATTTAAGAGTCTTTAGTATGAAAGTTATTGAAGAAGCTTGGAAATGGAGCAAGGATAAAAGCCCATGCATTATTATTTACTTTTCTTCCTCCTACTGCCCCAGAGTTGAGGTAACAGGTAAGAACAATAATGAAACAGCACTTATAGATGCCGTTGAAAATGCAGTAAAAAAAGAGAGAAATTATTGTAAAAATCCTATAGTTACAAAATATTTCTTCCCTTATATCTCAGATGCCAGTTTTATGATGGTTTGTGATGATGACGACTCCCTTTATTCCCTTGAAAGAAATATGCCTGCATGGGGAGAAAAATATACTCACAAAGTAAATGATATACGCAAAATAAATGTTCCTGTGGTGAATATTGGCAGTTACGGAAAAGATGGTCATAAATACAGCGAAAGAGTACATGAAGGATATACCTTTCAAAATGTTACAAATATGATTTTCAATACCATAAGGGAACTAATTTCTTAAAAGTACTAAACTTCAAAAAAGTAATTTCTTTAAAGGACCAACCTTTTAAAAGAAACTAATTTTTTGAATAAATTATCTATATAGAATATCATGTTTTTTAAACAATAAGAGGACAGCTAAGGCTGTCCTCTTTAAATACGAAAAATTAATATAATTACACCTGTATACCACTGATTAAGTCGTACCACTCAGACATATTATCCTCTTCAGCATCATAAACAATCTTCCCATCAACTATAGTCATGACCACTGATTGCCTTTTAAACATAGAAACCTTTAAAAGGTCAAAAGGATTTTCTTCAAGGACTATTAAGTCTGCCAACTTTCCTTTTTGTATGGAGCCCAATCTGTCACTAACCCCAAGATTTATGGCAGCGTCAATAGTCAGCCTATCCACTACCTGCTCAATATTCTCTGCACCTTCAATAGAAGCAAATTCGTTTTCTTCCTCGCATAAACTTGAATTTACGAAAAACACATTGTCTAGGCACATATCATCCATTGACAATTCTTCATTGCCTCTTACTATTTCGGAATCACTTGCAATTATAAATATATTTTTTCTAAACCCAGCGTTTCTTACGTTATCAATCAGCTTCATACATCTTATGAATGCATCATGATTTTTCACGTCTATGTGTACGTTAAATCCTCTATGAGCAGCCTCCGTCACCAATGGTTCAATATTTTGTTCATCAGTATTAAGCTCTTGGTCTTCATCGTCTCCCATAATAATCTTTAGAGTATCAAAATGAACATAATCATCCATTTCTGTTGTATGGGTGTTTTTTTGTATTAGCTTACTTATAACAGATTTTGGATTCTTGCTACCAATTATTTTGAGACTACCGAAATACCTTTGCTTGATTATGTCCTGTTGACACATTGTCATAACAACTTCCTGATAAAAATTATCCATAAATTCAGGGCACCCTGCATTAAATATGCTCGTAAACCCCTTTTCACAGTACTCAGTCATAAGTTCTAAGGTTTTATTTTGTAGCTCTTCATGGTCAAATGGGAACACTGCCTCCAAAAAGTATTGTAAAGATATTTGTAATATACCATCTTCCTGAGCCGCCGCTCTGGCTTTCTCAAGGGCAACATTATTTACCCATAGAACTTTTTCGGTATTGCTTAGGATAACCATTGGCTTATCCTCACATATTTCGTCCAGCTTTGCGCTTGCTTCCTCCTGGGAAAGTCCCGTTAGGGTATTATCATTAAACCCAAAACCAAAGTAAACCTCTTCCTCAGGATTATTAAAAACATAATCAGACATCATTCCAAGAATATCATCCAATTCATAACTTGCAGGAATCTCTATATATGAATCCTTAAATACTCTTTGCGCCGGGTGTGAGTGAGTATTAATAAGACCAGGGAGCATATACTTACCCTCTAAATCCACGGTGTGGGTCTCCGGCCCAATCAAGCTGTTTACATCCTCACTATTTCCCACATATAGTATCTGACCATCTTTACACGCCACTGCCTCTGCCCAAGGTAAATCAGCATCCTGTGTGTAAACATTACCATTTACAAATACTATATCTGCCATCTGTTCTTTTTTAAATAATCCAAAAATCATGTAATCCTCCGTATTTTTTAAGGTACATCTTATTTAAATCTAAATTTATTTTTATATAATACAGGCTTTAAATTATCTTACATATACCTTTGGTAATCTCTGTCCAAAGGCACATACTATTTCATAATTTATAGTACCTGTAGCATTTGCTATATCATCTGCTAAAATAGTATTCTTTCCGTCGCTGCCCATGATTATTACTTCATCACCAACTTTTACATTTGGCACATCCGTAACGTCTATCATGCACTGATCCATACAAATATTCCCTGCAATCGGTGCCATTGTGCCATTAACAATGACTTTTGCTTGTGCTGAATATGGTCTTGGGTATCCATCTGCATATCCAAGTGCAACAGTAGCTATTAAGCTTTCTCTGTCCGATATGAATTTTCTGCCGTAGCCCACTGAAAAGCCTTTACCCACTTTTTTTAGGTGTATTATATTTGCCTTAACAGACATAACAGGTTTAATAGAAAGTTCATTCTTGTCAACCTCATCTGATGGATAGCAACCATATAGTATTATTCCCGGTCTTACAGCATCGTAGTGTACTGAAGGTATTTCCATAATGGAAGCACTATTGGCAAAAGTCCTCATAGGCACGTCTACGCCTGAAGCCTTAAGTTTTTCATAAAACCCTATGTATCTTTCCTCTTGAGCTTTTGAGAATTCCTTATCTAAAGCATCTGCTGTAGCCATATGTGAAAACAGACCTTTTATCTTAAAGTTTGAAAGTTCCGCAATTGCTTTTATATCGTTTATTGCATTTTCGTCGTCAGGTAAATATCCGATTCTTCCCATTCCTGTGTCTACTGCAATAAGCCCTCTTACTGTTTTACCCTTTGACAGAGCCGCATCAGAAATTGCTTTGGCGTTTTCAGAATTACATACTACAGGCGTTATATCATACTCCACGATTGTGTCTGAATACATATCGGGGGTAAGTCCCAGCATAATAATTTCTTCTGTAATTCCGCCTTCTCTCAAGGTAATAGCTTCTTGAAGTGTGGCAATGGCAAAAGTTTTTACGCCATTTTCTTTAAGAACCTTGGCAATCTCAACTGACCCATGTCCGTATCCGTCTGCTTTGATTACTCCAATAACCTCTTTTTCAGAACCTACTTTAGCTATAATATTCTTAATATTATAGTCAAGATTTGATAAATTAATTTCTGCCCATACCGGTCTGATTGCTTCTTTTAACATTTTCTGCCTCCATTTCAACTACATTGCGAATACTCTTAATCCGCTAAATCCATAGTTTTTTTGACTTTCGCCTTAATATTTATTTCGTATGCAAAAGTAGCATACGTAATTACCTCGCTTGTAATGCCTTGCAAATCTTGCCGTAAGTTTCGTCGGATAAGTCATGTTCTATTCTGCAAGCATCTTTCAATGCCGCATCTTCACTTACTCCTAAAATCTCTATTAAAAATCTTGATATGTTATTGTGCCTTTCGTACACTCTTTCTGCCGCAGCAAGCCCTTCTTCTGAAAAAGTTATATGACCTTTCTCGTCCATAAAAATGTATCCGGCTTTTTTCAATATGCTCATGGCTCTACTAACGCTTGGCTTAGAAAAACCAAGTTCTGCTGCCACATCAATAGAACGAACAATATTATTCTTTTTTTGAAGCACCAATATAGTTTCCAAATAATCTTCTCCGGATTCATAAATAGCCATATCTTTACCTCTACTTTCTCATTTCTCACTGCTTTTTTCGTATTTTATCATACGTATTTTATTCTATCACAGTAAAACCACAGATACAAGAGTGGCAAACTAATAATAGTTTTACTCCTATTACTAACCTTTTAATGCACTTATGTAATGTACTTATGTAATGCTTTTATCCTGTATCATCCCTAATCTTGTTATAGGTTTTATCAATAACAGTTGCAATATAATACCTATTTTACAATATCAAACTGAAATGCTATGATAAGTGTATTCCTTAACAGATAGTCTATTTTAAAGGAGAATGTCATGACATTACAACAGTTAAGATATGTTGTTACTGTGGCTAATACCCATTCTATGAATGAGGCCGCAAAACAACTTTTTATTGCCCAGCCAACTTTGTCCGGCTCCATTAAAGATTTGGAAGAAGAAATGAACATATCCATATTCCAGCGAACAAATAAGGGAGTTACGCTCACCGCAGAAGGTGAAGAATTTTTGGGGTATGCAAGACAAGTCTTGGGTCAGGTTGAGCTATTGGAGGAAAAGTACCTTGATGGCTCTAATATTAAGAAAAAATTTGGAGTGAGCACACAGCATTACTCCTTTGCTGTAAAAGCCTTTGTTGAAATGGTGAAGGGCTTTGACATGAATGAATATGAATTTGCAATTCGAGAGACTAGAACAAGTATTGTTCTGGATGACGTAGAGTATGGTAGAAGTGAAATTGGAATTTTATATATAAATGAATTTAACAAAAAGGTATTATATAAAATTTTTAAAGATAAAGGTCTGATTTTTCACGAACTGTTTGAGTGCAATGCCTATGTCTACTTATGGCGTAAGCATCCCCTTGCCGGAGAGAAAAAAATAACTCTTCAGCAACTGGAGGATTATCCTTGTCTATGCTTTGAGCAAGGCGAGCATAACTCATTCTACTTTGCAGAAGAATTGTTAAGTACTTATGACTATAAAAAAACCATTAAAGCTTGTGACCGTGCAACAATGCTAAACCTTATGGTGGGGCTTCACGGCTACACCATATGCTCAGGTATCATTGTTGAAGAGTTAAACGGTAATGATTATATTTCTATACCTCTTGATACCAGAGAGGTTATGCAAATAGGTTATGTTATGAAATCCGGTATGGTGCTGAGTAATATCGGGAAAATCTACATTGAAGAATTGAAATCTTATCAGCAGGTGTTGAAAGGAGCCGATAATGAATGCACTAATTGAATTGAAACATTTAGAAAAGACTTTCAAAACAAAAAGTGGAGAAGTAACTGCTATTAACGATATATCATTATCTATAGAACAAGGTGATATTTTTGGAATTATAGGAATGAGCGGTGCAGGAAAAAGTACTTTGGTTAGATGCCTGAACCTATTGGAGCGTCCTACCTCCGGTCAAGTTTTAATTGAAGGCAATGATTTGTGTTCTATGAACGATAAAGCACTTCGCAAGGTACGCAGTGATATTGCAATGATATTTCAGCATTTCAACTTGCTAATGCAAAAAACTGTATTAGACAACGTAGCATTTCCTCTGCGTATTAGGCACGTTTCAAAAAAAAGTGCAACAGAACGTGCAATGGAATTGCTTAAAATAGTAGGATTAGAAGATAAGGCAAGGGCTTATCCCGCAGAGCTTTCCGGAGGACAAAAACAGAGGGTTGCCATTGCAAGAGCATTGGCGGGAAACCCTAAAATTTTGCTTTGCGACGAGGCAACAAGTGCTCTTGATCCTCAAACAACTAAATCCATTTTGAGCCTTTTACAAGACATTAACAAGAAATATGGTATCACTATTGTAATTATTACTCATGAGATGAATGTTGTTCGTCAGATTTGTACCAGAGTAGGTATAATCAGTAACGGTGTGCTTGTTGAGGAGGGCAGTGTCCTTTCTATATTCCAGCATCCTAAAACAAAAGAGGCAAAGGAATTAATCTCTAAAAGTACAGTAGAACCCTGCGAATCGGCAATTGTAGAAGTTCCACTTCTTCATGCCAATGAGGTAATTAGAATAGTATTTTCCACAAATTCATCCTACGAACCGGTAATAGCCAATATGGTTTTAAAGTTCCAAATGCCTGTAAATATCTTGAAAGCAGAAACAAGAAATGTGGGCGGCGTTGCCTTTGGTGAAATGATTCTAGGCCTTAACGGTGATAAGGAAACCTGCAGTGCAATGAAAGAATATCTAAAGCAACGTAATTTAACTGTAGAGGAGGTTTCTAATGATGTTTGATAAAGCTATCATTGATATGATATTACTGGGAATCGGAGAAACCTTATATATGACTCTTGCTTCAGTGGCATTAAGTTACCTCTTCGGCTTGCCCCTCGGCATTGCCCTTACCATAACAGGCAAGGACGGGTTATGCGAAAATTTGGTTATTTATAAGGTACTAGATGCTATATCTAATATCATACGAAGTATCCCATTTTTAATATTATTAATTCTACTAATACCGGTAACGGTACTTATAGTTGGCAAAAGCTATGGTTCTACTGCCACTATCGTTCCACTTGTAGTAGCTGCCATCCCCTTTATAGGCCGTATGGTTGAATCCTCTCTAAAGGAGGTTGATAAGGGCGTCATAGAAGCTGCTCAATCAATGGGAGCAAGTACCTTTACAATAGTATGTAAGGTATTATTAGTAGAAGCCAGAACATCTTTAATAGTTGGAGCAACGATTTCAATTGCAACTATTTTGGGCTACTCAGCCATGGCTGGAATTGTAGGCGGAGGAGGGCTTGGTGATATTGCTATTCGATATGGATACAATAGATACGAAACAGATATTATGCTTGTTTCCATTACCCTTTTAGTAATTTTAGTTCAGGTATTTCAGTCATCCGGTATGCATATTGCAAAAAAATTAGACAGACGTAATAAATAATTAGGAGGAAATAAATATGAAAAGAATAATTGGTATTATTTTAGTGTTAATATTGGCAATTGGTGCGTTTACAGCTTGTGGATCACAAGGAGACGGCAAAGCAGATGAAGAAGCTCTCCCAAAGATTAAGGTGGCGGCAAGTTCCACACCTCATGCAGAAATATTGGAAGAAGCAAAGAAAATTCTTAAAGATAAAGGATGGGATTTAGAAATAGTAATTTTTGATGATTATATTCAACCAAACAATGTTGTGGAAAGCGGCGATTTTGACGCTAACTATTTTCAACATATTCCGTACCTTGATAACTTCAATGCTGAGCATAAAACTAATCTTGTAAATGCCGGTGGAATACACTATGAGCCATTTGGAATATATGCAGGACAAAAACAAGACCTTAACACTTTAGAAGAAGGTGATGTAATTGCTGTTCCAAACGATACTACAAATGAGGCAAGAGCATTGTTGTTACTTCAAGATAACGGCATTATTAAACTGAAAAAAGGTGTTGGTTTAACTGCAACAGTAAAAGACATTGTAGAAAATCCTAAAAATATTACTATTAAAGAATTAGAAGCGGCTCAACTTCCTAGAGTTATTAAAGAAGTAGCTTTTGTAATATTAAACGGTAACTATGCATTACAAGCTGGTTTCTCTGTGGGTCAAGATGCTGTAGCCTACGAGACTAATGATTCTGAAGCCGCAAAAACTTATGTAAATGTTATTGCCGTAAAGGAAGGAAACGAAAACGCTGATGGTATTAAGGCATTAGTTGAAACTCTAAAATCAGATGAAATTAAGAATTTTATAAATAATAAATACGATGGTGCAGTAATCCCATTTAACTAATAGTTTTAACTAATAAATTTAACTAACGATATAGAACCATACATTTTAGGTTAAAAATAATATTTACCCCCTTTGATGGACAATACCGGAAAAGGGGTTTTTTATTTGATTTACTTATTTTTGTCCCATAAATATTTCTTAATTTCATAGCAAATATGTGCAGTATATGTTAAAATATCCAAATTGATTTTATATATTAAAAGGAGGATTTTTATGCACATGGCAGATGCCCTGCTATCCCCCAGTGTTGGTGTAGCAATGACAGCCGTCGGTGTGGGAGCCATATCCTACGCAACAGTAAAAATGAAAAAAGGTGATAACTTTGACGACTCTAAGATTCCTTTAATGGGTGTTATGGGTGCATTTATTTTTGCCGGACAAATGATTAATTTTACAATTCCCGGTACCGGTTCAAGCGGTCATATCGGTGGAGGCATATTGCTTGCCGCCTTATTAGGGTCTTCCCCTGCACTGCTTACCATTTCTGCCGTTTTAATTATACAATGTCTATTCTTTGCCGATGGAGGGTTACTTGCCTTAGGGGCAAATATATTTAATATGGGGTTTTTAACCTCTTTTATAGCGTATCCTCTCATCTATAGACCCTTTGTTAAAAACGGATTTACAACTAAACGAATTACAATAGCCTCTATTCTCTCCGTAGTGGTGGGATTACAGCTAGGCTCTTTTGCTGTTGTTTTAGAAACAACACTTTCAGGTATAACGGAACTTCCTTTCACAGCTTTTTTAGTGCTTATGCAACCGATACATCTTGCAATCGGTATTATTGAAGGCATAGTAACCGCCTCAGTTTTATGTTTCATTCACAAGACTAGGCCGGCAACCTTAGATGGCTATGTGGAAAGATATAGAGAGTATCATCAAGCGGATTCTTATTCATATAAGAAGATATTATTTTTAATGCTTTTATTTTCTATAATTACTGCCGGTATTTTATCTTTCTTTGCTTCCACTTTCCCCGATGGGCTAGAGTGGTCTATAGAAGGACTTCTAGGCAGTGCTGAACTTGAAAACCCAAGCTCCATGTGGCATCAAATCGCGGTAAATATACAAGATGCCCTAGCCCTTATGCCAGACTATGCTTATAAAGCTCCCATACTATCTCAACCGGAAAATATGGGCACAGGTGTTGCTGGTCTTACGGGAGGTTTACTGACTTTACTGCTGGCGCTTATTACGGGCTTTGTAATAAAAGCTCTTAAGCGTAAGCATATATAGTTTTTACTACGCATCTGTTAATGTAAGTAACATTAGGAAAGAATAGTCATGAAAAATTTGAAAGAATCTGCATATAAACTAAATTTTCTTGAAGAGTCGGCAGAAAATACAACCATAATACATAGACTCAATCCACTGACTAAAACAATAGCTACATTTATGTATGTAGTTATTGTTGTCTCTTTTGAACGTCATAATGTTTCTTCATTAATGCCATATTTCTTTTATCCAATTATTGTTGGGGCACTGTCTAACGTGCCCTATAAACTATTGCTTTCTCGTTTGGCAATAGCTATGCCTTTTTGTGTCTTTGCAGGATTTACTAATTTGTTTTTTGAAAAAAATATTGCATTTTACATAAATTCAAATATAGGAATCAGTTTTGGCGTTTTGTCCTTTTCTTCTATTATTATCAAAAGTATATTAACGGTAATGGCTGTTCTTCTATTAATTGCAACCACATCTATGCCTATGCTTGCAAGGCAATTAATTTCCTTACATCTGCCGACCTCTTTTGTTTTGGTAATTTCCCTTATGTATAGGTATATAAGCGTTTTAATTGAAGAAAGCTCAAATATGTACACAGCTTATTTGCTACGCTCAGGTAGCAAGAACGGCATTAAGCTTAAAGATATAGGCCCTTTTTTAGGGCAACTGATTCTTAGAAGTTTTGATAAAGCAGAACAGATTTATCGTGCTATGAAATGTCGAGGATTTTCCTCAGATTACAGTTACGTTCCCATACAAAAAATCCCACCGGTTGAGTGGCTTTATTTAATAATTTTGAACATTATATTAATCTTTTTTAGATTTTTTAAATTTTATTAAGAGGCATGGTGATATTATTATGATTAGAATAAAGGATTTAACAGTTAAATACCCTGATGGACACATTGCAATTAATAAGATAAATGTTAATATATCAAAAGAAACAAGTGTGGCTGTGGTTGGAGAAAATGGAGCAGGTAAATCTAGTTTACTGCTATCCTTAGCAGGAGTGTTGCCTCCTATTTCCGGGGAAATTCTCATAGACGGAATTCCCGTGAACAAAAACAATTTGCCTTCCATTAGAAAATTAGTGGGTTTAATTTTTCAGAACCCCGATGACCAGCTTTTTATGACCAGCGTTTATGATGATATAGCCTTCGGGCCAAGAAACATGGGTCTTTCTGAGTGGGAAGTGGATATAAAGGTAAAAAGCATTTTAGAGCAATTTAACATTTCTCATCTTATAAAGAGGATTCCCGGTAAGCTTTCCGGAGGAGAAAAGCGTTCCGTTGCCATTGCCGGCGTCCTGACAATGAGTCCCTCTGTTTTACTGTTTGATGAGCCAACATCATTTCTGGATCCCAAGGCTGTTAGGCAACTTGTACATACTCTAAATTCTTTGCCCCTTACAAAACTTATTGCAACACATGACTTATCTTTTGCGAGGAAGGTCTGTAATTATGTAATCTTAATGCAAAATGGCAGTATCGTTGCGGAGGGTTCAACAAATGAAATATTAGATAATGAAATACTATTAAAAAACTGTGGTTTATAACCACAGCTCAGACTGTAGACAAGGATATCCTTCTTTGCCTACAGTCTTTTTTTACGAATATACAGACATTTTATTGAATTTATGGTAAAATATATTTATTAATACATGGAGGTGCCTGCCTTATGA
>JBKECQ010000106.1:0-11485 GCA_047974845.1 Aminipila sp. | reverse complement strand
CCATATTTAATTTTTATCCTCATCTTCACATGGGGCTAGTTAAATTGTCCTTTTTTTACTTACTAAATCTGTATTAAAACTTGTATAAAACGCTTGACTTTTATTAGCAAGTTTTAGGTTGGATAATCACCGTAATAAATATAATTATCAGCACTTGTTTTAAGGACATATTATTATCAAATATAGATTTACTTAGTGCTTATTTAGTTAAAAGAGATACATCTAATATTATAGCTTTACTCTTTATTGGCCTAAAGCACATAACTAGAAATTTTTTTCAGAATGATTGAAAGTTTTTATTTGGCTAAATCCTAATTTTAGCTAATAAAAAACTAATATCATAATATTGAAGTACACCCCTTTTGTTAGACAAAAATCTAATAAAAGGGGATACTTATAATTACAGTTAGTAGTTTTTATTTTTAATTCTAATTTGAATTAATCTTGATGTATTTCTTTAGTTTCTTGAACTGTACCATATGGATGTTGTGGTGGTGCATATATAGAGTATAATTTAAGTGGCTTATTTCCAGTGTTTATTATATTGTGCCACGTACCGGCAGGAATGATAATTGCATAATTGCCGTTTACATCCCTCTGATAGTTGAGTTTATCTTTATTAGTACCTATTTTAACAATTCCTACCCCATCTTCAATACGTAAAAACTGATCTACATCCGGATGCATCTCAATTCCAATTTCCTCACCCACATCGATATTCATTAAAGTTAATTGTAAATATTCCCCGGTCCATAAAGCTAAACGGAAATTATTGTTTTCCATAGTGGCATTTTCAATATTAAAAACAAATGGTTCTGGACCGTAATCCGTTATATCAAGTGGAATAACTCTACGATTACCCCTTGAATTTCTTCTCACATCTTCACTTCCTTTCATAATAACATAATATGAAATCTTTCTAAGTATGACACGAAATAGAATTGAATATATATTCAATATACTTTCTAACTGTCAATGCTCACTTCTTAAAGTTATCTTATTGCTAAATTTCAATAAACTTTTTTATGCATAATATAATTCTAGTTACTGTTATTGTTGTTGTAGGCACTGCTGTAGGTGCCGTTATCGATAAAAGAATAAGTAAATTTTTTATTGCGCCCATTTAATGGGAGCATTTTTAATAAAACCTTAAGATGTTAAGTTTAAATACTTCTTTGCACCTTGTGCTAAGAAATCGCTTTGTATTTGAGAATATGCTAAAATCCTATCGTAGATTTCTATACTGGTTTTATAGTCTCCCTCCATAAATGATGTTATTTCTTGGATGGTCATACTTGTAAAATTAAAAATGTATTCATCTAGCGTAGGCCTATCCCAATATGGATTTACTTCAAAAAGATACTTTGATCTTTGATCTAATCCCTCATAAATTTCTTTTGCTATTTCATTGGCCTTATCTGTATCATTCTCCGATAATGCATCAATAAACATGATAAACATCATAACATAGTCCGTAAGTAACTTTACATATCCATCTGCGGCCTTATCCCCGAAAAATAATCGCATTAAATCACCAAATTCATCCACTATACTTAATATTTTTTCTACTATTTGATTTAAGGACTCACTTTCTGCATTTAATGACTTTGCAAACATATATTCACGTAACCAAGAACTTAATTGCTGCCATAAAAATCTCCATCTAAAAGTTATATTGTCTATTTGCCCTTCTGTGGACTGATTTTGATATCTTGCCACATAACACACCCCCTTTTTATATTGTATTCAAGTATATTAAAAGATGTTATCATCTCCTTCTATCAAGGTGTTAATTGACAACTCCATTCTATTTTAAGCTGAAATTGTTTACTGATTTCATGCTTTATGATTGGTTAATTTTGGTATATTATACATTTATATTATTGTCAAATTGGAGGTAAGATTATATGAAAAAATCTAATTTAAAACAGCTTGGTAATATTCTTTCTATCACTGGGTGGCTAATAATTGCGGTTAACGTTATTGTTAGTCTTTGTTTTAAAAAACATTTAACATCTGATATAGATTTACTTTCCAACTACTTGATAATACGAGGTTACACTATCCTTATAGCCTTAATCTTAATCTTTACTAAATCCATAACTAATAAGTACATTAATGGCGATTAAATTAAAAGTTATTTACACTCTAATACTTCAGGCAAACTTTGCCCCAAGTAAAAACCTATATAACCAATTCTTCTTTACAATATCCTGATTTGTAGTTATAAACTACTACATGAGGGCTTGTCGCATCAATAAGAGCAATTCTTTTATTTTTTAAAACAATACCATCAAGCGAGTTGTTATCTGAAGAACAATGCATAAAGTCTACATCTTCCCCACGATTTAAATAAAACTCACCTATTTTTCTCATAAAAGTAGACTTTCCTACTCCCGGACCACCCTTTATACATATAATCCTATTTGCTTCTCTTTGTCCCAATATGTAGTTGTAATATGAATAAAACCCCTGCGTTGTATTATTACCAGGAAAAAGATGCCTTTCTATACTCACAAAAAACCGCCCCTTTCAAATTATCACTCTCGCCATAATATGAAGCGGACGGTCTAAATGTTCCGTTTTAATGTTTGTCAAGTTTGGTCTTATATTTCCATACCCCTAATCAAGTTTACCATTTCTACTGCACTTAAGGCGCAGTCATACCCTTTATTTCCTGCTTTTGTTCCTGCTCTCTCAATTGCCTGCTCAATATTTTCCGTAGTAATAACACCAAACATTACAGGGATACCAGTCTCTAATCCAATATGCGCAATTCCTTTTGAAACCTCACTGCACACATAATCATAATGAGTTGTTGTCCCCCTAATCACAGCACCTAAGCAAATAATTGTATCATATTTACCTGACTTAGCCATTCTTGAAGCTACCAGTGGTATTTCAAATGCTCCCGGAACCCAAGCAACCTCAATATCTTCTTTGTTTACATTGTGCCTTGTTAGCCCATCCATAGCCCCCGATAGCAACTTTGAACCAATAAATTCATTAAATCTCGCAACAACGATTCCTACCTTTATACCTTCTGCTACTAGTTTTCCTTCATATATTTTCATATTTTTACCTCCATAATAAATTTCACTCAACTTTTAAAAATAACTGTTTATTTAATTGTCTATATATTTATTAATTTATCTACATATGCTCATCCACTTACATATCTATATGGCCATTATGTGCCCCATTTTTTCCTTTTTAGTTTTTAGATAAAATACATCATATGGGTTTGCTTCTACTTCGATTGAAACTCTTTTAGACACCTCTATGCCATATTGTGTTAGCTGCTGTATTTTGTCTGGATTATTAGTAATCAATCTAAGCTTATTAACATTTAAGTCCTTTAGTATTTGCGATGCTACGGAATAATCCCTTAAGTCCTCATCAAATCCTAAAGCTAAATTTGCTTCTACGGTGTCCATCCCCCCATCTTGTAATGCATAAGCTTTTAGTTTATTAATTAAACCTATACCTCGCCCCTCCTGCCTCATATAGAGCATTATTCCACTTCCTTCATTCTGAATCATTTTCATAGCTGCATCATATTGTTCCCCGCAATCACATTTAATGGATCCCAATGCATCTCCTGTAAGGCATTCTGAATGAACCCTGCATAACGGTTCTACCTGACTACTTATTTCTCCCTTTACAAGAGCCACATGATGCTCACCATTGATTTTGTTAATATATCCATATGCTTTAAAGTTTCCATACCTAGTTGGTAATTCTGCTTCTACAACCCTTTCAACCACAGATTCATTTTTCTTTCTATACTCTTTTAAAGCTTCTATGGTTACAAATATTAGGTCATGTTCTCTTGCAAATTCTTCAAGTTCAGACTTTCTCATCATATTGCCATCCTCACTCATTATTTCACAACAAAGTCCACACTCTTTAAGTCCCGCTAACCTTACTAAATCTACAGTGGCTTCAGTATGTCCTTCTCTTTCTAGTACCCCATAGTCCTTTGCAATAAGAGGGAACATATGACCAGGCCTTCTAAAGTCCTCTGGCTTAGCGCCCTCTTGAACTGCTTTAATCGCCGTAATGCCTCTTTCCACAGCGGAGATTCCTGTAGTTGTATCCACATGGTCAATGGAAACAGTAAATGCAGTTTCATGATTGTCCGTATTTTTTTCCACCATAGGCCCAAGTCCTAATTTACTTGCTAGTTTTTTACTCATTGGCATACAAATAAGCCCTTTTGCATATACCGCCATAAAGTTAACATTTTGTGTTGTTGCAAACTCTGCTGCACAGATTAAGTCTCCTTCATTCTCCCTGTCTTCCGAATCCGTTACCAAAATAACCTTACCTTGTTTTAAAGCTTCTAAAGCCTCCTCCACAGTATTATATTTAAACATAAACTTTTCCTCCCTATCCTCTATATTTCTTACTTTAATTAATAACCAGCTATTAATTATTTAGCGTATCTCCCACTATACCTAATATTAAAATCCATTCTTCTGTAAAAAATCCATGGTAATTGTACACTCTTGTTTATCTCCGCCTTTAAACCCTAATAATTTTTCCACATACTTTCCTATAACATCGTTTTCTAAATTTACAGTGCTCCCAACCCCTTTACTCCCTAAGGTAGTTTCTTTAGCAGTATGAGGTATTACAGATACCTGAAAGCTGTCTTCCTCTAAGGTTGCAACTGTTAGACTTATTCCATCTATGGTAATAGATCCTTTTTCTACAATGTATTTCATTATGGATTTATTGGCTTTAATCTTTATCCATACTGCAATTTCATCACTTCTTTTGTCTATTATAGTTCCTATTCCGTCTATATGGCCTGAGACGATATGCCCTCCAAATCTTCCACAAGCAGGCATTGCACGTTCCAGATTTACCATGCTCCCTATTGACAATTCACCTAAATTACTTCTTGAAATCGTTTCTCCCATTACATCTGCTTGAAAATAATTTTCTTTAAAACTGCATACCGTTAAGCAAATTCCATTTACTGCAATACTATCTCCAACGGCAATCTGTGAAAAAATTGTTTTTCCCTCTATTACAATTTGACAGGAGTTTAAGCCCTTTTTTATTGTCTTTATAATTCCTTTTTCTTCTACTATCCCAGTAAACAAATTTTTACCTCTTTTCTAATCTATCCGATTCTCTTTTAACTTCATATTCAATTAAGGTATCTCCTTCTAAATTAATTATTCTTTTAGTAATAAACTCAAACGCAGTATTTGGATTTTCTTTTCCAATGCCCTCAACAGCCGTAACAGCATCAATACCACCCAATATTTTGGGAGCGATGTAAGCATATAAATAATCAACTACACCACTATCCAACGCTTGATAATTAATTGTTGCTCCACCTTCTAAAAGCACACTATCGATTCCCATCATACCCAAATTCGATTTTAATTCTACTAAATCAATACTATTATTTTTTGTAGGTAACTTTATAAATTTAATCCCTAGCGCCTTTAGTTTCTCTTCCTTATTTTTTCTAGTTTGCATAAAAGCAAGTTTATCTTTAAGGTTGCCTTTGCTTATTTTTTCATCAATATATAAATCTTCTGCAGTTGCAATATAAGTCTCAATTTCACTTGCTGTTCTGGCAATAAAGCAGTCTAAAGGTATTCGCAGGTTTGTATCGCAAATTATTCTTATGGGATTTCTACTATTGTCAAGCCTGCAGTCCAACCTCGGATTGTCCTTTAATACCGTTCCAATACCCACCATTATTGCCATGTATTTATTTCTAAGCTCATGTACGTGCCTTCTTGCCACTTCTCCCGTAATCCATTTTGACTTACCGGAATATGAAGCAATCTTTCCATCAAGAGTCATAGCATATTTCATTGCAATAAAGGGTTCCCTGTTTAATGTGTAATGAAAAAATATTTTATTTAACTCGATACACTCTTCTTCTAAGATTCCTACATTTACTTCAATTCCTGCATTTCTTAAAATTTCTACGCCCTGACCAGCTACTAACTTATTTTTATCCAAGGTTCCAACCACAACCTTTGCAATCTTACTGTTTATAATGGCATCTGTACAAGGAGGAGTTTTTCCATAATGACAACAAGGCTCTAACGTTACATACATAGTTGCACCCTCTGCTTGTTCTTTACAATCTGCAATTGCATTCCTCTCTGCATGAGCCTGACCATATTTTTCATGATAACCTTTGCCAATTACCTTGCTATTTTTTACAATAATAGCACCTACCATTGGATTGGGATTTGTACTTCCCTCACCCTTTTTTGCAAGCTCAATGGCCATTTTCATATACTCTAAATCACACAAAACGCTTCCCTCCAATCCACATCAATAATTACACTCATATAAATCCGCAAAATACCTTTCCAACTGAACCCGAGTAATTTCTGTATAACCCTTTGCTCGCCGTACCTTAGTCTGCTCGCTCTAACTCAGATACGATGAAGCAATAAAAAAATGCCCTGAAGTAAAACTTCAAGGCATTCTTATACGCTGTTATGTTCTTATATACATCTTATAACCCTATTATAAATAAAATGTATACAATAAATTTAAGTTGCACTTACATTAGCAATAATGCTATAAGTAAAAGGTTTTAATATATTTATTAATAACATAAAGTATAAAATTTGATTTTATATCTTATAGTAGAAAGTATATTTATATTTATATTTATATTTATATTTATATTTATATTTATATTTATACTTATACTTAGTTTAATTAATAAACAAAAATGCTCTGAAATATAAAATTTCAGAGCATCAAAATATCAGTGCAAAATAAAACTTACAACTATCTTCTTTCATCCAGACTATACTGTCGGCTTCGGAATCTAACCGAATCTGCCTTACGGCTCGTGGGCTATACCACCGGTGGGGATTTACACCCCGCCCTGAAGACCATATTTAGTTTTCTATATTAGCCTAACATAGTAAATATTATATGTCAATACTAAACTTATGACTTACACTATTCTCCGATTCTATCAGTTTCCTCAATAGAAATAGGCTCTACTTCTATTACTCCCGGTTTTAGGTGACCGGATGCAAGTTCATAGAATGCTATTGATGCAACGCTCATATACGGAGTTAACCATAAATATCCTATTGCTCCTATCATTGGTGCAAAGTTTAAAAGAATTGGATTTGCAAATGATAAAGCCCCACCTAAGACCATAATAGGGATGCAGGCTAGTATTGCCCAACCAATAAAACTAAATTCTAAGCAAAATAGCTTTCCTTTGTTTCCTGTCATTATTCTTTTACTCTCAGATAAACACTGCAAAATGCCATAATTAGGATTATCAATCATAACTAGGAAGCACTGGCTGTATCTATAAGCAGCAATTATTCCCGGAATAATAAATAACAAAGTCCAAAGGGCTATAAATAGTGACATTACAAAATATAATGCAAATGCCTTTATAAATTTTTCAAAGCCATAAAATACCTGTGCTACATCACATTCTTTTTTTCTGAATAAATTCATTAGGAACATACTATATCCTAATGAAAAAGGTCCTGCTACAACAAATGAATATAGTCCTGATAATGGTGATGTACCATATTCTCCTCCAAAAACACTATCTAATATTGCTGATGGTAAAAATACCGCAACTAAATATACTAATGTTCCAATAACAGCAAGTTTCCATTTCCCCTGAAGTGACACTCTTGCTAGTGCTCTGATATTTTTGCTTGATTCTGTTACAATGTTTTGATTCATATTCTCTTCCCTTTCATTTCCTTTTCTTTTTAAAGTTCAATATATTATACTCTTATTTAAGCAGTAATTCAACCCAATTTTTTCCGTAAACCCTTGTACTCCCTTATTTTACGGACTTTTATGCAGTGATACATCCACTATACCCCAAATATTTCTTCCTAAAAAAATATAAAAAGGAACCATTCTTTGAGGTAACCCCTAAGGGTTAGACTAAAAAGCTAACCATTTGGAGGTCGGTTCAACGATAGATTCCTTTTCCTTTGTATATTCTATTTTTTTAGTTTATTAATATAAATTTTCGAATATTTCTCTAATCTCTTCAGCGTTTAAAAAAACATAATTATTAGCTAACAGTCTTTGCTGATTATCAATGGTCATCTTTGTAAATTCATCTATTTGAGATTGAACCATACCATATTCTTTAAGAGGCTTTTTCTGAATTAGCTGATTTAAGAATTTCTCAAGCTCATCATAAACAGCCTCAACCTCACAGCCAAGAATATTTGCAAAAATTTCGTTTGCCCTTGCAATTTTTCCTGTAGGGTCTTTTCTCATATACATTTTAAAGACTTCTGTAAAAAATTGATAATTAGCTTCTCCATGTGGGACATGGAATGCTCCTCCTATGGAGTAGGACAGAGCGTGTACTGCTGCACAACCTGCATTGCCAAAAGCAATTCCCGCATAATTCGATGCCAAAGCAAAATCCTTTAAGTATGGTTTTCTTGCCTCCGCATTATTTCCTGATGCAATTATTTTTTTATACCCTTCCATAATCATTTCAATTGCCTGAAGAGAATACATTTCTGTAAACGGAGATGCCTTAGGAGATAAATATGATTCAATGGCATGTATCAATGCATCTATTGAACTTGTTGCGAAAACCTTATCCGGTAATCCTTGCAGGCTTTCAGGAACTAATACTGCTATATCCGGATATGTTTCTTCAACAGCAATACCTTTCTTGGTATGTAACGACTTAAGCTCTGCTATGGCTACATTTGTTACCTCTGAGCCAGTTCCACAAGTTGTAGGTACAACAATCAGCTGTTTCAGTTTTTTCGGTTCAACCGCACCCGTAAATAAATCAATTGATTTTTGTGGTACATCCAGCGCTAAAATCTTGCAAATATCTACAATAGTACCGCCACCAAAAGCAACAATTCTATCGTAGTCGTATTGCCTCATTTCAGCAGCCATACTATCTATCATTTCATCAGAGGGTTCACCCACTCCAAATTTTTCTTGAAAAATAACATTTGTATTTATGCCTAAACATTCTACATATGGTTTATACATCCATTCATTTGTTACTAGAACGTCTTTTTCTCCGATTTTAAACTCTTCATTAAATTCCTTAAAGGTATCAAAATAAAACACCTTAGGTACTACTCTTAATGCTTGCATTAAAAATTACCTCCTTTAATGCTCTTATTGGTTTGCAATGCAAATCAGCAATAATTTAATTAGAATTCGGCATTGAATCTGTTTTTGAATTCTTCTTTTAATTCTTCTCTGAAATCAGGATGAGCAATCTCAATTAAAGCCCTTGCTCTGTCTTGTAAACTCTTTCCTTTCATTCTTGCAATACCGTATTCAGTTACAATATAATCAACATCATGTCTATTTGTAGTAACTGCAGCACCATGATCAATATAAGGAACAATCTTTGAAATAACACTTCCATCCTTTTTCCTTGCAACAGATGGCATAGCTATAATAGCCTTTCCTTTTCCGTCTAGTGACATTGCAGCACCTCTAACAAAGTCTACCTGTCCACCAACGCCTGAGAACTGCATAGTACCAATGCTATCAGAAACAACCTGCCCGATAAAGTCTACCTGAAGACAAGCATTTATGCATACCATTTTTGAGCACTGAGCTACTACTACCGGGTTATTTACATAATCTACAGTTCTAAATTCCACCATAGGATTTCTATCTGCAAAATCATATAACCTTTTTGTTCCCATTAAGAATGTAACTATCATCTTGCCTTTGTCTATAGATTTTTTGCTACAGTCAATGGCACCTGACTCAAATAAATCTACAACACCATCTGAAATCATTTCAGAGTGGATTCCTAGATTTTTCTTATCCTTTAACTGTGAAAGCACAGCGTCCGGTATAGCACCAATACCAAGTTGTAACGTTGATCCGTCTTCAATTAATGAAGCACAATTCTTACCTATAGCTATTTCTACTTCTGAAAGTTTAGGTATAGCCAATTCAGGTAATGGTCTTGAAGTTTCAACAAAAGCATCAATTTCGCTAATATGGATAAATGAATCGCCATAAACTACAGGAACTTGATCATTTATTTCTGCCAATACTATTTTTGCTGATTTTACTGCTTGCATTGTATAGTCTGAGGATACACCTGTAGAAACATATCCATTCTTGTCCGGTTTTGATACCATAACCATAGCTACATCTACAGGAAATAAACCTTCTCTTATGTATTTTGGAACTTCATGGAAATACACTGGAACAAACTGTCCATAACCTTCATTTATACATTTTCTAGTACTTGCACTAGTAAACCAACCTTCAAATTTAATATGTCCTTTAAATTCAGGGCTTGTGTATTCACCTTTTCCTAAAGTAACCATATGAGATACGGTTACGTCCTTATAGTTCTTTGCGTTTGCAACCATTGCTTCAACTAGTTCAGTAGGCTCTGCTACACAATGTGCAAACACTACCCTATCACCATTCTTAATCTTCTGTACAGTTTCTAATGCTGTACATTTCCTGCTCTCATAAATTTCATTCCATTTCATTCTAAAATCCTCCATCGTTTCTTAAATTTATAACTTTGAAATGTAATTTACAATTTTTTCAATTTGGTCTTTTTCCCACATTTTTAAAATGCCGTTTTCAGTTTGAAACTGTTCATAAGCAGCACAGCAATTTGTACAGCCTCCTATTACTAACAGTAAGTCATATTTAACTTCTTCCTCTGCTATAACAAACTCTACCTTGCTTTTAAACTCTTCCTCTAAAGCTTTAAGTGCTGCTCCTCTATCATATCGTGGATTGCACCCTCCGCAAAATCTAACTCCGCATTTCAAAATTGTGTTCCTCCATGAATAATTGTTTATTTTAAATAAGCCGCTCAGCAATGAGACACTGGGCGGCTTATAAAAACCGATTGAATAGTTTGATAGTATTTTTTATTCTCTTTTATCTTATTTGCTATTTTTTCTTTTCTTTTTTATTTTTTTGCTATTTGTTTTTTCTTTTCTTTTTTATCTTATTTCCTATTTGTTCTTTATTTTATATATTTTATTTTATATATAGTAATATTTATTGTAATAGATTTTTTCTAAATCTATCTCTATTTAATTATTAACAATATTTTAACTTTATTATTTAATCCCTGCAATAGTTTTTGCAAGTTCTTTCTTAGCATTTATGTTGCCTTGTCTTGCAATCATAATTCTCTGCGCCTGTGGTGAGCCTGCTCCATGCATTGATTCTGTTCTGTATCCTACTGCTGATGATCCTAAGCATATATTTTCTAAGAATCTTAATACTCTCATTCTCTCTTCTGTTGTGCAGGTCGGTGAGCCTGCAAAGTACTTATTGCAGATGTCTCCTATTGTTTCCCCGTTCTTTCCTACTACTGTTTCTGACTTAAAGTCCGCTTCTGATGGCATTGTTACCATTAAGCCTCCTGCTATGTCTTCTGCCAGTCTTACTATTTCATATGGGAATCTTGTTACGTTCTGCTTACATACATTTGCCAATAACAAGTCTATTTGAT
>JBKECQ010000074.1:0-9169 GCA_047974845.1 Aminipila sp. | reverse complement strand
CTAATTCTTTTGTACTATGAAGTTTTCAAAGTTCATTGCACTTGACACTTACGAATTAAGTTTTTCAAGTGCGTTCCGCTCTTGACGGAACTTTTATAGTTTACCATTCTTTCAAAACTTTGTCAACATTTTTTTACAAGTTTTTTCAACTTTTTTCATCTTTATCTTTCAAATTATTTTTTCAAATTCGAAATCAGTAGTCATGCTATATATAGTTCAGAATTCCTCTGACTGATATACAAACTACAAGATGTAGTATGCTGTGTATTTTGAAATGTGGTTGCTGTCTCACGGGACAGCTTTAATAGAATACCAAATATATCCCCTTGTGTCAACCTCTTTTTTCATCTTTTTTTATCTTTTTTTATTTTTATATATTTTACAAAATTCTATCTTATATGTCACGTTCCTCTTCATTATATATGACCCCTATTTTATACAAATACGTGGCTTTTGTTTTATACAAATACGTGGCTCTTATTTTATGCAAACATATGACTCCTATTTTATACAAATACGTCAACATTATTTTAGTTTTCGTACAGGGTCGCAATCTCATAAACCCTACGTTTTATTTCTTTTCTAATATATAACGGCTCTAGACACTCGCATTTATTTCCAAAACTAAGAAGAAGATCAAAATAGTAATCATTTTCAATAAAAGGGAAATTAACAATGTAATGCTCATTGCCATCCGACGCAAATTCTTCGTAATCACAATAATCAAGCACCCTATCCATCACAGTTTTATGAATACGAATTTTAATTTTTGTTTGCATCGTTTCTAAAACATCCGAAAACTCTAAAATTGGCTTTTGATAATCTCGCGGTATAAAAAATTCATCCATTATTTGTAGTTTATGCGTACGAGATAGTTTGAATAATCGATAGTCACTTCTTTTATGGCAGTAACCTTGTAGGTACCAACTACTATTTTTCAATACTAGCTGATATGGCTCGACCACTCTTGCCGTTTTACTTCCATGGTGAGCTGAGTATTGGAACGAAATCAATCTGCTTTCCTGTAGAGCTGTTTTAACAACTTCTAAATTCCGTTGAATATTCCTGTTACCAGTCCAAGGACTTAAGTCTATATGGATTTGATTTGATTTTAATTCTATGTCTTTTGCTTTTTCTGAGGGAATAAAGCTCTTGACCTTAGCAAGGGCATTTATCAGTTCGTCACCTCGTATGGTATTAGATAGACTGGTAAGGCTCATCAATATAGCAGAGAGATCAGCAGTGGAGAAAAATCTTTTATCAAGCTTATAGTTTTGCATAATTTCAAAGCCGCCACCCACTCCCGATGTGGATCGTACAGGAATGCCTGCCATATTTATCGTATCGATGTCACGGTAGATTGTTCGAGGCGAAACTTCAAACATATCTGCTAATTCCTGTGCGCCTATCCGTTCTTTATCGAGAAGAACCATAATCAAACTAACAAGTCTATCTATTTTCATTAAACCAAACTCTCCTTTTGGAATTGTTGCCATACAGTTGTCAACAATCCTATGATACAATAAACAATCAAACAAAACAATATTACACATCAAAGGGAACATTAAACGGAGGAAATTTATGATTACAATTTATGTTTACATTCTTGATACTTTAGCCGACTGGGAATTGGGGTATGTTACTTCGGAACTGAATTCCGGTCGATTTTTTAAAAAAGACGCACAACCTATCTCTCTTAAAACGGTTAGTCATTCTAATAAACCAATCCGCACAATGGGTGGATTGACCATTATGCCGGATTGTTTAATTGAACATATGGCTGTTAGTAAAAACAGTGTATTACTATTGCCAGGTGCAAATACTTGGAGCGACCCAAAGCATGAAATTATCGTGAAAAAAGCAAGTGAATTCCTTGCTGTAGGAGCCGTGGTTGGTGCCATTTGCGGAGCCACTGCTGCTCTTGCCGATGCCGGGCTTTTGAATAATCGTCTGCATACCAGCAATGGATTGGGATTTCTTGAAATGTTTTCTTCCTATTATAAAGGAGAAAGTTTTTACATAGACACTCCCTCTGTTACGGATCAGAATCTTATTACTGCCGGTTCTGCTGGCGGCTTATTGTGGGCAAAACAAATCATTGAGCATTTAGGCGTTTTTCAATCAGACACATTGGAGTCTTGGTATAATTATTTCAGTACTGGAAAGCCAGAACATTTTTTTACCCTTATGCAGACTTTACAACCTAAAAACGAAAAATAAACTATGCAAAAAGAAGAAGTGCCTGATATTAATACATCAGGCACTTTCTATATTATAGAAGTTATTATTTATTAGCTATTAGTTATTATTTGTTATTTGTTATCTATTATTTGTGTTTCGTTATCTATTATTTGTTACTTATTATTTGTGTTTTGTTATTTATTATTTGTGATTCACTTCTGCCACATAAATTTTTGAATTCATTGTGCCCGCAATAGCTATTGCCTCGTCTGCATCCTGTTGTGAAAAAATAAATCTTCTGGATATTACATCCTTACCAATATGCAGAGCCACATTTGGTCTAGATTTAATTGAATCTATATGAATTGTATTTATTTCGTCCCAGTTCCACATATTATGGAACTGAACTCCGCAGACAGTGTACAGAATATCCACCCCTTCTTCTGAAATCACGTGTTTTCTGTCAGAAAAAGTGGCCAGAATCATGATAACTCCAAATGGCAGATAAAACCAGTCACGATTTACAGCTGCATTGAAAACAGCATAAACTCCAAAAATAATAACTGACACCTTCACCCACAGTTTTCTTTCCGGCATGATTCCGTAATATTCCATATTATCTCCTCTCTTATATTAACAATACTCTCAACAATAATATTAACAAAATATTTTCTATAAACTCTTATATACTCCGGCTGTTCTTTTTTCTGCAAGAGCCTTCATTGCAATTTCATGTGCCTCTTCAGGTGCACCGGCAGGACCGTGACCCTTTCTAAGCCTACCAAACAAGTTTGTTCTTGATCCATCAGCATATAAGATATTACCACCCCAGCTTGCAGTAACAATAGCAAAAATAGGGTTTATGATATTCATAAAGCAATATGGCAAGTATGACAGTGTTGGAACACCAAGTACTGCTGAGTGATATGCACCGCAAGAAGACCAAGGGATAAGTGGTGACCATAAAGTACCACCATCTTCAAGTGATCTTGAAAGCATATTTCTACCTAATCCCATTTCATCAAAGTTTTTCTTATACATTGATGACGGAATGATTAATCCTAAATACTGGTCACACATAGTTGTGATACAGAACATTGAAGTCATAATAGTAACAACTATTAATTGGAATGGAGTCTTAACCTTCTTTATAAATCCTCCAAGAAGAGATTCAACTGAACCAATCTTTTGAAGTATACCACCAAAGGCAACCGCAACTATTACAAGGTTATTAGTCCAAAGCATGCTGTCCATACCACCTCTGTTTACAAGTTTCATAAATAGAGCATTTTGTGAATCAGCTTCGTAGCCATAGTGTAACATTGTAATACAGTCTGAAATTCCAGCACCTTGGAAAACCACAGCAAATCCACATCCAACCAAAGCAAGAAGTACAACTGAAGGTATAGCCGGCATTTTTATTACTGCTACTACAATAATCAATAAAATAGGAATAAGAAGGATTGGGCTTATATATGTATAATGTTCAACAATTGCAGCTGATAACTCATTTGCAAGAGTAGAATCATAGCTCTCAACCTTTGAAAGTGAGAAAAACGCAAATATGCCCGTTGCAATAACTAAACTTGGGAAAGTCGTAGTTACCATAGCCGCTACGTGATCAAACAATCCGGTCTGCGCAGAACCTGCCGCCAAGTTTGTCGAGTCTGAAAGCGGTGAAAATTTATCGCCACAGCATGCACCTGAAAGAATAGCTCCTGCAATAAGCGCCGGATTTAGTCCCATTGTTGTGCCTATTGCCATAAACGCAATACCCAGTGTTGCCGTTACTGTCCACGCCGATCCAAGTGCTATACCTACCACCGCACAAAGAATTATTACGAATGGAAGGAATATAGCCGGTGTAAACAGCTTTAATCCATAATATACTACAGCCGGAATAGTTCCGCACGCAGTAAATGAACCAATTAGACATCCAACAAGAAGTATGATAATGATTGCTTCAAGAGATTGGTTAACAGCTTCAAGTCCTGCTGCTAGCATTTCCTTGTATTTATATCCACACAGTTTTCCAACAATCATAGCAACTGCGCACGCAAGAGTTACAGGGATATGAGGATCCTTGCCCCAGCCTAGTGCATAGTTCGTAATCATTATAGTCAGAAGGAAAACAATTGGAATAAGAGCTTCCACTTTGTTTGGCAATCTGACAGTCTTGTTTCTTTCATTCATTAAAAAACACCTCCGCAAATATTATGATTTTTAAAATTACAATTGCATCATAATATTCTCACCGTCAAGGAAGTGTCAATAAATGCGAATATTAGACAAATTTTTTAATTAATTCAAAATTTATAATAAATATTTCTCCATTTCTATGAGGGCATTGACCTCTTCTGCCCAAGAATACTGTGCCATATACTCCCCATGATAAAGTTTTCTTCCCTCTACGCTGTCTTCCACCCATTTAAAGTAATCACACTGGATGGTTTCTAAGCAGGCAAGCCCAATTTGTCCTCTTTCACTATATATTATTTGTCCACAACCAAGTTTATTTAAAACATCCTGCAAATCTTTTTTAAGCATCCTATAATACGAATCATGGCCATCCTCTTCCCATAAAGTAGCAATTACTTCCTTTGAAGTACATCTGGCTCCTTTTCTGTGAACAAGGTATGCCAAAAGTTCCTTTGTCTTATCAAATTTGAATTTAACAGGTTTACCCTCTATAAGTATTTCAAAATTTCCAAAACAATTTATCTGTATTCTCTGTTTCTCTTTTTCTTCTTTATTATTCTGAGGTGCATATCTGAGATTTTCAAGTGCATGGCGTATCTGATTTACATTTGCGGGCTTCATAATATAGTCGCTGGCGTCTAGTCTGAAAGCTTCCCCCATATGGTCTGAATAACCGGTCACAAATATAAAATTGGTTCTGGGATAAGCTTCCTTAAGACTGTTGGCAAACTCAATTCCATTTATCCCCGGCATTTGTATATCAATAAAGCAAACATTGAACTGCTGTTTTTTGGCAAGCTCCAGTGATTCAATAGGATTATTTGCAATTATAACCTCTGCCTTCTCATCAATTTCAGTTATTAATGCTGCAAGATACTCTGCTGCAATTATTTCATCGTCCAATACTAAGTATTTCACGTCGTTCACCACTTTCCAATCTTATATTTCTTCTTTCACCTGGAATAATAATTTTTACAGTAGTTCCAAGTCCAATTAAACTTGTTATTTGCATTTCTGCCTTAACCGTACTTTTCAACCGTTCATTTACATTTTGTATTCCGATATGTGGCTTTCCATCATTTAATGCCTTGTCTATTTCAAAACCTATTCCATTATCTGCAATTGTTATTATGTGATCCCTTCCCTTTTTCTCTGTAGAAATCTTTATTGTTCCACCCTCCATCTTTTTACAGATACCGTGCTTCACTGCATTTTCTACAATTGGTTGCAAGGTTAGAATTGGCATATTAAAATCATCTGATTTTATATCATACTCTACCTTAACTCTCTCTCCAAATCTCAGTTTTTCTATATCAAGATAAATATTTGTATGTTGCAACTCCTCAGTAAAAGGATGTGTATCATTTTCACCCATACTATACATATTTTCCCTAAGATATTTAGAGAATTTTATAGTAGTCTCCTCTGCCAGCTTTGGATTTGCTCTGCAAAGAGCAGTGATAGTATTCAAAGTATTATATAAGAAGTGAGGTTGTATTTGTGAAAGCATCAACGATACCCTTTGCTCCCTCAGCTTTATTTCCTTTTCTTCATTTACCTGTTGTGATATGTATACATGAATTACAAGGTAATAAAACACAAATGCTACAGCATAAGTTTCAGTCAGTATGCCTGTTCGTATTCCCATTGTTTCCATAATATTTGCAGTCATCAGCCACGCTATGAAGAAAAATACTCCAAGAGGATTTGCATCTGCCTTTCTATAAAATTTTATATTTAATACACAAAGGAATATAATCCAATATACCCAGTCCGTAACAATAAAGGCATGCCCAACAAATCCAAGTTCAAGACTTCCATCGGCTCCAAAATGAAATACACTATTTTTAAAAAATGCATAACAATAAAAAAGGAAATTCACTATTGCCGGAATATAGGTTAATTTATTTTTTGGTTCTACCATATGTATGACTGTTGCCAAAATCATAGGCTTTATGGAGTAATATACTATACTTGTTATAATAAGAGATATTCCCAGAGAACCCTGTTCTTTTAGATAATTCATATAGAATTCCGATATAGACAAAATCAGTAGTAATGTCATATTCATGACCATTCTTTTTTTTATTAAGATATCTACTGCTGATTTCATAGAAACTACAAAATATGTACCTATCACCATTGCAATAAGTAAATAGTTTTCAATAATATAGTTTTGCAAATATGCCTCTCTCACGTGCTTCACCTCATACGAATAATAAAACAAATCCCGACTGCTTATACTTAAATGTAAGAATATCTATTCATAAATGTGAAAAATGCATTTTCACAACAAAATGCCTGAGAAAAATGTTAATTATTTGTCCCAAGCATTTATTTATCAAATTATTAACCTAGCTTGTTTATAAGCAGTGAACCGCTTATATCTATTTAAAATTAAGTATAATTTAGTATAACAACTAGGAAACCCTTTCTACTTATAATTTTACTATATCATGCCTATTTTATCAATATGTACATTTTCAGTATGAATTTTCGGTATATACCTTTTTTATCTCAGAGTACCCTTGAAAAAACTAGAGTGCACTTAAAAGACTAGAGTGCATTTAAAAAATTTAGGGTATACTTGAAAATGATGGTAAACAAATTTTATCTATAATAAAATATTGATTGATACTAAAAAACTTTTGAAAAACTATTGACTCTTACGTTTCGTAATAGTGTAAAGTATACTTGTTGTTCGAACACAGATTAAAATACAAAATATGAAAAGATGAATTTGATATTAAAAATAAAACCAAGACAGGAAACGGAGGTTTTTGGAAATTGAAAATAAATGAGGTTGCAAAGCTGACTGGTGTTACAGTACGCACTTTGCATTATTATGATGAAATTGGTTTATTAAAGCCAAGCAAAATCACAGAGGCAGGCTATCGACTTTACGATAGCAAAGCGTTAGAAACCTTACAACAAATTCTATTTTTTAGAGAATTGGATTTTTCTCTAAAAGATATTAAAGAAATTATGACAAATACAAATTATCACAAGGCAGATGCCCTAACAAAACATAGGGAATTGCTTCTTCAAAAGCGAAGTCGCATAGACAATTTAATTAATCTTGTAGATAATACATTAAAAGGAGAACTTGATATGAGTTTTAAACAATTTAATATGACCGAATTTGAAGCCAATAAGAAAAAGTATGCTACTGAGGTAAAGGAACGCTGGGGCAACACCGCTGCCTATGCTGAAAGTGAGCAAAAAACAAGCAATTATGACGATGACCAGTGGAAAGTATTGTACGGTGAGGGCGAAACAATTTTACAGGAATTTGCTGAAAATCGTGATATTCAGCCGGAAAGCAAGGAAGCACAAGCCCTCGTAAAGAAATGGCAGGATTACATTACTGCAAATTTCTATGATTGCACAATAGATATTTTGTCTTGTCTAGGCTTGATGTATGTTGGTGACAATCGTTTTACCGAAAATATAGACCAAAATGGAGCAGGAACAGCCGCGTTTATGTCTGCTGCCATTGAAATCTATTGCAGAAAATGAACAATAATATCTTGTTTCCACTTAACAGAGCATATACAGTCAAGCAAAGTTTGCAGTAACTGTGGTATCCTATGGTAAAAGGAGGTGCTTATAATGCACGCATGGGAACAAATACAAGAAACCATAGAATTTATTGAAAATCATTTAAATGAAGAAATCAGCATTGAAAAACTTGCAAAAATAGCATCGTTATCGCCGTTTTATTACCAAAGACTCTTTAGCCGCTTGGTGAAAAAACCTGTGGCAGAGTATATCAAACTACGCCGTATGGCAAGGGCAACGGAGGCACTATTACAAAAAGAGCATCGCATTTTAGATATAGCCTTGGAGCTTGGTTTTTCCTCTCACGAACACTTTACTCGTACCTTTAAGAGCACCTTTGGTATGACCCCGGCAGAATACAGAAGTAATCCGCAAGTGCTTAACTGTATGACAAAGCCAGAGATTTTGCTACATTATACCTTGGTAGATGAGGGTGTGCCACTTATTACAGATGGTATTGTTCTTGAGGTGAACAGGCGACAGCTCACCCAACCAATCCATTTTGTTGGACTTGAGAAAAAGATGCCGGTACAATTTGTGGAAGGCCTTGGAACAGAATCCGGTGTTGATCCTTTGGACATACTTTGGCGGGATTTTCACAAACAAAAGGTGTTGAAACTGGCAGTTAGTGACGATACCGAAGAAATTGGTGTTTCACACCCATGCGCCGATGAGGGATACTTTGTATATTTTGCTGGAACAAAAGCTGATAATACAGTCATTCCCGATGGCTTTACCAGTTTGGAACTCCCTGAAGGCGATTATATTGTCTGCACCTTTGAGGCAGAAAACTTTCAGGATCTTGTAATGAATGTGCTTTATAAAGCGGAACAATATCTCTACGAAACATGGCTTCCTAACCACAAACTACAGACAGAGCCATTTTGTGCAGAGCGTTATGCAAGTCATACACCTCAGACCACCAGCATGGAGGTTTGGTTAAAGTTGTTAAAATGACCTTGAGACAAATTGTTATAAGTAAGGGCAACCCTTGTGGTTGCCCTCTTTCTATTTTAACCGCCCTTATGCAGGTCTCTATCACCGAAAAGTTAGTATGTGTAAATATCTATAAAAACAAGAAAACCACAGGATTATATAATCCTGTGGTCAGACTGTAGACAAAATACCTTGCAAGATTGCATTTTCTATGCTTTCTGCAAGGTATTTTCTATTTTTTTCGTTTAACTTTTAAAATATAAAAAAATAGAAGGATATCCTTATGCTATTA
>JBKECQ010000070.1:0-33309 GCA_047974845.1 Aminipila sp. | reverse complement strand
ACCTTCGCCATTAAGATAAGCTAAAACTACTTCTTTCTTAAATTCATAGCTATATTTAGTCATAAAAATACCGACCTCCAATCGTTAGATTTTTAGGTCTAACTTTTTGGGGTCGGTACACACCATGTAAAAGCAAAAGCTCTATTTTTTATGTAATTACATACAATTTGTTGGACAAAAACAAAAAAATAACAAAAAACTGTTTATAAATACGCAAAAACGTAGTAGAATAAAATATTATGGTTACTGTTATAAAAAAAGAAATAAAAAGGAGGGCAGTTATGCTGGCATACGAAAAAATGTTATTTAATATTCCTGCTAAAGATCATAGTCCAAACAGAATTAGAGAAATACTTGACCAACATCCTGAGGTTAAATTCGTTTCATTAGTAGGACTTGACTTAGGAGGACAAAACACAGATGAAAAAATTCCTACAGCAAGATTTCTAGAAGATATGGATAAGTTTTTATCTGATGGTGTGCAGACAGATGGCTCCAGTGTAGTACTGCCGATTATTGCAGAACTAAACAACGCCAAAGTTGATATAATACCGGATTTGGATGTGAACTGGTATGTAGATCACAACTTTGACTTTATAGACGAAGCCACATCACTTCCAGTGGGTACATTAAGAATTCCGTCTTTCCTTGTACATAATGATACAAACGAAGTAGGCTCTAGGGTAATTCTAAGAGATGCTATTAAGACAATGAAAACAGATTTGCTTAAGCTGATAAAAGAAAATCCTTATGTACTTGAATATCTGCCAATTGAATCAGCAGATGAAATTCAGGAAATAATACTAACAAGTGCAACAGAACTTGAATTTTGGGTAAAGACACCGGAAGAAAAGGGCGATAGAGAGGAACTTTCTACTGCACAGGTTATGAAAGAACAATATTGGAAACGTACAATTGGTCCTGTAAGAACTGCTCTTGAAAAAGCACTTATACTTTTAGATATGTATGGCTTTGAAATGGAGATGGGTCATAAAGAAGTTGGAGGCATTAAAGCTGAGCTTGGTAACTCCGGAAAATATGACCACATTATGGAACAACTTGAAATAGATTGGAAATATGCAGATGCTATGCAGGCAGCTGACAATGAAAAACAGGTAAAATATATTGTTAGAGATATTTTTAGAATGCATGGTCTTGAGGTTACCTTTAGGGCAAAGCCTATTGATGGTGTAGCAGGTAGCGGAGAACATACACACCTTGGGGTTGCAGCAAAATTAAAGTCTGGAAAATTAGTAAGCATATTTGCTCCAAAAGACATGAGAGAAGAATTTTTAAACCCAATTGGTTATGGAGCGCTAATGGGGATTCTAAAGAATTATGAAATTCTAAACCCGTTTATTACATCAACAAATGATGCATTTAATAGATTAAAACCAGGATATGAAGCACCGGTATGTATAGTTACATCTATTGGGCATACAGCGGCACAGCCATCCAGAAATAGAACTGTCTTGGTAGGCTTGGTTAGAGATTTAAACAATCCATTGTCAACAAGATTTGAACTTAGGTCACCTAATCCAAAGAGTAATACTTATCTTGTTATCGCAACTTGCTATATGGCAATGCTAGATGGTATATCAGCAGTATTAGAGGCTAAAAAAGAACCTAAGGAGTTGCTGGAATCATTATCAAAATCCTATGGAGTGGAAGATTTCTACCTTGAAAAGAATAGACAATATAGAAGTGAAAAGGATGTATTTGACGAATATACAGCAGAAGAAAGAGATGAACTGTTCGGTATTGCACCAAGAACTGTTTGGGAAAATATCTGTGCTTTTGATAAGGAATCTGAGAAGTTAAAATGCTTATTAAAGAATGATGTAATTAATCCTATAGACTTAGAATCATTTAAAAAGGCAACACTAGATCAATGGGCTACAGAGCTGCATAACAGAATAATACCTGAAACAATGGACGCTCTTAGGGAATGTATAAAATTACATCATGTACATGAATGTACAGATTTTGATATATATATGTGGAATAAGGTGCATACTTTAAGAAGTTATATTGGTCAAGATACTTTAGATAGTAAATGCTTGCTTACAAGGATTAAGGACGCATTGGATGAAGGTAAATATCAAATTGCATCTGATCTGCAATTAGAGATGCAAATAAAAGTAAGAGAGTTAACCGATACATATATAAGATATGGAAAAAATATATTATAAACTATCTTACGCATAGATTATAGAAAGAGGGAAATGTAAAAATGTTAGACATTAAGAAAATCAGAGAAGAATACGAGGCGGTAAAGGAAAGTGTAGAAAGAAGAGGCAAAGGTGACTTTGGGCTTAGCAGTATACCTGCTCTTGATGAAAAAAGAAGAGCAATACTTGCAAAGGTAGAGACTATGAAGAATAAGCAGAACCAAGACTCTAAGGAAATTCCTAAACTGAAAAAAGAGGGTAAGGATGTTTCTGAATTAATGGCTCAGATGAAGAAACTATCTGAGGACATTAAAGAACTTGATTCACAAGTAAGCGAAGTTGAAGAAGAACTAAAACAAGCGCTTTTGAATGTTCCTAACACTCCTAATCCAAGTGTTCCAACAGGAAAGGATGATACTGAAAATCTTGAAATCAGAAAATGGGGAGAACCTAAAGAATTTGATTTTGAGCATAAGGCACATTGGGATGTTGGCTCTGATTTAGACATATTAGATTTTGATAGGGCGGCAAAGATTGCAGGAGCAAGATTTACTGTATATAAAGGGATGGGAGCAAGACTTGAAAGAGCAGTGATTAACTTCATGCTAAATCTTCATACAGAAGAACATGGATTTACAGAAATTCTTCCACCGTTTATGGTAAATAGATCTGCCATGACAGGAACCGGCCAACTTCCAAAGTTTGAAGATGATATGTTCCATGTTGCGGCTAAAGACTTTTTCCTTATTCCTACAGCAGAAGTGCCTGTAACAAATCTACTAATGGATGAGATTATAGATGGCAACCAATTGCCTATTTATTATACAGCATACACTCCATGCTTTAGAAAAGAAGCGGGTTCTGCCGGAAGAGATACAAGAGGTCTTATCAGACAGCACCAGTTCAATAAAGTAGAACTTGTAAAATTTGTTAAGCCTGAAAATTCATATGAAGAATTAGAATCACTTACTGCGGCGGCAGAAGAAGTGCTTAAGAGACTTGAAATTCCATATAGAGTTGTAAAGCTAAGCACAGGAGATTTAGGCTTCTCATCAGCAATGACTTATGATATTGAAGTTTGGATGCCAAGCTATGGAAGATATGTTGAAATCTCTTCTTGCTCTAACTTTGAAGGATATCAGGCTAGAAGAGCAAATATTAGATTTAGACCGGAATTAAAAGGAAAGCCTGAATTTGTTCATACACTTAATGGATCAGGGTTGGCAGTAGGAAGAACTGTAGCGGCTATTCTTGAAAACTATCAGCAAGCTGACGGTAGCGTAATTATTCCGGAAGCATTAAAGCCTTATATGGGTGGAATTGATAAGATTGAAATGAAATAGTTTATTAAGTGGTAATTAGAAATAGTTTATTAAATCATAATTAATAAATAAGATTGCTTAGGGTGGGACTGACTTAGTGTAAGAACAGTCCCATACCTAACGATATATTACTTTTGCACATTAAAAAGATAAAGGAGAAATTAGTTTGTTAACGATAGCAATTATATTTATACTGTATTTATCGGTTATGGTAGCTATAGGTTTTAAGTTTTACAGCAAAACAGACGACCTTTCAGATTATATTTTAGGAGGAAGAAAGCTTAATAGCTGGGTAACAGCTATGTCAGCACAAGCCTCAGATATGAGTGGTTGGCTTCTAATTGGGCTTCCCGGTACAGCATATATAATATATGAGGGAACATCTGAAGCAATATGGACTGCAATAGGGTTACTGTTGGGTACTTATTTGAACTGGCTTTTAGTAGCAAAAAGGCTAAGAACTTATACGCAGGTTTCAGGGAATGCCATAACATTACCGGATTTTTTTGAAAATAGGTTTAAGGACGATAAGCATATATTAAAAATAGTATCAGCGGTATTTACTGTTATTTTCTTTTTAGTATATACTTCTTCACAGTTTGCCGCAGGAGGTAAGCTTTTTAACACGATTTTTGGAATGGATTATACAACAGGCCTTGTTATTGGCGCTTTAATAATTTTAGCATATACCGCTCTTGGCGGATTCAATGCGGTTTGTTGGACCGACACAATCATGGGTATAACAATGTTTATAGCACTTATGGTTGTCCCTATTGTTGCAATATTTAATATGGGAGGCATAGAGGGGCTTTCAGAAAGACTGGCGTCATTAACAACCGAGAGTTTAGGACTATTTCCACAAAAGAGCACCGGAGGAATAAACACAATGCTCCTTGCCTCATCACTTGGTTGGGGCTTAGGATATTTTGGTCAGCCTCATATTCTTGCAAGATTTATGGCTATAGAATCTCCGGATATGATTAAAAAATCAAGAATCATCGCTATGGTATGGGTAATTATTACACTGTCAGCAGCAACAGCTATTGGCGTAATTGGAAAGGCTTATATGCCTAATCTTCCGGACGGTGAGACTATATATATGTCAATGATAAACACAATGTTTAACCCTGTTGTGGCAGGACTACTGCTTTGTGCTATTCTAGCGGCTATCATGAGTACAGCAAGCTCACAACTGTTAGTTTCAGCATCGTCTGTTTCAAAAGACCTTTATGCAACTATATTTAAAAAGGATACAGAAGGTAGCGAGATTGTTTGGGCCAGCAGAATTACAGTAGTACTTATTTCCGTTATTGCAATCTTCATAGCATTAAATCCAAACAGTTCTGTATTTGGGCTTGTTGCTTGTGCTTGGGGTGGATTTGGATCTGCATTTGGTCCTCTTATTCTATTTGCTCTATTTTGGAGGAGAATGACAGTACAAGGCGCTATTGTGGGAATGATTGTAGGCGGTGTAACCGACTTAATTTGGTTTACACAATCAGGTGGGATTTTTGATATATATGAAATAATTCCGGGATTTATATTCTCTTCAATATCCATTATTGTTGTAAGTTTATGTACAAAGGTATCAAAGGATATGCAGGATGAATTTGATAGGGCGAAAATTGCTGCAAATTCAAAAGCATAATATGAAGAATTCTGAGTTATTCTTTAAAAAACAAAATATAAAATAGTTAATAATACATTAACATTAACATGAACATAAAATTATGGCGGGCTATACAGAGCTCTTAAGTTTTAATGCAGGTACTTGTACCTGCATTTTTGCATTTAATTAAAGAAATTTCTTCAACCCATTTAACTAAATTATTTAGACAATTTCTATACAAGTGTCTAAAATTTATACAAGTGAATAAAATTATCTATTTCAAAAAATAACTTGCATAGTAAAATGTAAAAGAATAAGAAAGAAAGTGGGTTTACTAAAGAAAAACCCCTCAATATAAGGAGGCTATAGTAATGAGAAAAAAATATATTTGTATGGTAATTGCCGCAAGTTTAATATTTAGCTCTACATCTGCTGTTTTTGCACAGACAGGGACTGTACAGCAGAAAGATGAGCAAACAACAAAAAGTGCTGTGGTAAAAGAAGCGCAGGGTGTTACAGGTGCGGCAATAACAACAACAGAATCAGCTGTAACGGTGACAAATGAGGCAATAAAAGCAAGCCCCTCAGCAATAGAAACCACCGGGTCTGCCATCCAGGTCACTAAAACCCCTGAAAAAACAGAAACAAAAAAGCTTTCTCTTGCAGAGGCTATTAAAATAATGCAGACAACAGGGTCTTCAGCAGAGGCGGCTGACTTACATAAGCAGTCTGACGTGGCAGTGGCAAATGGATATTCTGAAACAGTAAGCAAAATTAAAAAAACGGAAGATAAATTGGATATGTTGGATAAGATTCCATCGGGAATGTTACCTCCGGGTGTTGATCCTGTTCAAATGGCGTACGAAGCTCAAATGGCAGGGGCAACCTCAAACAATAAAAAGATAATGCAAATCAGAAGAGATTTTGCAAGGAGCAATACAGACAACAATTATAAAGCTGAATTAAATCAAATAGAATCAGATACCATAAGTATTTATTATAAAGTACTTTTGGCACAGGACAGCTTAAAGATCGCAAAAGAAAATTTAATTACTCAGGAAAAGACGCTTAAAAATGTTGAGGCTAAGAAAGCTGTAGGTTTACTTTCTAAGAAAGATGTATTGCAAGCAAAATCAGCGGTGGCAGATGCACAGAGTGCTGTGAGAGCCGCAGAAACACAGCTTAAATATGCAAAGATGTCATTTAACTATCTACTAGGGTTTAATGTTCAGCAAGAAGTGATATTTACAGATACAATTGAAGGAATAACCTCAACAGCAGAAGTAAACTCTGCGGATGATGCGGTTAAAAAAGCTTTGGATAACAGAATAGAACTAAAAGGAGCAAATTTAGCCGTAAAGGTATATGAGATTTTATTAGAGGATGTAAAGGCATATCCTAAAAATTCATCAAAATATTTAAATGCTAAGATTAGCTTAGCAGAAGCTGAAAAAACAGCCAAAGATGCTTATAGTAAAATTGAGCTTGATATAAGAAATAAATATGATTTAGTGCAAGATAAAAAAGCGGCAGTAGATGCGGCAAAGGATTTATTGGCTTATGCAACTGAGGGAGAAAGGCTAATGCAACTTACCAATGAAGAGGGAATAAGTACAGTAGAAGAGTTGCTAGCAACTCAAGTTAGCTTGTATAAAGCAAAGCTAAATTTAGCCAATGCAAACTCTGATTATGCACTGGCATTAAAAAGCTATGAATTTGCACAAGGGGTAGGAACCACAAGGATTCCTTTATAAAAAATTCAGGACTGCAAAAAACACATATTAATAAGGCTGGGCGGGGTGCTATCCTTTGTTTTTTTCAGCAAACCGCTCCAGAGCAGTCTTAGCAGTTCCCGATGCAATAGTATCAAGTATGTCAATAACTTCTTCTGGTGAACGCCTCATTCCGCTTAAAAGCCAGTCTTCAAGCAGAGCACCAAAAGATACGGAGTAGTAATGAACCACGTGCTTAAAAGACTCTTCATCAACTTTTATGTCAGAAGAGACTTGAGTTATGATTTGAGTAGCTACCTCACGGACATCATTAAATATTAATTGCTTTATAGCAGTTCGCCCCATTGAGTTTAAGGCACATAAGGCCACGGTTGAATTTTTTTCAAGGTATTTAAGAAGATATACACCGGCTTCTTGCCATGTAAGAAAGTTATTGGTATCTTCCAGAACGGAAACGATTTCTTCTTTAATAATCCATTCAAGAAGGTCGTAAATATCTTGGAAATGATAATAAAATGTTTGACGGTTTACGCCGCAACCTGTAGTGATTTCACGGATACTTATTTTATTTAGCGGCTTTTGAGCCATAAGAGTTTTTAAGGAATCCGCCATGAGGCGTTTTGTCATTTCAGTAGTTATAGATTGTGCCATAATAAACCTCCGTAAAATATGATTAAGTTTATTATATATTAACAACTTTGAAAAAACTATACAAATGTATAAAACACGTAGGGGACGTGTAGAAAGAAGGGAAGACATAAATGAAGGGGAGTTATGAAATAGTGCTCAAAAGCCCTTTAGGTCCTAAAAAGGGCATTTTGAATATAGTACAAGAAGAGGATGGTCTCAAAGGCAGTATGGAGTGCTTAGGGAAAAAACACACCTTTTCAGGAACTCTTAATGATGAAGGTAAATTAGAGGCAGAAGGAGTTTTGCAAACACCATTGGGAGAAGAGCCATTTACAATTACAGGAAGTATAAATGGTAAGATGCTTATTGCTGCGTTTAAACGACGCAATGAGAGCTATGAAATGCTGGGGTTAAGAATAGAGATAAAATAAATATAGTTAAGGAGAGGGAATATAGCATGGAAAAGGAAATAATGTCAGCTGTAGATAAAAAGAAAAAAACAACGGCTGTTTTGGTAGGAGTATTGGTGGTCGCAGTGATTATTGCAGGGTGCTGGTCATTCAGAAGCAAAGCAGAGGAAAAGACAAATTTAATTGTTCAAGGTAGTGTAAAAACAACTGAAATTGATTTAAACTCAAAGCTTGCAGGCAATATTGGAGAGATTCTTGTAAAAGAGGGCGACCAAGTAAAGGCAGGAGATGTTCTTATAAAGATTTCAAGTGAAGCGGTAGAAGCAAAATTAAAGCAAGCAGAAGCGGCAAAATCTGCGGCAGCCGCTCAGGCTAAAAAAGCGGCAAATGGTGCAAGAACCCAGGAAGTAGCACAAGCAAAGGCTGCTTTTGACTATGCTCAAAAGACATATAATAGAATGAGTATACTTCTTAAGGAAGAAGCCATCTCACAGGCAACGTTTGATCAAGTTGAGGCTCAATACATTGCGGCTAAAGAAACTTATAACATGGCACTTGAAGGTGCAAGAAGTGAAGATGTTGCGGCAGCAGATTCATTGGTAGCGCAAGCCGACGGAGCCATTGCGGAGGTAAATAGTTATTTGGAAGATTCTCAAATAAAGGCACCTGCGGATGGAACAATTATTTCTATAAATGTAAACCAAGGAGAACTTATTTCTACAGGAATGCCACTTGCTACTCTTTCAACAAAAGATGAACCGTGGGTAGAAGTTAACGTAAATGAAACAGATTTAGGTAAGGTTAAGACAGGTCAAAAGGTAGCGGTTTCTTTTCCTGCATATCCCGACAAAAATTGGGATGGAGTTGTTACTGTAATAAGCAAGAAGCCTGATTTTGCAACTAAAAGAGCAACTAATCAAAATGGTGATTTTGATGTACTTTCATATGGAGTAAAAATTGAGATAAAGGGCTTAGATCAAGAATTGTATTCAGGTATGACAGCAATGATAGATTTTGGAAGAAGTGAAGGAAAATAAGATGCGAGAATCAAACAAACTAATGATAGCATTATATAAATTTAAAATTAAACATCCTAGATTTGTTATGGCTACATTGGTGTTCATTATCATACCACTTGTTTCGGGAATTATCTTGGGATACGAAATGAAGGCAGATGTAACAACAAGTATTCCTACGGTAATAGTAGATCATGATAATACTGATTTCAGTCGCAAATTTGCCGGCTTTGTAGAAGATAGCAACTATTTTAATGTTATAGAATATGCAAATAATGATGAAAGAGTAAAAGAATTAATGGATAGAAATATTGCTTATGCAGGGGTAATCATTCCTCCAAACTTTTATTCTGACATGAGAGCAGGGAGGGCACCTAAAATATTAACTATATATGACGGAGCAGCCCTATCAGTTGTTACCACATCTAAATCTGCTATGGCGGAAATTTTACTTACTACCAAAGGCGCATACATGATGAGCGTCTTTGCCGGAAAATTAAACACTGTGCCTGAACAAGTCATGAGCATGGTAACGCCAATCAATGTAACATATAAATTCCTCTATAACCCGACAAAAAGTTTTAGAAATTATTTGCTAATAGGTATGCTGGCTTCAGTTATTCAAGTAGGTATAGTAATGCAAGGGGCTGAACGTGGCTATGAAAATCAAATAAAACAAAGATCATACATGGAACAGCTAAAAGTAGTATTGGGATGGGCGGCTCTTAGTACTATATCCATTTTACTTTGTTTAGGAGTTCAGTATCTATTCTTTGATATGCCGTATAGAAGCACTATCTTAGGCGGATTAATTTTAACCTTTATGTTTGCCATGAGTATTTTAGCAATGGGATATATTGTTGGAAATATTATTCCTGATAGAACCTTTGCAATACAGTTGGCTGCAATATTGGTTTTACCAACCAGCGTACTTGGGGGCTATACCTATCCTGTTTTAGGTATGCCGGAAGGATTTCAAATTTTAGCAAAAGGAATACCATTCCACTATTACTCCAACTGGATAAGAAATTTAAGCTTAAAAGAACTGGAAATACATCATTTGGCTGGACCTTTAAAGTTTTTTCTAGTTTACATACTGGTGGAACTACTAATTATCTTTGCAGTCATGGTGTTTAAAAATTGGTGGAGAAAAAATCATAATAATACATTGGAGGTGACTCCAAATGCTTAATAGTTTAAAGAGTATGACGAAACAGGAAAAAAAGCAAAAGTTTTTAGAAATAAAGCCTTATTTAATCGTACTGTTAGTACCTTGGGCGTTTACTGTATTGTTTAGCGGACTTTTCAGCCCCATATTTGTAGAAAATATGCCTATTGCCATTTATGATATGGATAGATCTGCGACTTCAAGGGAAGTTGTGGGATATTTCTACGATTCGCCGGCATTAAGCATAACAGAAGATATTTCTTCATCTGAAGAAATTGAGGAAAAACTTTTAAAAGGTGAGATTCTTGGGGCAATAATATTACCGGAGGATTTTGGTAAGGATTTAAATGGAAAAAAAGGTGCTGAGGCTATAGTATTTATGGATAATACTAACTTCATGTATGGTAACAACTTGATGAGTGCCATAAACACAATTTTTGAAAATGTAAATGCCGGAATTCAAATGAAGCTTTTAGAGGCGGGATCACTTGTTCCATATCAAGCGGAACAAAGCGTATATACACTTAACCTCATAGATAGAATTTTGTATAATCCTCAACTGGGATACTACTATTATTTGTTTGCAGGCCTTTTGTCTATTTTTGTTCAGCAAGCTTTCTTGGCGGCAGGAGTGCCAATTTTAATTGAGGAAAAAAATAGGATAAGAGATTTGCCAATGAGCTTAAACAAAGAATTGATAGAAGTTAAAATGTCTCTAATGATAAGAAGATTTATGCTTATAGTCGGATGCAGTATGATTAGCTTAATGCTTTGTTTAAAGACAGCCATGAAAATGACCGGCTTCCCCATGGAAGGGAGCATTTTTACATTACTATTATTTGAAATAGTATTTTTAGGTGCAATGACGGGTATGGCACTGGTTATTGCTTCGGTGTTTGAACAAGTAGAGCACGCGGTGCAATTTACGATGTTTTTAACTATACCGACTTTCTTGTGCTCCGGGTTCGCGTGGCCTGAATATATGATGGCTCCGGGCTTTGCTCCAGTTATGAAAGCGATTTGGCCATTATACTATTATATTACCCCTATGAAGGATGTAATGCTTAAGGGGGTTTCACTAGACATACTAAGTCCATATTTAATTGGCTGTATTATATTTGCGGCAGTATGGGTACCAATAGGTCTATTAATGTTTAGTAGAAAGATAAAGATGATTAGAAAGCTTCATCAAAGTTGATAGACTAATTTATAGAAAGCTTTGTGAAAATTAATATAAAAAGTTATAAAAGCTATAAAAAGCTCTATAAAAATTAGTATAAAAAGCTATAAAAGCTTTATGGAAATTAATATAATAATATATAAAAAGCTTTATAAAATTAATTTAATAATCTATAAAAGGCAAACTGCAATTATTTTATTTAACATATAAAATATGCGGTTTGTTTTTTAATTGTTGTGAACATATAAATTCTAATAAAAACTTATATCAACTAATAGTAACAACTCTTTCACTTTTACGATACTATGGCATTAAGTAAAATTTAGTATTAAATAGAATTAAATAAAGGGTTTTAACATTTGCACACTGTATTTATTCTTAAAATAGTAAAAATTATATAGGTACACTGAACATAAGTAATATTTTTATAAAATATTGAACAAATAAAAGGAGAGTGTACAATGTTTAAAAACCTTAAAATAGCAAAAAAACTAATCTTGTCATTTTTAATTATTACAATTTTGACAAGCATTTCCGGCCTTGTTTCAGTGTTTTCTATTAACAAAATAGATGAGCAATCTGATTTTGCAATACAGAAGTATGGCTTTGCCACAGGAGAAATAGGTGGAGCAATTGTAATGGTTGCAGATAGCCGAAGAGTAATAAGAGATGTTGTCAATTCAAACAGCATTGAAGAAATGGAGGCTTCTCAGGAGGAGCTTAAGGTAATACGTGAAAAGTATGCCAATTATTTTGATGCGGTTAAAAAAACATTAGCAAGTGATGAAGAGGAAAAACTTCTAGCAAACATTGAAAATGAAGCAAAAAAATACAATGAATTGCAAGATAAATATATAAAACTAGCTAAGGAATCTCCTATGGAAAGCAAGGAAACACTTCAAAAACAAATGAAGCTGGAGCTGGATGAACAGTATGATAAGCTGTATAAAGAGTATGCCAATTTATACTTTGAAAAAAAGGATTTAGGAATAGAGCTTTCAGGCTATCTTAATCAATTGGGCTTTTTTTCAAGGGTGTTAACAATTATTTTATTAGGTGTTTCTTTTATGCTTGCAATGCTGCTTTCTTTAATAATTTCAAGGAGCATATCAAAGCCAATTAGTGAAATGGTGCATTTGGCAAAGGAAATAGAGCAGGGTAATTTGGATAACAGCTTAACTATAAATTCTAAGGATGAAGTAGGGGATTTGGCAAGAACCTTCTTAAATATGTCCACACGTTTAAAAGAGATTATCTATGATGTAACCTATGTTTTAGGGGAAATGTCAAATAGCAACTTTGCCGTGCTTTCAAAATGTCGGGAAAACTATATAGGGCAATATGAAAATATTTTGATAGCAATGCAAGAGATTAATCACAATTTAAGTGATGCAATTAACCAAATTAACGCGGCATCATCTCAAGTGGCTATTGGTGCAGAGCAGATGTCATCGGGGGCACAGGCCCTATCACAGGGGACTATAGAGCAAGCCAGCAGTACTCAAGAATTATCAGCAGCAATATTACAAATCTCTGAGCAGCTCAAGTTGAATAATATTGAACTTGATGAGGCACATAGTATAGTAGAAAAAACACAAAAAGAGGTAAGTGTCTGCGATCAGCATATGAACTCCATGGTAAGTGCAATGACAGACATTAGTAGAAATTCCAATGAAATAGGAACCATTATAAAAACAATTGAAGATATAGCCTTTAAGACCAACATTTTAGCATTAAATGCGGCTGTAGAGGCTGCCAGAGCAGGAGAAGCGGGAAAGGGATTCGCAGTAGTTGCGGATGAAGTAAGAAATCTGGCACAGAAATCTGCCGAAGCAGCTAAAGATACCACAACACTGATTGGAAATGCAATAAGTGCAGTAGAGAATGGAACCGGAATTGCATCTGCAACGGCTGATTCTCTAGCTGTAATAGTAGAGCATTCAAAGCGTATTCTAAACGTAATACAAGGGATTTTAGAGGCTTCAAAGGAGCAGGAAAATTCAGTAACACAAGTTAGCACCGGCATAGAACAAATATCTACAGTAGTTCAAACTAACTCAGCAACGGCTGAGGAAAGTGCGGCTACCAGTGAAGAGCTAAGCGGGCAAGCAGAAATGCTCAGGGAGTTAGTGAATAAGTTTAAGTTAAGTTAAATTAAATTAGTTTATTTTAGTGTTTTCTAAATAAAAAGACAGTGCCAAATCCCAGTATAAGATTTAGGCACTGTTTTGTTAAAGCTGTTAAAAAATTAGTGTGTACCAAACTTATCCAAGTCATCTAAAAAGCTATGGATACGTTGCATTTGCATATCGGAGTTAGCTATATTCTCAGAGCATTCCTTAAGCTCGTCTGCAATAAATTTAGGGATTTCCCCCTTGGCTTTATATCTTAGCTGATGCTCCAAACTTGCCCAAAAATCCATTGCAATAGTTCTGATTTGAACCTCTACAGGAATCTTTTCTACTCTATCAACAAAAAAGACAGGTATCTCCAAAACTAAATGCAAGCTCCTGTAACCATTAGGCTTAGGATCCTTAATATAATCCACTTCCTTTATTAGTGATATATCATCTTGCTTTTTAAGTAAATTGGCAATGGTGTATATATCTTCAACATAGTGACAGATAACACGTATTCCGCCAATATCAAAAATATGATTTGATATTTTATTTATATTAAATTCGTATCCCTTTCTAGTGATTTTCTCATAAATACTTTCCGGAGATTTTATACGACTTTCCATATAGTGTATAGGGTTATGCTTATGTCTGGACTGAAAATCATCGTCGAGATTTTGAAGCTTAGTTCTAATTTCCCTGATTGCGGCGGTATAATTTTTCTTTATTTTTGGATATATATCAATAACTTCTTTAAACTCTGTCATTTTACAAGGTCCTTTCATGTTTAATTACATAGTTTAATCATAAATGATAGTCTAACATATTTCTATGCAAAATTTGTGACATTTAAGTGAATTATAGTGTATCATATTTATATTAGTCAATAAATACTTGAACAAATAATTAAAAGGAAAAGAGAGACAAATGAGAAAGACAAAAATATTTTTATTAATTGGTTTAGTAATGGTTATGTTCATTTCGTGTGGACAAAGTAATAAAGAGCAAAAACTGAATATTTCAGCGGCGGCCAGCTTGACAGATGCATTGACGGAAATTGGGCAAGAATATAATAAGGAAAATGATGTGGAACTTTTATTTAACTTTGCAGGGTCTGGAACTCTAAAAACTCAAATTAGTGAGGGAGCAGATTGTGATATTTTTATTTCCGCTTCTAAAGACCATATGGACGAGCTAGAAAAAAACGGAATCATTCAAGTGGACTCAAGAAAAAATTTGCTTGGAAATACTCTTACGCTTATAGCTTCAAAAGAAGCTGAGGAAACAGTTGCTTTAGATAACTTGGATAGCGAATTGAATAGTAAAGAAGTTGGCTCCATTTCAATTGGAACTCCGGATTCAGTACCGGCGGGCAAATATGCGGTACAGGCATTTGAAAACATGGGAATATACGATGAAGTAGAATCAAAACTTATATTTGCAAAGGATGTTAGAGGGGTTCTTGACTATGTAGAAACAGGAAATGTGGATTGTGGTATTGTATATAAAACAGATGCGTTACTTCTAAAGAGCGGAAAGGTTATTTGTGATATACCAATGGACAAATATGATCCAATAATATATCCAATGGCAATGATAAAGGATGCAAAGAATCAACAAGCGGCTAAAGACTTCGTTAAGTTTTTACAATCTGATGAAGCTTTGAGAATCTTTGAGAAATATGGATTTGTAACATTATAGAGCTGTATATTTCTATATATTACCATGGTATGAAGTACAGGTCGGGCTATAATACAACAGTGAAATACAAGCTTGTATGTGGCAAATAGTAAAATAAGTACAAGTGAAAATATGATAGAAAATTATTTATATGTAGATAGAGGGACATTGATATGATTTTACAACCCATATTACTATCTGTAAAGGTTGCGTTAATGGCTACCTGCTTGACATTTATAATAGGTATGATTTGTGCATATGTGATGTCTAAGACCAAAATAAAATTTAAAACATTGTGGGAGACTGTAATAATGCTACCACTGATACTGCCCCCTTCGGTATTGGGATATATTCTTTTAACTGTAATTGGTAAAAGGGGATTTGTAGGGGCATTATTTCTTAAATATTTTGATTTCCAAATTGTTTTTACTTGGGTAGCCTGTGTCATAGCGGCAACAATAGCATCTTTGCCACTAATGTATCAAAGCATTAAGAGCAGCCTTGTGAACATTGACCCAATATATGAAGATGCCGCAAGGGATTTGGGTGCAAATAAGCTTAGAGTATTTATGAAAGTGACATTACCCCTATCCTTGCCGGGTATTATAAGCGGACTTATTCTAACTTTTGCTAGAAGCATGGGTGAGTTTGGGGCAACACTTATGATAGCTGGAAATATTCCCGGGAAGACACAGACCATATCCACTGCCATATACTTTGCGGTGGACGGGGGAAATGATGGTCAGGCCAAAATATTGGTTCTTATTATGACTATAATGAGCTTTACGGTGGTATTTGGATTAAATTTTTGGTTAAAGAGAGGTCGTAAATGAAAAGCAATTTATTGGATATGGCCAGAAGACTGGTGGAAAAAAAGAAGCCTTTTGTTGTGGCTAAAGTTATAAAAACAACAGGGTCTACTCCGGGTAAGAAGGGCGCTTGGTTGCTTATGACAGAAGATGAGCAAGCTGAGGGCACTGTAGGCGGGGGCATACTTGAAGAAAATGTAAAAGACAGAGCCAAACAAGTTTTAAAAAACAAAAAGGGATATGTATATGAATTTATACTAAATGATGAACAAAAAGACGGGCTGGACATGAGATGTGGTGGAAATATCCATATTGAATTTGAATATATAGATTACAGCAATGGCGAAAAATTTCTCAGTGAATTTAGGGCAAACTGCATAGCATATATCTTTGGAGGAGGTCATGTTGGACAGGCTGTAGAGCCCATATTGAGATATGTGGGCTTTGACACTGTAGTTATTGACGATAGACCTGAGTTTGCCAATAAAGAGCTATTTCCTGAGGCTAAAGCCGTTATGATCATTAAGGACTATAAAGATTGTTATCAAAACATAAAAACTGACAAGAACTCTTATATCGTTATACTGACTAGGGGGCATGGCGGAGATTATGATGTGCTGAAGCAAAGTTTGCAAAGGGAGTCTGCATATATTGGAATGATTGGAAGCCGTAGAAAAGTATTGGCAACCTTTGAGGGGTTAAAGAGTGAAGGAATAACCGAAAAACAATTGGAAAGGGTTAATTCACCAATAGGTCTTGCAATAGGTGCAGAATCACCTCAAGAAATAGCAATAAGCATTGTAGCAGAAATGATAAAGATTAGAGCTGAGCGTACGGAAAAATAAATGGAACTTCTTGAAAACGTTCATAGCTTAGGTGGAGGCAGAGCATGAAGGAAATAAAGGTAGAAGAGGCTGTTGGTACAGTTCTTGTACATGACTTAACACAGATTATACCGGGAGAGTATAAAGGTGCAAAGTTTAAAAAGGGACATATAGTTAAAGAAGAGGATATTCCTGTATTATTATCTATGGGTAAAAAAAAGTTGTATGTTTTAGAGAAAAATGATACGGATGTGCATGAAAACTTAGCGGCTACTAGGATTGCATCGGCTGTTATGGGGTCCGGTGTCATTATGTCGGAACCCAGTGAAGGCAAAATAGAAATTTTTGCTGAATTGGATGGGTTGCTTAAAATAAATAAAAATTTGTTAGAAAAACTTTTAGATCAAGATGAAATAATGTTTGCCACTGTTCACGGAAATAGGCTTGTAAAAAAAGGTGACAAAGTGGCAGGGACAAGAGTAATTCCGCTATTTGTATCAGAGAAGATTGTTGAAGAGGCAGAAAACATCTGTAAAGAAGAAACATTAATACAGGTCATTCCTTTAAAAAAGCTAAGGGTTGGATTGGTTACCACGGGCAGTGAAATTTATTCAGGGTTAATAGAGGATAAGTTTGGAGCTGTACTGGCAGAGAAATTTAATAAACTTGGAAGTAGGGTTGAAAGACAATTATTTGCAGATGATGATGAAGAAATGATTGTAGATAGAATTCAATCCTTACTAAAAGAGGGCATGGAATTGATTTGTGTTACGGGGGGAATGTCTGTAGACCCTGATGATAGAACGCCTTCCGCAATACGTAAGACCGGAGCAGAAGTTGTTTGCTATGGTGCACCAGTTTTGCCGGGAGCAATGTTCTTAATGGCATATATGGGGGATGTACCTATAGTGGGTCTGCCGGGATGCGTTATGTATAGCAAGATTAGTATTTTTGATTTAATTGTTCCCAGAATCATATCAGGTGAGAAAATAACAAGAAAAGCAATAAAAAAATTGGCGCAAGGAGGGCTTTGCTTAAATTGCCAAGATTGCAACTTTCCTAACTGCGGATTCGGAGTATAAGGCCTAAAAGCGCTTATACTCCTTATATAAACCCAAATATTTTAAGTTTAATTTTTAAAAGAACTTCCCACTACTGCGGTACTTTCAAACATTGACATAAATGCATATGGATCAAGTCCAAGAACGATTTTTTTTAGGCGCGGAGTTTCGTGTATATTAATTGTACACATTACCTGCGCTTTTTGTTGCCCCAAATAGGCACCGGTAACTTGACTGATAGTGACGCCCCTTCCAAACTCTTCAGAAAGTGCAAGAGCAATCTCATCACCTTTATCCGATATGATAAGAACCATTCTTTTATAATTAAGCCCATCTACAATATAGTTTACTACGTGCGAGGTTATATATAGTGTGGATATGGTAGCAATAGCAATATCTAAACCTAGAAAGAAAGCGGCAAGCATAATAAGCACAAAATTAATTGCCAGTGACATTGTGCCAATCTGAAAAGATGTGTACTTATTTACTATTCTACAAATTACATCTGTACCGGCACCGGAGCCATTATATTTGAGCATAATACCTCCACCACAACCTACCAATAAGCCTCCGGAAACAATACAAGTAAACAATGAATCAGAAGGTACGGGAATCTGTTCAATAAGCCGCATAAATCCTGTCATGCCTATCATTCCTATTGTACTGTATATCATAAACTGTCTATTAACAAAGAAATATCCAAGTGCAAGGATTGGTATATTCAGTATAAAAGTTGTTATTGCAACATTGCTATCAAAAAGAATGTGTAGCATGATGGAAATGGCAGTAATGCCTCCACCTAAAATATTTCCGGGTACATAGAAAAGCTGTACTCCAATGGCAACAATAAAACTTCCCAGCAAAACGAGGCAAATATCTTTAAGTTTGTAATCAGACCTATGAAGCCCTTTATTTGCATCTTTATTCATGAAAATATCCTCCTGGCAAAATACTAATAAAAAGTGATATAAATTTGCATAGATATATATAGCATACCTTAAACAGCATATAAAAAGCAATATGCAAGAATATCAAAAAAACAGCAAAACAAACCTTTAAATGTTAAAGTTATTTAAACAAACAGAAAAAATGCACATTAAAAAGCCAACTTTTACACTTATGTCGAAAAGGATAAAGCCATGTAAAAATATAAAGAAAAAACTAATGAAATAAGCCCAAATTATGGACAAAAACATAAAAATATAATAAAATGTATGAATAATACGAAATATTCTGACTAATTAATCTTAAAGTTGTATTATTAGGAAAGGAGTGTAGGTACATATGAATGTTTTTAGGAAAAGTTTATTGTCTAAGTTTATTGTTGGTATTATTATTCCGGTTATTTTATGTTTATGTATTTTATTAGTATTTGTCTTTTCTCAGGTAGAGAAGCAGGTTGAGCTTTCAAATAAGGAAAACTTATCAGCCAATTCCAAGAAAGCCGCAAATCAAGTAGAAACCTTTTTTGCTGAATATATTAAGATGACAGAAACTGTAGCGCAGAGTTCTGAGGTAAATAGATTAGTAAAAAATGTAAATAAAGATACAGACATAAAGGATTCTGAGTATTTTATTCCTGTAAAAGAAAGTATAGTAAATATCCAAAAAGACGACCCTGAAAATATAGTAACATTATGGGTTGCGGACTTTGATGCAGACCAATTGGCACTGTCAGACGGAAGTTCTCTTGATATGGAGGTTAGCACAAGAGCATGGTATATTTTAATGCATGAGAAAAAGGATGTTGTACTAACTCAGCCCTATATTGATGCAATAACGGGAATGTTAGTAGTAACGGCAGCCGCGCCAATATGGCAAGAAGACACAGGAACCATAATAGGTTGCGTGGGTGCGGATATTAGTCTTGAGAATCTAGGAAAGGTAATGGCCAGCTATAAAATAGGAGACACAGGATTTTTTATATTTATGTCTGAAGACGGTTCCGTTATATATGATCAAGATTCAGAAAATATTATGAAAAATATAAAAGAAATTGGCTTATCTGAACAAGTTTATCAGGCTTTAGAGAAACAAGAAGAAGGATATTTAACATATTTAAAGGGTAGTGACACAATTCATGGTTATTATAGTTTAATTGGAAATACTGGGTGGAGTGCGTTATCGTCACTACCGGAAAAGGAGTTTTATCAGGACTACAATCTTTTAAGGAGAGTCAGTTTAATTATCTTTGCAATTGCCATTGTAATTCTTACCTCCATAATAGTACTTATTACAAGAGGAATAGTTAGTCCATTAAAAAAGCTAGCTGTAAGCGCAGACACAATTGCACAGGGATATTTAGACATTGAAGTTGACATTAGCGGTGAAGATGAGATTGGTCAAGTGGCTCAAGGACTGGAAAAGACTGTAGTGAGATTGAAAGAATACATAAACTATATATACGAAATATCTAAAGTTTTAGAGGAAATTGCCTCCGGAAACTTGGTGTTTGAATTGCAACAGGACTATGCGGGAGAGTTTTCAAAAATAAAACACGCACTACTGGATATACAGGAAAATTTTATAAAGACATTTGGAGAGATCTCTTTAGCCTCAGATAATGTTGCGGACGGTTCAAACCAGTTGTCCACAAGTGCACAACAACTTTCTGAAGGCTCAATGCATCAAGCAAGCTCAATACAGGAGTTGTCAGCAACAATAATGGAAATCTCCGGAGTAATACAGCAAAGCGCAGAGAATGCAAATGTTGCAAGTAAAATATCTGAGGAATCTCAGGATGAAGTTGAGTATGGGAATCAGCAGATGATGCAAATGATTGACGCAATGGAGGAAATCAAACAAGCCTCCAATCAAATAAGTAATATCATAAAGGCAATAGATGATATTGCTTTCCAAACAAATATATTGGCATTAAATGCAGCAGTAGAGGCGGCAAGAGCAGGAGACGCAGGAAAAGGATTTGCAGTTGTTGCAAGTGAGGTAAGAAATCTTGCGGCTAAAAGCGGAGATGCCGCTAAGGATACCACAGGTCTTATTGGCACTGCAATACAAGCCGTTGAAAATGGGACTAAGATTGTGGAGGAAACCGCTAAGTCTCTTGGAAAAATAGTAATAAATACAAAGAGGACAGGAGAGGTAATTGGCGAGATTTCTGAAGCCAGTAACAAGCAGGCAGAAGCTATGTCTCAGGTAACTGTAGGAATTGACCAAATATCTACAGTGGTGCAAAAGAATTCTGCAACCTCTGAAGAAACTGCGGCGGCAAGTCAAGAGCTATCTGCACAAGCCAGTGTTTTAAAGGAATTAATCAATCAATTTAAAGTGAAATAAGTTGAGCCGAATAAACTATAAAATTCCCTATTGACATAGTAGGGAATTTTATTTAGAATACAATTAAACGATTGTTTAATTGTTTAATGATTAAATGCTCGTTTAATTATTTAAAATATTGAAAGAATAGAACTATGTCTTTTTCAAAATAAAATAATTAGAGACAAACGGAAGAATGGAGTAAATATTTATGGAAAATAGTAAACAACAAAAATGTAAATGTTTAGAGTGTCCGGCACATATATCGTTACCACATAACCATGATACGGAAACCGCAAGGTTTATTGAGGGAAAACCTGAGCCAATTGTATTTGAGAAAACGGCAAGTACCTTTCAAATGATAAGTGATAGCACAAGACTAAAAATTTTATGGTTACTTTGCCATAGTGAGGACTGTGTTGCAAACATAGCAGCAGCTATAGAAATGAGTTCGCCTGCGGTATCACACCATTTGAGATTACTTAAACAGGCGGGACTAATAGTTAGTAGAAGAGATGGAAAAGAGACCTACTATACTTTAGCACGCACAGAAGAAGCACAGCTGGTACATGACATAGTTGATAGAACCTTTAATATAAAGTGTAGATAGAAGATAAAAGATACTTAGCAAGAATGAATAGTCTTTAAGAGGGAGGGCAAAAATGAATAAAATTTATACAATTGAGAATATTGACTGTGCAAACTGCGCGGCTAAAATAGAAAAACTCATTTCAAATATTCCGGAAATTGAAGATGCAACAATTACCTTTGCAACGAAACAGTTAAGGGTTACAGCGGAAAATCCAGATAAGCTGATTCCTGAGATAACAAGGTTAGCAAATACTATTGAAAACGGGGTTATTATAAAGGAAAGGGATAGAAGATCCAGGTCATCTTCGTCAAAATTAAAAAAGCTAACAGATAATAATGATTCATGTGGCTGTGGGGAAGAGCATATAAATAGGAAGGAAAAATTTGTAGATAAATGTCAGGATGCTTGTTGTCAAGGAACAAACCAGCACGACCATGACCATAATCATAATCATGACAACAGCCATCAATGTGACCATGACCATAATCATAATCATGACAATAGCCATCAATGTGACCATGACCATCAGCACGACCATGATGATCATCAATGTAATCACAACCACCAGCACGGCCACGACCATAATCATGTAAATGAGGCAGGAAAGGGACATATAAAAAATATCGAAAACGGTGAAGAAAACCATGAGCCCGCTGGGAAAGGGATAAAATATCTATGGGATTGGCCAGGTATTGCATTAGGCACAATTATATTTATAGCCGGACTATTATTAGAAAAATTTGAGTTTGATAGTATTTGGATTATAAGTGCCTTTGTTGTTTCCTATATAATTTTAGGTGGGAAGATTGTATTTACTGCCGTAAGGAATATTGCAAAGGGGCAAATCTTTGATGAGAATTTTCTGATGAGTATTGCAACGTTAGGCGCCTTTGCCATCAACCAATACCCTGAAGCAGTAGGTGTAATGCTTTTCTTTAGAATAGGTGAATTCTTTGAAGAAAAGGCTGTAGAAAAGAGCAGAAATCAAATAATGGACGCTGTGGATCTTAGACCTGAAGTGGTATCTGTTATCACCACAGACGCTGTGAAGGTAATTCCCGCAGAAGATGCAGAAATTGGAGATATTCTTCTAGTAAGAGCAGGAGACAGAATTCCATTGGATGGAATTGTATGGGAAGGTGAAACTAGACTAGATACTTCTCCCATTACAGGAGAGCCGATACCAAGGAAAGTTTCTGTAAACGACAAAGTTGTTTCAGGTTGTATCAACACCTCTGGAGTAATTAAAATAAAAGTAGAAAAAACTCTAGAAAACTCCATGGTAACAAGAATTTTAGACTCTGTTGAAAATGCGGCGGCCAATAAACCTAAGATAGATAAATTTATTACTAGGTTTGCTAGGATATATACTCCGTTTGTAGTTGCCTTAGCTTTAGCAACTGCAATTATCCCATCTTTAATAACTGGAAATTGGGAACAATGGATATATACTGCATTGACATTTTTGGTAATAAGCTGTCCTTGTGCGTTAGTGCTTAGTGTACCTTTAGCCTTTTTCTCCGGAATAGGAGCAGGTTCAAAGCAAGGTATTTTGTTTAAGGGTGGAGTTGCGTTGGAAGCCTTAAAAAGTATTAAGGCTGTTGTAATGGATAAGACCGGAACGATTACAAAGGGAGAATTTACAGTACAAAACATTATTTGCTCCGGCAATTTAATCAGTCTTATGACCTCTGGGCAGCTTGATAGACCTAAAGGAATTTCAAATAAAGAGGTAGAAGAATACCTTTTAGTGTTGGCGGCAAGTTGCGAAGCTAAGTCAACACACCCAATCGCTATAAGTGTAGTAAACGAAGCAAATAAATATGGATTAAAGTTGCTGGAAACTAAATTTATTGAAGAGATTGCAGGAAAAGGGATAAGAGCAACTCTTAATCAAGGCGTGGTTCTTTGCGGAAACAGAAAGCTTATGGATGACGAAGGAGTGGATTTAACAGGATATAAGAACACTGCCTATGGAAGTGAAGTTCTAATAGCTGTTAACAACAAGTTTGTAGGGGCATTAATTATTTCCGATACCATCAAGCCAGATTCCAAGTCAGCAATAGAAATGATGAAGAAAAAAGGAATAGTAACTGCAATGTTGACAGGAGATGGCGAAGAAAGTGCCATGGCTGTAGCAAAAACTACCGGTGTAGAAAAAGTGTTTGCTAGGTTATTGCCTGACGATAAACTAAGCGCATTACAGAGTATAAGACAGCAAAATGGCAGAGTAATGTTTGTAGGCGATGGAATCAATGATGCGCCGGTGCTAGCAGGAGCCGATGTGGGAGCGGCTATGGGAAGCGGAGCCGATGCGGCAATAGAGGCCGCAGACGTAGTATTTATGAATTCCAATTTAGAATCAGTACCAAGAGCTATTAACATTGCTAAAATTACAGGAAAAATTGCAATACAAAATGTTGTGTTTGCTTTAACAGTAAAAATCTTAGTAATGATACTTGGTTTGGCAGGAATAGCTTCCATGTGGATGGCAGTTTTTGCAGACTCCGGCGTAGCTATGATATGCGTACTCAATTCAGTTCGAATACTATATAGAAAATAATAGAACACAAAATAATATTTTTAATATATTTTATATATTTAATATATTTTACAGAAAATATTTGTATATCTATTGACGAAAATCTCTCATGTGTTATACTCCAATTTGTGAAATAGTTTGAAGAAGATAGCATTCTTAGGAAGCTATACTTTTGCCAACTAATGAACGGACATGAAACATCTATGATAAATAAAAAAGAGCTTATATTATTTTGATAAATGAGACTCGGAGTATAATACAAATAACCGCTACAGGAGGTTTCTTCTGTGATGCAATAAACAATTTACACTTTCCGAGTATTTATTTACCGGAAGGTGTTTTTTTTCGTTTTTTCACTTTGGCAAAGTATCTATCTTCAATTCAGCAACATAAGTAATGCAAAACGGAGGAGAAAGATGAAAGTTATAAGAACTATTGAAGAAACAAGGAAAATAGTTAAACAGTGGAAGAAAGACGGATTGAGTGTGGGTCTTGTCCCAACTATGGGGTATTTACACGAAGGGCACGGTAGTCTAATAAAAAAATGCAGAGAAGAGAACGACAAAGTAGTAGTTTCTATTTTCGTAAATCCCACACAGTTTGGTGAAAACGAAGATTTAGGTAGCTACCCGAGAGATTTGGACAGGGATCTTCAAGTATGTGAATCGTACGGTGCAGATTTTATTTTTCATCCTGAGGTATCAGAAGTCTATGATGATGAAAAGGCTTATGTAAATATAGAAGATTTATCATCGCACCTTTGCGGAAAAAGCAGACCTATTCATTTTAAAGGGGTTTGCACTATAGTGTCTAAGCTGTTCAATATAGTTGCCCCGGATACTGCATACTTTGGACAAAAAGATGCTCAGCAACTTGCAATAATTAAAAAAATGGTAAAGGATTTGAATTTTGATATTAAGGTAGTGGGCTGCCCTATCATAAGAGAAAAGGACGGTCTAGCAGTTTCCTCAAGAAACGTTTATTTAAATGAGGAAGAAAGAAAAGCTGCTCTTTGCTTGTCAAAAGCAATTAAAAGAGGTCAAGACGTGATAAGCCTTAATTTAGAATCAAGTGACATTATAGAAGAAATGAGCAGTATCATTCAAGGGGAGCCGTTAGCTAAAATTGACTATATACAAGTAGTAGATAGCATTACTATGAGACCGGTTGATAAAGTGGAATCCTCGGTACTGGTTGCAATGGCGGTATATATTGGGAATACAAGGCTGATAGATAACTTCATATGGGAAATATAAGGGGGGACATATATGAACATAATTTCTAAAATAAGTTCAACCTTATCAAGGTATATTGGTGTAATTATAATACTGTTTTCAGTATTAGCGTTTTATATGCCACAGAGTTTTGCGTGGGCAACAAATTATACTGCTACCTTTTTAGGAGTAGCTATGTTTGGAATGGGACTTACTATAAAATTAGCCGATTTAAAAACTGTATATAAAAATAAAAGATATGTTCTTATTGGTTGCTTAGCGCAATATACGGTAATGCCTTTTTTAGCGTGGAGCCTATGCATGGTCTTTAAACTACCTCCTGATTTAGCAATAGGAGTTATTTTAGTTGGGTGTTGCCCGGGTGGAACAGCAAGCAATGTAATAACGTATATCGCCGGAGGAGATGTGGCTCTTTCAGTGGGAATGACAACGGTTTCCACCTTAATAGCACCCCTTGTAACGCCGCTGTTAGTAGTTCTTCTGGGAGGGGCATGGGTTGAAGTATCATTTATGGCAATGCTTCTATCCGTAGTAAAAATTATTTTAGTGCCTGTGCTTCTTGGTATCGTTATCAACACACTGTTTGGTAAACAAATTTCAGGTATTACCGGAATATTACCTCTCATTTCCGTTATAGCAATTGTAATGATTATTGCAGGAATAGTGGCGCAGAACACTGAAAAAATAATAAGTAGTGGAATTTTTGTTTTAGCCATAGTGATGATTCACAACATATGCGGGATCCTAGTAGGTTTATTATTAGGCAGGATTACTAAGATGAATAAGGCGGTAACAACGGCAATCAGTGTAGAAATCGCCATGCAAAACAGTGGACTGGCGGTTTCCTTGGCAGCTGTAAATTTTGCTACAAATCCATTAGCTACGTTGCCGGGAGCTATATTTAGTGTAGTTCAAAATTTAACGGGGTCAATCTTTGCATCTATTAGAAATGCAAAGAACCAGCCAGAAGAGATTCATAACAGTATAAGTAAAAACGGATATAAAGTTATAAATATTGATAAATAAAAAAGAGGACGATTATGATATTAACAATGTTAAAAGGAAAAATACATAGAGCAGTTGTAACTCAAGCAGAGCTAAACTATATGGGAAGCATTACAATTGACAAAGAACTTATGGACGCGGCAGGTATTATAGAAAATGAAAAGGTACAGATTGTTGATAACAATAATGGTGCTAGATTTGAAACCTATGTTATACCGGGGAAAAGAAATTCGGGAATAATATGTTTAAATGGAGCAGCCGCTAGGATGGTACAGGTTGGGGACGAGGTTATAATCATTGCATATGCTCAAATGGAAGAGAAAGAGGCAAAAGCATATAAGCCAAAGGTTGTGTTTATGAATAAAGACAATACCATCCAGCAAATTACAAATTATGAGTATAACGAATAATAGTCGATGATGCTAAGTAAGATATAGCATAGTTGGGGTATACCATAATATTAACACACGTGAGCACAAAAACAATAAAGGAGAGTTTACAGTGTGAAAGTAAACTCTCCCTATTTAAAACATTAATCCCAGAAGGATTCTATATTAGATTCGTTTTGATTTTCAATAGTGGAAGTGTAAGAGATAAAGGCTTTCATTGCATTTGATATATAAGCATTTTTTCTCCACAAAACACTGACATTGGCATTAATAGGGTCCTCTAAAGGTACATGAACAATTTTTGCCCCGGCATCGAAGCTCTCTTGATATGTTATCGTTACTGCAAAATCATTTTCTAATATATATTTAATAGTAGAAATTTGGCTTGCTTCCATGATAATGTTAAGAGGATGGTCTTTAAAATGCTCTGTGATGGCTGTATAGTGATAAGATCCTTTAGGAAAAATAATGAAAGGCTGTTTGCAAATCATTTCTTTGCTTGCAAAAGGTGCTTTTGCAAGTGGACTGTTCTCGCTTACGGCAAGACCAAACTTTGTCCTAAAAATAATCTTGGAATCACATTGAGCATATACGGTATCATCCATGGCACCTATGAGAAAATCAAGGCCACCTTCGTTTAGTCTCTTTACTCCTGAGATAGTTCCGATTTCAAACATTTGCAAGCGAATGTTTGGGTGTTGTTCTTCAAAGGCAGGGAAGAATTTTTTAAACATAAAGGTACCTAGTACAGGAGGTATTCCAACTTTTAAAACTACATGAGTTTTGTTTCCTATATCTAAGGCTTCTTTGTGAAAGTTGTCATAGGAGTTAACGAAATTTTTAGCTTTGCTTAAAAACGCAATGCCATCATCAGTCAACGATATTCTATTGTTTACTCTATTAAATAGTTGGTAACCTAATTCATTTTCAAGTTCTTTTATTGCAGCCGTAATAGAGGGCTGTGATACATGAACCGCCTCCGAGGCTTTTGTGATATTATTGTATTTGCATACTTCTTGAAAGTATCTTAAATGATTTATATTCATAACTGTTCTCCAATAGTTTATTTTTATAACTTCATAATAGAAAGTTTTGGTATAACTTCATTTACTTTATCATAAGTTTCTTTTGAATTCAATACTTTTACCAACAACTATTAAAAAAAACTATATATCAATAAATGTTTTTTATTGGAGCAAAATGTTGAAACGTGATAATCTAAAACGTGGCAGAGTAGATTAAAATTGTTCAAAAAAGAGTGTTGTTGGAAGCAGCACTTTAATAATTTGTAGGAAGGAAGGAAGAGTAATATGACCGAGCAGAAGAAGCATTTACAGAGCATTCATGTGCAACATCATAAAAACACTGCGGAATGCACATCAGAAGTAATGCCTATTCCTGATTTTGTTTATATTTCTATGTCCCAGCATATTGGAGCACCGTGTAAGCCATTAGTGGCAAAAGGCGACTACGTTAAAGTAGGTCAACCTTTAGGTGATACAGATGCTTTTGTAAGTGCGCCTATCCACTCAAGTGTATCAGGTACAGTTACAGGAATCGAGGGAATTCGTTCAGGCAACGGAGGAGAAGACACTGTTGTCGTTATTGAAACGGACAAGAAACAGGAGTTATGGGAAGGAATACAGGTTCCTCAGGCAAACAACAGAGAAGATTTTGTAAAGGCAGTAAGAGCCAGTGGACTTGTAGGTTTAGGGGGAGCATCATTCCCTACTCATATCAAGTATAATCCCAAGAATATTGATGAAGTAACTACATTAATAATAAATGGAGCAGAGTGTGAACCGTTTATAACATCTGACCACAGACTTATGGTGGAAGATACAGAAAATATTATTGACGGTATGCTTTTGATAATGAAACACCTTGAATTAAAGGAAGGATTTATTGGAGTAGAAGACAATAAGCCTGATGCAATCGCGGCTTTAAATAAAATGATTGAACAAAAAGGCAACCCAAATATTAAGGTTGTATCCCTAAGATCAAGATATCCACAGGGTGCAGAAAGAGTTATGGTATATGAGGTTACCGGAAAAACAATGAATGCCGGTGTACTTCCTGCTGAACTTGGAATTATTCTGTCAAATATTACAACAGTTGCTTTTGTGGGTCAGTACTTTAAAGACGGAGTACCTCTTGTAAGCAAGAGACTTACAGTTGATGGAACTGCAGTTGCAAGACCAACAAATATTATCTGTCCAATTGGAACAAAAGTAGCAGACGTTATGGCGTTCTGCGGTGGATATAAAGCAGAGCCAAAGAAAATTCTTATGGGTGGTCCTATGATGGGTAAGGCAATATTTTCCGATCAGCTACCTGTTATTAAGAATAACAATGCACTTCTTGCATTTTCAGGAAATGAAGCATGGGTTAAGGAAGAAACAGCTTGTATAAACTGTGGTAGATGCCACAAAGCCTGTCCATTCTTACTTATGCCAACAGCACTTTCAGCAGCAGTTGAAAGAAAGGATGCGGAAGCTCTTGAGAAATTTAAGGTTATGCAATGTATGGAATGTGGAAGCTGTTCATATATTTGCCCTGCAAGAAGACCTTTAGGCTTTAACAATAAGCTTGGAAAAGCAATTTTAAAGGAGGCACAGAGTAAATAATGGAAAACAAGTCATATGATAAGTTAATAGTATCATCAGCGCCTCATCTTGTAAGCGAAGTTGATACAGCAAGAATCATGGGTGCCGTTATTTTAGCATTGGTGCCAGCTTTTCTTGTAAGTACGTATGTATTCGGCTTCAGAGTTATTACACTTACTTTAGTATGTGTTGCAGCTTGTGTAGCATTTGAATACCTATTTAATGTTATAACAAAGAGAAAACAGACAATTGGAGACTTAAGTGCAGTTTTAACAGGTGTGTTATTAGCATTTAATGTGCCATCAAATCTTTCGTACATAATAGCTATTATTGGTTGTTTCGTTGCGATAGTTGTTGTTAAATGTCTGTTTGGTGGACTTGGTCAAAACGTTGCTAACCCTGCTATTACAGCAAGAATAGTATTATTCGTTTCATTTGCAACACAAATGACAAGTTGGCCATTACCAAGAAATCTTCAATCTGCAGATGCAGTAACAGGACCTACTCCTTTAGGTATTTTAGCTGAAGGCGGCGGAGAATTACCATCAAACATGGATATGTTCCTTGGATTTATTGGTGGTTCTGTGGGTGAAGTTTCCGCGGCAGCATTATTAATAGGAGGAATCTTCCTTATTTGGAGAGGTATTATTTCTCCGATAACACCGGTATGCTTTATTGCTACTGTTGCTATTTTTGCAGTTGCTGCTGGCCAAGACCCTATTTTCCACATCTGCGCAGGTGGTGTGATGATAGGAGCATTCTTCATGGCTACAGACTATGCAACAACACCTATTCTTCCTTTAGGAAAGGTTATTTTCGGTGTTGGCTGCGGTCTTTTGACAATGGTAATAAGACTGTTCGGTTCATATCCGGAAGGCGTATCATTTGCGATACTTCTTATGAATATTGTTACTCCGCATATTAACACTTTCTGCGAAAACAGAATGTATGGAGGTGGCAAGAAATAATGGGAAATTCAACTTTTAAAGAATATATAAAACCAGCATTGGTATTAGTAATTATTTGTTTAGTTGTATCATTCGCGTTGTCACAAACTTATGGTATTACTAAGCCTATTATTGCTCAAAATGAAGCAAAAGCGGCTGATGAAGCCAGAGCTCTTGTTCTTCCTCAGGGAGGATCTTTCACAGCTTATAGCGGTGAATTAAACGAAGGTATTATTGACTTTTACATTTCAGACAATGGTGCAGGAGCTGCGATTACATCTACTGCTAAGAGTTTCGGTGGAACTATGACAGTTATGGTTGGTATTGACGCTAATGGCGCGATTACCGGAGTAACAGTTACAAAGCATGCGGACACTCCGGGTCTTGGAACAAAGGCAATGACTCCTGAATACTTATCACAGTATACAGGAAAGACATTTGCTGACGTAGTTCTTGATCCTAGTTCTATTGGTGCAGTAAGCATTAAGAAGAATACAAACCTTGATGCTATTACTGGTGCTACAATTTCATCTAACGGTGTATATTATGCTGTTCAGGGTGCTCTTGCACAGTTTGAAGCTGCGGGAGGTGTAAAGTAATGAGTAAGTTAGGTATAGTAACTAAAGGTATAATTAAGGAAAACCCTTCATTAGTACTTTTACTAGGTACTTGTCCGTTCCTTGCAACAACAACTGGCGCAATTAATGGACTTGGAATGGGTGTTTCCACAATGGCAGTATTAATCTGCTCAAATATAGCAATTTCTTTATTAAAGAATATAATTCCGGCTAAAGTAAGAATCCCATGCTACATTGTAGTAATCGCAGGATTTGTAACTTTAGTACAGTTTATGTTAAAAGCATATTTACCGGCACTTGATGCTTCCTTGGGATTGTTTATTCCGCTTATCGTAGTAAACTGTATCATCCTAGGTAGAGCAGAAATGTTTGCTAGTAAGAACTCAGTACTTGATTCAGCATTAGACGGAATTGGTATGGGTCTTGGTTTTACTCTTGCTCTTGGTTGCATGGGTCTAATCAGAGAACTAGTTGGTTCTGGTACAATATTTGATATGCCTTTATTTGGAGATGGATTTACTCCAATGGCAATCTTCATGCTTGCACCTGGTGGATTCTTTGTATTTGCTGTTTTAGTAGCAGGTATTAACTGGATTTCTAAGGGCAAGGCGATTAAGAAGAAAGATTTTGGTTGTTCCGGTTGTGCTATGGCATCAACTTGCCAGTCAGCTAATAAGGAAGGAGGTTGTCAGTAATGAAAGAACTAGTAATGATTATGATGACAGTTGTACTTGTTGACAACTTCGTACTATCAAAGTTTTTAGGTATTTGTCCATTCCTTGGAGTATCAAAGAAGTTAGACTCAGCTAGTGGTATGGGTCTTGCGGTAACCTTTGTAATGGTTCTTGCAACTGCAGTAACCTGGCCGATACAGCAAATTTTAAACAAATATGAGATTGGTTATTTACAAACTGTAGTATTTATTTTAGTAATTGCTTCACTTGTACAACTTGTAGAAATGATTTTAAAGAAATACATCCCATCACTTTATAAGTCATTGGGAGTATTCCTACCTCTAATCACAACAAACTGTGCAGTACTTGGTGTAACTATCATGAATATTGATAACGGTTTCTCATATGTTCAATCAATATTTAATGCTTTTGGTGCTGGACTTGGTTTCCTTCTTGCAATGGTTTTATTTGCAGGTATGAGACAGAAGATGGAAACATGCAATGTTCCTACAGCATTCAAGGGTGTTCCTATGGTACTTATTGGCGCATCAATCCTTTCCATGGCATTTATGGGATTCAGTGGTGTTGTTGAAGGTATATTTGGTTAAGAAAGGGGAGGAATAATATGATGCCGGTTATACTAGTTGTAGTAATAGGTTTGATTGCAGGTATTATACTTACAATCGCTTCTAAAGTATTTTTCGTTCCCGTTGACGAAACTGTAGCTCAGGTTCGTGAAGTACTTCCTGGTGCAAACTGTGGTGCTTGCGGATTTGCAGGCTGTGACGACTATGCTGCTGCTATTGGAGCAGATCGTTCACTTAGCCCAAGTCTTTGTCCTGTTGGCGGTGCGGAGTGTTCTTCTGCGATTGCAGCTATTCTTGGAGTAGAAGCAACAGCAGCAGAACCAAAAGTTGCTTTTGTTAGATGTAATGGAAACAAAGAAATGACAAAAACTATCATGGAGTACCAAGGTGTGCAGACTTGTTCTGCAGCAAAGAACTTCTATGGTGGTAACTGGGCCTGTTCTCATGGCTGTATGGGTCTTGGAGATTGCGTTTCAGTTTGTCAGTATGGTGCAATAAAAATCTGTGATGGCGTAGCCGTTGTAGATAGAGAAGCTTGTGTAGGTTGTGGTATGTGTGAAAAGGTTTGTCCTAACAATATTATAACAATTGCAGAAAAGAAGAAGCTTGTATACGTTGCGTGTAACTCAACTGCACCTGGTGCAAAAGCAAGAAAAGCTTGTAGTGTTGCGTGTATTGGATGTAAGAAATGTGAAAAATCTTGTAAGTTTGACGCTATTAAGGTAGAAAACAACCTTGCAAAGATTGACTTTGATAAGTGTAAGAACTGCGGACTATGTGAAAAAGAATGTCCTACAAAGGCTATTATAAACCTTAGAGTAAAAAAGGCAGTTCCAGCAAAACCAGTAGCACAGGAAGCTCAAAAGGCAGAAGCTACTACTGAAAAGGCTACAGAATAAACATACAATAAAAACAATACAATAAATAAAACGGTGTCTTTTGACACCGTTTCAGACTGTAGACAAAATACCTTGCAAGATTGCATTTTTTATGCTTTCTGCAAGGTATTTTCTATTTTTTTCGTTTAACTGTTAAAATATAAAAAAATAGAAGGATATCCTTATGCTATTAGGTACCTTCTTCCTAATTTATCAATCCAAGTTGCTAGTTTCTTTAGATTCATGGACGCAAAAAGAAGATTCAGTTCCATT
>JBKECQ010000103.1:0-13178 GCA_047974845.1 Aminipila sp. | reverse complement strand
AATGGTATATCTACTACATAAAAAACTTGCTTTTGCAGGTCTTTTTGTGATGCATAAAAATACTTCCCATATTCAAAAATCTTTTTTATTTATCTATTGACTTTTGATAGTTGGTCTTTCCCTGCTCTAATATATTCTCAAGACCATCAATAATATTTGTATTCTCTTTTATTGCATTATAGATGTTATCAACTAACATCTGTGACCATATAGTGTCCCAGTTAGCTTTAAAATCGTAGAGTGCATCCCAAAGTTCTTCATCTCCAACATAGGATGCAATTCTTACTTTTAACTGAAACAAAGCCTTTTTAGATAATGTATTTTCAGGTAGTGCTAGTATTGTGTTATCAATAGCCTGATAAATATTAGTTTCTGCCATTTTATACTGATTTATTAACTCTGCTATGAGCATTTCACCTTCAAATGATCCATTTACTTGTATTAAATATAATCTTGCACGTAAATATCCATATGGTATTAAAGACATAATTATTGCTATGACCATGCCTTTTGCTCCAATACCTTTTGTCATAACATATGCCATACATATTAGTATCACAATGGATAAAATATAAAACAAAGCGATTTTAGCCCTGATATGCTTGCCATTACATATAACATTAAAAATTCTATCAATATGTTTTTGAATCTTATTTTGTCCAATACCCTTACCCATAATATTCATAAATATACTTCTAATTAAAAAGTATATTTTATCTCTAAATATAAGGTAAATTCCAACACATATTAAAATCCAAACAGTTCTTAACATAAGTGTATCCATATAGCTATTTCCTCCATATCTTCAAATATGCAGGCTCAAATATATGCTTCGCAGTATTTGGGTATTGCTCTGATAAAATTTTTAATTCTTTTTTAAACTTCTGTAATGCTATGTGGTCTTCTTCAATCCCTATTTGCTCTTTGTCTAATCCAACATCATATGACCATACCCAGTCATCTTCTATGATCCTATACCTACAAATTTGATGCATGGTGATTTTCATTTCTTCAGGATTGTATCTCATCTCCCATATGCCCTTTAGTCTCTTTTGTCCTCTATCTCTTGGCAAGCTAAAGAAATCAAAAATATATTGAAAGCTCTTAGCAACCTTTATCATATTGCATCCTAAATCACCTCCGCATGACCTGGTTATTTTATCAGCTACATCAAAGCTAAAGTCAACTGGATCACTAAAATGCCCAGTTACTTTACAACGCCTTGTCCCCATATTGGCTGCTTCTACAGCAATATTCATCATATTTCCATCTCTGGCTTCTCCTAGAACAATATATTGAGCATCTGATCGTTTCGCAGTAGTTATAACCTTTGACATATATTTACTAGTAGGCACTAACTGCATAATTGGTGATTTGGGCATGATAATGTGCATTGGCATCTCTGGATCTGTTTCAATTTGTAAGCCTTCCATCAAAGGGTCTTCACAGCTCTGCCATACAGTAAGAATAGTTGTTTTACCCGATTTAACAGGTCCTATAAATACTACATTAAAGCCACATTTTATCATACTGTGAAATAACGGAATTGCTTCGTGTGGAATTGTGTGTCTTTCCGCCTGCTCCTTAAATGATGAAACATTAGTAAGGTATCTTCTAATTACTATGGTTGATTGACCCAGCTTAGTCATACCTGACTCGTGATAAATAGTAATACGTTTTCCATCTGATGAATATATCTCGTGATACGGCTCTGACTTTAACTTTCTTGGCTCAGCATTTAACAACGTAGTCCTCAGCTTTTCGAAACGCTCTTTGTCTATTGTCTGTTCCTGTACTAGCGGTACACCATCAACCTCGTAAAATATGTTATTACCTATTATTTTACAAGTCGGACTTTCACTAAATTCCCCATCATCATCCATCCAATTTGCAAATCCAGCATAACCATAGCCTTCATGATAAATTGCTTCTGGCAAACTTTTATACCAGGTCGGGAACCACGAATTACTAAGCCTCCTTTCCTCTAAAAGCTGCTGTATTTTGTTTATGTAATATTTTACTTCTGTTTTATTACCAAGAAGAGCCCTATTGTGTCTATTTAACGCCTCATCTTTAACAGTTTCATTTCCTTCTTTTTCGTCTAATATACGCCTAATTGAATCACATAAGGATTTAAAATATTTTAAGTCGTTAGATTGTAACTCCTTTTGTGAATGACTAGTGTTCTTACCCTCTGTATATGTAACAATGTCAAATTCCTTTTCCATAATTAGTTTCTCCTTCTTAATATTCCAGAAATAAAGCTTTTTGACTTTTGAGTAGTGGATCCTTGGATTTCTTCTTTACCCGCTGTTACTTTAATTATTTCTTCAATCTGATTTTTATACATTTTATCTATAGCTTCAATTGGTCGTTTTTCTTCTTCAGCCTGCATACCATAATCGGAGTAATCAATAACAAAATATTTTTCTAAGTTGTAACTATCTTTAACCAATTTTTCTGAGGGCAAAAAGTGTTTTGCTATATATTTATTTAAAACTAAATAGTCAAAACTAATATCTAAGGTTTTAAAAATATCTTGCTTTTGCCTATGACGATAAAATGCTTTTTGGCTTTGAGTAGTAATCAAGAAATTAGTACCACGAACAAGTAATGCACCAAGTCCTATTCCCACATCAACAGAACTACCTGCATCAGCTATAATATAGTCAAATTGTGTCTCTGCTATTTTAATTAGTTTTGTAATATCGTCTGGCATATATGTTTTTCGTTGTTTTAACGAAATGCTTCCCTTTAGCATATATAGATTTTTGTATGACCCACATAAACTTAAAAGTTCTTCTGATGTAAGAACATTACTATTTAGCTTAACTAATAAGTCATCCATAGAGTAATCAAAAGATATGTCGGTATAATCATTACCACCGTACCCGCTTAAGGATAACAGCAATATTTTTTTATTAGGGTAGATATTTGCTAAGCAATTAGCTGTGCTTTGAGCTATCATAGTGCACCCACATCCCGCATCTGCTCCAAAATATGTAATTAACAAAGTATTCACCACCTATTCATACATAACGATAAAAATCTGCCCCATCTCTACGGCAGATTTAAGCTCTTTATACTTATCTTCAGATATTACTATCTCAATTCCGCTAACAGCCGCTGAACCATCCATACGATTTGCAGTAACATCAATTACCTCTCGGTTGCTAGAGTCCTTAACATAGGCTATTTTTGCAGATATTAAGGGGCTCTCGCTTCCAACCTCTATCCCTACTGCGACATCTCCATATTCGCTATTTTCAGTTAAAGACTTCTCTATCGCATAAAAATGAACTAAATCGCCCCTCCTAAGTGTTTGAGGATATGAATATATCCATTCCATCGGAATACTAAGTATATTATTTCCATCACCAGTTACAAGCTCTGGATCGCTGAAGAATTCCTTACATAATTGTCCACCTCTTGGAATAAAGGTATTACTCCTCTTACCTATTATTTTGTCAGGATCTGTAATTGCATTTTTTATTAAACTTGATTTTTCAACGTTTAATTGTGCAAGTTGACTTTTATCAATTATAGTTCCCTTTTGTATATCATCTTTAAAGACTATAACAGCCTCATAAGTGAAGGCTTCCCTTCCAAAATTTTCCCAACCGAAAAATATTGTTGTTGCCAGTATGATAAGGAGTATTCCAGTAGCACCAATTAATCTCTCTTTATGTACTTTTCTCATTTAATATCCTTTCCTTCTAAATTTATTAAATATACTACGTTTTTTCTGCTTTAAATCATGAATTCCTACTATGGACATAAAGTGTTTATAAAATAAAGCTTTATCTTCGCGGCTAAAAATTGTGATTTCGTGATAATCCTCTATAGCCTCACTCTCCATAAGTCCTGAAACCAGAAGAAAGATTTGACCTTTTACTAAATCCTCGTAGAATACGTTATTTTTTAATATAGCTTCAATTTTCTTGTTATGCCACGCTGATGAGAAGCTCATGCCAATCTTATAGTTACACCTTAAAAAATCCCCCATAATTGTTTGATTTAAAGAAATAAGCTCACCATTTAAATCTATGTTAAAGATTTTACCAAAATCAATAATTATAAATTGATAAGTATTATCAGAAAATGCAATTTGCAAAATCATGTCTTTTTCCTCTGATGTTGTACTTATCAATTCCAAATTTTTTGGTTTCTTTTTTACAAATTGGAAATTTGTCTCATCTATTTCAACACAGATTACACGATAACCGCAGTTTGCAATTTCTTCTGCCAAATTTAAAGAGCAGGTTGTTGAACCTGCTCCATGATCTAAATTAAAGACACCAATGCTTATAGTGCCATTTATTATTGTGTTAGTAGTAATTCCTCTTCTCTCGCTTAAATCATCAATAGAGCTTAAACTGAAGCTTTCCGGATAGTTCTCTATGTATTTTGATACTAGATTCAATTCTTGAAATGTAACAAAGGCATAAACACTTAATCCTACAAGCTGAGTTATAAACTTTTTGTCTAACATATCATCTAGCAAAACTATTATCTTTGGTTTATCCCTTATATACATATGATCTACATAGTCAGCAAGGTTAATTATTTTTCTTGATGATAATAGGGCATTGACGATTATATAGTCATAACTGTCATACTCAAGGATGTCTTGTATCAATTCTATATCGTCAACATTTTCTGTATATCCTACTACCGGCATTGCTGTTATAACTTCTTGTATATCCTGGTTTTCTATAGCCATTATAACCTTATGCAGTGTAATCACTCCTTTCAAATAAAAACCCAAACAATTTTTTTACACATATACTTTATCATAAATAATATAATATAACTTAAGGGATCTTTTGCCTATATTTATTAAATCATGCCATGTTCCGGCAGAAATAATTACTGATTACTCGTCTATAATATTTATCCTACTATCATTTTATATAATTACGCTATAACAAAATTTAGTTTTTATATTCTAAAAGCTGGCTATAAAAGCCAGCTCACATTTAATAATTATTATATTTCGACAATAGCTATACTAGCCTCATATAAATCGAAATGGAAATCTACTGAAATAGTATTTCCTGCCATCCATTGTAATGTTGTGTTTGGTTGTACTATATCAATAATATTTGTTTTATTTAACTGTGTTGATGTTACTACAAACTGCTGATTAATAACATCCACACTATTTGTTGTATACTCTAAAGGCAACCCATTTAGGAAAAGTTTAGTTACAATTGGATCTGAACCTTGAGGGTCATAATCGTCAAAATTAGCCACTAGAACATGTGTCGCTACTTCATATCTACCCGGCTGTAATATAACGGTATTATTTCCAGAAAGTTTTATTCTTTCTTCATCGGCTATTGCAGTTATACCAAATTCAACGGGTTGAACATTGCCAAGTGGCCAATATCCTATTATTTCCTGCCCAACATATGGAGGCAGAAAATTAAGTCCACTAACGAATTGAGCACTAGATTTCTTATGGGGTTTGTGTTCATGCTTATCATCACAGTCTTTTTCATTACACCAGCAGTTATACCCTAAACAACAATTACAGCATACAGGCGCTGTATCGCATCCCCATTTATATTTAACAACATTTGGTTCACAGAAACAGTTAAAATTCTTTCTATTACAACTCATTTTTGATTTCCTTTCTTATCTCAATATTTAAGTTTAAGACTAGAAAATATAAATCTACTCTTAAGTAAAAAAGGTATTAAAGTAGATATATAAAATAAGTTGATGTAGATATATTATTATATTAACATTTTTTTTATTTGTTACAAAACTTTTAATTAGTAAGTAATAATTTGTTTTAACCTTTTTCTCTTCAAATACATAGTATAAAGTACGTTACAAATACTTTAAAAACATCTTTTAACTAAAAATATTATTATAATCTTACAACAATTACTTTTACAGCAGGTAATTGTTGTTAAAAAAATATTAATCATAGAAGTCTATTACTATCTTTGGTTAATATTTTTTGTTTTATTTTAAAATTCATTTAGTAAACTACTTCCCTTATAACTCAACCTTTCTATTAGGCAAAGGCTCTCTTATTATTGTATATATCTATACCGTTATGTTTTTATTATTCTTTTAATAAAAAGTACACTATATTTTTAACATATTTACTTTAAAGTGCATAATATAATTCTAGATACAGATATTTAATCCTTCCTTATTTTAAAAACATTTATATCAGCCTTACAGCGTTTCCTGCTATCGTGTGGCAGATGGCGTTGTAGGTGACATGGCTAATAAACTCATAAACAAATTTGTTATTGCGCCCATTAAATGGGCGCAATTTTATTTCCATGTAAGATTTTGCATATTATATGCTAAAATCCTCTCATTGAGCTCTATACTGGTTTTATAGTCTTTTTCCATGAATGCTGTTATTTTTTGGATTGTCATACTTGTAAAATTAAATATGTACTCATCTAATGTAGGCTTATCCCAATAAGGATTTACTTCAAAAAGATACTTTGATTTTTCTTCTAAGCCTTTATAAATTTCTTTTGCTATATCATTGGCCTTAGCGCTATCATTTTCTGATAATGCATCAATAAAGCTAATAAATAACATCAAATAATCTGTAAATAATAGTAGAAAGATAAACTTTTCTACCATACATTCTCATAAACAATATTTTATCAGTATCAACGAATTAAAGGTAAAGGGTCTAATAACACACCATTATATGTAAGCTCTAAATGCAGATGCGGCCCTGTACCTATTCCACTATTTCCAACTGCACCTATAACAGTACCCTTTTTTACGGTCTGACCTACAGCCGCCTTAGCTGCAGATAGATGTTGGTACCTTGAAACCCATACATCCCCATTTATTTCATGCTGTACTCTCACGTTAATACCTCGTTCTCCACCATTTAAATTAACAGAGATTACTATACCGTCATCAATTGCAACCACTGGTGATCCCATGGCTCCCTGTCCACTTATATCTACTCCATTATGAGGTCTAGTAATTCCAAGTACAGGATGTTTACGCTTAGTGTTGTATTTAGATGTAACGTTATGTAATTCCGGAGTTGGCCAACCAAAATATCCACTGCCTGCGGATTCTATATAATCTGGTAGATCATATACATCACCAAACATTTGCTCCAAGGCACCTGATGTCATAAGCATATCTGCCCATTCAATCTGTTCTCTGCCAAACTTTTTTTCTGCTATAAGATCATCCAGTTCTTTAGGAGTAAATCTAATGACAAATTCAGGCCTAGTATATCCTTTGGCCTTATTCATAACTGCTTTTATATCACTGTCTGCAGGTAATCCAAACCAAGTAGCAATGCTTTGTGGATTATTTAGATTTCCTGAAGTTACAAGCTTCCAATACCCGCCATCCTCGGTTTCGACGTGTTCCCATATTTCATAATACATCATAAAAAAATCCATTGCTGATAGGTATGGATTAACATCTTCTAACTCATTTTCATACCTGACAGTATCATAAACAACTAGTTCCTGCCACGTACACCCTGCCATTGTTGCTGCACTTTTATAATCCTCTACCATACCCGCAGCTGCAGATGGCATAAATCCACAAAATATAGCAAGCATGCTAGTAAAGAGTATAATAGCAAGCAACACTGGGATGACTAATGCAATGATTATTTTTTTTTGCATTTTGCTTTTCTTTTTACCACGCTTTTTATAATGTTCTTTTCTATTACTGTCCACGCTTTCTACCACCACCAGATCTTAATTTAGTAGATTTTTGGGTTTTCTTTGATTTACTTAGCTTATTTGTATCTATATTCTCATTAAGCTGCTTTACAACTTGAGCATAGCTCTGCTTCCCATTGTTGTTATAAAATGGCCTATACATTTTCAACTTATCTTTCCCATACTTTTCTACTAAATTTTCATAGATTTCTTCGCCTTGTTCCTCCCCAAAATTACTCTTAAAGTATTCTATTCCTTTAGGCACATTAACTTGTCTAGTATTTCGACTAGCTTCATGCTTGCTATTATCGCTAACAGTGCTTAAAGACTGTGGTCTTTCTAACCTTTGCTTGTCTCTATAAATGGTTTTGCCATTAGATACCACATCATATACGCTACCTCCTTGTTCTACGGTCCTTCTCATGATATTCGCTACATTAGAGACATCTCTATTATCAAAATTCCCAACACCTTTTTTTCTTAGTTTGTCTGTACGTTTAACAAAATCATCATATTCGGGTTGTTCCTTTTTCTTTATAGCCTCTTCTTCACTTTTAGTTTTTGAGTACTCATATTGTTTTTGTAGTAATGCCTCTGCATGCTTAAAATACTCTGACATATCAAGAGCTGCTGACCGCAGAGTCTCAGCAGATTTTAATGTACTATCATTTGTAGTACCACTGCAATTAAAAGTATTTGCTTGCACATTGGCATTTGGATTGTCACCTTGATTTCTACGTCCTGATTGATCTTGATATTTTGAGGTTCTTGTTTTGCTAGTTTTTGTTTTATCAAATTCACCTTTTATATCTTGTTTCATTGATTCAAGGTTGTACATTGCTGTACGTCTTACGCTTATAAGCTTATCCACTGAGTTGAACTCAGTATCAAGCGGCTTATTTATCGACTGAGGTAATTGATTTGAATTTGCTTGATAACTTGCAAATAAGTCTAACAATCTATACCTTTCATACCACATTGAGCCAATAATTATAATTAGAATCCAAACTGTTACAAATAAACCATAAGTATCAGCAAATCCATAAATTACATCCATCATTACTAACGTGACGCTTAAGAAAAATACCACCATTACTCTTGTAAATGAAACACTAATAATACGCATGCCCCATCTCTTAATAAGGTTTAGTCCAAATGCAGGTAGCAATGCTGCAATAAATACAAATATTCCCATCATAAAATATACAATCAGAAGAAATTGAAACCCTATAATTAGAGCTGTAAATACTAATATTACTACCATTAATACAAGTGTAAACAAGAAAAATAAAAGTGACATACCAAGTCGCTCTCCTTGGTATGCAGAGAACTTAGAAAAAATGCCTTCTGATTCAGCTAGTTTCTTTACATATTCCCCCCTCTGCTCAGAATCAGGTTTAAGTTTTAAAATATCTGCTTCATATTTCTTTGCGGTTTCTACACTTCCGAATTCTAATATTTGCCATGGTTTATGTACAAATAAATTCCAACAAAGGGCAGAAGCTTTTCCTTTTGCATCAGAAGCTGTTCCTCCAACTGTTGCTTTATATGGTCCTTCCATGACCTCATTTGATATTCCGCTGGTTATAGTATCAATGCCTTCCATCATTTGCATTGGATATGCATAAAAAATAAATGCCATTGTAATTATAAGGATCATACCTATAAATTCAGACATAGCTTGTGAAGTTCTGTTTTGAGCCATTTTTAGTAGTAACACGAACGCTCCAAATGCTATTGCATATATTGCAAGCCCATTCCACATTCCTCCTTGCATGGCATTTATAAAGGGTTCTAAAAAAGACCCTAACATAACAGTTATATTTGTTGAAATTGCAAATGAAAAAATAGATATAACAAGTTTTGAAAGCAATAATTGTAAAGAGAATACTAAGTTAGTAAAAGTCGCTAATACTACACTCCCTGGATCTTTAAAAAATGACATCTCTTCCGTATCAATACTATAATTATCTCTATATTTCACAAAATAGTCATCGCCACTTTGCTGTGCAGTTTCATCTAAGTTTTTATATAGGTCATCATCTGATGCATATGCTACACTGCCCGCAGATACAAATACGATCATAATAAGGATGACAGTAATTAATAACTTTTTACACATAATTATCACATCCTTACGCACTTTCAGCTTTAGTAGAGTTAGGATTTGTATCAAATGCTTTTATCAAATGCTCATAAACTGCATCAAACTTTAAAATTCCAACACGCCCATCTAAATCCTGGAATAAACATTCACCATTGCCAAGCTTCATTACCGTATCAACGTTGTCATCAGTTTCTTCCAAATCTAGGAACTGTAATACTCTCTTAACCTCGTTAATTTCAGTTGTCTGAAAGCAGAACTTATATGAAATAGCATTTTTAATTCCATCACCCTTTAAGTCGTTTACACTATGACCTATAAAAATACATCCCGCATTTAATGACCTACCCATACGAGCAAGGAAGTTCATCATTGTAATACCCATTTGGGTAGCAGACAATGCCCATGATTCATCGAATAGTACTATTTTAAATATGCTTCTATCTGACATTGCAAATTTCTTCGCAAAGCTGGCTATTGGTAGCATTAATACAGTGGACAAGATTTCTTCTTGTGTATAATCTTCCTTTTGTTTTTCAGGCTCAGGCATTTGTAGATTTTGTATCTGCAACACATTAAGTCTGTTATTAAACCTTAGTCCTTGTTCGATTCCAGTACCAAATAGCAACTTGGCCATGCCAGATTTTCTTATAGAGCTTATTCTTCTCGCTAATTTCATAGCAGTTTCCCGCAGATAATCACCTGGATCAAAGTTATCTAATCTTTCAGCAAGGGCATGCATGCAAGGTGTCGGGCACTCTTTTACCCAATCAATTGCTTCAAGTAATGCAATGTATTCATCGTCTTTCGGTTGTAGTTTAAACAGCTCACAAATAATGTTTTGTGCTAGCTCTCCAGCTTCATTCATGTTGTCTCTATAAATAATAAATGGATCTAATTTCCCTCTATCTGCATCATCTGTGCCTAATGTTGTTACACTTGTTACTTCTGAAAGTTCTGGTATATCATTTATCCACCCTCCACGCTCGCCTTTAGGGTCAAATATTAGCCCCGCACCACCATATAGAACATTGAGATACACAAGCAAGTTTGCATTAAATGATTTACCACCACCTAATGTCCCTAATAGTGCTGCCGATGCAGAGCGATTACGCATACAAGCAATTGCCATATTTAAAAACACATTATGATGTATTAACCCTGTTGTTCCTATATATGGTCCTTCTAAGTCCCCTAACATTCTTGTGGCTGCAAACATTGCTCCTGCTATAGTTTGTGGTGGCAGAGGTAATATATAATCATGTTCATACCTTCCTGCTCCTGGTATAAACTCCATGAAAAGTTTCAGTTGGTCTGTTAGAGGCCTCTCAATCATAAAATTCATATCTTCATATTGTTCTTTTAAGAATTTAGCATTATCAACCATTTCTTTCTCATTATCTGAAGCAATACAAAAGCTAATAGAAACATCTGCTAGTGGTGCTCTATTTCTTTTGAGTTCTGCTTCAAGTTCATCAGCACTCATTTCAGCTTCTCTTAAATCGTCTGGCACACTATCATTCTTAGCTACATGTTCTATTTGGCTTTTTATTTCCTGTCTCTTCCCTGAAATTTTTTTCATAGAATCCCTAAATTCAATGATTTTTATATGTAAGCATATTTCTGTAGCAAATGGATAATCTTGCAGTAGTAATAACCACTCTCCTCCAGGAAAGGCTAGTCCATCAGGGATATGTGACATTGTTAAAAATGTTTGGTACGATACTTTACCATCAGAATTAGTTACTTTTATATGTCTATCCAACGGCTCTACTAACCCCTCTGTTAGTGTTAATATGTCTCGCTTTAAAGGTCTAACTGCTCTCTCTCCATCTTTGATTACTATAGATTTCTGTGGTTTCCAGTAGCTACCGTCTTTATTCTTGCGAAGCTTTATTTGTTCTAATAAACCACGTCTAAACATTCTTCTAAAAAGCCATTGCGTTGTTGCTTCATCTGTCTTTACCATTGCAAGCCTTTTGTTCTCTTCTTTGTACCATGCATTGGCCGAGTTTTGGAAAAATTTTATTTCACTTAAAAGTATCTCCCTACGTTCAACTCCGGCAAATTCTTCTAGCACTTTTATAGGGCGTTTAAATAAATCGTCTAACATGCTTGCGATACTACCCTTACGCTCTAGTTTTGCTAATATATAGACCTCATAATTGTTGTTATTTCCTTCATGTTTAACCTTTTCAAGCAAATAGTTCCTGGTTCCATTTGCATGAGCTACCGCATATTGATGTAGCTGATCCGTTTCATCAAGGCTACTTATTACATTTTCAAAGTGTTCATCAACATTTTGCACCGTGGGAATTATAAGAATTTTAGCTTCAATTCCTAAATTTGCAATAAATCTAGTTAATCTGTTAAGAAGCGTCATTTGTCTATCAACAGATAAAAAATCATAGTTAAACCCTACAGCTTTATAACATGCCCAGCTACTATTTGACTTTTCATTAAAGAATAAATTTTCTTCATAATATTTTACTGGGAATTGATACACGATTTCTTTCCTCCCCTCTTTTTGCTTGTTGCAGAAGCTGTTAAATTTATAATCTCTGCACGTCTGTAAACCACCGGTGCAAAATAACCTTTCTTATATGTTGTAGAAGGTTTAAATCTTGCAATTTTTTTGGGTTGTCCAAGATAGTCAAAATATCCTATTAAAAACCTATGTGGTAATTTACCATCAAACTTTTTCTTTGTAAGGAATTTCATTAGCCCATATGGAAATACCATATATCTAACAATAAAAGGTATTGCATTTAAAAAAGGTAATATTTTTAAGAGTCCAATTGTAATAAATATCCCTAATGCAAAATACACGGCTTCATCCGGGTTAATTGGAATAGGAAGTTTAATATCATCAATGGCATATAGCTTTCGTTCAAACTTCCATACCTTTCTATAGCTTCTTAAAATCTGTCCTTGCATAGCTCTCACCTACTTTGTAGCTATTCCAAATAGTACAGCTCCTATTCCTTCTAGTTTCTCTGGATTCTTTATTACAAACAGTAATATACCGCCAACACAGAAGAATACAAGGCAAGGTACCCACGCTTTTTTAATCATGTATCTTAATCCCATGAAGGCAATAACAACTAATGCTGCCCATCCAATCTGCTCCATTCCCCAATTGCCAAAATTTGAACCTATATTTGATATATCTGCAAATGCAGGTACAGTGGCAAATACCATCATAAGAGTTATTGTTTCAATTCTTAGTAATAGGTTACTTTTCTTTTCATTTAATGTATTTTTCATTGCTTCCTCCTCATTCTTTCTGTTAAATTTGTTATAGTGGCCTAGTATTTATAGATTTTACGTAATAAGGTTTCTTTGCATATTGCATCCTAAAAAACACTCGTTGTTGGTGTCTAGGTCCGTTC
>JBKECQ010000102.1:0-53541 GCA_047974845.1 Aminipila sp. | reverse complement strand
AATGGTATATCTACTACATAAAAAACTTGCTTTTGCAGGTCTTTTTGTGATGCATAAAAATACTTCCCATATTCAAAAATCTTTTTTATTTATCTATTGACTTTTGATAGTTGGTCTTTCCTCAAAATTATTAATGTATATCATTATATATAGTTAGACTCATCTGTGAGATTTTTGTTCCTTTATTTTATATTTTTTGTTGGTAAAAATTTTTTATGTCTTTTATTACATATACAAAGTAGCTTTATAAAGTAACTTTTTTATGAATTATTATTTAAATATACTTCTTTTAACCTACTTCTTGCTCTTGATATCCTTGATTTAACAGTTCCTATTGAGCATTCCACTATTTCCGATATTTCATCATATGAAAATCCTTTTATATCTCTGAGAATAATCATTTCTTTATGCTCTATTGGTATTTTCTCCAAACATTCAAGTATATACGAGCTATGTTCCTTATTTAAAACTACCTCTTCCGGTATTGGTGAGGTGTCTTGTATTTCTATTTCAGTAGTTTCCTCATCATTTGATATGGAGGATATTTCATTAAACCTAGCTTTATTTTTTCTTAAAAAATCATTGCAAGTATTTACTACTATCCTATATACCCAAGTATCAAACTTACTCTGTTCATTAAACTTAGGCAAGTGCCTAAATATTTTAATAAAACTTTCTTGAAGTATATCCAGTGCATCATTTTCATTTTTTACATATCGTAGCGCTATATTATATGCTTTTCCTTTGCACGACAAAATGAGGGTTTCAAAACTACCCTCGTCACCTTCTTTTGCCTTTTTAATTAATAACTTTTCTTCTTCAGAAATCATACTTTTGCGCTCTTTTCAAGAAATGTATTTTATGATATCATATGAATTTGAGATAAACGACTGTATTGACGTTTATCCAATATTTATTAGTTATTATACCAAATTATATATAAACTACACAAGGATAATAAGTGTGAAATTTAATTTTCACACATTGAACACATTTAACGTTTTATAATTCTATTATTTGGGTAATTCACATTTAAATGGAGGTACTTTACTATGTATGACTATCACACACATTCATCATTCTCAGACGATTGCAATATACCTGCTACTGAAATGATTGAGGCGGCTTTAGCCTTGGGTGTTAAAGAACTGGCTATTACAGATCACTTTGACCCAGACTATCCAGATCCGCAGTACCCATTTATTTTAGATTTCCAAGAATACCATAAAACTTTGTTGTCCCTACAGGAGCAATATAAAGATAGAATTAAAATTGTTAAAGGCATAGAGATTGGAATACAGCATGGAAAAACCATGGAAAAGTGCAGTACTGCCGCAAATGCTTTTCAATATGATTTTATATTAGGATCTTTCCACTGTACCGATAGCAAAGATTTATATATGGAGTATTTCACTGATGATACCGATATTCCAAAGGCTTTTAACAGGTATTATGAGTATGCTTATGACTGCTTAAAGAGCTATAATGATTTTGATGTTATGGGACATATAAATGTGGTGGATAGATATGTACCTTTTCAAAAGATACCATCATATAACCCCCTAATGGATATAATTGAAAGCATCTTAAAGCATTTAATACATAATGGTAAAGGTATTGAGTTCAACTCATCTTGTTATAGATATCTAAGAGATGGAAGGACAACCCCAACTGGTGATATTTTAAAGTTATACAAGCAGTTAGGTGGTGAAATTATAACTTTTGGCTCTGATGCACACAATCCCGCTTGTATCGGTGACCATTATGAGGATGTAATAGAAATATTAAAAAATATAGGTTTTAAATACATTTCTACTTTCGAGAAGAGAAACGTAAATTTTATAAGCATCTAAATATTCAGCTTAAAATTTCAATAAAATTTCAATTTTAAATAAATTTTATTTAAAATCTATTTAAAACTTATATAGTTATAAAAAAACAGGGCGTATCTTTTTTGCATTAAAGAAGGATATGCCCTTTAAGTTTTTTATTTTAAATCACACGCCGCTTTTATCCCGTATGCTGATTTAGCGTTTATGACTGCATTATTTATGGCCTTTGCCATTACATGAGTTGCCAAAACTCCAAGAGAGTCTGTGGAAACTTGAACCTCTCCTGTAGACATAACAAATATGGAATCCCCATCTGCCGTGGTGTGTACCGGCTTTATTGCCCTAGCATACCCATTATGTGTTATTGATGCAATTTTATTGGCTTGGGTTTTAGTAAGTTTTGCATTTGTTACTATACATCCAATTGTAGTATTTCCATTAAAGACATTCCTATTTTCTTGCATTTCTTTAATCATAATTTCCTCTGTATTTGCAATTTTTGTCATATCTTCATTGAGTATACCTGCAATCCTTTTACCTGTATTAATATCTAATACATCCCCCAATGCGTTTACTGCGACTATAGCGGCACATTGAACATCGCCTACAGATACAGCATATATCCCTAAACCACTTTTCATGAGCCTTTTTACGCCAAGATACTTGCCTACAGTTGCGCCTGTTCCGGCCCCCACGTTTCCCTGTAAAGGTTCATTTTTTTCAGAAGCAACACAGGCCGCATATCCCATCTCTTTATCCGGTCTGCATTTTGAATCTCCCACCACTAGGTCAAATAGTGCTGCTCCGCAAACAATAGGGACAGTTCCTACACCAACGTCAAATCCAATGCCCTTTTCCTCTAAATATTTCATTGCTCCCGAACATGAGTCAAGGCCATATGCACTTCCACCGCTTAGCATTACACAATGAATTTGTTCTACCAAATTTTCTGATTTCAGTAAATCTGTTTCCCTTGTTGCAGGTCCCCCTCCTCTTACATCTACGCCTGCGAAGGCACCCTTTTCACAGATTATAGCGGTACATCCCGTTCCACCCTCAAGGGATTGTGCATGACCGACTCTAATGCCCTTTATCTCATTTATACTTATTTCCTTTAACATATTTACCCTCCAAAATTTATACCGGTATTTATATCAATCTTTATGTCAATATTTGTATCAATATTTGTATCAATCTTTATACCAGCATTTATACCGGTATTTATATCAATATTTCCGTCAGTACTTATACAAGTATTTTTATAGCTAGTATTAATGCAAGTATTACCCCAACTATTGCTTCACCGCCTAGTAACCCTGATGCAATAATAGTGCCTGTACCTTTCTTCTCAAATTGAGGAATAAATCTATCTACTAGAAATCTAATTAATCCGCCTATGAAAGCTGTTGCTGATAGATAAAATGGTAAATATACACCTAAACCAAGAGTCATTACAGGAAAATTAATAAAGTATAAAACAACTGCTGTTATAACTCCCACAATAAATGCTGGCATATGAGAAATGCCTCCAACCATTGCGGCAACGGCACTTGCTTGTGCCGCAGGAAATACCTCGGTACCAAAAACATCGGGGCCATATGCACTTACTATTACTAATAAAACTCCAACGGATACAAATGCTCCTATGATTGAGCCTACAGCCTCTGCAACCCATTGCGCTTTAGGATCGCTTTTTAGGATATATCCTGCCTTAAAGTCATTCATTACATCACCCACAAGACCGCAAGCCACAGCAACAATAGCCGCTACAAAGAATGCCTCTGTTTGACCGATGGAAGAAACGGCCTTTGCCGCTATAAGAACTATTATACCGAATATTTCCATAGGATTAATTCCTGATTGTCCCACACATTGAGATGACATTGCAGTTGCAAGCCATACACCAAGAATTGTAATTATAGATGCTATAACACCCATATTAGCAATGGAAGTAAACAAAAATGCCAGCAGTATCATAGCAATGGGAGCCCATCTCAATTGTATAATACTATCTCCCAGATTATCCTTTCTAAACATAGGTCCAAAAATCTCTTTAGCTTTTGGCAATATACCTTTAATGATTATTCCAAGCCCTGTTCCAACCATAAGTCCTATGCCTAAAGATGATTTCACTGCAGATGCCGTTGCCATATCCCAAATACCACCAAACAATATACCAAAATCTCCGATAATAGCTCCTAAAAACCAAATACCTATGGCTAAAGGTCCAATGATATATCCCACAGAAATAAGCATGGGAGAAAGCCAAATACCTGTAAAAGAACCGTATTGTAACATTTTAGAGTTCATAAATGTTGCAGGTATTTTATAAAGAGCATCTCTTAAAATTGTAAATATTCCAGCCAATGCCATTGAAGCAAAAAGCATAACTGCCTTTTTACCTCCCGCATCTCCTATTATAAGCGCTTCTGCCGCAGCTTGTCCCATTGGATATGGTAATTCTTTTGTTACTATAAAATATTTTCTTATTAGTGCTGTAAAAATTAAACCGAGAATTACACCTCCCAAAGTTATCAGTATTAGAGTAATGGGTCTAACGGTTTCATTTGGGTTTAACATCCATATTCCCGGCAAGGTAAAAGCTAATCCCCCCGCAACCATGGCTCCGGCAGACATAGCCGTATGTGTTACATTTATTTCATTAATATTTGTACTGCCAAATGCTTTAAGTGCAAACATTGAAGCAAGGGCCACAAACATAATGGGCCAAGGCAACGAGCTAAGCTTTAATGCCACAAACATTGAACTCATAGTAAGTATAACCGCTCCTATACCTCCTATTATTAACCCTCTAGCTGTCAGCTGCTCTTTGTAAGACCCAGCATACTTAATTCTTGTTTTCTGTGTAGACATTCTTTCCTCCTTAAAATCAAGAAATGTAAGCCTCCTATGGAAATAAATATTTTTATAGTTGTACAATGCTAGTTTAAAAACTGTAATAATAAAAAAAGCAGCTTACAAGCTGCCTATGTTTCTGAATAAAAAACTATCAAAGTCTAGGGCTATAACGCCTTAGATAGCTTTTGATTGTTTAGTTTAATATGTCAGTCCCATTCCTTAGGATATAGGCTTCTTCTAATAAAATGTTATTGTTAAAATCGGTACAGTTATGTATATATACTGTCCACGCTAGTAAATATAGCATAAAAAAAAAGACAATTCAATAAAAAGTTTAAAGAATTGTCTTAAGCACAATATAAGTTTTAATCAACTAAAAAGTTATATAAATATGTATAAAATAAATAATAATTACCAAATTTTTTAGATATTAGTATTATAAAAAATATTATGCCTTTTTATATACGTACCAATAAGCGATACCTACAAATATTCCTCCACCCACTATATTTCCAAGGGTAACGGGAATAAGGTTGTTAATAAAAAAGTTGCTCCATGTAAGGTTGTTAAGAGCTTGCGCAGAAATATGTGATAAAGATACAAATGTTTCATTTGCTTTCGCTAAAATCCCTGCCGGAATATAGTACATATTTGCAACACTATGTTCAAATCCAGAAGTTATAAATAACCATATTGGAAAAAATATGCCCAAAATTTTACCTGCCATTGTATCTGCACCATATGAAAGCCAAACTGCTAAACATACTAACCAGTTACACATTATTCCTAAATAAAAAGCTTGCATGAAGCTAAGACCGGTTTTATATGCAGCAATTTTAATTGTCACTGCTCCCAGTACATCTGCTCCGCTTGTAAATAGTCCCGAATGATACATCATATAAGCTATTAAGAGTGAACCTATTAAGTTTCCTATGTAAACAATTGTCCAATTTCTAAGCATCTTTGAAACTTTTACTTTCCTCTCACAAATTGCTGCTAGTATGAGAGTATTTCCTGTAAATAATTCGCCACCGCAAAGAACCACCAACATAAGTCCCGTGCCAAAGATGGCTCCTGCTAAAGCTTTTCCTAATCCATATGTAGTAGGTTCATAAAATAAATTAAATGCGGCCATATTAGAGCCTTCTGCTGCAAAAGCAATAAATGCTCCTGCCATAATGCTTAAAATTAGTAATTTTGTAAAACTTCCACCTGATTTAGCCACCCCTGTTTCAATGGTGTAATCAAGTATTTCAGCGGGTTTTAAGGGCTTCATTAAGTTACCTCCATTTGTTGTGAATACAATATACAAGAAAAAAAACCACTAAAAATCCCGACATGCCGTCAGGCTATAATTCAGACCCTATCATAAGATAGGTGGGTATCCTACTTCCGCTTCTGCCTTCCACTCAAAGGAGGCCTGACATAAGCTGCAAAGACGCGGATTCCCGATGTCACAGTGTAGGTTGAATTATAAAACCTTAACGAACACTTCAGGATTTTGTGCATTAATAGTATATGTATATTATACTCTTTCATTCAAATTTTGCAATAGATACAGATAGTATCTTTTGGCAAAATTACTAATCTTCTTCTAAATAATATTCTGCTATTGTATTAAATTCATATTTAAATGACTGTACTTTTTCATCAATTTCTTCTTCGCTAAGCTGTGCAGTATTATCATATAAAGGCTCAAGTTCTTGTTCCCATAACTTATATATAAACACAATATCACTTATATAAGAGTCTTCTTCTCCCTCTACATATGAAGAAAGTTCCGTATTATATGAATCATATTCTTCTAGGGAATGCAAAGGATTATCATATGCATCAAACATTGAAATATCTTCATTGAGCATGGTCAAATAATTTACTATAAATTCTTTATTAATAGTAACTGAATCATCAATGTTTTCACCTATGTACTCATCTATTTGTGGATTATCTGGAAATTCATAATTCTCATATATATCTGTTTCATACGAGTATGATGTCGTAGTATAAGAAGTATCCTTTCCACTATCATAACAAGAAGACATAAATACTATTACAACTCCAATTAAGGACAGAATCATTTTAGCTGTATCCCAGAGTTTATCACTATTACTTTCTGAATCTGCATTTGTGTCAAATTCATATGAATCATTATCATTAAAAGAATCATTATCATTAAATGAATCATTATCTTCATATAGATCCTCTTTATCGGCTGATTCTATTATTTCAGGTTTATTATTGTTGCCTAAAACTTGTGTGTCGTCCCATGCGCTTTTATCAAGTTGATCCATACTGCTATCAGAACTTACCATGTCACTTGCCATGTTGTCTTCAATCCATTTTTTTGCAAATGATAATATACCTTTTAAAGATTCTGATGCCTCACTTATTTTTTGCGATGCCTCACGCAATATACTATTGTTTGTATCTAATTGACTGTATTTTTTTGTTTTAGTATTAGTTTTGCTATTGTACCTTTGTTGCTCATTTTTTCTGTCTATAAATTTTAAAGTCTTTCCTTTTAGAGAGAATTCATTGTAAACCTCGTTACAATATTTTTCATATTCCCTTTTAACGGCTCTTCCACAACCAATACAAAAAATGACATTATCCCTAACCTCTTTACCACAATGTACACACCGCATATTGATTTTCCCCCTTAAATCTCCAATGCTTTTTATAATTAGTTTATATAAAAATACATTCATACAAACTACTTTAAAGTTTATGTTATTGCAATTGTTTTTTATCGTAATTATTATAACATAATTATCAATAAATGTCGAAACCTGTATTTCAGCAAGTTAAAAAATATTTAAAATAAGCTTTTTTATAATAACTTATTCTTAATCGTAAAGATTGTTAAGATAAGATTTCATGACTGGGTTAAAGTGTTCATTATATTAGTCATATTAGCCATAAAAAAATTCCTTAGATAAAGCAATATTACCTAAGGAACTTAAAATTTTAAAAATGAATAATTATATTACAGTTTTTTAATATTAACTATTTTGTTTGAATTTGAAACAGAACCCTCTCCTACAAGAATATTAAATACTTCTGCGGGGACATATGTAACTCCATTAACCAATAACGGTTCAACCCCCACCGATTTGCTCTTTATTTCTTTACCTGTTTTGATATCCTTCACAACATAATAGTCATAACCTATTTCAATAACACTTGTACTGGTTTTGTTCTTTAGTTTTGCGGAATATGTTTCTTTATTCCATTTTACATCGTATCCCAGTTGCTCTGCCACTAGTCGTAATGGAACCATTACAAAGTTCTCATAGGAAAAAAGTTCATTCTTTCCTAAGTTTAATTCTTTATCATTAATATAAATTTTTGAAGCTGAGATTTCTAATAAGCTAGTTTTTAGTTTTTGTAAATCATAGCTAATCTTTTGTTTGTCCAATGCCTTAAAAACAGCTTGTATAGTTTTTTTATCTACCTTTTCATCCCACATTTTCTGCGGATATTTATTAAGATCAATCAGCCCCATATATTGAGCTTTTAACATATATGAATGAGCATAATGTGTATCCATTAATAGAGGCTGTTCACCCGCTGTATTTTTTACAATGCAAATTATAAATTCACATAGCGATACATCTATCTTTTCATCTATCAAAGAAGAATTAATACTGTTCGCCTCTAAACCTACTACTGTTTTTTGTGTTGCTGCAAATGCCGGAACTGTTGTTAAAGCTGTTATACAAAGTATTGTTACAATAACTTTTTTAAATCTCATCATTTCATTACCTCCCAATTAAAATTTATTTCTTTTATATTTAGACATAATAAAATTTAAAAAGTTCCATTATTTTGGTAAATATTCCATAAATAAAATCTTTATATAAAAAAAGTATTATATCTATTGCCCTGATATAATACTTTTAAAATTAAATTTGAGTTTTATTATTTATATTTGATTTTAATATTTAAAATTGAGTTTTATTATTTACATTTGATTTTAATATTTAAAATTGAGAATAAACATATCTTGGTGCCGTAGATAAGTTCGAGTTTATTAAGTAAAGATATATACTAATCATTAAAACATAAAAAGTTACAATCCAGCCAATATAGTTTAATACTATATTACTCTTTATCTTCTTTATAAAAGTCGTAAAGAATTTCATTTACCTTCACCCATCCTTTCCCTGCCAGATGCACGCTATCTTCAAAAAAGTATTTATTAAATTCTTCATTTGATAGATCTGCAAGCTCTACATTGTATTCTGCCGCAATATTTCTTATGTTTTCATAGTATTTGCTACGTGTTTCTTTAGGAAATCCCGTGTAGTCATACCAATACCCATTCACCGGTAATGAAACTAATAAAGGCTCTACATTCATTTCTTTGCAAATATCTAAAAAACATCTTAAATCATCATATTCCGGCGATTCTGAGTAGCAGTTTACAAATTTTCTTTCTATTTTTTTACCATTATACTTACATTGTACCTTAGCAAAGCCCAATGGTGTCATATAAAACGGATTGTCACTCTTTCTTTCGCCTTGAATTTGAGCCTTTGCTTCATATTCTTTCCAATTAATGTCCCTATCTGCCCTTACATTATTCTGTTTTTCCCCAAACATCGTAGTATACCATTGAAAGATAACACTTTGACGACTCTTTTCTGTATTGACGTTTTTATATACATAATAGTTAAACCTATCCATAAAAGAAGATTCCTGTCCCAGTTCCACCTTGTTATAAATTTCTACCCTTTTTAAAGTAGCGTCATCCACATTCAGTAATTTCCGTGTTCTTTGTATGATGTAATCTTTTGTTTCAGAAGATATTTCATTATTTTCTAGCATCTCTAAATAAGCATTTTCAGAAAATCTGGATGAAAAAGCAGTATCTTTAACACCTTCTTTTCTAAACCAAGATGGAGATAAAAGTAAAACAACTTTCTTTGTTTTAATCTCATCACCTATTGCAGTTAAGGTTATTGCGTGTTGCAAGCATTGATAATATCCTGCACCAATTAGCATAGGGTTAAATTTAAAATCCTTGAACATTTTTTTGGGATGATATATAGTTTTTTGGCCATGTTGAAATTCTGATGAACCAAACACTACTATAGAGTTGTCGTTTAAATTGGCTTTAATGCTGTCCGTTGAGCTGAATTTTGCTTTGTTGGACCAAGTACTAAAATCATTGTTATTCATATTTATTGCTTTTTCACTATATATATGAAGTCCATACACCGTTGAGCAAAATAAACAAAGTGCCACTAAAAACGCGGTTATTCTCTTCACTGTTCCAATCCTTTCGCCTCTACTATTTCAATGATCTTAGCTGGAGTATTCAAGTCCTCACGTTGAAATTCCGAAGGTGACAATATAATCCCAAGTTCTTCCTCTAATAAAGCTAATAATTCAGCAAATGCTAAAGAATCCATTAAACCACTCTTCATTAAATCTATATCTAATTCTTCTTTTACAATACCGTCTTCACAAATATCTTCCAATATATTTAAAACCTTTTCTTTCATTTTAATCCTCCCTTTAATTCAGCTTAAAAAAGCTTTCCTGAAAATATTAAGAAACCAAACATAACAAGTTGTAATGTAACAAATCATGATATGAATTTGTATATTTTCTTATCTTTATTTTTCTTATAAAACTGTGACTTTTTTTGATAAACTTCATTGATTGCTAAAAGCACTCCATGGTAAAGCCCATAAATTAAATATGCCGGGGTAAGCCCATGCCACATCCCCATAATCAGCATATTGACAATAAAGCCCATTGAAGCCCTTTGCAATCTTGTTGAAAACCATTTATTTTTAACACATTTCATGATAAATCGTGAGAAAATAAAATCTCTAAACCAGTGAGATAATGTAATGTGCCAGCAATTCCAAAACTCTTGAATATTTATAGCCATAAATGGACGTTTAAAGTTGTCCGGAGTTTTTATTCCTAATATATAGCTGGTTCCAATGGCCATTAAACTATAACCTGCAAAGTCGAAAAATAAATAGAATCCATATAAATATCCGTACCCTATATAAAAGTACCATTTATCACCATCAAAGAAGTTCATCATTTTATAAAACTCTACAGCTAAAATTAATTTATAAATCATTCCCACAAGAATTTTTAATATTCCCGTGGATACCATTTCAAGATACTCTTCCCTTGAATACACTTTGTCCCAATCCTCATGAAACCTACGACTTCTGTCAATAGGGCCACTGCTTAAGGAAGGGAAAAATAAAATAAATCCAGCATATTCTAAAGTAGGTATATCTACTATTATTCCATCATATGTTTCGATTACAATCTGTACCGTTCTAAACGTTACATAAGAAATCCCCAATATTCCAAACACATTTAAGCTAAATACCGCTGAAACTTTGTTTAAGACAAGAGGCATGATGCTCAAAAAAACTGCCAGATAATATAGCTTTTCATTTCTGCCGTATTTCTTTCTTAAAACAAGGTATCCCTTTGCTATGAATAGTTCTATACAGAAGAAAAATACGAAACTTACTAATTGATTAACATCGCCAACCATGGCTAAGCCAATAAATACAATAGAAATAAATAAGCAATAATTTTTTAGATTTCTTCCCATTATACCTAGTACTACTGCCGGAAGCAGTGCTATTACTAAGCAAACATAAAAGATATAGCCTTGGTATAACGTCATTTGAAAACTCCCCCTAGGGCTTTGCGGTCAATTTTTCCATTATTATTTACTGGAATGTCATCAACAAAGACAATTTTTTTAGGTATCATATAATCCGGTAGATATTTTTTTAAAGAGTTTTTTAAAGAAATCATTTTTTCCGTAGCATTAGAAATTTTTTCACTGCAAATAACATAGGCAGACAAACTTCTTACTTTGCCTTCCTTTATATTTGGAAGAACTACTGCTCTTTCAACATTTTTCAATTTTAATAGGTTGTTCTCAATGTCTTGTATTTCTATTCTATATCCGTGTAGCTTAACCTGAGAGTCCATTCTCCCGCAGTAATATAGCATTCCATCTGAGAGGTAACCCTCATCACCTGTTCGATACCCCTTTGTAAACTCCCCTTCTTCCTTCTTCAAAAACACTAAATCAGTTTTTTCAGGCATTTTGTAATATCCATTTGCAACTGTGTTTCCCCAGATTACTATTTCGCCACTTCTATCATTACCTACAGCCTCTCCATTGGCATCTTGAATTTCTATAAAGCTGCCATCCTTTACTCTACCAACAGGGAGAGTATCGCATTGACTACATAGCTCTTCTGTTATCTCAACTCCAGTTACTGCTACTGTAGATTCTGTAGGCCCATAAGTATTAATAATTTTAGATTTTGGAAATCTGTTTTGAAGCTTTTTTACTGTAGAAGGAGTTAGAGTTTCTCCACAAAAAAAGAAGTATTCAAGCTTAGGCATCAATATTTCATCAAACTTTTTTTCCGCCAAGCACAACTCTGCAAATGATGGAGTAGAAACCCAAATATTTGTATTTGAGTCTTTCAATGAGTTCATCAATAATGAGTAACTGTTTTGGGTTTCCTTGGATAATGCCCAAAGAGTTCCTCCGCTAGCCATGCAAGTGTACAAGTCCATAACTGACAAATCAAAAGAAAAAGGTGCTTGATTTAAGAAAACCTTTCCCCTCTTTTCCTGTTCTGAGTTTCCTAAAGCTATAGACCACTTTATAAAATTATTTAGGCAGTCACTAGTAATTTCTACACCTTTAGGCTCCCCACTACTTCCCGATGTAAAAAGAATGTAAAAGATATCATCACCTTTTACCCACATATGGGAAGTATTTTTCTCTTCTTTAAACTCTATATAGCTTTTAATTTCATCAACATTTATGATTTCCGAAAAATTACAAGTCAGCCTCTCTGTAGCTAAGACTATTGGAGAATCCATTTTATCCAATATTGCCTGCACTCTAATATCCGGCCAGGATATATCTATAGGGCAATATGCTCTCCCCGATTTAACACAAGCAATCATAGAAATCAGCATATAAATTGACTTATGTCCATAAACTGCAATTGGGCTTTTATTTTGCCCGCATTTACACTCTATATAAGATGCAAGATGATCGGAAGCTAAATCCAGCTGCTTATAAGTAAGCTCTTCATCTCCTGATATCATCACCTTTTTTAAAGGATTTTCATTTGCATAATCCTTTATTAGTTGAAGCACGTTCATATTTATTTCATCCCCCTTCATAATCATACACAAAACTAACCCCTGCGCTTTATATAATAGAATAAAATAAAAATATTAAGGAAAGCTTAACTAATTCTTATGATTTCTTTATATTTTTAATAAATATTAAATAATTTTGTATATCAAAAAGGAAATAGCATTAATATTTGGTTTTTTTGCACTAAAAAATCCCATTTCTTTAATAATAATATTATCAAAGAAATGGGATTCTATTAATTCATGAGTGCCACTTATTACATAGATTCAAACATATAATTAATTAATAAATATATATTTATTATATATTTTATATATTATTTAATTATTCATAGTCCTCTAAGTCAAGTGAGCAGTTGTGATGTACTTTTTGAACATCATCATTATCTTCTAAGATGTCAATCATCTTTTTAAGCTTCTTTATGTCGTGCTCGTCAGTTGGAGCAGATTCCATTGATGGAACATATTCAATTTCTGATTCAAGAAGCTCATACCCTGCCTTTGTTAATGCACTGTGAACATCTGTATATGCCGCAGGTTCTGTTTGTATTTCAAAAGCATCCTCATGAACAATCATGTCTTCAGCTCCTGCTTCAAGAGCAGCTTCCATTAGAGAGTCTTCAACTATATCATCAGTCTTCTCTATAATAATAACGCCTTTTCTTGCAAACATATATGATACACATCCCGGAGCTCCAAGGTTACCGCCATATTTATCAAATGTTGATCTAACTGAAGCTGTAGTTCTATTCTTATTATCTGTTAACGCTTCAACGATAACAGCAACTCCTCCTACACCATAACCTTCAAAATTGAGTTCTTCATATGTTTCACCTTCAAGTTCGCCTGTACCTTTTTTGATAGCTCTATTAATGTTATCATTTGGAAGGTTAATAGCTTTAGCTTTTTCAATAGCTACTTTTAGTGATGCATTATATTCAGGGTCACCGCCATTTTTAGCGGCTACAGTAATAGCTCTGGCATACTTTGTAAATATTGCAGCTCTTTTTGAATCCTGTGCTGCTTTACGTCCTGCAATTGTACCGTGTCTTCCCATGGAGACACCTCCTAACTTTGTTTAATTTTTGCCTTAAATATTATACAACCTTTTCTGCTGAATTGCAATCGACCTTTTCCATATTTTTATATGCGGTGGCCATCATAAGCTTTATTCTGTTCAATTGGTTTACATCGCTGGCACCCGGGTCATAGTCAACTGCAACTATATTTGCAAATCTATCATACTGTCTTAAGGCCTTCATCATACCCTTACCTGTTACGTGATTTGGTAAACAACCAAATGGCTGTAAACAAGCAATATTTGTTACTCCGCTGTCAATAAGTTCAATCATTTCACCTGTCAAAAGCCAGCCTTCTCCGCATTGGTTTCCTAGGGAAATAAGCTGCTCAGCCTTTTTAGCGGTATCCTCAATATGATGAGGAGCATCAAATCTGTTACTTTGTTTTAAAGCTTTTCTTGCTGGCTCTCTAAACCATTCAATTAAGCCCTTTGCCATTTTGTTTACCACCATAGTACTATATTTACCCGATAAATGTTTAAAGTTAAATTCCTTACTGTGCATACCATATAAGAAGAAGTCAATCAAATCAAGAACAACAGCCTCTCCTCCTTCTTTCTCAATAATATTTACTATATCATTGTTAGCATTTGGATGATATTTAACCAGTATCTCTCCCACGACGCCCACCTTAGGCTTTTTAATGTCAGTAAGCGGCAGGTTATCAAAGTCTTTTACAAGCTGTTTTATAGTTCTTTTAAAGCTTACGATACTTCCATTTCTAATATTTTTATCTATGATTTTAACCCATTTTTCATATAGCTCATTTGCTGAGCCCGGTACTTGTTCGTATGGTCTTGTGGCATAAAGAACTCTCATCAATGTGTCACCGTAAACAGCGGCAATCAAAATTCTCTTAATAATAGGTAAAGTCAATTTAAATCCGCTGTTTTTTTCAAGTCCTACCAAGTTAAATGATATAACAGGGATTTGTTCCATTCTTAAATCTATTAATGCTTTTCTGAGCATTGCAACGTAGTTGCTGGCTCTACAACCACCACCGGTTTGTGACATAAATACGGCTGTTTTGTCTAAATCATATTTCCCTGACTTTAATTCAGAAATAATTTGACCTAAGGTTACTATGGTTGGATAACAAGCATCGTTGTTAATATAACGCAGACCTTCTTCAACAGCATTTTTATCAACTGTAGGTAGCAATTGAACTTTATAGCCACTTCTTTCTAATGCGGGAACAATAAACTGAAAATGTATTGGTGCCATCTGAGGAATAAGTATAGTATAGTCTTTTCTCATTTCTCTGGTAAAAACTTTTCTTATGAACTTATTATCGCAATCCGTGTGCTTAATATTGCTCTTTTCTCTTTCTTCTATTGCTGCCTTTAGCGAACGAATTCTTATTTTAGCCGCACCTAAGTTGGTACCCTCATCTATTTTCAAAACAGTATACATATTGTTGCTGTTTTTCATTATTTCTTCAACCTGATCAGTGGTAACTGCATCAAGTCCACAACCAAAAGAGTTTAATTGAACTAGCTCAATATCATCATCCTTACTGGCCATTATGGCAGCTTTATATAATCTTGAATGATACATCCACTGGTCAAGAACCCTGAGTGGCCTATTTAATTTAGCTAAATGCGCAACTGAATCTTCTGTAAGAACTACCATATCAAAAGTTGTTATTAATTTATCTATTCCATGGTTTATTTCCGGATCCACATGATATGGTCTTCCGGATAGTACTATACACTTCTTCTTATTGTTTTTTGCAAATCGAATAGCTGCGGCTCCTTGCTTCTTTATGTCATCTTTGAACTTCTTGTTTTCTGTTCTGGCCTTAACAACAGCTTTTCCGATTTCAGTATATGTTATACCTAAATGTTTCAACTCATTATATAGCTCTTTTGCAAGACCAAGCTCATCATCATAAGGTAAGAATGGATGAGAGAAAGTAACATCATTCTCTAAGAACAATTCATCCATATTGCTTCCTATAACTTCCGGATAGGTTGCTACAATAGGACAATTATAATGATTTGGTGCCGTTTCATCCTCATTCATTTCATGATTAATACTTGGATAAAAAATCCACTTAATCCCTTGATCTACAAGCCATTTTATATGTCCATGCACCATTTTTGCAGGATAACAAGCTGTATCTGAGGGAATAGTGTCCATTCCCTGTTCGTATAATGCCTTTGAAGACGGTGCTGATAGTGCAACGCTAAAGCCCAAGGTAGTAAAGAATGTGAACCAGAAAGGATAATTTTCATACATATTTAATACTCTTGGAATTCCCACAACTCCACGCTTTGCATACCTTGGAGCGATAGGCGAATATGAGAACAGTCTCTTATATTTATATTGATATAAATTTGGTATAGAGTCTGACTCTTCTTCCCTTCCAGCGCCTTTTTCACATCTGTTACCCGTTATGAATTTAGCACCGCTGTTAAACATATTTATAGTAAGCATACATTGATTTTCACAACCCTTACATCTTGTATGAGTATTTCTTACTGTGAATAATTCCATATCCTGCAACTTTATAATTGAAGATTCCGTACCTTCAACATAATGCTCTTTTGCTATTAATGCAGCGCCATAGGCTCCCATTATTCCGGCAATATCAGGTCGCACAACCTCTTTATTTAGGATTTTCTCTATACTCCTAAGTACTGCATCATTTAAAAAGGTGCCCCCTTGAACTACAATCTTTTCTCCGGCTTCCTCAGTATTTCTCAGCTTAATTACTTTATATAAAGCGTTTTTTATGACTGAATATGAAAGACCCGCTGAAATATCACCAATAGATGCCCCTTCTTTTTGTGATTGCTTTACTTTTGAATTCATAAATACAGTACATCTAGTACCTAAATCAACCGGGGACTTAGCAAATAAAGCTTCTTTTGCGAAATCCTGAACATCCATATTAACCGATTTTGCGTAGGTCTCTATGAATGAACCACAGCCTGAAGAGCAGGCTTCATTCAACATAATGTTGTAAATAGCACCGTCTCTTATCTTCATACACTTCATATCCTGACCACCTATATCAAGAATGAATTGTACTCCCTCTAAAAATGATTCTGCCGCCTTGTAATGAGCCATTGTTTCTATTTCACCAAGGTCAACATTAAAGGCTGCTCTTAATAAGCCTTCTCCATAACCTGTTGCTGTTGCATTAGAAATTGTAACATTTTCAGGCAACAAGCTGTACAGCTCTTTAAGCATTGCCATAGTTGCTTCCAAGGGCTTACCCTCATTATTTCTGTAATAAGAATAAAGAAGGTTTTTATCATTGTCTATCAAAGCTGCTTTTGTAGTTGTTGAGCCGGCATCTATTCCAAGAAATAGTTTACCTTTCGCTTTCTTTATATCTTTTCTCTTAATTTTATTTTTTTCATGTCTTTGCCTAAATTCATTATAATCATTTTGATCAACAAACAGTGGATTGGTATGTTTAGTTTCAGATAATAGTGATGCATCAGCGTTTTTCAAAATATTTACTACTTTATTTATGTCTTGCGGTTCACGTTTTTGTGAACTTAAAGCCGCACCAATTGCAACAAAATACTGTGAATCCTCAGGGAAAATAACATTTTTTTCTTCTAGCCCCAAAGTTTCAATAAATCTCTTTCTAAGCTCCGATAAAAATGAAAGGGGACCGCCTAAAAATGCAACGTTCCCTTTTATAGTTCTACCGCAGGCCAGCCCACTTATAGTCTGATTTACAACCGCTTGAAATATGGATGCAGATAAATCAGAAACATTGGCGCCTTCATTTATTAAAGGCTGAATATCTGTTTTTGCAAAAACTCCACATCTTGCGGCAATTGGATATATTAATTCATGCTTTTTGGCCGCATCATTTAACCCCGATGCATCTGTATTTAAAAGAACCGCCATTTGGTCTATAAATGCACCTGTTCCACCTGCACAAGTCCCATTCATTCTCTGTTCTATGGTTGAACCGTAAAATGTAATTTTGGCGTCTTCTCCGCCAAGCTCTATTACAACATCAGTATTCGGTACCATAGTTTCAACAGCCTTACTGCACGCTACTACTTCCTGCTCAAAAGCTATGTCTAAAAGCTGAGACAATGCTAATCCGCCGGAACCCGTTATTGTCATACGCGCTTTCATATCACCATATTCATTATGTAATTGTTCTATAAGTTCAGAAACCTTATTAAAAACATTTGACATATGTCTTTCATATCTTTTGAACAAAATTTTATTATTATCATCCATAAGTACAACTTTAACTGTTGTTGAACCTACATCAATACCTAACTTCATCTTAAATAATGCCCTCCGATTAACAAATCACTTCATAGTTAATGTTCATAAAGTCCCTGTCATTTGAGTCCATTTTCACTAAATCAAAAATCAAAGGATCTTTTATTAAACGATTCCACACTGTATATGTTGCCTTTATAAATCTATCAGTCAATTCCATTCTGTCAGAAATGAGTGGACAAGAATATGGTAGATCTGATGTACATAAAATCAGTTGTAATTTTCCTTCATCTGAAAGATGCGGTGCCAAAGGGAAAAACCTACATTGCAAAGGTCTTGATTCCCTAGGGCAAACAGGAGGTGTCTTACACCTTACAAAGTATACCTTACCAAACCAAGAGTCAGGGAAATCATAATCCTCTGCTAACTCAGTGCTCCACTTAAGCCACTCTTCTTTCATTGTAAATATTTTTTCTTCGCCCGGAAGTAAATATATACCTAAATCATAATCAACGCCATCTTCATCTTTACTATCTCCTCCGCAAGTACAGCAAGCTGCACCACAAAGTTTACCGCAGTCTCCCTCTATAGGGGAAACCCTGTCCAATAGTCTATATATAGCTTTATAAGTTTTTTTCTTAATACTGCTTTTCATTTTTCCCCCTCATTTTAGCCAACACACAAAATAGTTAAATATGCAAGATGTGATAGTCTTTAAAGTATATATCTATAAGTGTATAGATATACAAATTTATATATCTGCAAGTTTATATATCTAACATTCTATTATTTATAAGTTTCGTTTCCTTATATTTAATAAGGTTTTAGCCTTTTTTTATTATTAAATTCTGTTTACTTTTATTTAATAAGATTTGCTATCTATTTTTATCATTAAATTCTGTTTCCTAATATTTAATAAGATTTGCTACCTATTTTTATTTATAAGTTTTATTATCTATTTTTACACTAAAGTTTCTATTTCTTTTTTATATAATCTTTTTAAGAATACTATGGAATAGATAGTTCCTAGAATTTCAGCCAATGGCCATGCCCACCATACTAATGTCAGTCCGCCTATTTTTATTAAAATCCATGCAAGCGGCACTATACCTATTAATTGCCTAATTAATGACTGCCACATACTTAGCATACCATGACCCGTTGCTTGAAATATTGTAGATGTTAAAATTCCAAATGCTGCCGGAACAAAGCATAAACAAATTATTCTTAGAGCAGGGATACCTATTTCAAGCATATGCTCAGAAGCATTAAATAAGCCTAAAAGTTGTCCCGGGAAGGCTAAAAAGATTAAAGAGCCTATAGCCATTATTACAGCAGCAATGCCCAGCCCTACTTTAAAAGCTTTCATGAGTCTTGTTTTATTTCTCGCTCCATAATTATATCCCATGATTGGCATAGCTCCCTGATTTAGCCCAAATACAGGCATAAATATAAATGATTGAAGTCTAAAATAACTTCCAAGAACAGCAACAGCCGTTCCTGAGAAAGCCAAAATACCATTTATGCAGAAAAGCATTACTGAGCCGATTGACTGCATTATCATGGATGGCAATCCAACATTATAAATATCTTTTACTATTTCCTTATTCAGTTTGAAACCTTTAATTTTTACGTTTACTTGATGGTTATATTTAAATAATATAATCAGACCTAATATCATAGAAACACACTGTCCGAAAACTGTTGCAACAGCCGCTCCTACTACACCCATTTTAGGGAATCCCCCTATACCAAATATTAATATTGGGTCAAATACTATATTAATTATAGCACCTGATAAACTACAAATCATAGGCATGAGCATATTGCCCGTTGCTTGCAACACTTTTTCTGTATTTACTTGCACAAATACAAATACCGAGCAAAGTGTTATTATCATTAGATATATTGTACCATTTTCAACAATATACTGTGAAGAGGAATATGCTGTCATATATATACCCGAAAAAAGCAATCCAAAAACAGCAAATACTGCCCAATTTATAAAAGAAATTACAAACCCATGGCTGGCAGCCATATCGGCCTCTTCTATTTTTTTAGCACCTAATCTTCTTGCAATTAATGAGTTAACCCCTATTCCTGTTCCAATAGCTACAGAAATTAGTAACATCTGTATTGGAAATATCAGTGTTACCGCTGTTAAGGATTCTTCACTTATTTGTGCTACAAATATACTATCTACTACATTATATAATGCCTGTATTAACATAGAAAGCATTGCAGGCCAAGACATTGAAATCATTAGCTTTCCTATAGGCATAGTTCCCATTTTATTTTCTTGTGTCAAAACTTCTCACCTCTTTTTTATTAAATTAATTTTATCTTCCTCTAACATTTTTAGGGAACGATAAAAATCGTTCCCTAAAGTCTTTTTGTATGTCAGAGATATAGTTGTAAATATCCCTAAAATATATTTTGCCATCTCATACTAAGCAATATTTTATACATAAAAAAACCACTGCTATCTACTTCTATCTAGCAGTTGCACATTTAATCGTGCAAGTATTATACACTACATAGCCCCAAATTGCAATCAAATAATGCCAAAAGAGCGATAAGGTAACTCATTTTTTCAACTTAATTTCATAAAAAAAACTCAAAATAATCTATAATCAAACTACGCAACATAGTCAAAAGATTTAGTAATTATTTGAGTTATATATTTAAACATATACTTTTAAAGATAAAATATATTTTGGGCAAGCCTATAAGCCGGGTTCTGTATTAGACAATCATCTATCTAGGCGTATCATTGCTAATACGCTCAAGCGACCTACCTACCGGGCAGCGACGGGCAGCCGCTTTTTGTGCCCTATTTGGTCTTGCTCCGAGTGGGGTTTACACGGCCGTTATGTCTCCATAACGCCGGTGAGCTCTTACCTCACCATTTCAACCTTACCACAGCCTAACTGTTTCGGCGGAATGTTTCTGTTGCACTTTCCCTATAGTTACCTACGCCAGACGTTATCTGGCACTCTTGCCCTATGGAGCCCGGACTTTCCTCGTGCATAATGCCCGCGACTGTCTGGCTTACCCAAAACATACTTTTGTATTATATAACAATAGTTAATTAAAAGTCAAATCTAACTATTGTAAAATGCTAATAAAATTAAAAAGCAATGTATTTAGAACTTTATAAAAGGATTGGAATCAGACTTAGATGCAATAATTTCTACCCTATCAAAAAAAACTTTTTTTAACTGCATACACAAATTAGGTACAAATATCTTTTCTGTACCAAAATGCCCTGCATCAATAACATTCATATTAAGCTCTTTTGCTTTAACTGCATCATGATATTTAACATCACCTGTGACAAAAAGCTGGCACCCTGTTTTAATAGCAACATCTAACATATCTATGCCCGATCCTGTACAAAGTCCAATTTTTTTAATTTTCTTATCTAACTGACCTACAACTTTAATCTCATAATCAAATAATTCCAATTTATCTTTTATTTTGCATATAACGTCATTTAAAGCTATTTCATCTTTTAACTCTCCGTAAAGTCCTATATATTCTAAATCAATATCTTCAAACTTATTTATGTCTTTTAATTCTAAAAGCTCTGCTAAGTAATAGTTGTTGCCTTTTTCAGCCTTATCAAAATTGGTGTGTGCCGAATATACGGAAATCCCGGAATTAATGCAGTCTATTATATAGTTTCCCGTAACATCATTACTGTCAATTCGCTTCAATCCTGTAAATATTAGAGGATGGTGTGTAATAATGAAATCAACGCCTAAGCTTTTAGCCTCTCTTAGTACTTCTTTAGTAATTTCAAGAGAAACAAGAATCTTGTTTACATTTTCTTTTTCTAAATCTATCTGCATACCACAATTATCCCACACTTCTGCCAAGTGTCTTGGGGCTATTTTTTCTATTGAGTCAATTAATTCTAATCTAGAAATAGACATTTTTTCACCTTATTCCTTTATATTATACTAATAATCAATCATTTTCATGAATTTTAACGACTAAACCTTAATAATTCACTTGTGTTTTAGTATTAATTTCTAATATTCCGCCTGTTTCTTACCGTTTCTTTGATTTTATAACATATTTACATGGTTTCAATAGCATTTATTAGGCATTAGCATACTTTTTTATCAACTTTTCTAAGTATTTCACTCTCTGCTCCTGCTTCACTATTTTTTCATCCATATTTGAAAGAGCTTTTCTCAAGTTGCTAAGAATTCCATTTTCTATCACAAGCTTTTTTCGTGCAAATTCAACGCCTAAAGCACCATTACTTATAAGTATTGATTCCGGAAATTCATATTCTATATTTTCAGCTTCATTTTCCATATCAATTTTAGCACATTCACCGCTATTTTTATGATTTGCAGGTGTTTTTAGTGGTTCTATAACGATTATTTCGCAAATAAACTTGCCTTCTCTTATCAATTTCTCATTTTTTATATTAAAGCCATTATTTTGAAGACACCATCTAAGCTTTCCTTGACCATTCCTTGGTTGAAGTATAATCTGATCAAAGCTTAAGCTTTTTTTCAAATTAAAACCAAGAATCTCAGTCATGAGTACTCCACCCATTCCGGCAATTACTACAGCGTTAACTTCACCATCATCAAGAACTTGTATACCATTCCCAAGTCTGAACTCAAAACCGCTTTCTACTGAGTTATATCCTCTTAGGTTGACATTATCAATGGCTTTTTGTAATGAACCTTTACTTATATCTGCCAAAATAACTTTTGGACTTTTGTTGCTTTCCCTTAAAAAAATAGGCAAAAAACCGTGGTCAGTACCTATGTCAGCCACGGTTTGTCCTACTTCTATAAGATCAGCAATTAATTGTAATCTGTCAGATAGCTTAATCATCAATTAATTACCCCTATTTCATTTATATAGTATATTTAATATAAATTTCTAGTATTCTTTATTCTAAATAGTCTTTAAGTTTTTTACTTCTTGAAGGATGTCTCAATTTTCTTAAGGCCTTAGCTTCAATCTGTCTTATTCTTTCTCTGGTAACATCAAACTTCTTGCCTACTTCCTCAAGAGTCCTTGCTCTGCCATCTTCAAGACCAAAACGTAACTTTAATACTTTTTGCTCTCTATCAGTCAATGTATCAAGAACTTCCACAAGCTGTTCCTTAAGCATTGAAAAAGCCGCAGCTTCAGCAGGAGCCGGAACATCCTCATCAGGAATAAAATCTCCAAGATGGCTGTCTTCTTCTTCACCTATTGGTGTTTCCAAAGAAACAGGTTCCTGTGCAATCTTTAATATTTCTCTAACCTTTTCCTCGGAAATATCCATCTCCTTAGCTATTTCTTCAGGAGAAGGTTCTCTTCCGTATTCTTGAAGTAACTGTCTTGAGATACGAATAAGCTTATTAATGGTTTCAACCATGTGAACAGGAATACGTATAGTTCTGGCTTGATCTGCTATTGATCTTGTTATAGCCTGTCTTATCCACCATGTGGCATAAGTACTAAATTTGTAACCTTTTCTCCAGTCAAATTTATCAACTGCCTTAATAAGACCAAGATTACCTTCTTGTATCAGGTCAAGGAAAAGCATTCCTCTTCCCACATAACGCTTAGCAATACTTACAACTAATCTTAGGTTGGCTTCACAAAGTCTTTTTTTAGCTTCTTCGTCGCCCTGCTCCATACGCTTTGCAAGATCTATTTCTTCGTCAGCAGAAAGAAGCGGTACCTTACCGATTTCTTTTAGGTACATTCTAACCGGATCATCTACTGCAATACCTTTTGGCAACGTAGCTTCTAAATCTATTTCTCCCGAGTCATCTGCAACAGGAATAATATCTACATCTACTTCATCATTTTCGTCATGTTCAATAGAAAGAAGTTCAAAATCATCAGGATCATCCTCAGATACAATTTCTATTCCTATAGCTGTTAGTGAATCATAGATTTCATCCATCTGATCCTTATTAAGTTCAATACCATCCAAAAAATCAGCTACTTCTCTGAAAGATATAGAACCCTTTGCTTTTGCTTTTTCTGCGAGGTCATGAACATAGTCTTTCTTTTCCATATTGTTTCCTTCCTCAAAGCTCATTTATTTTCCCCTTTCTATCCTTTTCTGCAATTCCATCAATTGTTCTGTCATTTGTCTTATTACTTCTTGGTTCTCTTCTTCATCTGCCATAGAAAGTCTCATTAAAAGTGAGTTTTCCTTTTCCTTTAATTGTTCTATTTCAATCTTGTGCAAACACTCCTCCAAGACTTGCTCCTCTTTATCTGCCAGCTGTACAGTTTCAATTATATCTGTAAGCACTGACACTTCTTCTTGTTCTAAGGCCTCTTGTAAAATTGTAACATCAAGATCTTTTTTATCTTTATAAATCAAGCCTGCGGCAGAAAAAATTTTCTTTCCGCAAGTGGACTTAAATACGTCACCATGTTCAGAAATGACTTTAAAATAATCATAATCCGTAACAATTAATTTGATAAGATTTTTTTCCGTAAGAGACATTGACAAACTAATTTCTTCAATAATCTTCTTTTCTTCTTTAGTTTTGTCAAACGACTGGAAAACAGTTTCTTCTTGAGTATTATTGCCATTAATTTCTAGTCTTATTGCATTTTCTGAAATTTTAATTTCATTTGCCAGTTTTTTTATATGCACATCTGCTTCAATAGGGCTTAAAGTTTTAAGAATAGCTGCCGCTTCTTTCAAAAAATCTATACTTTCTTCATATGAGTCTATATTATATTTTCTTCTAAGTACTGAAAATTTATAATCAACAAATCCAAGAGAATTATTTACTAATTCTCTAAAAGCATCCCTGCCTCGTTTTTTTATAAATTCATCCGGGTCTTTTCCTTCCGTTACATGAAGAACCTTTGGCTTACACCCTTCCTTAAAAAGTATATCTATTCCTCTAAGAGCCGCTGCTTGTCCTGCATTATCAGCATCATACGATAAAACAACGTTTTTAGTATATCTTTTTAGTACCTTCACTTGATTTTCTGTAAGTGCTGTACCTAACGAAGCTCCTACGTTTTTTATACCACTTTGATACAAAGATATAACATCCATATAGCCCTCTACCAAAATTGCACAATTGTCTTTACTAATATCCTGTCTACTGAGGTTTAATCCATATAAATTGTTTTTTTTCATAAAAACGGGGCTTTCTGGAGAATTCAAGTATTTGGGATTATCGTCCCCAATTGCTCTTCCTCCAAACCCAATAACTTTTCCACGAGTATTTATTATGGGAAACATTACTCTATTTCTAAACTTATCATAATATTTACCCTTAGATTCTGAAACTAATCCTAGCTCCTTTAAAATTTTCACATCTACTTTTTTAGACATAAAATGTTTATATAAGCTATCCCATTGACTGTCAGCATATCCTATGCCAAATTTTTTCAATATATTCGGTTCTATACCACGTTTCAGCATATAAGTCAGTCCCGGGTTAGATTTTTGACAAAATGCTTTTAAAAAATACGTTGCCGCTTCTTTATTAATTGCATAATAAAGTTCATTCTTACTATCAGAATTGTAGCGATTTTCATATTGTATGCCGTATTCTTTAGCTAATCTTTGAACTGATTCGGAAAAATCAAGGTTATAATACTTTTTTACAAATTCAAAAACATCACCTGTAGCTCCACATCCAAAACAGGTAAAAATTTGTTTTGTCTCAGAAACAACAAAAGAAGGCGTTTTTTCATTGTGAAATGGACAAACACCTTTATAGTTGTTTCCCATTCGTTTCAAAGGGACAACTTGTCCTATAACATCAACTATATTACACCTACTTTTTATTTCTTCTGTTATGTTATCATTAAAAGAACTACTCAAATCAATCACCGTCTATTAAATATATTGCATAATTACATATACGACATATTTAAGCAAATCCTTTTTTTATTTTTTATTTTTTTATATTTTTTGTTGTTTTTTGGAATGTAAATTACTTCCATCCCTTTGGAATAAAAATTTCGTTATATAAATTTAAGGCATATCTGTCCGTCATTCCTGCAACATGGTCTTTAACAACCTCGGCAATACCATACTTTTCAATAAGTTCTTGCCTCTCTTTAGGAAGCATATGACTATGATCAAGGTAATAATCATATAAAGACCTTATAATTATCTCTACACGATGCAAATCCTCATGCCTTTTTACCTTTTCATTGTGATAGACATTTTCAAACATAAAGGTTCTAAGCTTATCCATATGTAACTGACAGGTTTCGCTCATTTTGATTATGTCCTTGCCATCACTGTTCTTGATTAGGTCCATAACAAGTGTATCTATTCTACCCCTATGTGTATTTCCTAAAACCTCAATACAATCTTTAGGTAAATCCTCCAGTTGAATAACACCACTTCTTATGGCATCATCTATGTCATGATTTATATATGCAATCCTATCACTGTACCTTACAATTTGACCCTCGAGAGTAAAAGGTATAGTTTTGCCGGTATGATTTACAATGCCATCCTTTACTTCAGAAGTAAGATTCATTCCATATCTACCCTTACTACCCTCAAGAACCTCAACAACCCTTAAGCTTTGTACATTATGTTTAAATCCTCCGGGGTGCACATTATTCAAAATGGTTTCACCACTATGTCCAAAAGGAGTATGACCTAAATCATGACCAAGTGCAATTGCTTCGGTTAAATCTTCATTTAAAGCCAATCCCCTTGCAATAGTTCTTGCTATTTGGGCTACTTCTATAGTGTGCGTTAGTCGGGTTCTAAAATGGTCTCCCTCCGGCGCAAGAAAGACTTGCGTTTTGTGCATTAATCTGCGAAAAGATTTAGAATGTATAATTCTATCCCTGTCCCTCTGAAAGTCGGTACGAACTAAACACTTTTCTTCTTCCATATCCCTTCCCTTTGATTCTGCTGCTTTTGAAGCAAGAGGGGTCAGTATTTCATATTCTCTTTTTTCTAAATCTTCTCGAAAAATCATTGTCACACCTTCCTACATATAAAAACTCTATTACAATTTATAAGGAAATAACGTGTCCTATTATAAATGCTGCGGCTCCGCCTAAAAACATAGTAATCGGCAAGGTCACAACCCATGCCACTACAATACTTTCTGCCAATCCCCATTTAACAGCGGATTTTCTTTTTACACTGCCTGCACCCATAATAGATGTTGTAATTACCTGAGTTGTACTTACCGGTGCTCCAAAAAAAGACATTGATTCAATAACTAGTGCCGCACCGGTTTGCGCTGCAAAACCACTTGCCGGTTCCAGCTTTGTTACTCCACCGCCCATTGTTTTCATAATCTTCCAACCACCAATGGAGGTTCCAGTAGCCATGGTTATTGCACAAGCTATCTTAACCCATAATGGTACTCCACTTTCTTGTCCTAGCATTCCGCCTGTCATTAAAGCTAAAGTAATAATACCCATAGTTTTTTGTGCATCATTGTTACCGTGAGAAAATGCAATAAAAGCAGAAGATAAAACTTGCAGCTTTAAAAATATTTTATTTACTTTTCCCTGCGACCATTCTGCAAATGCTTTAAAAATAAGCTTCATAAATAAGAATCCAAATAGAAAACCTACAACCGGTGAAGTAAATAGAGGTATGATTACCTTTTGCAATACTCCCGACCATACCACGTGTTGTAAAGATGCAGTATATACTATTGTAGCTCCAAGTAAGCCTCCGATAAGTGCGTGTGAGGAACTGCTGGGTATGCCCTTCCACCATGTAATAAGATTCCATATAATAGCTCCGATTAGAGCTGATAAAATAACATATTGTTCTAACTCTATATCAACTAGACCCTTAGAAATAGTTAAAGCTACCTTTTCGCTTACTAATGCGCCACAAAAATTCATTACTGCCGCTAACATTATGGCTTGTTTTGCTGTTAAAGCCCTTGTATAAACTGATGTTGCAATAGCATTTGCTGTATCGTGAAAGCCATTTATAAATTCAAAAACTAATGCAAAAACAATAACGCATATTAGTATGCTACTAAGCATATTTCATTACCACACCTTCCATTATGTTTGCTACGTTCTCACATGAATCAAGGCATGTTTCTAACTCTTCAAATAAATGCTTCCACTTTATTAGTTCAATTGGGTCTTTTTCTTCTCTAAACAGTTTTGATAAGGCTTTTCTGAAAATAACGTCGCCTTCATTTTCCAGTCTATTTACTTCAATGATTTGCTCTCTAACCTTTTCATTTTTCTTCATTTCTGATAAATGAGCAAATAATACTTCAAGTTCTTTAATACTTTGTATAATCATTTCTGACATATACAATGCCTCAGGTTTAAGTGTTTTTACATCAAATACTAAAAATCTATTTGCAACTTCCTCAAGCGAATCAACTATGTCGTCCATTTGTTTTGTTACATCATAGATATCCTCTCTATCAAAAGGAGTAACAAACGAACCGTTTAATGCCTTTAATATCTTATGAGCTTCCATATCACATTCAGTTTCCAATACCTTTATGGAAGCAACCTTGTCCTCAACATTTTCATAGTTTCTAACCAAATCATCAAAAGCCTCACCGGCTTTTACAATTTTCGCGGCGTATTCTATAAACAGCGTATAAAATACGTCCTCTTTCTTTTTCGCTCTAAGCATATCTTCCTCGCTTTCTTTGTCATTTGTTTTTATTTATAAAATTTTTCATTAATTAGTGCTTATACTCATTATATGTCTAAAAAAAGCTAAATCTGTTAAATCCATGTTAATTGACTGTAAAAAGTATGTAAATTGCCTTATTAGGCAAGTTAAAGTTGTTTTTGAATCGTTGCTCCTAAATCCTCATTTACAAGTTTTAAACAGTCAATTACCTTCTCCTGAACATCGTCAGTTACAAACATTAAACTCTCTACAAGATTATAAATCAAAGCTTCCTTATCCGCTATGCTAAAGGACTTCAAGCTTTCATTTGCTTGCTGAAAAACAATATCCATCATAATTACCTCCTCCTATTTCTATAACCATCATCATGAGCAAAACACATTAGTGCCAGCATATCATCCTCCGGAATTTCAATACCCGGAACAATATTTGATGGGCTGAGATACGACATCTCAACTTCATCATGGAAATTAGAAGGTAATTTATTTAATGTTAATTTGCCCACCTTAATATGCGGACACGCACGCTCCGGCCAAAATAAAGTCTTATCCAAAACATCAAAAGAAAATTCCTTTGCAATGCTCTGTGGAATTAATTGCACAGAGAGTTCATATTCTGGATAAATACCACTTTCTATAGCATTATATAAATCATTTGTTAATGAATCAGGGTCATAACCGGCTAAAAATTCTGCTTCCTGAGAAGAAATATTTTTAACTCCAATTAATGGACTCCACTGGTATCTTACGTAAAAAGCTTTTCCGTCAGCATTTCTCCATAAGTATGTATTAACGCTGTAAGCTTCCATGTATCTATAGCTTTTTATAGTTCCTTTATTTGAAAATAACCATAAAATCAGATGGATACTTTCAGGGTTATCTCCTACGAATTCCCAGAATTTTTGTCTGTCATGTGATAACCCGTTCTCAGGTCGTAAAGCTTGATATAATTCAGGAAATTTTTTAGCCTCATTAATACAGAATATGGGCATATTTTGGCAAATTAAATCATATTCTCCACCATCTGTGAAAAATTTTACTGCCATTCCCCTTATATCTCTTGCTGTTTCAGCAGATCCTCTACGTCCCAAAGCCCTTGAAAATCTAACAAAAACCTCTGTTGACAACTCACTGTTATTTAAAAAGTCAGCTTTGGTATAATCTGAAAAAGGCATATATAGAATAAATTTTCCATATGCTCCTACTCCCTTTTCATGAAATAATCTTTCCGGCGTCATTTCTCTGTTCATTTCAGCCAGTTTATTAAATAAAATAAAATCTGTCACAATACCACCCCATTATGTAAATAGTATATGCAGCAGAAATTATTTTGTAATATCATTGCAAGTACTTAAATTAAAGGATTTATAGTTTGCCATCACGCATCATATAAATAATGGCATTACAAATTGCAGCAGCAATATTACTTCCACCTTTTCTGCCTGCCGCAACAATAAAATCCATATTTGATGACATAATAAGCTCTTTAGACTCTACTACATTTACAAACCCCACAGGTACACCGATAACAGCTTCCGGCTTAAGCTTACCTTCTTCAAAAAGTTCATAGATTCTAACAAGTGCTGTAGGGGCATTACCTATTGCAAAAATAATAGGTCTATTAAGGCTTGCTGCCTTATCTATACAAGCAGTTGCTCTTGTCGTGCCATTAGCCTTAGCAATCTGAGCCACATCATCATCAGACATAAAACAAAAAACTTCACTTCCAAAGCTTTCCAAAAGTTTTTTATTGATTCCCGCTTTAGCCATTTGTGTATCTGTTACAATGCAAGCCCCATTTTTTATTGCATTTGCAATCTTTTTAGCCACACCATCGGAAAATTTCATATTGTCATAATAATCAAAGTCCGCCGATGTATGAATGGCTCTTTTTACAATAGGGGCCAGTTCTTCCGACAATTGTCTGTCTCCCAGCTCTTCTGTAATCATTTCAAAACTACGTTTTTCTATATCTGTAGGCAGTACATTCTGTAATTTTATTTTCATCAATTCCTCCAGTTTATAATGTTAGCTTATTTTTTAAGCACACTATCTATAATCCTTATAATCCAAATTATTAAAATCCAAAATCTTAGAATCTAAATTATTAAAATCCAAATTCTTATAATCTAAATTATTAAAATCTAAAATCTTATAACCTAAATCCTTATAACCTAATAACCTAAATTTATACTCCTTCGTTTAAAATCTTATAGAGCATATCTATATCCATGTTATTTCTAATTCCATCCGCCAATAAATCATATTGTCTCTCTTTATAAGCCTTTACATCAAGTCCTGAAACAAGTGAGTCATCAAGTCCCTTCTTTTTTAACAGCTCTGCGACAATTGTTTTTACAACATCCTCTTTATCAAAGATTCCATGAATATATGAACCATATATATTATCTTTATAAAGTCCTACCAGCTCATCGCTGGATTCGCCTGAAACCTCAGTTATTCTTGTTAAGGCTTTAACGCTATCCATAACATCACTGTTTACGATTGTTTGACCCATATGTATTTCATAACCTTCTATTTCTACACCGTTCAAGGATGAAAAATATCCATCTCCGGAAGTTTCAAATTGACCCTTAACTTGTGTTCTGGTCTTTTCCTTCTCAAACACGGTTTTGCAAGGTAAAAGGCACATTCCCTTCAAGTTCCCTCCATGCTCAACGTTATATGGATCGGATAATTCTTCTCCCAACATCTGGAAACCTCCACAAATGCCAAATACAGGTTTACCTGAAGCCGCGTGTTTAATAATTGATGCTTCAAGCCCATTTTGTCTAAGCCATAGTAAGTCTTCCATAGTATTTTTCGTTCCCGGTATAATAATCAAATCCGGATTTCCAAGCTGGCCGGGTGAATCAACATACCTTAAGCTTACTGCATCCGAATACTCAAAAACATTAAAATCCGTAAAATTAGAAATTCTAGGTATTTTAACTACCGCTATATCTATTAATGCAATCTTATTCTTTCTTGAAAATCTCTCTGTCAAACTATCTTCATCATCAATATCAACATTTAGATAAGGTATAACCCCCACTGTTGGTACATTGATAATGTCTTCAAGCATATCAAGACCCGGCTGTAATATAGTTTTATCCCCTCTGAATTTATTTATTATGGTTCCCTTTACCATTGCCTTATCTTCATCATCAAAAAGAGCCATAGTACCAACAAGAGAAGCAAAAACGCCGCCTCTATCAATATCACCAGCCAATAATACAGGAGCTTTTGCTAACTTTGCCATATACATATTTACTATATCATTGTCCTTTAAGTTTATTTCAGCAGGACTGCCGGCACCCTCGATTACAATAATATCATATTGCTCTGCCAGCGCGTCATAAGCTTTCTTTATTTCCGGAACCATTTCTCGCTTACGACTGTAATATTCTTTTGCGTCCATGTTGCTGTATACTTCACCATTCACAATAACCTGTGAAGCCATGTCATTAGTTGGTTTTAAAAGAATTGGATTCATTAACACTGACGGTTCAATTCCAGCGGCTTCCGCTTGAACAACCTGTGCTCTTCCCATTTCTAATCCCTCTTTTGTAATAAAAGAGTTTAATGCCATATTCTGTGACTTAAACGGTGCTACAGAATAGCCGTCTTGTTTGAAAAGTCGACATAATCCGGCAACCAGTAAACTTTTGCCTGCATTGGACATAGTTCCTTGAATCATTATTGATTTTGCCATAAAAACCTCCTTATAATATGGGTTAAATTATTGATTTTAGTGCGTATACAAGACGTTCATTGTCACTATGGGATTTAACTGCAATTCTATAGTAACCTAGAGTAAGGCCCTTATAATTGCTGCAATCTCTTATAATAATGCCTTTTTCAAGCAATTTTTTCTTAAAATCCGAAACATTGTAATTCTTATTATTATTTATATTAAAAAATATGTAATTAGCTGTGGGCATATAAGTTTTGATTCCTAACTTATTAAGTTCAGAAACTAAATATAGTCTTTCCTGTCTTATCTCCTTTAGGGATTCCTCAAGGTAGTCAACTTCCTTAAGAGCTTGTACCCCAGCCGCCTGAGCAATTACAGAAACTGACCATGGCTGACCCATTTTCTCAATTTGGTTCATTAATTCACCATTAGAAGTCATCCCATATCCAAGTCTTATTCCCGGCATTGCATAGCTTTTGGTAAAAGCCTTCAATATAAATATATTTTCACAAGTTTCTACATACTTTTTCATGGTATATTGCTGATAATTTTCAATAAATTCAATAAAGCACTCATCAAGAACCAGTAATGTTTTATTCTGTACGCATTTTTCTAAGATTTTTTCTAATAAATCCTTTGAAACCAGTTGCCCTGTAGGATTGTTAGGATTACACAAAAATACAACATCCAAGCTATCATCCAAGGCACTTAAATATTCAACTTCATCTATTGCAAAATCTTCTTGTTCTTTCAACATAAAATGTGTTGTATTGCAACCTACTGTCTCCAAAGCTTGTTCATATTCTGCAAAAGTAGGTGCTAATACCATTGCTTTTTTTGGTTTTAATGCAAGAACCAATCTAAAAATTATATCAGCAGCACCATTACCACATATTATATTCTTTCTATCTATTTCTTCAAATTCTGATATTGCAGCTACAAGCTCTCTGCAAAGCGGATCCGGATAGTTAACACATGAGTCCAGACAAGCATTTATCGCTTCTTTTACACGCTTTGGCAATCCTTTAGGATTTATGTTTGCAGAAAAATCAAGAATTTCATTCATTCCCTTTTCTCTTGCACTGTAAATATCTCCACCATGAACTAAATTAGCCATCTAACCATTACCATTCCTAACATACAAACAATTAATGTTATAAAAGCAGTACCGTAAAGTAATCTATTTGATAAAATAATATCCCGTTTGTCTATTGGTCTTATATTATCACCAATAGTCTTTTTTTCATATAGTTTTCCAAAGTAATAAGCATTTCCGGCAAGCTGAATATTTAAAGCTCCGGCACAAACAGCCTCTGTCTGCGCGCTATTGGGACTTGCATGATTGTACCTGTCCCTTTTAAAAATCTTAGCAGCATTTCTAAAGTCCAGCCCTAAAAAAGCAGAGGCTAAAATCATAAATATACCTGACAATCTTGCAGGAATATAATTTAAAAAGTCATCTAACTTTGCCGCAAACCTGCCAAAAAATAAGTATTTGTCATTTTTATATCCCACCATAGAATCCATTGTGTTTACTGCCTTATATAAAAATCCCAATGGGGCACCGCCCAAGGCCATAAAAATCAAAGGTGAAACAGTTCCGTCAGAGGTGTTTTCAGCAACAGTTTCAACAGTTGCTTTAATAATACCCTCTTCTGTTAAGCTCTCGGTATCTCTGCCTACAATCATAGAAACTTTTTGTCTTGCACCCTCTACATCATTTTTGGCCAGTTCCTTATATACTTTCATACTTTCAGTCTTTAGAGCCTTAACAGCAAGAATTTGATAACACATGATGGTTTCAACCGCTATTCCCAAAATAAGATTTATTTTATAACAGCACCAAAGTATTCCTGCCGGTACGAAGAAGGATAAAAGCATTACGGATATTGCCATAAAAACTCCTGCTTTCAACTCTCCTTCCCTTGTTTTAGGAAAAGTATATCTAAAAAAGAATTCCAACTTTTCAATTACAATACCTATTAAACGAATGGGATGAGGCCAATTATGGGGATCTCCTATTATTAAATCTAACAGAAACCCTAAAAAAATTGGTATAACAGGTATAATTATAGGTAGAAATTGTTCAAGAAAAGTGAAATCAATATTATCCATTAACTGCCTCCGAAACTTCTCTATAGCCTCTTGGAGTTACCATTTTTCCATTCATATTCTTTGTTTTTGAGTTGCCTATAAATACTGTGGTAAACATATCCACTTTAGTGTCTCTAAGGGTTACCAAGTCAGTAACTATACCGATTTCTCCCTCTCTTCCGATATTCTGAACATATCCGGCTACATTTTCCGGTTTTCTATGTTTAAGTATAATATCACACGCCTTTTGCAAGTAATCATGTCTTTTGATACTTGAAGGATTATATAAACAAATTGAAAAGTCACCTATTGCCGCACATTCCAATCTCTTTTCAATTAGCTCCCAAGGAGTAAGTAAATCGCTTAAGCTGATTACCGCAAAATCATGTATCAGAGGAGCCCCTAAAACGGCCGCTCCACTACAAGCTGCAGTAATTCCCGGAACCACTTCTATATCTATTTGGTCAGCTAGACCTCTTACATTAACTACCTCATACATTAAGCCTGCCATGCCATACACCCCGGCATCGCCACTGCAAACCATAGAAACAGTCTTACCCTTTACGGCTTCATCTACTGCCAAATTGCATCTATCAGCTTCTTTTTTCATAGCTGTGGAAATCATTTCTTTATGTCCAAAGCTATCCTTTATTAAGTCAATATACACTGTATATCCTGCAATAGTATCACTGTTTTCCAGAGCCACTAAAGCTCTTTCCGTAGCCTGATTTAAAGCTCCCGGCCCTAAACCAACAACATATATTTTCCCCATTATTTTGAAGCCTCCCTAAATTCATGTGTAAATGCCGGATCATAAAGCTTAGAACGTTCATAGCTGCTACCTAAGAATCCGCCAACTACAATCATAGCAGTTTTAGTAATATTATTATTTTTTGCTGTCTCAGGAAGAGTTCCTACCGTACATTTAAATACCTTTTCTTCCGGCCACGTTGCTTTATATACTATAGCTGCAGGTGTATCCTCTTGATACCCTCCCTGTAAAAGTTTTTCCCTTAGAGATTCTAATAGTCCTGTTGATAAGAAAATAGCCATAGTCGCACCATGTGACGCCATCAGTGACATTTCTTCCTTTTCAGGAACCGGTGTTCTGCCTTCCATCCTTGTTATAATTACTGACTGTGAAACATTTGGTAGCGTATATTCAGCATTAAGTGCCGCCGCTACACCACAAAATGAACTTACACCCGGTGTAACCTTAAACTGTATGTTCTTAGGTTCAAGTAAGTCCATTTGCTCTCTTATTGCTCCGTAAAGGCTTGGATCTCCTGTGTGGAGTCTTACTGTCATTTTTCCCTCATGTTCTGCTCTTTCCATAACAGCTATAACATCTTCCAATGTCATGCTCGCACTATTATGTATTTCACATCCTTCTTTTGCAAGGTTTAAAAGTTCCGGATTAACCAATGAACCGGCATAAATAATCACATCAGCTTCTTGTAATAATTTCTGTCCTCTAACTGTAATCAAGTCAGGTGCTCCAGGCCCTGCTCCAACAAAATTAATCATTATTTGTTTCTACCTTTCGATTCTGTAATTTTAATAATATTTTATCAACTTTTGAAGTTTTACCTAAATAGCCGTGTTTATTGGAAAACATTATTGCCCCTATTTCCACGGTATTGTGAGTCCTACTTTGCAAATGATATTCAATACGATTCATTATTGAATCCAATACCTTTGTGATTAACTCAGCATCATATTCCTTAATTTTTTCATAAGCATTATCTGCCGTAACTGAACTTAATATTTGATCTATTAAGGAAGGCTCGACGCCAAATCTTGCTGCATGAGCAGCCATAATCTCCATCCTTGCATCCGCATACTTTGAATGGGTGTTCATAATTCCCCCGGCTACTTTTAAAAGCTTACCTATATGCGCTACAAATAAAATCCCCTTTAACCCTTGCTCTACAGCATAATCTAAGCTTTCGCCTATAAAATTACTACACTTTACACAGTAGAAATCATCCTCGGCAAAATTGGCTTTTAAGAAGCTTTCTCCATAGTTGCCGGGTGTAATAACCAGATATTCTGCACCTCCGGCTTTTCTAACATCAATTTCAACTTTTATAGTATCTATTAAAGCCTGCTCACTCATGGGTTCAACAATACCGCTTGTACCTAAAATTGACAGACCACCCTCAATTCCTAATCTTGGATTATATGTCCTCTTAGCTAATTCCTCGCCCCTTGGTATTGATATTATAACCTTAACGCTACCTTCATAAGAGAATTGATGTACAACTTCTTCAACTGCCGCCTTAATCATTTTTCTGGGTACAGGGTTAATAGCCGCTTGTCCCACATCACAGGCAAGCCCCTGTAAGGTTACTCGCCCTACACCCTTGCCTCCATCTAATAGAATATCATTGTTATCATTATCTAACAGTTCTACTTCCGCATATATTAAAATGCCGTTGGTTATATCCGGATCATCTCCACTGTCTTTTTTTACTGCACAAAAATACTTTTCAATATTTTGCCCTGATTCAACAATATCAATTACTAAAGAGATTCCCTTTGGAGTTCCAATAACAACTTCTTTGACATCTTGACCAAATGCGTGTAATGTTGCCGCTTTAGCAGCAGCCGCCGCACAAGTCCCCGTAGTGTATCCCTTTCTTAATTGCCCTTCTTTTGGGTTTAAATGCTTATTTTTGTTTTCCTGCATTCTTCCACAAACCTTTCAGCAGATTTTATATTTGAATAAAAATGTATATGAGGATAGCCCGCATACAATTTTTCATTTCCAACAACACATTTCCAGTTTTTCTTTCTCATTGGCTTTTGAGCATGAAAACATTCACCGCAATTGTCACTATCCCAATAATGAAATTCATGACCCTTTATGCTCTCTCCTTTTTCACAAAGAAGGTTGTCTTGCTCAGCCAACATATCTATGTATCCAAATCTAACAAGTTTTCCTACATATGAACTTTTTCCCTTTATTACCCCTACGCCTTTATATGGGGTTTTCTCTCTATCTTCTACAAATTCATGTAAATACATGAATCCACCACATTCAGCCATGCAAGGTATACCTTGGTTTATGTGGTTCTTTATACTGTTAAGCATAGAAAGGTTGTCCTCTAATTCCTTTAGATAAAGTTCAGGGTATCCCCCTCCGAAGTACAATCCATTTACCCCTTCAGGTAATCCCCTGTCATATAATGGGCTAAAAAATAAAATTTCAGCGCCCAATTCTGTCAATAAATCTAAGTTGTCCTGATAATAAAAACAAAATGCTTTATCTCTGGCCACACCAATTTTTATCGTCTCCCCTTTTTTTATCTGCAAATCTGAATATGTAATATGGGGAGCAGTATTGCATAGCTCTATAAGCTGCTGCAAGTCTATTGATTTTTCTGCTTGACTTGCTAACAGATTTAATATTTCTTTTATGTTTCCTATTTCTTGCGCCGTGACAAGTCCTAAATGCCTGCTTTCAAGGGAGCATTCCTTCATTTCAGGCATATAACCAATCACTTTTACATTGCATTTTTGCTCTATAAGTAATTTTATTTCTTCATAAATCATAGGTGAAATTCTATTTAAAATAACACCCTTTATATTGCAATCATCTTCCAGCTCCATAAAACCTTTTATTTCTGCCAGAATTGATACTGATTTCCCTTTACAATCTAAAATTAACACTACCGGTGTTTGCGTTTTCCTTGCTAAATCATAGGAACTTGCTTCATAGCTCTTTCCTGCGATTCCATCATAAAATCCCATTACGCCTTCTATTATGGCTATATCTGTGTTGGATGTATTTTTAGCCATTAAATACTTTACGGTATTTTCATCGTTAAAAAATAAATCTAAATTTCGAGATTCTAATCCCAGTGCCTCCTTGTGAAACATTGGGTCTATGTAATCAGGACCACATTTAAAAGACATAATATTTAAGCCCTTATTTATAAGAGCTTGAAGAATTCCACACACTACAGTAGTTTTACCACTACCGCTTCCCGGTGCGGCTATTAAGATTCTTGGTAAAGATCTGTTCTGCATTTTAATTTTCCTCTATACCTTGTACCGATATTATATAAACGGGGTTTTGACCCATCATTAGGTTGTACTTACCTAGGGTTTTTGCCTTAGATATGTTCACCTGAGCAATATCAACATATTTAAAACCATAACTCTTAATACAGTTAATAGTTTCTGCCAGTGACTCCAATGCAACAACATCTATTACAATTTTAATATCTTTGTTTTTACAAAGAAGTAATCCTATTATTTGTTCCAGATTGCCTTTAGAGCCTCCAATAAAAGCCTTGTTTGGTGACGGCAGTTCTTTTAACGCGTCCGGCGCCATTCCATTTATAATTTTAAGGTTCTTCGTATTGAATTTCAGCTTATTCTTTTCTATAAGGTCTATTCCATCAATATTTGTTTCTATGGCATAAACACTTCCATATCTACAAGCAAGTGCCAGTTCAATGGAAATAGAACCGGTTCCTGCACCTATATCATATACAATGTCATTTTCTTTTAAATCCAGTTTAGACACGGCTAATGTCCTTACCTCTTCTTTTGTCATAGGTACACTTCCACGAATAAACTCTTCGTCTCTTATTCCAAGCGTATCCTTTTCTCTTTTCAAAGGCTTGTTGTTTATTATCATCATTACACTTAGGGATTCAAATTCCTGATTTAATAATTCCGATGCTAAACCACAGGTTATTTTTTCATCTTTATATGAAAGCTTTTCCCCCACATAGACTTTAACATCACCTAAATCTGCATTTGTTAATCTACTGCATATTTTGCTTACGGTATTATCTGTCCCATCAGTAAGAAAAAATACCTTTTCATGGTTTAAAACTATAGAAGTGTCATCTTCTTTTCTTCCGTGTAAACTCACAATTTTTGCATCTTCCCAAGATATACCAATTCTGGAGGATAAGTATGAGATTGAGCTTACACCCGGAATATATTCAAAATTAATATCACTGTTTCCTAAATAATCTCCATATTCTTTTTTAATAAGCTGTCTAAGCTTTTCAGTACCACTGAAAAAGCCCACATCTCCGGACATTAAAACAGCAATGTGTTCCTCTTCCTCATTTTCCTTGATTAGCTTTAGGATATCATCCGAAGCTATGGCATACAAAGCCTTCTTGGTACCCCCTGAAAAGCTTTCTACCATTCTTTTTGCACCTATTAGCGTGCTGCTGATATTAATCTTTTCTATTCCGTTTACCGTAATACTATTAGGGTTGCCCATGCCAATTCCAATTATATAAATGTTTCTCATTAAACTTTCTCCGAAAATTTCAAAGTTATATCTTCTTTAGCTATTGCAATGGTTACACCATTTAATGATTGTTTCTTCATAATCAAAAGACTTTCTTCGCATATTGTAGCTGCTGCCCTTTCACAAACATTATCTACACCTGTAATACTTCTTACAAAAGAGGATTCTGTAAACTCACCATTGATCTTCATCAATTCCTCTCCGGTGTAAGTAACAAATGGTATCCCCAGCTTTTCACTTAACTTAATCAAAGCACTTTCGTTCTTTTTTAGGTCAATACTTGCTAAGTTTCGAATTGATTCGACTTTCAGTTGCATTTCAGAAACAGCTTTATCAAACAATTCTAAAACAGCTTTATAAGATATACCCTTTTTACAGCCCATTCCTACACATATATTTTTAGGAACCAATTGAAGCACGTGCTTTTCTTTTCCCTTTAGTGATTCAAGTATTTTTTCTGTAACAATAATACAAGTAGCATCATCTCTGATTTTTTCTTTAAGGGTAACCGCATCTACAAGTTCAATTCCCTCTGGGATATCACCTTCAATATTTCCGCCATAATAAAAATATACGGTTTTCCCCTTTAGGATATCCGATGAAACTCGCTTTGCGGCTTTCAAATTTACTATGGATAAGTTCTGGCTTTTAGCCCATACATCTACAGCAAATTTTTTATTTAAATCGGTAGCCGTTGTAATAACAGGAATCGCATCAATGTCATCTGCAATAATCTCAGCTAACCTGTTTGCGCCTCCCAAATGTCCTGATAAAAGTGATATAACAAAGTTAGCTTTTTCATCTATATTTATTACAGCCGGATCTTCATCTTTACTTTTTATATAAGGTGCAATAGCTCTTACGGCTATACCTGTAGCCCCTATAAAAATAATGGCATCATTGTTTTCAAAAGCTTCTTTTGCCCACTTTGTTAAGCTTTTTTCCATAGGAATAAGATTGCATGAAACAGCAACCTCTTTAGTTCCATATGCTAGGCACATTTCACCCTTTAGGGATAATATATCCGCAATTGTTTTACACAATTCTCCCCCATTTTGAGTAAATGCTATAAGTGCAATTCGCATAAAATCCTCCTATTTATCAGTACTACCAAATCCCCCTGTCCTTAATTCATTGGCATCATCATCAAAGGTAATCCCAAAGGGAATAAAAATTCCTTGTGAAAAACCATTTCCTGCTTGTACTACAAGGTTTTTTGATTCTTTAGAATCATTGGTAATCTTTATCATAATATGGCCTTCATTTTCTGCTTCAAAATAATCTGCATCAATGACTCCAACAGTATTGTCCAGTTGCATTCTAAATTTAAATCCTAATCCTGAACGGGGAAAGCACATCAGTACCCAACCAGGACTGATTTCGGCTCTAATTCCTGTTGGTACCTTTATGGTTTGTCCCGCTTCAAGATTGATAGTCATTGGTGCAAAAAAATCATATCCGGCAGAGCCCTTCGTAGCTCTTTTGGGAAGAATTATATTATCGTAAAGTTCTTTATTAAAAGAACCCTCTCCAAAGCTATCCTCCCAGTCCTTAGAAAACTGTGCCATACTTACTTTATGAAACTTTGCAACACTTTGCATATTCTTCTCCATTTCCTTTGTTAAAAGACATCAACTGTAATATATGATGTCATTTATATGATTAATTTGTGTACGACACATACAAATTTCTACAACAATTTTATATATTGTTCATTAATTATAAATATTCTACGTTATGTTTATATATTATTCATTAATTTTAGTATGAAGTCATTATCTTTTTCAAGTCAAACTTTTTGTTAGTTACTGCTACTGCAGAATAATTGTGAATGTCATTTATTAAACATGAAGCCTTTTCAATATCATCCATATCAACTTTATCTATTTCTCTTATTACTTGTTCAGGAGTATAAATCTTGTCCAATAGTATTATATTTTTACCGTTTGAGAACATTCTACTGTTAACATTTTCCAGTCCAAATATATAATTTGCTTTTAACTGCTCCTTAGAAACATTAAGCTCATCTTCTGTAATTCCATCACGTTTTAATACATCTAGCTCTTCTTTTATACCACTAATAGCATCATGTATCTTCTCATGACTTACCCCTGCATAAATATTATAGTATCCTGAATGGATAAATGAGCTTGAATGAGAATAAACAGAATAAGCCAGACCCTTTTGTTCCCGAATATTTTGGAACAGCCTAGAGCTCATAGTTCCACCCATAATATTATTTAAAAGTGCTAACGCATAGTAATTCTCATGATCAAGTGGCAATCCTTTAGTAGCCAAACAAATATGTGCTTGTTCAATTTCCTTTACTTTAACTTTAAAACGAGGTTCATATTCTTCAGAAAAATACTCTTTCTTGTCTTTTTCCAATTTTAAAGTCCTTAATTTTCCCTCAAATATATTACATATCTCATCAATATCAAAGTTCCCTGCTACTGATATAACAATACTGTCTCTTGTATATTCATCATACATATATTGTTTGATTATTGCCTGGGAAATACTCTTTAATGAAGTTTGCGTCCCAATGATAGATTTCTCATAAGGACAGCCCTTAAATACAAGGTCACTTATTGTTTCGTGAGCATAATCATCGGGATTATCCTCAACCATTTTCATTTCTTCAAAGATAACCTGCTTTTCTTTGGTCATTTCCTGTTTATCGAACTTTGAATTTAAAAACATATCTAAAAGCAGTTCAGCAGCTTTATCCGCATTTGAACTCAAAGTTTTCATATAGTAACAAGTAGCTTCTCTTCCTGTAAAGGCATTTATCTGCCCACCAATTCTATCTACATCTTCAGCAATTTTTTTTGCAGTTCTATTTTCTGTGCCCTTAAAAAGCATGTGCTCTATAAAATGTGATATTCCTGAAATATTCTTTGTTTCATCAACAGCACCTGCCTTTACCCATATACCCAGTGCAACTGATTGAACATAAGGGATCTTTTCCATAACAATGCGTACACCGCAATCTAATTTTCTTGTTTCTACCATACCCTCACCGCCTATCTTTCTAGGTTATAACTTAATAATAGTCATACCTATTTATTATACATTTATACAGGCATTCTGTAAAGTGGCACAATTCTGTATCCCTTTTCAGTAATTTGGTCAATCAGCTCAGGTAACGCTTTCAAAGTTTCTTCTTTCGGATGCATAAGTACAATAGCTCCGTCCAGTGGTTTGGACATAATTCTATCCACTATAACAGGAGCATATGAACCCTCTCTCCAATCTATGGTGTCAGAGGACCAAAGCACCATCTTATATCCTAATTTTTCACTAATTTCAACAGTTCTGGAATCATAATCTCCCGCAGCAGGTGCAAAATAATTTGGTTTTATACAAATAGCATCAATAATAGCCTGCTCTGTTTTTTCGATTTCTTCCGTAACTTTTTCATCTGATATATCACTACATAGGGCGTGACTGTACCCATGACTTTGTATTTCATGACCTGAGTCATACATAGTTTTTAATAATTCAGGATTATTTTTTGCCCAGCGTCCCGTAACAAAAAAAGTTATCTTTACGCCTTTTTCATCAAATACCTTCAACATATCCGGAATTATCTCTTCGCCCCAATCAACATTGCACGCAAAAGTACACAAGTTATTGCCTGCCTGCCCATTTCTTATTATTTTACTTTCACATTCTTCCTTTGATAGGGTTGTCACGGCTTCATCTTGCTGATTGACATATACCTTATTCCATACGTCACTTACTTGTTGTGCCAATATTGTATCTAATTTGGTAAATCCTTGGAATCCAGCCACACAAAATGCAAAAACCGCAATGACCATAACTGTCCAATTTCTTTTTTTTCTCATAAAAAACACCCCCACTAAATCTATGAGTGAGGGTGTATAGTTTATACTTGTTTTTTAAATTACTATTTTTTTTATATATTTTTTATATATTTTGTATATTTTTTTATATAGTATTTATAGTCTTTTCCTTATTTATGAATTCCGTCTCTAACATTTATGAATACATAAACTACCTTCGCCGCCTGTGCACGAGTAGCCAAGCCCTGAGGTTGGAAATCACCTTCCGGTTGACCATTAATAATGCCTGCACCAACTACCGTATTTACATAGTTAATTGCCCAATCACTAATAGCCCCTTGATCTGTAAATGTAACACCATTAGTATTTTGCGGAAGCTGTATATTTTGGCTTGCTGCAAACTTACAAAGCATTACAGACATTTGTTCTCTGGTGATATTGGCATTCGGTGCAAATGTAGTCTCGTTCATACCGCTTACTATGCCATTTTCATAACCCCAATTTACATAATTGTAATACCATTCAGTTGAAGGTACATCTGTAAATCCTGTCGGCTTTGATTTGCTTATGTCAACATTATCAAGTGTCTTAGCTAACAATGCTAAGAACTGAGCTCTTGTCAACTGTGCATCAGGTAAGTAAAGATTGTCGCCCATACCATTTGCAATTCCTCTTGCTGCCAGTGAACCAATATAGGTTCTTGCCCAATGATCCATAGTATCATTAAAGTCTATGGACATCTGTCCTACCTGAACCGGAATAGTAATTTTATATTCACCATAGGAAACATAGATATTTCCTGTCTCAGCATTTTTAGCTCCCGCGGTAAACAATCCTTTTTCATCTATAGTTCCTATATTTGGATCACAAGACCAAGTAAATATATTATCCGAAGTTACCACGTTTATAGGCCCGCTCTTTGCTGTCATATTAATATCTGAAGCTTGACCTGCATTTAAAAATAACTTTGTAACAGATGGTGTTAAAGTTAAATTATTTCTAACTACTTGTACTTGTGTAGTTCCTGAAATATTGCCGCTGGTACCAACAATATTTACCTTGCCTTCAGTTTCTCCTGCTGTGTAAAGGCCGTTATTTGTGATACTTCCATTTCCGCCTTCAACTTCATATGACACGGAACCCGGTAACGACACTTTCTCAAATAAGTTATTTGAAGCGTAGCTATTTATCTGTACGCTTGCACCGGGCATAGCCAATGTAAGAGCCGGATAAAGGTTTAGGTTTTCAGCATTGCTTCCACTATTTCCTGTAGGATAAACAAACATCAAAGCATTTGCAACTTTTCTTTCTGTCCCTCCCGATGGGGAATTTTTTAGTTTTGCAGAAGTTTCGATTCCCGGAAGTCTCGCATATAAAGCTGTGGAACCACCACCGTCCATATTAAATGCATATACACATCCAAGAGCCTTCATGTGATTTGCCAATTCTACTAGATTTAAGCCTTTTGAGTCGGTTTGTCTGCCATCAACAGCATATAAAACTACAGAACCGTCTGCTTTAATTCCAATTGCTGTTCTAGGGTTGATATTCGCTCCAGAGGTTACAATGTTTCCATTTTCTAAAAGCGAATAATAAATGCCCATGGCTTCAACTGCATCACCCATGCCAGTGTTAGCATTATCGGTTACCGCAATCTCAACTTCACTTCCAACAACCATGCTATATAGTTGGGATGCTGTAGCTGATCCCGATACCGTTGAGAGAACTATTTCATTTTCACCGATAGGTGTGTTATTTGCGTCTACATTTACTGATTTTACAGTTCCCTTTATGGTTTTTCCTATTTGAAGCTGCATATTGTCTTGGCTTCCACAATCAATAACCACTTCAATGCAACTGCCTACAGTTTTAGTACTTGTAGCATAATGTCTGTTATATAAGTGTAATCCTTTAGCCGCTCCATAGGGAACATTGTAGAAGTCAATTTTAGCAGAGAATGGAGCCTCTACCTTTGTAACAACTCCTGTAGAGTTATCTTCATATGCTAATGTTCCTTTTAAACCATAGTTTAAATTTATGTATTGTAATGAAGCTTTTCCTTGGCTGTCAAATGCAATTACTCTGTCAGGAGCGTATCCTGATGTAACAATATTTTTATTATGTATAACTGTTCCTTTTGGAGTTCCTGTGGCAGTATCATAAAGATCACCATTTACTGCTGCCAGAACTTTGTATCCTTGTTCCTCAGCATATTTTACCATGGTGCCCACAGTAGCCACTCCTCTTACTTCCCCATTAAATACCATGGGTTTTACCGTTCCCGAAGCAATGTCCGCAGATACAAAGTATGCACGTTCCAGTCCATTTGTACTGTTTATCCCAATTTGCTCATTGTAAGTAACCTTGTCAAAAATTTTCTTCTCAGAATCTAAATAAACGTTGCCGAAGCCTTCATAGTATGTAAATCCCGAAAAACTTGCAATGATTACTGAAACAGCTAAAGACAATGCCAGCAATTTCGTACTCTTTCTCATTTTTTCCCCCTTATGCATTATTATTTGTCATAAAAACCTAATTTATATTTTATCACGCTCTAATCAAACTTCCAAGTTACGGTTACATTACGTAAAATCAAACATCTCTTTATTAAAGGTATCGCCATTATACATAAGGATTACAACATCCGGCCTTTTCTCCCTCGCATACCCTGCAACCGAGTCGTCAAAAAGCCTCAAATCCAAAGCTCTAACCTGATTTACCCCCAATGAAAGAAATGAGTATACTGGAATACCAAAGGAGTCCTTTATCATCATAACTTTTCCACTATCTACCAGGTTATTGTTAAAAATTAACTCCTCATTGTCTCCATGATAAATAGCATACCTATTTAACTCTACCGGCGCATCTTGGGGGGCTAGATATTTCTTGTCTAAGACCGCATCATAAAAGCTGCCTTCATATACCTTCTCTCCACCATAGTCATGCTCGTATAGAGTATAACTTGTATCAAATTTAGGCGTAATCAGGGTAAAGTCATCCAGCCCCGAATACAATCTGCCTGTTCTCCTACCCATGGAGCCTAAATAGCAATCCTTTAAGGTTTCTACGTTATAGTTCTTTAAATCTTTATATTTGCTATCAATTTTAAAACCATAGTCCTTGTTTAGTTTATCCATTATATGGCCTGTAGCCTCAAAAGCGGTCTCTATCCTCCAATGATGATCTGTATCAAAGAACAGCTCATTTTGAGTTTTTTCTCCGTCTCTAAGGAGAGGTCTTAAGTCTAAGTAGTCAATACCTCTTTCTTCCAAGCCCTTTAAAAACAAATTAACATTATAATCTGCATAATCCTTTTTATTTTTAGGTAATTGTTGTTCCGTGTCATCAAGTTTGAATGGTGCCTGTACATATAAAAAAGGTATGCCCGCCTCGTCCAATTTATACTTCAATTCTTCAACGGCATCCAGAGATCTCATTACTCTAAAATTCTTTTTCGGTACTTTAAAAATTATTTGGTCATATTTCGTTTTATAGATTTCCCCATAGTTAGGGTCTGACATGACCTTCTTTCCTACAACCCTTTGAACAAGTCCGTATAGCTCATTAAAACTATCCTTTAAATATGTCTGGTCATAAACTATATCTTCGGCTATATCTATTGCCTCTGACAACCTTTCAAGAATAGGAGTACCCGGTAAGACTTCTGTTCTATATTCTGTTAGGAAATCATTTATGGGATCATTATCCTTGTAAGTTAGCAATCCTATTAACATACCAAATATTATGACAAAGAAAAGAATTGCTGTCACATGATGTTTTTTTATTTTCACAGCTTTCCCTCCTTAAAAATTAAAGTAAATAAATGGATTATATGCACCCTTTACTAGATATGATATACATATTAAGAAAAGTGTCAGTAATCCAGTAACATACAAAAAGGCCGCAACCTTTGTTTTAGCAAATTTAGTTTTTGCCAGTTTTTTAGCAAAAGGTCTTGAAAATAATACCCCGAAAAACAAGAATACAATATATTCTTTTGCACAAACAATTGCTTCTGCATCAATAAACCCTGCATCACCGGGAATAAACATTGTTTTTAAATATATAAGCGCATCAGTAATATTGTCAGCTCTGAAAAGAACCCAACCAAATATTACAAGCAGCATAGTATATAAATGTCTAACCAGCTTATAATCTTCTCTTTTATCTATTCCCGTAGTTTTTTCTATTGATAATGATACAAAATACAATAGTCCCCAACATATAAATGTCCAGTTTGCACCATGCCATAATCCTGTTAAAAACCATACCACAAATAAGTTGAAGTACAGTCTTGCCTGAGTGTCAACCCTGCTTCCTCCCAATGGAATATACACATAGTCCCTAAACCATGTACCTAAGGAAATGTGCCATCTTCTCCAAAACTCTGTTACCGACTTAGAGATATACGGATAATTAAAGTTCTCATCAAACTGAAATCCAAACATTTTTCCAAGGCCTATAGCCATATCTGAATAACCGGAAAAATCATAATAAATCTGTAGTGTATAGCATATTGCTCCAAGCCACGCCATACCTGAAGATAAATCATCCGTTCCAAGCAATTTAAAAGCTTTGTCTGCAACTAAAGCTAAGTTATTGGCCAGAATAACTTTTTTTGAAAAGCCCACAAGGAATCTGCATACACCTGCTGAAACATCCTCAAAACTTTCTTTTCTGTTTTGTATCTGCTCTGCAACCGTTTCATACCTAACAATGGGTCCTGCAACTAATTGCGGGAAAAAAGCTATATATAGCCCAACGTTTAAAGGGTTCTTTTGAGCATGTCCCTTTTCTCTATAAACATCTATTACATATGAAATGGCCTGAAATGTAAAAAATGATATACCAATAGGTAATAAAATATCCGGTATTTCAAATCTTAGGCCCGTCAAGAATTGAATATTTTTAAGAGTAAACATAAGATATTTGAACACAAAAATAATACTTATATTAAATATAAGCATTATTGCAATAGTTAATTTAGCTTTTGGCTTGTCTTTCCTAAATTTTTCAACTATTAGTCCAAACCCCCAGTTTGCCACAACAGATGCCAAAAGTATAAAGACAAATTTAGGTTCTCCCCAAGCATAAAATCCAATACTTACTATAAATAAGAATATATTTTGAAGCTTTCTACTAAACCTACAAACAGTGTAATAAATTAATAACACCATAGGTAGAAAGCAGCTTAAAAAAATTAATGATGAAAACAGCATACATTTCTCAGTTATCTAATAATATTATTTATTTAAAATTTAAATTATTTCTCAATGTTCATAAATATTTCTATATAAATTATATTTTTTTATATTTATATAACAACTTATTTTTTTAATATTAGTCCTTTTTTGACATTCAGTTTCCTAATATTTTTTATTTACATAATTATCAATCCTTGATTTTTTTCGTACATCCTCAAAAACGCACTCATTCTTTAACTCGTCCACAATATTTGGATTTATTGTGTGAAGGATTGTGTCACTGTAATCTAAAAGTACTATTTCTATCAATTTATTATTCAGATATTCTGACTTTGATTTTACATAATACGCCTCAATATTTTCAAAATCTAAAAATCTTAACAATTTTATTACGGATTCATCTTTTTTTCGATAATTATATTTTATTTTGTTTTCTATTTCTAAAACGATTTCCGGATGTTTTTCTATAAGCTTTTTATCTCTGACTCGCAGTGTATTATATTTTGCCACTGCATTATAATATTGGTAGTTATATATACCTTTTTCAAAGGAGTCAATCCTTTGAAATGGCTTTAAATTTAATCTAGTAATAAAAAAATAGTGTTCCTGTATAAATTCTTTTTTTGTCAAATCTCCCTTTTGAAACTTGTAAATTAAAGCATTTCTATTGTCAAAAAATTCATCAAATGTTGTCTTTCTAATACCAACCGCCATTATTTTCTCCCCTAATACATAATCTCATATTATATATGAAAACATTTAAAAATGCAAATTTCAGTAACACACTATTTAAACTATTCATATACTAACCCATAAAGACTATCATGCCACATGAAGGAGGGAAATATATGAGTTGTTTCGGCAACCGAGGAGTATCGCCGGACCTCTATCAGAATTGCTGTAATGCCAACACTCTCTGCGAGTTCAGCGGAAATATTGAAGATTTAGTCACTGAACCATTATATGTTCAGAAGGTATATGACGCAGTATTGTTTAATCTTCAAGGAATGAAAACAGTTCAAAATCAGCAGTTTAAACCAAATATTCCAAGAGGTCATAGAGTAAAAAGAGTTTTAGACATACGTTGTAAGAGGTTCTTTAATCCAGGTAACATAGACGATGCTAAAAATTTAAAACTCAACTTAAATACTACTATTTCTGGTGCTACTTTCTTAAAAAATTGTCAGGGTGAACCTATTCAGGTTGTAGGACCTGACGGAACTTTCTCAGAAAAAATCTTATATGCAGATACAACAGAATGTGATGACAAATGTATGGGAACACCAATTTTTGGAACACAATGCATAGAAGTATCAGGAAATGTTCAAGTAGCTATCGATTTATTGCTTAGCGATAAATGCAACAATGAAGTGGTGTTCACAGTTTGTGCCGATGTAAACATTGCTACAAGCTCACAGCCATTAGTACTTACAAACTTCTTTGAGATCTGTATGCCATCAACTATTGATACAGCATTTCTTCCTAGATTTACCGAGTTTTGTAATACTGCGTGTGAAACAAGACTGGCAACCAACAATTATGGTAGAGATTTAACTATTGGACCAAACGGAGAAGTTTGCGCAAACCTTATCATTGCTATCTGTATAACTTGTGAAAAGCCAATTATTTTAAGAGTTTTAACGCAGGGTAAAAAAAAGGTATTATGGCTTTTAGCTACATAATACCTTTTTATGTATATATTTAATTTATATTAAAAATTCCAAAGTATTTTTACGGTTCTTTTCTTACTCTCATCATTTTCACTGCCTACATATATAGAATCAATCAGTTCTAATACAATATTTCGATTAAGCTTTTCAATATTCTTATACTTTAATATTATTTCATGTATATTTTCCTTTTTAGTTTTGTTTTTCAATAAGAGTTGTCTTTCCTCCTCGATTTTTGCAAATCTATTTTCAGCGGTTTTTATATCCATTATAAGTTGGTCATTAATCTGGACAAATTGTTTTTCTGAAATAAGCCCCTTTATCTTATCCAAATATAAAGTAGTTACAGCCTGATTGTTTTCCTTTATGGTCTGCTCAATCCTCACACTTTCTTGATTTAGTCTTTCAAGAGCTTCTTGCCTGCTGTCTACTATTACAAGTTTCTTTTCTATCTCATTTTCATCAAAATATAACTGAGATAGTTTCTTTAATTGTTTAATGACCTGTTCTTCTATCTTACACATTGAAATGCCAGTTGCTTTGCAGGCATTCTTATTAATTATTTTTTTAGAGCAACGAAATGTAGTGTTAAACTCAGTCTTAGATTTTACACCATCCTTTTGTTTGGGATAAGTAATAGCATACATCAATTCACTACATTCAAGACACCTTATCTTGCCGTTAAATATGTTTATTATTCCATCTCTTCGAGGCTTTACCTTATTTTTTCTTATTCGCCTGACCGTATTCCATGTTTCAATATCTATTATTGCAGGATGTGTGCCTTTTACTATTATCCATTCTTCTTCAGGTAATCTGATTAGCTTTTTACTCTTATAACTAATCTTCTTCATCTTTCCCTGAACCATATTTCCTATATACATTTCATTGTCCAAGATTCTACCTATAGTATCGTTCCTCCATAAATAAGACTTAGAGGTTATCCTGCTTTTAGCACCTATTTTCATTCCCAAATCCTTTTTATATTTTAATGGATTGGGAATACCTTTCTCATTTAATAGGTTTGCAATTCTCAACAATCCGTTTCCTTCTATATAAAGCATATATATTTCCTTTACTACTTTTGAGGCTACCGGATCTATTATTAACTTATTTTTATCTTCCGGACTCTTTAAATATCCATATAGAGCCCATGAACCTATGTATTCACCCTTTTTTCGCTTAATATCAAAAACATCATTAATATTATTAGATAAGTCCTCCAAGTACCAAGTATCAGTTAAGCCATGTAACTGCGATATTTTCTTGGAAGAACTGTTCATATTTGCAGTATCAATATGATCTTCTATGGTTACAAATCTAATATTTTCTTCTAAAAACACTCCGTGTATGTACTTTTCTACTAATTCTATATCCCTCACAAACCTAGACTGGCTTTTGCATATAATAACATCAAATTTGTGTGCATACATATCGGATATTAAACGGTTAAACTCCGGTCTACTGCGATCGGAACCTTTAAAATCATCATCACTGTAGATTTCCTGGAGAGTCCACCCTTCCTTTTCAGCATAATCTGAAATCATGTAGTTTTGATTTTTTATACTTTCGCTATTACCAGCAAAACCGCTTTTATTTATGTCTTCTTTACTTAATCTGCTATAACCTACAGCCTTTACCAACATATGGTACCTCCAGCAATTAGTCCTCTAATTTATTACTTAGCCATCACAATTTATGATTTTAAGATTTTTTTCATTTCTTGCTATTGCTTTTACCATTTTGTCTACAAAAAGGCTCTTGCGCTTTTCTTCTGAATTTTTAAATACATTAACGGCAATAATTTCATCTTTTTCCTGCTGTTTGAAATTTTGCATGACCATACCCCCTTGATTGATATAATATATTAACCAAGGGGTTTATTTATGTCAGGACATCTCATATTGAATGGACTACATAATGTTGTATTAAATCCGGTTTTTTATTAGGATTTGTTGAATTAAAAAACTGTTTATATTATATTTATGTAGTAAGGTGGTGATTATTTTGGATAGAAATGTAACAGCTATGTATTTTTCAGGTACAGGTACCACAGAAAAAATGGTATCCTTTATTGCAAAAAATATTGCTGAAAAATTAGGAGTTAAGTATGATTGCTATAATTTCACCAAGCCTCAGGCACGAATTTCAGCAAAAACATTTACTCCTGACGATATAGTTATTTTGGGTACTCCCGTAATAGCCGGACGAGTGCCAAATCTATTACTGGAATATCTTAATTCTTTGGTGGGCAATGGTGCCTTAGGAGTTTCTATTGTTATGTTTGGTAACAGAAGCTATGATGATGCGTTGGTAGAACTTAAAGCTATAATGCAAAAATGCCAATTTAAAACTATAGCCGCAGGTGGTTTTGCCGCTGAACATTCATTTTCGACTTTACTTGGTCAGGATAGACCTGACTCCACGGATTTAAATGAAGCCAAACTCTTTGCTGATAAAATAGCCTTTAAAATACTTAACGGTGATTATAGCATTGTAACTACCTGCGAAAATGAAGAAATCGGCCCTTATTATATGCCCCGAGATAGGCATGGTAACCATATTGATATTCGTAAAGTTAAACCAAAAACAGATTTAAATAAATGTACAGAATGTGGTTTTTGTGCAGAAAATTGTCCCCTTGGTTCAATAGATTTTAATGATGTGTCAAAAATCCCCGGAATATGTATGAAATGCTGTAGATGCGTTAAACTCTGTCCCTCAAAAGCTAAATTCTTTGATGACCCCGGTTACATATATCATAAGGAAGAACTTGAAGCAGTGTATGGGCAAAGGCGTGCTGAAAATAAATATTTTATTTAAATGCATTAACGCTTTATAATTTAGTTTTACAGTAACGTTTTTATAACCAAAAGAGCCACCATATGTAAAAATATATGATGTGACCCCAATAAGTTAGACTTTATTGCGTAGTAGTTTTTAACTGCTACGCAATCTTTATGCAGCCAAGAGGTTGAGTCTGTATTGCACAGGACTCATCCAGCCTAGCTTTTC
>JBKECQ010000078.1:0-30393 GCA_047974845.1 Aminipila sp. | reverse complement strand
AGCTTTGCGCTGTTGTATTTAGCTTTACTTTGTATGAGAATGTGTAGCTGGTTATTCCATCTTTCTTTTCTCCGTCAAGCAGGTTTATCTTTAGCTTATTTCCTGTGAAGGTTGCATTTTCTCCTAGATTTTCTTGGTCTTCAAGTGTTATGAATTCTCCCATTGGATCTTCAATATATAGGTTTGATGTGGATATAGTTTCCTCAATGTTACCTGAGATATTTTCAAATGCATTATATAAATCATCTACATTATCTGCTGAATAGTTCTTTGTAACCTTAACCCTGTTATTCAACCAGTTATTTATAGAAATCTCTTCAGTATCCATTCTCCAATCATGTGAATTACCAACCCATTTATTGCTCTTTTTATAAACTAATTTGTCTTCTATTCCATAGCAAACAGAATAAATACTACTATCTAAATCCTTTATCTGTTGGCAAATCACCGGAACATCTTCAAAACTATCATTATACCAATAAGAGTCCGTTGCAAAACGATCTATTCCGTCAATATGATCTTGTGATTTACTGTCATTAGAATACATATTAGGTACGCCATCTGTTAGTAATATTACATTTTTGTTTAAGATAGATGACATATTTTGTACATTCCAAAGGTTTCTTGCCAGCATTAGTCCACCATGAATGTTTGTGTTACCACCTTGTGGCACATCTCCCCACTCAATATCTTCTATTGCCTTTTTTATTTTCAAATAACCTTTTTGGGAATTTTTATCATTAGCATCTGTCCAATTTAAGTATCTCTTTGCCCCTGAGGCAAATACTACAATAGATAATTCACGTTTAGAATCTCCCGCATTCTTAACATAGCTATCTAAAAACTGAAGTGCTGCATTTTTAGCTTCAGTCAAACGATTTGTATCATCTCCATCGTATTCATTCATACTTGAAGATAAGTCCATTACAAGAACTGTAGCAGAATCCTTAGATTTGCTAGAAGTCTGAACCTCGTCTTTAGTCCTAACCTTTACTGTTATTTCAAATTCATTATCGCCTGATAGCTTTTTAATATTTTTGTTAAGCTCTACTACTCCACTATTAAAGTCATTTACGCTATTTCCATTCTTATCATAGTAAACTGTTTCCCCTTGTTTAACTACTTCTGCCGTATTTTCTAAAATTCCTGCAAATGCAGTCACTGGAATAGAATAAGTAAAAGCCACCATTATAGCAAGGGTTACTGCCATAAACCTACTATAACTTTTTTTTGTCATTCTCTTCATCCTTTTTCACCTTTCCAATCTATTTCTTTTAAATTGTAATTATATATTTTCCACCCTATTTTTATATTATAAAATTAAGGTTTCTTCCTTATGTATTTTATGTGACTTTAGTATGCCATATATTGGTCACAGAAAAGTCACAATCCTAATGAATCTAAAAAAAAGTTTTATATATTTTTAAGACCTTATTTTTTTGTTTATATATTACAATTTTTAGCTTTCATTTTATGTCTACCCACAACATTTAGTATAAATACTTGCATAAAAACAAAAACACCCACTAACCTTTCTAGGTCAACAGGTGCTAAGGTCACAGTTATTTAATTATTAAGACCATATTCCTTTAGAGGCTTGTGACAAATTGTGACAATATAAGTATTATTTCACTCCTCCAGAACAATACTCTCAGACTGATTTATTACCTTCAATTCCTTGTTTTCTTTAAACATACTAAAGGATACCATTCCAACCATTACAAGGAATATGTTAATAACCATTATCCCGATAATAACCCCCAGTATAACTTTTAGAATAATTTTTCCTCTCTTATTCTTTATTGCAAGTTGCTCGTTTATTCTTGACAACTGTTCTGCTATATCATTGCGACTACTGTCTTGTTCAAATTTTGCACCCAATAGCTCACTAACAGGTGTTTCAAATACTTCTGCTATTTTTATCAGCATTTCTGCATCCGGTACTGAAAGCCCCTTTTCCCATTTTGATATTGTTTGGCGGACAACATTTAGCCGAACCGCAAGTTCGTCTTGTGTAAATCCTTTTGCCTTTCTAATTGATTTAAGATTTTCAGCAAACATATAACTATACCTCCTTTTTCAAGTGTAATTATACCGTCTAATATGTAATTGCCTCAAGCAATGCAACTTAACATAATACTAATTTGCCTCTCAATATCAAATAAATACCTTACATTCGGCGAAATGCAAAATTCATTATTCTGAGAGCCGCCATACTTGAAGAATCTAAATTTTAAAAAGCCCTGCTCATTTATAAAAAAAGAGTTTGTATAAGCAACTCTGCCATACAAACTCTTTTTAGTTAAGGTTAAACCTTCAATTATTTAATAATTGTACAGACTGCATCAGGTCCGCAACCAGCTGCATTTCCTTCATCTGTATCAAGATGTACTTCTCTTTCATGTGCTGCACCAACACGAGCTAATACATTATCAAAAATAAGTCCTCTTTCACCTTCAATTTTGATGCTTACGATTTCCTTATCTTTAACTCCTGCTTCTGCCGCCTGAGCATCTGAAAGATGTACGTGTCTAAGAGCAACCATTACACCGTGGTCAAGTTCTACTTCACCGCAAGGTCCAATTAGCTTACAACCAGGAGTTCCTTCTAACTTTCCTGATTCTCTAATTGGGGCTTTAATTCCAACAGTTCTAGCATCTGTCATTGCTAATTCAACCTGAGTTTCAGGTCTTGCAGGTCCTAAAACTCTAATACCCTTTAGAGTTCCCTTAGGTCCTACGATGTCAACTTTTTCTTCGCAAGCAAACTGACCTGGTTGAACTAAATCCTTAGTTGGAGTAAGCTTATGTCCTGCTCCGAACAATGCCTCGATATGTGCATCACTTAAGTGTAGGTGTTTGTTTGATAATCCGATTTTTACTTGATAGCTCATTTTATTTCTCCTTTTATGTATATTAACCATATACTCCCTCAATAATATTTTGGTGAGTATATACTTATCTAAGTTTAGTCCTCTAAAAAGCTTATATATGGTAAGTTTCTATATCTTTGGTCAAAGTCAAGCCCATATCCAATAATAAACTTATCCTCTACAGTAAAGCCTACATAATCTGCCTTCAATTCAATTTTTCTGCCTGAAGGTTTATCTAATAGAGAGCATATTTTTATGCATTTTGCCTGTCTTCCCTCAAGATTAGTCTTTAAATAGTTTAGAGTAATTCCTGAGTCAACAATATCTTCAACTATTATAACATTTTTTCCTTCTATTGAAGCGTCAAGATCCTTTAAAATCCTAACAACTCCTGAGCTCTTTGTGGATGCTCCGTAGCTAGAGCAAGCCATAAAATCAAGCGCACAGTCAAGCTTAATATTTTTAACAACATCAGCCATCCATAGAACTGCACCCTTTAAAATACCTACCACAAGAACTTCTTCACCGGCAAAGTCTTCAGTAATCTGATTTCCAATCTCCTCTGCCCTTTTTAAAATTTGTTCCTGTGTAATCATTACAGTACCAATCTTATCTTGATAATTATTTTCCATCAATTTGACTCCTTGTTATCGTCGACATTTACTTCATAGTTCGCATTGTCTATAATGTCTTTGTCTTTGTATTTTTTTGATAAATCCTCGGCTTTTTCTCCAACCCAATATTTGTCTAATTGATCTTTTAAGTGCCACAATATCCATATCCAAAGCACCAAATCATCCATCCAAGCTATAGGAAAAAGCACAGGCGGAATTAAATCTATGGGAAGGAACAAATATACAATACCCAATGCAACCAAAAGTTTTTTTCTAAAGGGTACGGTTTTGTCCTTCATCATAAATTTTATTGCCTTAATCCTTTTGAGAATAACATTGTAACCAATAAATTGATACATATTTTGCTCTCCTGTTTGACCCTTAGCTTTACTCCTCAGGCACACCGGCTACATTAGAGTTTTGAATGATGTGCTCCAATTCATCTAGCAAAGTGTCGTATCCCGTTCTTTTCAGCGTAGAAACAGGTATAATTTTATCATCCCCAGATAGATTTAACGTCTTTTTTATAACGCTTAAACATTTTTGTCTTTCATTACTAGAAACCTTATCCGCTTTAGTTGCAACAACTAAACCATCTAACCCAAAATGTCTAAGGTATTCATACATTTGCACATCTTGTGCCGAAGGCGCATGTCTAATATCCACCAACTGAACTACTTTTAGCAATGTAGGTCTTCCCTCCAAGTAGGTTTCTATCATTTCACCCCAACCTGCAGATTGAGATTTTGAAATCTTAGCATAACCATATCCCGGTAAGTCTACAATTCTAAATTCATCATTTATCCTATAAAAGTTGATTGTTCTGGTCTTTCCGGGGCTACCACTGGTTCTTGCCAGTTTTCTCCTATTGGTTAAAAGATTTAATAGGGACGACTTCCCTACATTAGATCTACCAGCAAAAGCAATTTCAGGTACATTTGATTCCGGATATTGACTTGGCTTTACAGCTACTGTTTCAATATCAGCCTTCTTTATAATCATAACACTTTTCCTTAATACTTTCTATATGTGCTCAATAGTTTTTTACTTAACAAGGGCATGTTTAAGTGCATCATCAACAGTCTTTATAAGCACAAACTCTAACTTTTTCCTTACATTGGAAGGTATATCATCAATATCACGTTCATTATCCTCAGGAAGAAGAACCTTTTTGATACCTGCCCTATGAGCAGCCAATACTTTCTCTCTAATACCTCCAACCGGAAGAACTTTCCCTCTTAAAGTTATCTCACCGGTCATTGCTACATCTTTCCTTACCGGAGTATTAGTCAATGTAGAAATGATAGCGGTGCACATTGTTACCCCCGCAGAAGGACCATCCTTAGGTGTAGCACCTTCAGGTATATGAATGTGCAAATCCTGTGTCTTATAAAAGTCCTCCGCAACATCCAATCTATTTGCAATAGATCTGATATAGCTTATTCCAGCCTTTGCAGACTCTTGCATAACCTCACCAAGCTGGCCGGTTAAAACAAGTCTACCTGTTCCGGGAACGCAAGTTGTTTCTATAAACAACGTATCTCCGCCAACTACAGTCCAAGCAAGTCCTGTTGTAACTCCAACTTCATTTTCATCCTTAATTAGGTCAAACCTGTACTTTTTCTTTCCTAAATAATTTTCTAAATTCTTTGGTGTTATTCTGTAGGTCTTTTCTTTATTTGTAACAATTTTTCTTGCAACCTTTCTGCATAGGTTCGCAATTTCTCTCTCTAAGTTTCTAACGCCGGACTCTCTGGTATAGTAATTTATCAAATCACGAACCGTATGCTCAGAAATATTTATATCCCCTTGCTTTAGTCCATGTTCTTTAACCTTTTTCGGTATTAAATACTTTTCAGCAATGTTAACTTTTTCTTCCTCAGTATACCCGGAGACACTTATAACTTCCATTCTGTCAAGCAGTGGTCTAGGAATAGTATCAACACTGTTAGCTGTTGTTATAAACATCACCTTTGATAAATCAAACGGAATTTCAAGATAATGATCCATAAAATCTTTATTCTGTTCAGGATCAAGCACTTCCAGCAATGCTGATGCCGGATCTCCTTTAAAGTCTGCACCGATTTTATCTACTTCATCAAGCAAGAATACAGGATTATTTGTACCCGCATCCTTCATGCCGGAAATAACTCTTCCCGGTATTGCCCCAATGTAAGTCCTTCTATGTCCTCTTATTTCTGCTTCATCACGAACTCCACCAAGAGACATTCTTACAAATTCTCTGTTTGTTGCTCTTGCCACAGATCTGGCTATAGAAGTTTTACCTACTCCCGGAGGTCCAACTAAACATAGAATTGGCCCTTTGATGCTATTGGATAGCTGAATAACGGCTAAATATTCAAGAACTCTGTCCTTTACCTTTTCCAGCCCGTAATGATCTTCATTAAGAATCTTTTCAGCCTTCTTTAAATCAATATTAGCCTTAGAAGCTTTGTTCCAAGGTAAGGATAGAATAGTCTCAACATAAGTCCTTATAACACTGCTTTCTGACGATGAAGGCGCAAGTTTACTAAATCTCTTTATTTCTTTGCTTACCTTTTCCGCAGTTTTAGCAGGCATCTTTAATTTTTTCAGCTGTTTATTCCAATTGTCAGCTTCATCTTCTGCATCCTCTGTTTGCCCAAGCTCTTCTTGAATTACACGAAGCTGTTCTCGTAAATAATATTCTTTTTGATGCTTATTGATTGCATCCTTAAGCTTAGTATTTATATCTAATTCTATCTTTAGAATTTGTATTTCACGAGTAAGTATTTCACTTACCTTCTCTAACCTCTCATCTATATCATAGCATTCCAACACATCTTGCTTTTCTTCCGGCTTAATAGTTATGTGAGAAGTAATCAAGTCAGCCATTCTGCCCGGCTGAGTTATTGAAGAAATACTTGAATATACATCCTTAGAAACTTTTGTATTGTGTGACAAATACTCCTTAAAAGCTGAAAGAGTAGCTCTCATTAAAGCCTTGGTTTTATTGTTAATTTCATCAGGTTCATTGTCCGGAGTTTCAATAACTCTGCATTTAAAATACGGAACCTCTAAAATGACTTCCTGTATTTCACCTCTGCTAACACCTTCAACTAAAACTCTAATAGAGTCACCCGGCAACTTAAGCATTTGTTTAATTTTAGCTATTGTTCCTACGTGATAAAAGTCATCTATTGTAGGTAAATCCATATTTTCATCTTTTTGTGTAGCAAGAAAAATCTGTTGATTCATAATCATTGCTTTTTCCAAAGCATTAATGGATTTTTCTCTGCCTATATCAAAATGAAGTACCATGCTCGGGAAAATAGAAATTCCACGCAACGGAATCATAGGCAAAACCTTGCTTCCGTCTTCTTCGCCGAACTCGCTGACCTGTTCTTCCGTTTCACCATCAGCTTCAGATAAATCTTCATAGTTTTCAAAATCCGAAAGTAAACGGTCGGATTCATCAAGCGCCTTTTCGAGTTCATCCTTTAATTTATCTAAAATATCTTTCTTTTTCTGATCAGTCATATATTTTCCTCCTGCAAACAAAATAAGGCGACAAAATTGCCGCCTGCTATTTCTGTTATGATGCAGATTCTGTATTTTTTTCTTGGCTCGAATCTACAAGCACTAATGTTGGCATTGTGTCATTATCAATTGTGCCTTTTGTAACAATACATTTTCGAACATCATTTCTTGACGGAATTTCATACATAATATCTGTCATAATGCGTTCTAATATACTTCTTAAACCTCTTGCACCAGTCTTTCTCTCAATAGCCTTCTCAGCAACACGTTCAATGGCTTCTGTTTCAATTTCTAACTCAACATCGTCCATTGCAAATAATTTCTTGTATTGCTTTAATAACGCATTTTTAGGTTCAGTAATTATACGAACAAGCGCGTCTTTTGACAGTTCTTCCAAAGTAACTATTACCGGTAATCTTCCTATAAATTCAGGAATCAATCCATATTTCATTAAATCTTCAGGCTGAATTTTTTTCACTAATTCCTTAACGTCAGCTTCCGCTACATTTATCTCTGAATTAAATCCTATGGTTTTTTCACCAATTCTTCTTTGAATAACTTTTTCTAAGCCATCAAAGGCTCCTCCACAAATAAACAGTACGTTAGTTGTGTCAAATTGGATGAAATCTTGATGAGGATGCTTTCTACCGCCTTGCGGAGGTACACTTGCAACCGTTCCTTCAAGTATTTTAAGCAATGCCTGTTGCACTCCTTCACCGCTAACATCTCTAGTGATTGAAGGATTATCAGACTTTCTTGCAATTTTATCAATCTCGTCTACATATATTATGCCTTTTTGAGCCTTTTCTATATCATAATCTGCTGCTTGAATAAGCTTAAGCAAAATATTTTCAACATCTTCCCCAACATATCCAGCTTCAGTTAAAGCTGTAGCATCAGCAATAGCAAAAGGTACGTTTAATATTTTAGCTAATGTCTGAGCTAATAATGTTTTACCTGAGCCTGTTGAGCCTATCATTACAATATTGCTTTTTTGAATTTCAACTTCATCGTCGCTTTTCTTGCTCAATGAATTAATTCTCTTATAGTGGTTATAAACAGCAACCGCTAGTGCCTTTTTTGCATCGTCTTGTTCAATTACATAGTCAGATAGAATTCTAGATATTTCCATAGGCTTTAAAAGTTTAATGCCCTGTTCCAAGCTCTTGTCTTTGTCAGTATTCGCAAACTCTTCCGCTATAATATCCTGACAAAGCTCAATGCACTCATCACAGATATATACACCAGGTCCTGCAACTAATCTTCTAACCTGATCTTGAGGCTTTCCGCAAAAAGAGCATTTTAATTGCTTGCTTTCATCATATTTGGTCATAATTTCCCCCTTAGTTATGGTCTGAATTCAATTACCTTGTCAACTAAGCCATATTCTGCGGCTTCTGCTGCGCTAAGGAAATTGTCTCTATCTGTGTCTCTTTCTATCTTAGCTAAATCTTGCCCTGTATTACTACTTAAAATTTTGTTTAATTTTTCTCTAGTCTTTAATATCCAGTCAGCATGAATCTTAATATCCGAAGCCTGACCATTAACACCTCCAAGAGGTTGATGAATCATAACTTCAGCATTTGGTAATGCAAATCTCTTGCCCTTTGCCCCAGAAGAAAGTAAAAAAGCTCCCATGCTTGCAGCCATACCTATACATATAGTAGACACATCCGGTTTTATATATTGCATTGTATCATAGATAGCCATACCTGCCGTAACAGAACCCCCTGGGCTATTAATGTAGATACAAATATCTTTCTTTGCATCTTCAGCTTCTAAAAATAAAAGTTGTGCTACTACTAAACTAGCAATATGTTCATCTATAGCTTCTCCAATAAAGATTATTCTGTCTTTTAGTAATCTTGAGTAGATGTCATAGGAACGTTCGCCTTTTCCGGTATTTTCAATGACATAAGGTATCATTGGCATATAAATCCCTCCCTTTTCACATATACTAGATAGTATGTGCAGTTGATTCCTATTTTAACCAACTGCACATAAAATTTATTTTTTATTTAATTACTGCGTTATCATAAACGAAATCTACAGCTTTTTTCATCTTAATATCTTTTTCAAGTGCAGCAAAATTTTCTGCTCCAAGCATTGACTTAATCTTATCTACTTCTAAGTTATACTGAATTGCCATTAATTCCAATTCCTTATTAACTTCTTCTTCAGATGCTTCAATCTTTTCAACATCTGCAATAGCTGAGATTAACATTCTTGTCTTTGTCTTCTTTGCAGCTTCTTCTCTTAGTTCTTCTCTAACATCATTTGCTTCCTTGCCCATATACTGGAAGTACTGTTGAAGATCTAAGCCCTGATATTTTAATTGATATTCAAATTCCTGTAGCATATTGTCAATTTCATCTTCCACCATAACTGCCGGAACTTCAATATCATTAGCTTCAAATACTTTTTCAAGTGCAGAGTTCTTCATTTCAGTAACAGAACTAACCTCTGCAATATTTTCTAACTTTTCTCTTGTATTTTTCTTTAATTCTTCAAGTGTGTCAAATTCGCTAACATCTTTTGCAAATTCATCATTTAGTTCAGGCTTTTCTTCTTCCTTTACTTCATGAACCTTACACTTAAATACAGCTTCTTTTCCTGCTAAATCGTCTGCATGGTATTCTGTTGGGAATGTTACTACAACATCCTTTTCTTCTTCAGCACTGCATCCGATAAGCTGTTCTTCAAATCCCGGAATAAATGTATTTGAACCAAGTTTTAGAGGTTGTCTTTCAGCAGTACCTCCTTCAAACTGGTTTTCTCCAACGAATCCGGAGTAGTCAATAATTACAGTATCCCCTTCTTTTGCCGGTCTTTCTGCAATTACCATTCTTGCATTTCTATCTCTTAGTGTTTCTAATTCCTTGTCTACTTCTTCGTCTGTAACTTTGTTTTCAACTTTTGCAATTTCAACACCCTTATAGTTCTTTACTTCAAATTCAGGATAAGCAGTTACTGTAATAGTCACTGTGAAACCTTCACCCTTCTTAATTTCACTGAAATCTGCATTTGGTCTGTCTATAACATTAATATTTAATTCGTCAAGAGCTTTAATATAATTTTGTGAGAATAAGTTATTAATAGCATCTTCAAAGAAAACATCTTCTCCATAATATGTTTCGATTAACTTTCTTGGAGCCTTACCTTTTCTAAAACCATCAATTGCAAACTTACCTTTGTTAGCCTGATATGCTGCAATTACTGACGCTTCGAACTCTTCCCCAGTAAATTCCATTGTAAACTTTACGTCGTTCTTTTCTCTTGAGATAAATGTTGATTTCATTATATATTTTCCTCCTAAAAATTAAACCCTGGTTCACATATGCACTATGTATATATACTATGTACCTCTTTTTTGCCAGAGTAACCATCCTTTTTTAACATATACTATGATTCTATACCCATAATGCACATTATTATACCCCTAAAAGGGCTAAAAGTAAAGAATTATAGCAAAAATACCTTAGAAAAAGTGCAAAACCACTACAAAATAATAAAAAATAAACGATAGAACAAAAAAACGGATATATTTTTCATATATCCGTCACCTAATTGTAAGCTTTTAACTTTTAATTTTAGCTGAAAATCCTAAAATAATTCCTAATGCCACCGATAAAAAAGCTGCCATGATAGTTTGATATTCCGACGGAAGCATAAAGGTAATGGTATGTGCAGGAATCCAGAACAAAGGAATCGTTTTAAGAACTACAAAAGATACAAAGCTTCCCCAATTTACGTTTTGAACAACCTTATATATTGTTATGTCTTGTACGCCTTCAACCTTCATATCTATGTTCTTATCAGTAATCCTATGTATGCCCATCATAGTCGGTCCAAAAAGAACATTCATTGCAATACTTGTGTATAGTGCTGTTAAAAATAAATTGCCTTCTCCCGGCAATAGTCCGTTTTGAACTACAGAACCTATTCCGGATGCAAATACCTTCAGTGCAAAGGTAATAATTACACCTAGGATTCCCCATATAAAAGCTCTTTCAATTATCTTACTGGGGCATTTCCATACTCCTTGGGAAAACTTTAAGGATATTATTTCTCCAACTGTGGCAAGCAATGCAAATTTTATGAATCCCAATAAAAAAGGATGTTCTCCGCTTATTACTCTGAATATCTCTCTGGAATAGGGCACCGCAAGTATTATAACAAAAAATAATATTATCCCCACGCTTACCAAAGCTACTTTTGGGTTATTCTCTCTTTCCAACATAACAGCTTTTCTCCTTTTTTAATTTAAGAATTTATAAGAATTTAACTGGTATCTATTTTATTACTATTTTTAAGCAAATACAATTAAATTGATATAAAATTGATATAAAACCGGGTAATAAAAAACGGATACTATGTAGTATCCGTTTTTTATTATATAAATTTTATATTTTATTTACTATTTTCTGTTCTATCTTTCAAAGCCTAATAGAGTAAGACCTCGGGCATACTTGCTTCTGGTTTCAGGTAACAATCCATATTTATCAGCAATAATTTTTGTAACCTCTTCAAGAGCTTCTTGTTCTCCCGAAAACAGTTCTATCTCTATTTCTGATATATGTTCCGTACCTTTATCAGTAATAATTTCCCCGTTATCAATGGATACTTCCATAATGCCCTTGCCGTTATCAATTCTAACTCTACTTCTGACAAAGTTTGTTTCCATGATGCTGTAAAGCTTTTTAAAACCAATTAAAGCAATAACCTCTTGTCCAATTTCACTTTCTTTGAAAAGCTGCGGATCAGGCATAATAAAACAAGCTTCATCATCTACTGGAACATTAAGTTCTTCTCTAATATGAAGTCCTCCTTCATTCTTTCCTTTCCACTTTAGGGTTGCAACAATTCTGCTGCCTTCCATACGAACCCTTAGGGCAATATCATTTTTCGAAAGAACCAAATCTTCTGTATCAAAGTAAGCCGCTTTCATTAATATCTTTTCTCTTGTCTCGGGCTCTTCAATACTCAAAAGATACTCATCATCCCAAATGTTTGCGGCAATTTCTTTATCCCCAATGCCGTATTTCATTTCAATTTCCATATTTGTACCTTTACTTTCTAATGCTTTGTAATTTTATTTACTATATGCTCGTCTTAAAGCTATACAAATCACGTAAAGGTTATAATATCATTTTTTCAAAAAAAAATCAAGTCTTTGAACATCACTTTACTTTCTTCTTTATTTTTCTGGTATGGTTCCCCGTTCAATTTTCACATCCAAATCATAGGAAACAGCCTCTTTTAGAGGTTTAAGTTTCCGTCCATAAACAATACAAATAATTGCTAAAATCAATAATACAATAAAACACACACACTTAAAAATTTCATTTAAAACAATATTTTCTACAAATAGAATGTTTATTTTTTGATTTGTTATCTCCACTATATTTACTTGCTTCATATCTCGTACTGTGAAAGTAAATATGGGAAGAACGCCATTGTACTCCATATCTTTAATAAAAAATAATTCCTTTTTATATAATGGCAAAAACTGATGTTTAACAAATATGGAACAACCTCTTTTATATACTTTTAGTCCATTATCATCCTCTACCAAGTAAGAAAATACCATTACCTTTAAAAGCCCCTGACTCTTTTCTGAATCATAAGAAATATAGATAGGACGTTTTCCTTCCTTTTTTTCTATGTTTTCCGCTATGTTCAGCGTCACACCATACTGGGTGTAACGAAATGGTAACTGTATCATTACTATAGTTGCAATAATTAAAAGAAGTATTATTTTTTCTGCAAACAAATTTCGTCTAAACATAATATCTCCCTTGAAAGCCATGCCGATTATTTAGATTAAAGATAATTTATTGCAGCTATTGGGTATATATAGCCATTTTGTTCCAATATTTTTACAACATTATCTAGCATACGTTTTTACTTTTTTTATGTCAATCCATTTTGTCTAAAATGTTGTCTGGAAGGTACGAAATGTGAATTTTCACTTTTCATACTATCAAAACAACATTTCATGTTTTTACTATTGATTTTTTAGCCAAAAGTCCTATGATTATGTTAAATGATCATTGTCAAAAGGGGTTATGAAATATAAAAGGTAGGTGCATATGAAAAGTATTTCAGAGGCATATATTTTAAAATTGCAAGAACAAAAAGTTACAGATGAGTTGGGAATAATAAAAGTAACATATGCTCTGGCTGTAATAAAAAACGAGTTAATTAAGACTTTACTATTACTTTTGATTTTTGCTTTACTTGGACAAGCTAAAACTTTTTTAATTGTCATGCTGCTAATCCTTCCGATTCGCATAAGCACAGGTGGAGTCCATTTCCAAAAGAGTATTCCTTGTTTTTTATTTAGTCTTACATATTTCTTTCTTTCTATATTTGTATTTCCGCTGTTAAAACTCCAGCAATTGAGTTGTTATTGTTTACTAGCAATAAGCAGTATCATCATCTGTATTTGTCCACTTGCTCCTTCTGAAGCAAGACCTATTTTAAGTAGGAAAAAGTATTTGCAGAACAAATACTTTTCCATAATCTATCTTTGTATATTTAACGTTATAGTATTGGTGGTTTTAAAAGATAACTTAATCATCACTATAAGTTGTTGGGCACTATTTTTACATTCTGTCGAGTTATTGTTTTTAAAATTACACAAACAATTAAAAAAGGAGAATCGATATGTTTAAAAAAATCAAATCATTTCTTTTAAGCTCAAGTGCTTTATTTTTAATCTGTGTTGCAACTACAACAGTTTCCGCAGCTTCTCTTACATATCACGGAGAACCTGCTTGTCCGAAGGAATTGTTAAAATAAGACTTCAACAATAAATTGATTGCCTTCAAAATAAAGGCTAAATTTCCCATTATATTTTGAGGTTATGGTTTTTACATTTTGCAATCCATAGCCTCGCCTTTGGCCTTGTTTTGTACTATAAGTCTTATTGTGAGAAATACTTGCGTTTCCACTCCTCTCGAGATAGTAGGTATTTCTCACTTCAATTATTTTCTTATTATCATATTCACTTATGGTCAATATGGCCTTTCGTTCACTCTCTTCTAACGTGCTTAAGTATTCCAAAGCATTATCTATTAGGTTACCTATTATTTGAACCAGTTCATATGTCTCACACGGAAATGTGGGAAAGGAACCCGTTGGCATATAATTTAAAGCGATGCCGTTCTTTTCTGCTTCTTTGGACTTAGAGTACAGCAATGCGTTAATAACTCCATTACCGGTATTTATAGATACCTTGTCTTCTTTCTTTTTTAGTTCATGCTTCTTAAGTGCATCAATATATGCTTCTATTTCATCTACTGCAAGTTGCGGCTCCATGTATTGGCAAATTCCATAAATGGCTTGTAGATGTTTATTAAAATCATGTTTTTCACTATATAGGTCATCTAACAAATTCTCTGTTGTTTCCATGTATTGTTGATGTAGTCTTATATTCTCTTGTTGATTTCTGTTTTCTACCAACTTTTTCAGTAAGTAAGCGCTTAAGCAAAACCATACTATTGTATATATTAAAACCACTGCTGATTGATTAAAAGCATTAGTCTCACTGGTCTTCCACAAGTACAATTCAATAGCACAGAAGCTAAAAAGCATTATACCTACAAAATGTATTTGTTCCTGATAAATATAGTAGAAGTTCCTTGTACGCCTTTGTAGTTTTACACTGAGCAATGTTGATGAAACTATTGCTAAGCTTATTATCAATTGTGCTAATCTACTAATAAAGTTTAGAGAATCCTCTCCTAAGATTTCATAAAAAATTGTTATTAATGCATATTGCATTGCCATCATGGTAGCTAAAGAGAAAACAAATTCAAATAAAATATCCCAAAAATTTCTTTTCAAAATAACCATGAAAATAACGGTTATAAAAAAGTAGTTTAATATGGATAAAAAAGGAATTTGCACTATTCCAACCACTGCTGTAAGCATAGCCGATAATACAATACAGGCAAAAGTCCTTAATCTATCTTTTAAATATACTTCACTAAATAAATTCATTAGAATCATAGCCATAAATATCTCAATGGTCGATCCTATAAAGTCTTCTATTAAGTTCATTATTTGCTCCTCCGCTGCTCTTCAATCCATTCTTCCAACTTTAACGCAACTTGATCATAAAACTTTTTACCTACATCTACTTCAGTTTCAGAATTAAATAGAGTAATCTTCCATAATCTATATGTTAGTTGCTCTATAGATTTAATGTGCTTTACATTTACAGCAAAGGATTTATGACACTGAATAAAATATGGCTCGTTTACTTCCTCTATTAAATCTTTAAGGAAAACGCTACTGCTTATAAACGGCTCAGTCTGTAACTCTGTATATAAGTGGCACTTTCGCAACTCAGTCACTGCATATTTTATTTTGTTAGTTGGTATCAGCTGTATACCTTCAGCGGTTTCAAAGAAAATAATTTTCATTTTATCCTGCTTGAGCATTTGTATATTCATTTGCTTTATAAGCTTTACAACCTTCTCCTTAAACTCTAACTCATTAAAAGGTTTTAAAATATAATCATAACAATGAAATCTTTTGAATGCCTCCAATTGTTCCTTAGAGTATCCGGTAATGAAAATAATCATTGCTAATGTATATATTTCCATTCTTCTCAAGGTTGATGCCAGCTCAAACCCACTCATCCCGGGTAGTTCAACATCTAAAATAAATAAATCAATATGTACTTTTTTAGCCATTTCAAGAGCTTCTTCTCCGGAATTTGCAAAAAAATATTCTACTTCCTTTAGATTTGATAAAACCCTTTCATAACATATCCTATCCTTTATAGAATCCTCTACAACCAAAATTGTTATCACTAAAATTTCCTCTCATATTTAAAAAGTATGTCAATTTCATTTCCCATCTCAATAATTATATCATGAAAAAAGTTGTGTTGCAAATGCTGGAAAAAGGGCTTATCCTCATGAAGATAGCCCTTTTAACACACACAAAATATTTTAAATTATAATTCTCTTAAGCAAGGGAGTATCTCTGTTTTCTCCACGCTTATATCTTCTCTCATTTTTATAACCCTTGCAGGAACCCCAACAACTACTGTATTTTCAGGCACATCCTTAGTTACTACTGCCCCTGCTCCAACAATTGCACCTTTTCCCACTGTACAGCCCTCTAAGACTACTGCATTTGCACCTATAACTACATCGTCCTCGATAATGACGGGTTTTGCCCCCGGTGGTTCTAAAACGCCGGCAAGCACTGTACCCGCTCCAATATGGCAGTTCTTTCCCACAGTTGCCCTTGCTCCTAATATGGCTCCCATATCTATCATGCTTCCACTGCCCACCTCTGAACCAATATTTATTATTGCTCCCATCATAATTATTGCATTGCTCTCGATTTTGACATTTTCTCTTATAATGGCACCCGGTTCAATTCTGGCTTCTAATTTTTTTGTGTCAAGAAGTGAAAGTATAGAATTTCTACACTGACCTTCTACTACACATTCGATAATACTGTTTTTTTGGTTCTTTAAAGCAGTTTCTATATCTTCCCATTCCCCAAACACCAGTTTATTTGTCTCTTCAGCAGTTTCACCCAGCTTAAATGTTTTACAATTTGGAAATAGGGTTTCCTCTGATTCTTTGATATAAACTTTTACGGGGGTTTTTCTCTCTGACTTTTTTATTAGTTCAATGATTTCTCTTGTTTCCATGTGTATCTCCTACATTAATTATTATATTTTTAAATACTTAATCTTTTGATTTAATGAAACAGCACATCATCCATATCATAAAGACCTACGCCTACAGCTTCATTTTGAATACCGGTAATAATTCTTTCATAAACAAATTCTGCCGCTTTTAATGCCCCGGCAGCAAAAATCTTTTTAGATAGAGCAGTGTGCTTTATCTCGAGTATTTCATCTTCTCCTGCAAATAGTACTGTATGCTCCCCTGCAATTGTTCCACCTCTTATTGCATGAATGCCTATTTCCTTTGCTCTTTTTCTATTTCCTGTCCTACCGTGAATAAGCGCATATTCTTTTTTGGGGTTCATGGCGTCGGCTAATAGTTTTGCTGTACCGCTTGGAGAATCAAGCTTCATATTATGATGTTTCTCAATTATTTCCATATCAAAACTATCCCTTAGCACAGGTGTAATAATATCGATTACCTTCTTCATTACAGTTATTCCCAATGAAAAATTTGCCGTTTTTACAACTGGCACTTTTCTTGATAATTCTCTTATCTGAACATCTTGCAATTCATCAAATCCTGTGGTTGCAAATACTACACCGCAACCTTTTTTTCTTACGAATTCATCTATTTTATTTAAATTTGCAGGATTACTAAAATCTATAATAACATCTATATCATTTTCTACATCTTCCAAGCTTTCACCTTTCATAGGTTCTATAAAGGCCACACATTCCATATTTTCTTTTTCTTCAATTAAACCTTTAAGAACCGTTCCCATTGCACCAGTACCTACAATCGCTATATTCATAAAGAATCCCCCATTTCTGTTTCTTTATCACATAAAACAATAATTAAATAAATTTATCCTTAAAGTTGTACCTGTATCACTATTTATTCACATAGCTTAATAAACAATAGAGCCTGCAATAATGATTAGCTAAATAAACTTATTAGTTTATATAGATTATTTTGGAAACTTATATAATATGACCATAAAAACATCATGGGGGTGTAAGTATACTTTGCAATTTTTCGTATAAGGCTTGCGTGCCGTATCTTAGCTACGGCAGGGCAACAATAAAAAGACTGTATAGCTGGGATTTATAACCCATATATACAGTCTCAAATTTCGTTTATTTTATATTTATAAAATTTCGTTTATCTTTATATTTAATATTATCTAATTGTCCCATAAATAATGTAACGTCTAAAATAATGTAGCATCTAAATTCGCCCGTAAAATCTTCTATAATAATAATTTATAGCCCAACTAAGAAGCATATCATAAACTAGGAAAAACGCTTCTGCTATAATTAAAAGTATCCATGGTGCATAATCCTTTACTGTAATAACACCAAAAAACAAACTATAGAAAAAGTTATATGCCACAACTATTAAAGTTGTAAAGATAGAAAACTTTATGACCAATTGCATTGCCGGTGATTTAACTTTTTCTATATAGCATTTTAAGATACCATATATTCCAAAGAAAAAGATATAAGGAACCGCTGCAACCTTATTGGGTAAAATCACTAATGCCAAAATAGAGCACGCAATGTAAAGCAGCCATCCACCTTTGCCTTTACTTTCTATCATCATTATAGGAACAAATATAGAGCTTAAAGTATAAAAAGTAATTTCAAACCCCGGAACAAATGATGCTATATAAAGACTCACCAATGATAATGCCAAGAGTATTCCCCCCAATGCAATTATCTTTCCATTTTTTCCTCCGGTATTAACTTTATTATCCATATTATCCCCCATACCCATCATCATAATATTGAACTAAATAATATTGAACTAAATGCAATCACAGCAAAAATCTGCACAAATATACATTTGACACATTTTGCACATCATATCGTCGTTATTTGGATATCCTCTGCCAAATGAATTGTTTTGATACATTCTCCCTGAGTTCATTATACTTCCCAATGCATTTTGATATTCAAAATTATTTGGATTCATATTGATTGCTGTTCTAATTTTCGCTATTGCATCATCATACCAACCTCTTTTATAAGAAATCATTCCTGATAAGAAAAACCATTCTGCATCACGGTTTCTAATTTTCGCTAATTTTTGTTCTGCAAAGTTTAAGTTACCTGAATCTATAATACCTCTTATATCATTATATTCCGGTGTACTTTGTTCCTGGTTATTGGAAAACCCTGAATTGTTATTTACCGATGGATTACTGCCGTTCTTCATAAGGTAATCATAGGCTTCATTTACTTCTTGTAACTTTTCTTCTGCAAGATCAGATAATGGGTTATTTTGATACTTGTCAGGATGATATTTCTTTACAAGTTCCCTATATGCCGATTTTATCTCTTGCTCACTGGCATTCTGTCTAACTCCTAAAACTTCGTATGGATTATTCATGTATTGTTGTCTCCTATTCCTTCTAATTTTTATATTTAAAACTCACAAATATTACAATAAATCTTTTTGAATTTATGTTACTTACTTTTTTTGTTTTTGTCTATATTTTCCAACACATTTTCAGTTTTTCTTCGCAAACCGAAATACGCTATATTGTCAATAATACCTCTGTTTTTTTTAATTTCCAATAAATCCAAAGCATTACTTATTTCTGCCAGATAGTGAAAAAGATTAAATTCAACAATGGGTTTTATCCTTTCTCTAAACGTATCTAAATCTTCATTGTTCTGTTCATATTGGAACCTGTAAATCAGTGGATTGTAGGTTTTCTTTTGTAGGTTTTCTTCTATATCCTCATAGGCGTCAATCAAATATATCCATTTCCCTAAATGGTAACCTATATGACCCATGAGTTTTTTTGTATTATCTATGTTTAGCTTTTCACTAAATGATGAGTCCATTACTCCAGCCTGAAAAACTTCCATCATAATGTTTGCGAAGGGTTCCTCCACTCTATCAAGCTCTGCACACTTTTCCTTTTCCAATGCAGACAGCCCATTTAAGTTTGTTTCAATTAATTCACATAACTCAGGCTTCACTGCTCGCAGTTTTCTTATGGCAGAGGCTAAACACATAGACGCAGTCTTTGCTTTGTAATCCTTATCGTCTATATAATCGTCTATCAATTTATAATACGCTAAAATAAGCATAACATCCCCGGCAAATTTTATTGCTTCGCTTTCCTTTGCCACAGGACTTTTTTTAATTTGATGGCGTATACATCGCTCCTGTGTAATTTCTTCCATTTCTTTCTGAAGAGAATCTAGTAGAACTGCCAGAAAAGCAAAATCATAGCTTAGTGTAAGTCTTGGAAATTGTCCATATCGTCTGCCTACGCTTTTACAAATCCCGCAATAATATGATTTATATATATCATATTCCCTAATCTTCAATTCACCCTTTTCTGGAATTACATATCCCAGCATGCAAATATTTCTCCCTTCAAGCGTAATTTTAAGTCTATATTATAACATAAAAGTGTGATGATTTTATGTTGTAATATAATTACATTACAAATTTTTTTCGTTTTCATTTGACACATCAGCACAAAAATTGTATTATATCAATGTTTGTTTATCCTTATAATGAATATTATTATCCATTTGTGGAAAAACAAACTTAAATAGGAGATATTTAAGATGGACGAGTTTAATGATAATAATATGTTGGACACCTTAGTTAAACATCATCGTAGGCTTCATCGTATCCCTGAAATAGGGGATCAATTATTTGAAACACGAGACTACATCATGAGTGTGATGGGGAATATGGATTGTGAATTTACAAGTGTAGTAAATACCGGTGTTTGTGCTTTCTTTAATAAAGGCAAAGAATTTACAATTGCTTATAGAAGCGATATGGATGGTCTGACAATGCCCGAAAAAAATACACATAACTTTATTTCCGAAAAGCCGGGGCAAATGCATGGTTGCGGTCATGACGGTCATATGTCAATGCTTTTGGGCTTTGCAGAGTATGTAAATAATACTAATGACTTTCCGTACAATATATTGCTTATATTTCAGCCTGCCGAAGAAACTACCGGTGGTGCCAGAGATATTGTCAGTTCATCTATCTTTGAAAAATATAAGGTTATCCGAACCTTTGGCATACACCTGTGGCCTAATATTCCTAAAGGGCAACTTTCAACTAAATCAGGTGCTCTAATGCCTAAATCTGCTGAAATAAACATAGAAATAAAAGGAAAAAGTACTCATGCCGCAACATATTATAAAGGCATAGACGCACTGCAAATTGCAACAAAGTATATTTTAGATATATATAAAATGCAAGAAACAGAGTCTCCGTCAGACGAGAGAACTCTTTTAAAAATATGTAAAATGCGAAGTGGAAGTGCCAGAAATGTTATTGCCGGCAATGCTCATCTGGTAGGAACCATGCGAGCCTTTAAACTTGAAACCTTTGATTTTATGGAGCAAAGATTAAATGAAATTGCAAAACATTATGAAATGTTATATGGATGCAAAATAATAGTTCATTGCTCATATGGCTATTTGCCTGTTATAAATGACAGTGAGCTTTATAATAAAATAAAGCCACATTTAGAAACATTAAGTTTCTATAAGGAATTGGAAGAACCAATTATGATTTCTGAGGATTTTTCATACTATGGAACAAAGTCCCCTGCGGTTTTTGCACTTCTTGGCACTGGAACAAATATTCCTCTTCATAGTAATAATTTTGATTTTGATGAGGAAATCCTACTTTCGGGGTATAAGTACTATAAGTTACTATCCCACATAATTTAGCTCAACCATATATTTATAATACAACTCAACTAAAAAGGAACAGCTATGATTTTGGTTATCCAATCTCATAGCTGTTTCTTTTTGTATATATAATTCTATTTTATTTTCTATAAATCCAATTTATAATCTCCTGTTTTTATCTTCCCCCATTTAATCAACAAAATATTTATAAGTATTGCAATTAGTGCCGGAAGAATAATATGCAATAACAGAACCTTCACAAACACAGCCGCCGTAAATCCCATGGCATTAAATGTTCCGATTTGACCCACAAGCCCGGATGTACCCATTCCCGCACCCGCAGGCACATTTGTCATTTTAAAAATCACGGTTCCTACCGGTCCAAGTATAGCCCCCGCTAAAGTTGGAGGAATTAAAATCCATGGGTTTTTAATAATGTTTGAAATCTGTAGCATGGAAGTTCCTATTCCCTGAGCTATCAATCCACCTACACCATTTTCTCTATAACTTATAACTGCAAAGCCTACCATTTGTGCGCAACAGCCTATAGTAGCCGCTCCTGCCGCAAGACCGCTTAAGTCAAGCATTATACATAGAGCAGCACTTGAAATCGGAGCAGTTAATACCAGACCAACAATCACCGACACTATTATTCCCATAATTAGTGGCTGCATTTCGGTTGCCGTCATAACTACCTTTCCAAGCCCTGTCATCAATGCACCTACCGCAGGTCCAAAAAGTTTGGCAGAAATCATACCAAAGATTAGGGATACTGCGGGAGTAACTATAATATCAACCTTTGTTTCCTTAGATATTGCTTTACCAAATTCTGCACCAATTGCGGCAGCAAGAAAGGCTCCAGCCGGTCCTCCCAATGTAGCCCCCATTGTTCCTGTAACAGCACTGGCGAATAGCACTAATGGCGGAGCTTTAAGTCCCCAAGCAACAGCCACCCCTACAGCTGCACCCATTAACCCCATTGCGGTTGTCCCGGTATCAATAAAAAATGTGGAAAATGCGCTTGCCCCAAACAGGTTCATGGTTTGTTCTCCAATAGTCTTTATGATGAGTCCAATTAGTAATGAGGAAAATAATCCCAGTGCCATTGCTGACAAAGCATCATTAAAATATCTCTTTGCAGAGAACTCTATATTTTTTCTTTTTAAAAACTCTTTCATAATTCCTCAGACCTTTCTATATGTCTTTACATATGTTATGACAATCAACCAGTTAAGATTAACATATGTTTTATTTTACGTCAATATAATTTATCTAAAAATTGCCACGAAATGCCCTTTATATTGGTTCTTAGTCTTTACAGATGTCTATTGACCAAAATATAAATCGGTGTTATTATAGTCAATATAACATTTATTTCAATTTGGAACCCGATTCTACAGGCTATGGGTTCCATTTTATAGTTTAATAAATTTATGAAAAATATATAATTACAACTTACATTTGGCCGGGTTTTCATATTAACTTACAGGAAAGATTCCTTGCTAAATATTTTTATATTAAAGAGGTGAAGATATATGAATGCATCAGAAAGAAGAGATCTTATTGTGTCTCAGTTGAAGTCCAGTTTAACTCCTATAAGTGCATCTAGTTTAGCTTCAATGCTCCAAGTGAGTAGACAAATCATCGTTAGTGATGTAGCCTTACTACGTGCCGGCGGTCTGGATATATCTGCAACACCTAGAGGATATGTACTTGCTCAAAGTGATTTAGATTCAAACAAACACGTTTTTGAGGGTATCTTGGCTTGCAAGCATACTTCTGAGCAGCTAAAAGATGAGCTTTATACAATTGTAGACTTTGGTGCTGAGGTACTGGATGTTACCATTGAGCATTCTCTATACGGTCAGCTGTCAGGTAGCCTGAACCTAAACTCTAGGTATGATGTAGATTTATTTTTAGATAAAATAAAAAATAGTACAGCCCTACCTTTGAGCATTCTAACTGAAGGTGTGCATCTGCATAAAATAGGTTGCAGGGATACAAAAACATTTGAGCTTATAAAAGATGCTCTGGATAAAAAATCCATACTTCTTAAATAACAATTTAAATTAACAAAAGGATTACTTCTTAATTATTGAAGAAGTAATCCTTTTTTATTCTCAAAGTTGTCTATATTCTTTAAATATATGATATAATTATCCAAAACTGTTATTATACCGTACGTGTATGTAGTTCATGTGATATAATGACTGCAAATACAAATATTAAAGGCAGCCATTATATAGATTAAAGTGCCGTGCCAGAATTTCGCCGTCTGCGAAAAGGCACATGGCGGATTATATCATAAAGCTTTCAGACTTTATGATATAATGCAGTTAGTAAACTAATATATTTTATGGATTTATACTGTTAATACAGTACCAGCCCCGTAACGTTCTATTGCTATGATTGTATTTATTCAGAGGTTTTTATGTTTAAGTCAATACAAACAAGAACTATGTATTATTTAGTGGTTTTATCTGTTGGACTTCTAGTAACAATAGGTTTTATCATGAGTACTTTTGTTGAAAACGTTAGCCATGAGCAAAAAGAAGATGCACTTAAAGAAAGGGCTTTATTACTGTCTGCTCTTTTGGAAAGCGATGAACGTGAAGGGTTTACCCCCAATGGTTACTACACTCTTTTGAAGGAATCTTCCGATCTTCCCTCAGATACAGTTGAAAATATGTTTTTAATAAACAGCGCTATGGAAACTGTCGGGTACACTGACTTAGAAAAACCATACAATCTAAAATTTAAAGGGAAGAGTAGTGTACAATACATATACAAAAATGGACGTGATTATATTTGTGCAATTTCATCTATAGATGGAATTGAAAATATGAAAAACTGGTATGTCTGTACGGAGGAAAGTTTTGATTCAGCTTTTGTTGCCGTGAATAACTTAAAAACCGGAGTAATTCTAATAGTTACAATTTTACTCTTCATTTTATGGCCTCTTTCCAGAAAAATTACCAGAAGTATAACTGAGCCTATTCGATCTTTGGCTAGAGCCTTAAAGGTTGTTGCCGATGGAGATATTAGCCATGAGATTACCACGGTTAACAAAGATGAACTTTCTCATATAGCTAACTCCTTTAACACCATGCTAAACAAATTGAAATCTACCATGCAACAAGTACTTTTAAAATCCGGAGAAGCTGCTTCTATGCACGAAATTATGGAGTATGTAGAAAAAGCATATGACAACTTGTCCGCAGGAATTATAAGTATTAATAATATAGGCGAGATAACTACTTACAATGAGGTTGCAGAATCCCTTCTAGGTTTAAAGGCGGAAGAGGTTTTAGGTCGTGATATTAAAAATCCTATTCCGCAAGAAATTAAACCTTTAATAAATGCTCTTAGGCGTTGTTTAGCTAAGGGCAGTCTACAATTAAAGACTTTAACAGATATTTATGACATAAACGGTACTAAAATACCTATCCTATATAGTATAAATATACAGTTTGGACTAAAGAACGAAGTAATCGGTGCAATATGCGTTTTTAGGCGAATACAAGATATAGAACGCTTTGAAGAAAGTGCAAATCGAACTAAAAGTTTAGAAGCTCTTGGGGAAATGGCCGCCAGCTTAGCACACGAAATAAAAAATCCATTAACCAGTATCCGAGGGTACGCCCAACTTATTCAATTGGAACTAGGAGAACAAAATATTAACTCCGGGGAACTGAAAATTATTATGCACGAAGCAGACAGACTTACATTGATGCTTGACCGATTTTTAAATTTTGCAAGACCTAAGGTACCAAAACTGGAAGAGGTTGATATAAAGGCTCTTATTTCATATGTGATTACCCTTATACAATATGAGCTTCCACCCAATATTAAAATTAATACTTCTTTTAATGATCTGCCTCCCGTTATGGTGGATAGCGAGCTATTTGAACCTGCAATATTAAACCTAATTTTAAACGCAGTTCAGGCTCTGCCTAACGGAGGTAATATAGATATAAAAACAGGATATAGTGAAAAAAGGAAGATGGTTTACATAGAAATCAGAGATGATGGTGTAGGTATTCCAAGAGAGATTTCAGAAAAAATATTTCAGCCGTTTTTCACAACTAAGCATAATGGCTCCGGAATGGGGCTTGCCATAGCATCCAGAACAATAGAAGCGCACAAAGGCATTTTAGAGGTAGAAAGCATTATAGGACAAATGACTAAATTTACCATATTATTGCAGTCCTCTGAATCACTTTCTCTATATTAATTATCTAGGAGGTCGTTTAATTGGAACAAATTAACATTTTAGTAGTTGATGATGAGCTTAATGTGAGACAACTTTTAAGCAAAGTATTATCAAAAGCCGGCTATAAAGTGTACACTGCTTGTGACGGACTTGAAGCCTATGAATTAATTCAGGATATAAATATTGATATTATAATCAGTGACATCAAAATGCCGCGAATGACCGGCATTGAACTGCTTCATAAAGTAAAAGCACTTGAATCTGACATAGGTTTTATCCTTATTACGGCTTTTGCCACAACAGAAACAGCTATTGATGCTATAAAAAACGGAGCCCAAGATTATGTAACAAAACCATTTGATTTCACAGAAATTTTAACTGCTGTAAAAAAATTGTCTATGACCAAACAGCATACATATCGCTTAGGAGCTAATGCCACCATTGATACTTCCGATTTAAAGGTTAATAGTAAAAGTCCTAAAATGCAAGAGGTACTAAAGCTTGCTAAACAAGTTGCGGCGGCCGAATCCACAGTACTATTGACAGGTGAAACAGGGACGGGCAAAGAAATAATATGCTCTGCTATCCATCGTTGGAGCCCTAGAAAGGATAAGCCATTCATTAAAGTAAACTGTGGTGCTATTCCTGATAATCTTTTAGAAAGCGAGCTTTTTGGTTATGAAAAAGGAGCTTTTACAGGTGCTGTTTCATCAAAACCCGGTAGATTTGAAGTAGCCGACGGAGGAACCATTTTCCTTGATGAAATAGGAGATATATCTCCCTCTTTACAAGTTAAACTATTACGTGTCCTTCAAGAGAAAACCTTTGAAAGGCTTGGGGGAATTAAAAGTATACATACGGATGTAAGAATAATTACAGCGACTAATAAAAATTTAAAGGATGAAGTATACAAAGGGCATTTTAGAGATGACCTCTATTATAGGCTGAATGTAGTTCCAATTCATCTTCCCCCTTTGAGGGAAAGACTTGAGGATATTGAAGATCTTATAAATTATTTTCTTGCAAAATCCGCAAAGATTTCGGGTGTTATAAATCCCAAGGTTGTCAGTCAGGAGGTACTAGACTGTCTAAAGGATTACCCTTGGCCCGGAAATATAAGAGAGCTGGAAAATATTATAGAACGTTGTGTTGTAATATCTTCAGGCTCCAGAATTGATATTAATTGCCTCCCAGCAGAAATACGTGAATCAAGCCAGCATTATGTTCCAAGCAATACAGATGCCGAGCCACTTTTAAATGTGGCTATTGATACCATTGAAAAAGAGGTTATAAAAAAAGCTCTCTGTGAGTCGGGTGGAAATAAGACTAAAGCCGCACTTGCGCTTGGTATTAGTAGACGCTCTCTCCATAGGAAGCTACAAAAATATGATATGGCCGATTAAAATTAAAGGGATACCTTCCAACGGAGGTATCCCTTTAAAGTGAGAATTGTTATATAACTCATGTATTTTATCTAATATTGTTTCTTTATTAGCTGATTGAGCTGTTTAAATCATCTGTATCTTCGATTTCCAGACTTGATTGTTCCTTTGTCATAACCTCAACTTCAGGTGACCATAAGTGTCCAAAGGTTGTGTCGCCCTTAAAGAAGTCTCTTCCATAGCATAACAAGCAAGCTAGGATACCTACGCCAAGACCTGCCGCAGAACCATTAACAAGAAGAACTCCTGCTATGATACCTGCAATACCAAAATCTTTAAAGCTTTGAGCCTGCTGTATTCCTATACGTACACTTACAAAACCTTGAACTATCATTGTCAGAGCCATAGCTACCGAAAGTATCGGAGTAACAAGTGTTAAAATAGGAAGTAGCCAATATCCTGTAAAAGTACCAAATCTGAAACTTGCGGCACCTCCGAACAGGGATTGCATACTCTTAGGTCCCTTTTTATATCTTTCACATACAACAACTTGCATTGCTGCCCAAAGAGGACCACACATAGTAACATCGGGACCCATTACGCCCATAATAGTATTTCTAATACCAAAGATAAGATGTGCTCTGTTAGGGTTGTAATCTACTAGTTCATCTTCTCTTGTTATATCTGCATCATGAACTAAAGCTTTACTTTGAACTACATCTCCAAACAGAACTATGTATATAGCAAGTACTGTAGGTATTGCTTGAAGGAACATTATTGGTGTTGGCCAACCTACTGCACCCCAAGGCACCCATTCAGTCCAAAGAGTTGCGAAATCAGGGCTACTAAAGCCCCACTCAATTTGAGGCCATGCGCTTTCGCCTACCAATGGAGCTACGATTACTGCTATAAGTACTGCCGGAAGAATACCTAAATTGGCAATTGTTTCAAATGCTTTATTCTTAGTGCTAAGTCTCTTAAATCCATTTGAGAAAAGGAGATAAAATGCCACAATCAAGCAAATTGTTGTAGTATAAGGCATAACCTCAAATTTTCCGCCATCCTTAAAAATCATTGTAATTGCTGATACACCTGCTCCTAAAATAATTCCGGCTTTTATTGCAGGAGGTATAAGACCTATAATTTTTCCTGCAATACCTGTCAAACCCAGTAAGATTGCAAATATTCCAAGTGTAATTTCAAATGCAACCAATGCTTGCATTCTAGCGTGCCCCTCAGGGAAAGTTAAACAATATGCTGTTAATAAAGGAATGGCCGGCGTAATCCAACCCGGTACTACTGGATCCCCTAATAGTGTATGCCATGTATATAAGAACCCATTTAAGACTACAACTGCTAAAGCAACCTCAAAAGGCATTCCTAATGAATCTTGCAGAAGTGGTATTGCACCTAAACATACTGCACACATTAACAATCCTTGTATGTAATCTGCAATCTCAAAACGGTAATGAATAAATGGCAAACGAAGTTTAAAAGGACCTGCTTTTATGTATGGTGACTCTTCACCATAAGGCATATATTCTCTCATATAAATCTCCTCTCATCATCTTTTTTATTTTACTAAAACTGTGCTTTAAACATTTCTTCAAACTGTTCCTTTAGATATTCCCTAAATTCTGGATGAGCAATATTAATTAATGCTCTTGCCCTATCCTTTACGCTTTTCCCTTTTAATTTTGCAATTCCATATTCTGTAACAACATAGTCCGTATCATGCCTCGATGTTGTTACGACCTGCCCTTGACCCAGTAACGGCGTTATCTTGGATACCATAGAACCGTCCTTCTTCTTTGCTACAGAAGGCATTGCTATAATCGCCTTTCCTTTTGCTCCAACAGACATAGCCGCACCTCTAACGAAATCAACTTGCCCTCCCACTCCGGAAAACTGTTTAGATCCTATTGTGTCTGAAGCAATCTGTCCGTAAAAATCAATTCCTAAACCTCCATTTATGCTTATCATATTTGGATTTTGAGCTATAATCTGCGGGTCGTTTACATAATCAACTGCCTTTAACAAACAAAACGGATTTTTATCGCAAAAATCATATAGCTTTTTTGACCCCATGACAAAGTTAAAAACGAACTTGCCTTTATCTATGCCCTTCATTGTATTGTCTACTGCACCCGCTTCAAATAAGGCAACAACTCCATCTCCAAGCATTTCTGAATGTATTCCTAAATGCTTTTTATTTAATAGCTGATGACATACAGCGTCGGGAATTGCACCTATTCCAAGTTGTAAGGTATCTCCATCATTAATAAGCTCCGCACAATATTTTCCGATAGTTTCTTCTACTTCACCTATTTTTGCTTCCGGTAATGTAGGTAGCGGTTCGTCATGCTCTACAAAGGCATCTATTTCACTTACATGAAATACTGCATCTCCAAAAGTGAAAGGTACCTCGCTGTTTACTTGAGCTATAACAGTTTTAGCTGATTTTACTGCTTGAACGGTATAGTCACCTGACACTCCTGTTGACACATACCCGTGTTTATCCGGTGGTGTAACCATAATCATAGCGACATCAACTTTAATTGTACCATCTCTCATTAGTTTAGGAACTTCGTGAAAGAACAGCGGTGTATAGTCTCCATACCCCTCTTCTACACATTTTCTGGTCTGACTGCTCAAAAACCAAAGATTTGGATGGAAGTTTTCTTTGTACTCCGGTTTACAATATTCTCCTTTACCCAAAGAAAACATATGGGAAATTTCTACATTTTTATACTTACTTGCATTTGCCACCATAGCTGCAACTAATGCCGGTGGTTCTGCAACATCATGGGCTAAAACTACCTTATCCTCTGATTTTATTAGATTTACTGCATCTTCTGCTGTACACTTTCTCTGATTATAAATTTCTTTCCAGTTCATCTTATACCTCCGAAAAAGTCTATCTTTTAGGATAAGCCATTTAATCCTTTAACCAAATGGCTTATCTCTTTCTAAAAAATATAGCTTTTACATTTACATAATGGATTTTGGTTAATTATATTTTTTATTTTGCCATTCTGTTTGTCGTTTTTATTTGATACCAGCGATAACTTTTGCAAGTTCTTTCTTAGCATTTATATTGCCTTGTCTTGCAATCATAATTCTCTGCGCCTGTGGTGAGCCTGCTCCATGCATTGATTCTGTTCTGTATCCTACTGCTGATGATCCTAAGCATATGTTTTCTAAGAATCTTAATACTCTCATTCTCTCTTCTGTTGTGCAGGTCGGTGAGCCTGCAAAGTACTTATTACAGATGTCTCCTATTGTTTCCCCGTTCTTTCCTACTACTGTTTCTGACTTAAAGTCTGCTTCTGATGGCATTGTTACCATTAAGCCTCCTGCTATGTCTTCTGCCAGTCTTACTATTTCATATGGGAATCTTGTTACGTTCTGCTTACATACATTTGCCAATAACAAGTCTATTTGAT
>JBKECQ010000073.1:0-4034 GCA_047974845.1 Aminipila sp. | reverse complement strand
GTGAACGACTAACAAGTATATTTGACCTATCCAATTTGTGCGAAGCTTTCGTATAAATTGAGTTGGTTGCGCTATGTTAAGTTATTGAAGTATATACCAACATGAAAAAACCAGCCTTTGTATTCGATGGTAGAGCTATTGTGGATGAAAAAGCACTAAGAGCTATGGGGTTTGAAGTGTATGCAATTGGTAAGGGGGAGTGAAAGTAAGAAGAATAACAATATAAAGGAATGGCAGGTTCAATAAAGAAAAATTTTGCATTAAATCTGATAAATACATTATCCGGATTACTATTTCCATTGATTACATTTCCATATGTTTCAAGGGTTCTGTTTGCCGAGGGTATAGGTCAGGTGCAGTTTTTCCAGTCTATAATTGATTATGTTTCATTATTTGCAGCAATAGGAATTCCATTGTATGCGGTAAGAGAAGTTGCTAAAATTAGAGATAATAAGCCGGAGATGAGTAGAGTAACTACAGAAGTTCTCTTACTGCATGGTATATTGACACTTGTTGGTTACTTGGTTATATTTATTCTTGCTGCTTATGTTGAAAAAATACAGGTTGATGTTCCTCTTTTTCTATTATTGAGTACAACTTTATTTTTTAATGCCGTTGGAGTTCCGTGGTTTTATCAAGGAGTTGAAGATTTTAAATATATAACGATTAGAACAATATTTGTTAGATTTTTCTCTGTTATATGTTTATTTCTGTTTGTAAAAACGAAAGACGATATCATGTATTATGCAGCAATCTCTGTTGTTGCAAATGTGGGGAGCAATGTGTTTAATTTTTTTAGGCTTAGAAAGTATTTAGAGTTATCGGTTCTACATTCATTAAAGCAATTAAATTTAAAAAGGCATTTGGCACCTGCGTTGAGGATATTTATTTTAAATCTGATAGTAAGTATATACATTAATCTAGATTCAGTGATGTTGGGTTTTTTAAAAAACCAAGAAGCAGTGGGCTATTACACTGCTTCGGTAAGATTAACTAAAACAATATTGGGTGTAGTATCATCATTAGGAGCGGTATTGCTGCCCAGATTTTCAAATATGATTAGTAATGGGTTGATTGATGAATTTTTTGTGCTAGCGAATGAAGCATTGAGCTTTATTATAGCCGTGAGCTTGCCTATGTTTGTAGGGTTAGCTATGATGGCAACACCTATTATTCACTTATTCTGTGGTTCTAGCTTTGATCCATCAATTCTAACGCTTCAAATAATATCTCCAATAATCCTATTTATAGGACTGTCAGGTATTATTGGTATGCAAATATTATATCCCTTAGGGAAAGAAAAGTATGTAATTATATCAACACTAGTAGGTGCATTTGTGAATGTAGTTCTTAATTGGTTTTTAATACCAATTTATGCACAGTATGGAGCTGCATTTGCAACGGTCGTTGCTGAATTTGTGGTTGTTTTAGTAATGATATTGATAAGTAAGAAGCACTTGCGTCTTTCGCTATTTAATAAAAGACATTGGCATTATGTTGTCGGTACATTATTATTTTTAGCTTACTTGTGTGTTCTGCATCTGTTTGTTGAAAATGGCATAGTGTATTTGTTAGTAGGTATTTTTGGAAGTGGGCTTATTTATGGAACATACCTATATATAAATAAAGATTTTTTTGTTTTGCAAGCTGTAAGCCTATTAAAGAAACTAAAGCATAAGATATGAAAGGAAAAGAGTATGATTATTTAGTAGTTGGAGCAGGACTGTTTGGTTCGGTTTTTGCCCACGAAGCCACAAAGCGAGGTAAGAAATGTTTGGTGATAGACAAACGTTCGCATATTGCAGGTAATATTTATACTGAAAATATTGCAGGAATTAATGTACACAAATATGGAGCTCATATTTTTCATACAAGCAATAAAGATATTTGGGATTATGTGAACTCATTTGTAGAGTTCAATCGTTTTACCAATTCTCCAGTGGCTAATTTTGAGGGGAAGTTATATAATTTGCCATTCAATATGAATACCTTCTATCAGTTATGGGGAGTGAAAACTCCTGAGGAAGCGAGATTAAAAATAGAAGAGCAACGAGCAGAATATAGTCATATTACAGAGCCAGCTAATTTAGAGGAGCAGGCTTTAGTATTAGGAGGTAAAGACATTTATGAAAAGCTAATTAAGGGCTATACCGAGAAGCAATGGGGGCGACCAGCAACAGAGATTCCCGCATTTATAATTCGAAGATTGCCATTCCGCTTTATGTTCGACAACAATTATTTCAATGATACTTATCAAGGTATACCCAAAGGAGGCTATACCAAATTTATTGAAAGCCTACTTGCCGGAATAGAGGTGAGAACGAATGTAAATTACTTTGATGATAAGGAGCAGCTAAATAGTTTAGCTAATGAAGTTGTATACACAGGAAAGCTAGATGAGTTTTTCTGTTATCAGTTTGGTAAATTAGAGTATCGCAGTTTGCATTTCGAAAATGAGTTGTTAGATGTGGCTAACTATCAGGGTAATGCTGTAGTTAATTACACTGAGCGAAGTATTCCATACACACGCATTATTGAGCATAAACATTTTGAGTTTGGAGACCAAGAAAAAACGTATATAACAAGAGAATATCCCCATGAGTTTTCCAAAGACAATGAGTCGTATTATCCGATAAACGATAACAAAAATCAAAAGCTATTAGAAAAGTATCAAGAATTAGTAGCTCAGCAAAAGAATGTGATATTTGGAGGACGATTGGCAGAGTATAAGTACTATGATATGCATCATGTGATTGAAAAAGCGCTTGAATTATTTTAAAAATTTATGAAGATGTTGAATATAACAGAGAATACAAAAATATATGTGTATTGCCCTGCAGGAGTAGTAACGGGGGGAGTAGAGCTTTTACATCAGCTGGTAGATATACTAAATAAATGTGGAAGAGATGCATATGTATGCTATTTAGGAGATAAACCACATGAGTGTCCTTCTGAATATTCAAGCTATAATTTGAAGTTTGCAAGTTCGGTTGAGGATGAGGCATGCAATATAGCTGTATATTTTGATTCAGGGTTTTCACAAGCATTTGAGTTGAAGAATATTCAGAAAGTTTTGTGGTGGATGAGCGTTGATAATCTTTTTCGAAATGAATGTCTGAAGTTGAGTTTTACGGATATGTATTTGTTTGATAAGAAATTTGCAATAGTTTCTTTTTTGAGAAAGGCTAAGCAGCTATTGAAAGGACGAAATATCTTCCGAAAAGGTTTTTCTATTCAAGGTTTGATTGGCCTAGATATCGTAGCAGCTTACCAGTCTGAATATGCAAGAGATTTTTTAGAGAAAAAAGGGTTTAAGAAGATTGCTCCACTAAAAGATTATATCAATACTGAACATCGATTACAGGGGGATAATGTGACGAATAGAGAAAGTAGAGTGTTGTATAATCCTAAAAAAGGATTTGAATACACCAAGCAGCTTATGAAGATTGCTCCAGAGTTAAATTGGATTCCAATCCAGAACATGACACGGAATGAATTAATTTCATTGATGAGAACGAGTAAGTTGTATATAGATTTTGGAAATCATCCAGGAAAAGATAGATTGCCAAGAGAAGCTGCATTGAATGGCTGTTGTATTATTACAGGGCGCAGAGGGTCTGCTAACTTTTATGGAGATATAGCTATTCCTAACAAATATAAGTTTGATGAAAGTATTGCAGATAAATCACGTGTAGTTGAAACGATAGAAGATGTTGTAAATAATTATGAAACAGTTATTCATGATTTCGATGACTATGTAAGTAATATATTGAAAGAAGAAAACGAGTTTTATAATCAAGTGTATGATTTATTTCAAATAACAGCTAACGAGATTAGCTGTTAAGCAGCAGTAGCGTGAAGTTATTTGATTGCAAGGATAAGGCAAAGTTGATTTATTGTATAAAGAGTTAAGTTTGCCTTTTTTGAAGGAGTTAGAGGAGGAGTTTTTGAATTAGAGTTATGGATGTATCGATAATAATAGTGAGCTATAACACGCTCGATCTGATTGTGAATTGTATAGAATCTGTTTTTGA
>JBKECQ010000067.1:0-60251 GCA_047974845.1 Aminipila sp. | reverse complement strand
CAGTAGGATACAGAACAGAATCAATGCATGGAGCAGGCTCACCACAGGCGCAGAGAATTATGATTGCAAGACAAGGCAACATAAATGCTAAGAAAGAACTTGCAAAAGTTATCGCTGGTATAGAGCAAAGCTCGTAGGTCGAAGTAAAGGAGAAAGAGTATGGGTGAAGGAAGTCAAAAATTAGTAAAAACCTTTTCAACTAAAGATGTCTTAGCCTTAGCATTTGGTACAATGATAGGTTGGGGTTGGATAATGCTTGCCGGACAGTGGGCAGCAAGTGCCGGAATGTTAGGAGCTATTTTAGCCTATGTAATAGGCGCTATACTTTGTATATTTGTAGGTATGGCATATGCTGAATTGACACCGGCTATTCCCTGCACTGGAGGAAGTGTAGTATTCTCATATAAAGCAATGGGATATTGGCCTGCGGTTATTGCCGGATTGGCAACAGCCTTTGCATATTTAGGTGTAGCAGCCTGGGAAGGACCGGCATTAGCAACTGCAATTGATTACATAGTGCCTATCCCCCAAATTGGATATTTATGGACCATAGAGGGTTATGATGTTTATGCTTCGTGGTCAATGGTGGCTGTTGTTGCCTCAATTATTATTACCTTTGTAAATTATAGAGGTGCAAAGCAGGCCGCAGTTTTTCAGACTATAGCAACACTGGGATTAGTTCTAGTAGGGATTCTGTTCGTATTTGGTGGTGTAACAAAAGGCAATATGGAATATACAAAGCCTTTATTTACCGATATGAAGGGTCTTGCTTCTGTACTTCTTATGGTACCTGCAATGTTCGTAGGGTTTGATGTTATACCTCAGTCAGCAGGTGAAATGAATGTACCCCTAAAAAAGATTCCTAGGCTATTAATTTTATCCATATGTGCAGCAGCACTATGGTATATGATAATGATTTTCGCTACTTGTATTTCAGCACCGACAGATGTTCGTGTCAATGGTGTTATTCCGGTAGCAGATTCCATGGCATTTGCATATGGAAGTGCTGTTTGGGGAAAGGTTTGTATAGTGGGTGCCCTTTGTGGTATCTTGACTAGTTGGAATGGCTTCCTTTATGGAGGTGCAAGAGTAATTTATTCTTTAGCAAATGCAAAAATGTTACCTGCGTTTTTAGGTAAAATTCATCCAAAATATGGAACTCCAACAAATGCAGTTTTGCTTTGCGGTCTACTATCAACATTTTCATGCTTATTAGGAAAAGAAGCATTATCATGGTTCGTAAATGCAAGTTCATTTGGAGTAGTTATAATGTATGGTATGGTAGTATTAGCATTCATATTCTTAAGAAAGAATGCTCCAAATATGGAAAGACCATACAAAGTAGCTCATCCGGTATTAATTAGTTGCATGGGTGTATTTGTAGCAATATTCTTCTTATGGCTTTACACTCCGTTTGGACCAAGTCCGCTTATTGCAATTGAGTGGCTTCTGGTAATAGTATGGTTTATTCTTGGAATATTGTGTGCGATATTTGCACGTAATAAGTATAGGAATGTAACAGAGGAAGAAAGAGAGCTGTTACTGTTTGGAAAAGAATATGCAGGAAAAGGTAAGAGCTAGATAAATAGAATAAAGCTAAATAGAATAAAGCTAAATAAAATAAAGAGAAACAAAATAAAGAGAAACAAAAAAATAAGATAAAATAGAAAAGATGACCTATATAAAATAAAAGCCTATAGAAAAATACCAGACAGCAATATGCCTTCTAATAAGGACTATTACATCTGGTATTTTTTATTTAAAAAGCTTTATTAAGTATTTAAAGAGCTTAATATAAACAAGATAAAAATAATTATAATTTATACATTTTTTTTGCTGTTGCCAAAATATTTTTCTAATTTAAGAGAAGCAGTGGGCTGACTAATACCCAAAGCTTTTGCAACACCCGTTGTGGTTTTATATTTTTCATACGCTTTTAGCAAAAGTGTTTTTTCAACATCTTCTAGAACTTCCTTTAGGCTTCTTTCTTGTGATAAGTCATAAGTGTGAGCCTGGGAGGGATGAAATACAGGCGGTAAATCCTTTTCTGTTATGGTTATGCCATCAGCAGTTAACACTGCACGCTCCACAGTGTTTTCAAGTTCCCTTATATTTCCGGGCCAAGCATAATTCTCTAAACATTGCAATGCTCTGCCAGAAAATGAACGAGTCACGTCATATTGTTCATTAAACTTTTTACAAAAATAATCGACTAAGGCAAAAATATCACTTTTTCGCTCTCTTAGAGGTGGGATATGAAGATTAAGAACGTTTAAGCGATAAAATAGATCTTCTCTAAATTTACCGTCACGCACCATTTGATTTAGATCTCTGTTGGTAGCAGTAATCAGACGAAAATCTACAGATATTTCTTTTGTACCACCGACGTGAGTAATTTTCTTTTCTTGAATAACTTTTAGAAGTTTAACCTGCATATGTAGAGGTAGCTCGCCTATTTCGTCTAAAAACAGGGTTCCTCCGTCGGCAAGTTGAATTAAACCTTCTTTTCCATTATTACTAGCGCCAGTGAATGCTCCTGCCGCATAACCGAATAGCTCAGACTCTAACAAATTTTCAGGAATGGCTCCGCAGTTAATTGAAATAAGCGGACTTTTTTTTCGTTTACTATTTTGGTGGATTATATTTGCAAATAAATTTTTACCCACACCGGATTCACCGGTTATTAAAAGATTGGCATCAAAACTAGCAAATTTTTCAGCTAGGTAAATAGAATTTTCAATTTGTGTGCTTGTACCGATAATGGGGTATTCTCGTGTAAACTTTTGTCTAAGTTTAGAAAGTTCAACATCATAAGCATCTAATGTACGCTGTAGCTTTTCTGATTCCTCTGTAAGGTGCTGATACTTTTCTGAATCACGGGTGTAGCTTACAATTTTATACAAACTTCCATCATCATTTATGATTGGAATGCAAGTACACATTAAAAAGTTACCGTTTATAGTTTGTTGAAGCATGGTTTGTGGCTTTAAAGTACGAAGGGCAACAAGAGACACACAGGGTTTAAATATTTCTGATTCCTCCATTTGCATTACAGTTGCACCAATGGCCTCCTCAATTGGGATTCCATAAACCATCTCGAAATTGGGAAATACACTTTCAATAACACCAGTATTACTAATTATCGTAAAATCGTCATAAAGAGTTTCCAAAATACGATAGAAGTCTGTGTCAATATCATTTTTTATAGATTTGTTGTTTAATTCATCACCTTTTGTCATAAGTTTGTAGATATAACTAAAAAGTTATATCCGAAATCTCCTTCCTTATTGAAATTAGTTAAATTCCAATTAGCCTAATCCTATATAAAATGATACCTTATTTTTGATTGGTTATCAATAAATTGTTTAATAAGTAACCTATTAATATATGGTCTTGACAATTACCTGATTTATTGAAATAAAGCTAATAAATATTTTAATTACAGCATTTGGAATGATATAGATTATAAAAGGAAATAATATAAGGAGAAGCCTCCTTTTTAGGTTAAAAGGAACATTCTTTGACATTACAGTTTCATGTGGGTTAAACCATCATCTTAACACTATCTTAATACCATATTAGCATTTCCTTATACACATTTTATTTTTTTATTGGTAGACTTGTAATATTATAAAAAGTTTATAAAAAATAAGTTTCATGGTAGCAAATTTATAACTTTTATGTTACTTTGTAAATACCACAAAGACTTATATGAATTGTAATTAATAGAAGAGGGGATGCTTATGGATAATTTGATCATAGATGCAGGCAAGAACTTTTTTAAAAAGCAATCGCCTGCTCGTTTGATTGCATTAGGATTTTCGGGTGTGATTTTAATTGGGGCAATACTTTTAATGTTGCCTATATCAGCTAACGAGGGGGTACACGTTAGTTTTATAGATGCGCTTTTTACTTCGGCCAGTGCTGTTTGTGTTACAGGATTAATTACGCTTGACACGGCAGATAGCTTTACAATATTCGGAAGAACTGTAGTAGCACTTTTAATTCAAATAGGAGGGCTGGGAGTTACTTCTGTAGGTGTTGGTTTAGTTTTAGCAACGGGAAAAAGATTGGGCTTTAAGGGTAGATTGTTAGTTAAAGAAGCAATGAATGTCAGTAACTTTAAAGGTCTTGTAAAACTTGTAAAATACATACTTTTAACAACATTAGTGTTTGAATCAATTGGAGCTGCTTTAAGCTTTTTTGTTTTTGTGAAACAATATCCGGCTTTAGACGCTATTGGTATAAGTGTATTTCATTCAATCGCTTCATTTAATAACGCGGGATTTGATATATTAGGTGGAATGCAAAACTTAATACCGTATGAGGATAGTGTATTATTAAATCTAACTACAGCAGGACTAATTATCTTTGGAGGAATTGGGTTCTTTGTTATAATGGATATAATTGGAACGAAAAATTTTAGGAAGCTGACACTACACTCAAAGGTTGTTATAGTAACAAGTGCTGTTCTAATTCTGGTAGGCACAGTTTTATTAAAGGCAACGGAGGATGTAACTTTAATGGGAGCATTTTTCCAAAGCGTTTCAGCAAGAACCGCAGGATTTTGCACATATCCTATTGGGGAGTTTACTAACGCCGGACTATTTACATTAATAATACTAATGTTTATTGGGGCATCACCGGGATCTACAGGCGGAGGTATAAAAACAAGCACATTATTTGTAATAATGAATGCTATAAAAAGTACTGCAACAAATCAGCATTGTCAGGCATTTAGGCGAAAAATACCGTCTGATGTGATATATAGAGCATCAATAATAACAATGTTATCTTTTATTGTGGTTTGTATATCTACATTTTTATTGTGTGTATTTGAACCGCAGTTTTCATTTATACAATTATTGTTTGAAAGCACCTCAGCCTTTGGTACTGTAGGGCTATCTACAGGTATTACACCAAACTTAAGTACAATAAGTAAAATAGTTATCATTATAACTATGTTTATAGGCAGATTAGGAGCGTTGACAATGGCTACTGTTTGGGTATTTAAGGCACCAACAATGTCTGTATATACAGAAGAGCATATAACAATAGGTTAGGGAGGATTCAAATTATGATCGGAAGACAGGAAGCAAATATATCATATGGAGTTATAGGACTTGGTAGGTTTGGGTCAGCATTGGCAAAAAAGCTGGCTGAAGCCGGAAAAGAAGTTATAGTAGTAGATAATAATGAAAACAAAGTAAAAGAACTAAGAAATTATACTGAGCACGCTTTTGTTGCAGGGGAGCTTACAAAAGAAGTTCTTGAAGAAATAGGTATACAAAATTGCGATACAGTGGTTGTATGTATCGGTGAAAAGATTGACACAAGTATTTTAGTAACATTAAACGTAGTAAACTTAGGGGTAAGAAGAGTTATCTCTAAAGCAATAAGCAGAGATCATGGAGCTGTACTAGAGAAGATTGGTGCAGAAGTTGTTTATCCTGAAAGAGATATGGCTCTAAGAATTGCAAAAAAAATGATTATGAGCAATGTAATGGATTACATATCTTTGGATAATGACGTAGAAATATCCGAAGTTTTGGTTACAGAAAAACTTGAAGGAAAAAGTATAGAGGAAATTAACTTTAGAAATAAATTCGGATTAAATATTATTGCTATCGAGCATGGAAAAGATACGGACACAGACATTAACCCTCAATATATTTTCCAAAAGGGAGATGTAATTGTGGTTATTGGAAGAGCAGAAAAGGTTAAGAAATTTGAAGAAAACCTATCTTTATTCAGAAAAAGGTAGGGTTGCCAAAATGGAGGCAAAGTAATATGGAATTAGAACGCCCTGAACCTGAAATATTAATAAAAGAATATGAACAGCATCTTTGTAAAAAAAGAGGAAAGCTAAAAATTTTCTTTGGATATGCCGCAGGAGTAGGGAAAACCTATGCAATGCTAGAAGCTGCCAGGCAGTTGAAAAGCATGGGGGTAGATGTTGTTGCAGGATATGTAGAGCCTCATTTGCGCCCTGAAACTATAGAATTGCTTGAGGACTTGGAGCAAATACCTAAACGTCAAATAATGTATAAGGGTATGGTTTTAAGTGAATTTGATTTAGATGAAGCATTAAACAGAAAGCCACAGTTAATACTGGTTGACGAATTAGCACATACAAATGCTGAAGGATGTAGACACAAAAAAAGATACCAAGATGTTGAGGAACTGCTAAGAGCCGGCATTGATGTTTATACAACAATTAATGTTCAGCATTTAGAAAGCTTAAATGATTTAGTATCCTCTATTACCGGTGTTGTAGTTAATGAAAGAGTTCCCGACTACATATTTGACGATGCTTCACAAGTGGAGGTAATTGATATTGAGCCGGATGATTTACTGAGGAGACTAAAGGCAGGCAAGGTATATAAAGAGACACAAACTCAAAGGGCTCTTGAAAGCTTTTTTTCAAAAAAGAATTTAGAGGCACTTAGGGAAATTGCATTAAGGAGAACAGCTGACTGTTTAAATAAAAAAACTGAAGAGGCTTTTGGCAGAAATAAGAAAAATGCCGGGGAACATATCCTGGTTTGCATTTCTCATGCACCGTCAAATCCAAAGGTAATTCGTACTGCGGCAAGAATGGCGGAAGCATTTCACTGTCAATTAACAGCTTTATATGTTGAGTCCTCTTTAGATAATGAGGATACTTTAACAAACAAAAGCAGATTGACTGCAAATTTAAAGTTGGCTGAGGATTTAGGGTGCAGAATTGCTACTGTTTATGGCGATGATATAGCTGTTCAAATATCTGAATATGCCAAGATAAGTGGAATTACTAAAATTGTGGTAGGCAGGACAAATCCGGGGAAATCTATTTTTTCCCTTACCTCAAAGAGCCTAATAAATAAGCTAACCAATTTGGCACCTAATTTAGACATTTATATAATCCCAGATAGTCAATCGAAATATAAAGGGAGATCTTCATCAACCAGAGAAAAGCTTAAACCAACCCCTCTTGATTTGTTAAAATCCTTTGCGGTTATACCATTAGTTACAATGCTGGGATTTCTTTTTTATGAGCTGGGGTTTAGTGAAGCAAACATAATAACAGTATATATACTTGGAGTTTTAATATCAGCTATATGGACTAACGGAAAGTTTTATGGTGTGATAACTTCATTGCTAAGTGTAATAACTTTCAACTTCTTTTTTACTGAACCTAGATTTACAATGCAGGCATATGGAGCCGGTTACCCACTTACATTTATAATAATGTTCTTGGCGAGCTTTATTACAAGTGGACTTGCTATTAGAGTAAAAAGACAGGCGTATCAAGCCGCTAAAAAAGCGTATAGAACTGAGGTTTTGCTAGAGACAAACCAAAAATTGCAACAGGCAGAGAATCAAATTGAGATAATAGATGAAACGGCAAAACAGATGTTGAAACTACTGGGAAGAACGGTAATCTTTTATTCTGTGGATCAAAATAACAAGATACATAAGCCTAGAATATTTTTTACTGAATATGCCGATAAAGCATATGAAAAAACACAATTTCTTACAGAGGATGAAAAGTCTGTTGCACAATGGGTATATGAAAACAATAAACACGCCGGAGCAACAACGAGTACGTTGCCAAGCGCAAAATGTTTATATTTAGCAGTAAGAGGTAAGGATTCGGTTTTCTCTGTAGCCGGTATATATATGCCGGAGGAGCAGAGAATCTTAGAATCGTTTGAAAAAAATTTATTAATTGCTTTAATTGGTGAATGTGGATTGGCTTTGGAAAAGATAAGCCTGATAAATGAAAAGAAGAAAATAGAGATTAAAGCTCAGCAAGAACAGCTTAGATCAAATTTGCTCAGAGGAATATCCCACGATTTGCGCACACCGCTAACAAGCATATCAGGAAATGCAGGTATCCTCATGGACAATGTAGGGGTACTTGATGAAGAAAAGAAGAAACAACTATATGAAGATATTTATGATGACTCAATGTGGCTTATAAACCTTGTAGAAAATTTACTTTCTGTTACGAGAATTGAAAATGGAAATATGAATATTCATACGGAACCGGAGTTAATTGATGATATTTTCTTTGAAGCTTTTAGGCATTTAGATAGAAAGTCTATTGAGCATGATATTAATATTGAAATGGATGACGAACTATTGATGGTTCAAGTAGATGCCAGCCTTATTGTGCAAGTAATTATAAATATAGTAAACAATGCAATAAAATATACTCCTGTGAAATCTAAGATTGTTGCCTCTGCGCAAAAGAGAGGAAAGCAGGTAGTTATAGAAATAGCTGACGATGGTAGTGGCATTGGAGATGAATCAAAAGAAAGACTGTTTGATATGTTTTTTACTGTGGAGAACAATCGTCTAGATGGCAGAAGGGGATTAGGTTTGGGCTTATCCCTTTGCAAGTCTATAATAGACGCACATGGTGGGAAAATATATGTTAAAGATAACCAACCAAAGGGAACAATAATCGGTTTTACACTAAAAGCTGCGGAGGTGGAAAGTCATGAATAAAGTTCAAGTACTGGTAATAGAAGATGATAATGCAGTTTCTAATCTTATTTCAACAACCTTAGAAACTCAATCATATCAATATAAAACTGCAAAAAATGGAGCAACCGGTCTCATGGAGGCTCTATCATATCGTCCTAATATCATCCTTTTAGACTTAGGTCTTCCCGATATGGACGGCATAGAAATAATTAGGAAAATAAGAGGGTGGAGTAAGGTACCTATTATAGTAGTAAGTGCTAGGGGAGAGGACAAAGATAAGGTTGCGGCTTTAGATGAAGGTGCAGACGACTATTTAACCAAGCCTTTTAGCGTAGAAGAACTTTTAGCTAGGGTTAGGGTGGCTCTAAGAAGAACACTTTATGATGCTGAAAAATTCGGCGAAGAAGAAGTGATATACACCAATGGTGAGTTGAAGCTTGATTATGCGGCAGGATGTGTATATATGAATGACAAAGAGATACACGTTACACCTATAGAATATAAACTGTTATGTTTATTGGCTAAAAATACAGGAAAGGTTTTAACTCACAATTATATTTTGAAAGAAATATGGGGTAATGCTCTTCCGTCGGACACACCTTCACTAAGAGTATTCATGGCTACATTAAGAAAGAAAATAGAGCCCATACCCTCAGAGCCCAGGTTCATTCAGACACATATTGGTGTAGGCTATAGAATGATTAGAGTATATTCAGAATAGAAAGAATAGAAAGAAAACAGCGATCCGTCAATAACCATATTGACGGATTTTGTTTGTAGTAATACACTATAGAAATGGTATAAATAATTATAATTTATTGGTAGTGCTCATTTATATTAACAACAAAGGAGAGACTGTATGAACGGTAAAGTTAAGGGAACCGCGCTTGTATTGGCAGCGGCTTTTTTATGGGGAATAATGGGTGTTTTCATAAGAAATCTACATAGTGCGGGATTGTCTAACTTTGACATAACCTTTTGCAGATGTGTTTTGTCCGGAGCCGGATATTTTATCATAACATATTTAAAAAATAAGAGCGCATTAAAAGTAGACCTAAAAGGTTTAATTATTTGTTTTTTGTTTGGGATGACAGTGTATGGAATTAGTTTCCTAAGCTATAATGTGGCTGTACAGCATATTCCAATGGGTATTGCAACTGTACTTATCTTTATGAGCCCAATATGGGTAAGTTTACTAGGAAGATTTGTATTTAAAGATAAATTAGATAAATATAAATACACCATGATTGCCATTTGCGTTCTAGGCGCTATTTTGGCGGCAAATTTAATAGGCTCCATAGGAGGAAGCATTGATTTCATTGGCATATTTGCTGCCTTGTTCAATGGAATTGGAATGGCTCTTCAAATAATGGTTCCAAGATATTTTGAAGAAAAATATGATTGTGACACTATGATTATGTACGGATTTATTGGGTCTGCTATTATGTTATCATTTGGAGCAGATTTTGGAAATATATACACACAGGTTTTGGGCTCGGGAAATATATCCGTTTTAATAGACATTTTAATTGTCAGCTTGGCTTGCACTATGCTGGCAAATAGCTGGTATACAAAGGCACCTAAATATATTGGCAGTGTTTCTACCAGTATGCTGGCGGCTATGGAGGTAGTTGGTGGCATTTTAGCAGGCTATATAATATTTAATGAGATTTTATTGTTAAGTCAATGGATTGGTATAGTAATTATTATTTCCTCGGTAATAGCTTTTAGGTGGGAACGAAAAAATAAAAGTGTTTTGGAAATACAGGATATACCCCAGTAAACGTTGGAATTTCAACGGTAGTAAAAAAGTATTAGTAAATGTCAGAACTAAAATATTAGATAATTCTGACAACTTTAGTACCGCAGTACAATTGTGTAAACCACTGCCACGTGCATAATAATTATCATCAACTATTTCATCTAAATTTTAATTTTGAGAGGTGATTATTTATGAATAGGAAGATTCCTATGTGGCAAGTTTTAGTTGTAATGGCATTTACTATTGGAAGTTTATGCTACTCCATGTTCTTTACTGAATATAGAGAACTACACATCCCGTTAATAGCGTCGGCTATATTTGCTACTGTTGTTGCAGTAGCAAATGGGTATAAGTGGGACTTTTTGGAACAGGGAGTATTAGCTTCTATTAATAGGTCAATGCAAGCTATCTTGATTCTATTAATCGTAGGTATTTTAATTGGGGCATGGATTGCAGGTGGTGTAGTACCGGCAATGATTTATTATGGATTAAAGATTTTAAGCCCTAGCATTTTCTTAGTAGCAGGTTGTCTTATTTGTTGTATCGTTTCTTTGGCAACCGGCTCATCATGGACCACAGCAGGAACTATAGGAATAGCTCTGATTGGTGTAGGTCATGGACTTGGAATGAATCCGGCAATGACAGCAGGAGCAATTATTTCCGGAGCTTACTTCGGTGACAAAATGTCTCCACTATCTGATACTACAAACTTAGCACCGGCAATTGCAGGCTCAACACTATTTGATCATATTAGACATATGGTTTGGACTGTAACCCCTTCATTATCTTTAGCACTTATATTATATGGTATTTTAGGAGCGGGTCACGGAAATAAGAATGTTGATACCAGCGCAGTAGCTTTAATTATGGATGGAATGAAAGATAATTTCTATATCTCTCCAATTCTATTGATTCCACCGGTTGTGGTAATATTAATAGTTGCATTAAAGTTACCGGCTATCCCGGGTTTAATAGGAGGAACATTACTTGGATGTATCTTCGGAAGCATATTCCAAGGAATAACTCTGGCAGAATGGCCAGCTATTTTGCACTATGGATTCGTATCTGAAACCGGAATAGTAGATATTGATGACCTTCTTACAAACGGCGGTATGAGCAGTATGCTATGGACCGTTAACCTAATCATCTGTGCTATGTGTTTTGGTGGTATCATGGATGCTTCAGGAATGTTAGCAACTCTTGCAAATGCAATGTTAAGGTTTGCAAAGGGAACAGGAAACTTAGTATTAATCACAATTTGCAGCTGTATCTTTATGAACATCATCGCAGCTGACCAATATTTATCAATTATTCTTCCTGGAAGAATGTATAAAGAAGCTTTTGAAGATAAGCATCTGGATCCAAGAAATCTTTCGAGATGTCTTGAAGACGCAGGTACAGTAACCTCTTGTTTAGTACCTTGGAATACCTGTGGTGCGACAATGAGCACCTTCCTTGGAGTTCCTACAGGAGAATACTTTAAATACTGCTTCCTCAATATGTTCAATCCGATAGTTTCAATAATATATGGTTACACAGGAATCTCAATGAGAAAGATGACTGATGAACAATATGAAGCTGTTATGAAGAAGAGAGAAGAAGAGAAAGCAGCAGCAATGGAAAGACTGGAAGCTTAGAATAAAAAATGATGAAAACGGAAAAGAGGAATTGCCCTAGGGGTAATTCCTCTTTTCATTAAAGCCCTGCTCGTATGTTTTCATTAAAGTACTGCTCGTATCTTTAGTTAAAGCCCTGCCCGTATCCTCAGTTAAAGCCCTGCCCGTATATTTTATATGGTGCACAAGTCTTGTACAGAAATTTTAATGTGATTATTTATGGAGAAATACTGACCAAAATTATAAAAATTTTCTAAATAAATAAAAATTACTGTAAAAATATATATGTTGTTAAATGTTGAAATTTAAACAACTCATACGAAAGTTGTAGACATTTCCAGTACAAAAGTATGAGAGAATTCACAAAATGTTAGCACCTAAGTACAATTGATTTAAAGATATTTTCATGCATAATAAAGGCATAAACGTTTTCATCATATTTTATTTTTGAGAGGTGATTTTTTTTATGGGCAAAAAAATTCCTATGTGGCAGGTTCTGATTGTAATGGCATTTACAATTGGAAGTCTGTGTTACTCAATGTTCTTTACTGAATATAAAGAACTACATATCCCATTAATAGCGTCGGCTATATTTGCTACTACTATAGCAGTGGCAAATGGGTATAAGTGGGACTTTTTAGAACAAGGAGTATTAGCTTCTATTAATAGATCGATGCAAGCTATATTGATTCTATTAATTGTAGGTATTTTAATTGGGGCATGGATTGCTGGTGGGGTAGTACCGGCAATGATCTTTTATGGATTAAAGATTTTAAGCCCTAGTATTTTCTTAGTTGCAGGTTGTTTAATCTGCTGTATTGTCTCATTAGCTACAGGATCATCATGGACTACCGCAGGAACTATAGGAATCGCTTTAATTGGTGTAGGTCAGGGGCTTGGAATGGATCCGGCAATGACAGCAGGAGCAATTATTTCCGGAGCTTACTTCGGCGACAAAATGTCTCCACTATCTGATACTACAAACCTAGCACCAGCAATTGCAGGTTCAACTCTATTTGACCATATTAGACATATGGTTTGGACTGTTACACCATCACTAGTAATCTCACTAATCCTGTTCGGAATATTAGGAGCAGGTCACGGAAATAAGAATGTTGACACAAGTGCAGTAGCTTTAATTATGAATGGAATGAAAGATAATTTCTATATCTCTCCAATTCTATTAATTCCACCGATTGTGGTTATATTAATAGTTGCATTAAGGTTACCGGCTATCCCAGGATTAATAGGAGGAACATTACTTGGATGTATCTTCGGAAGCTTATTCCAAGGTTTAACTCTAGCAGAATGGCCAACTATTTTGCACTACGGATTCGTATCTGAAACCGGAATTGTGGACATTGATGAACTTCTTACAAACGGCGGTATGAGCAGTATGCTATGGACCGTTAACTTAATCATCTGTGCTATGTGTTTCGGTGGTATCATGGATGCCTCAGGAATGTTAGCAACTCTTGCAAATGCAATGTTAAGGTTTGCAAAGGGAACAGGAAACTTAGTATTAATAACAATTTGCAGTTGTATCTTTATGAATATAATTGCAGCTGACCAATATTTATCAATCATTCTTCCTGGAAGAATGTACAAAGAAGCGTTTGAAGATAAACGATTAGACCCAAGAAATCTTTCGAGATGTCTTGAAGATGCAGGTACAGTAACATCTTGCTTAGTACCTTGGAATACCTGTGGTGCAACAATGAGCACCTTCCTCGGAGTTCCAACCGGACAGTATTTCAGATACTGCTTCCTCAATATGTTCAACCCAATAGTTTCAATTATCTACGGATATACAGGAATCTCAATGAAAAAGATGACTGAAGAGCAGTATGAAGCTATATTGAGAAGAAGAGAAGAAGAGAGAGCAGCATCTCTAGAAAGACTGGACGCCTAAATAAATAAAAAAATAAAAAAATGGTAAACGCACAATGGGAACTGCTGTATAGAAGTTCCTATTTTGCGTTTCTTTTAGAAGGACAGGCAATAATATGTTTTAATTTTCAAAAATAGATAGTATAATAGAATAATAGTTTTAAAATATTGAACCGAAAGGGCTTGGTTAAAAATGAGACATATTATATTTTTTGCATACATAGTTGATATAATTATATGCGCCATAGGAATTACAATTATTTTACTAACGGAAAGACAAAATAAGACAGAGTTACACTTAGCTTTAAAAAAATTTATGATAGGCATGGTAATCATGAGTTTGTACGATTTTGTTATTTATTATATGGATTATATTATAGGAAATATGCAATTTGATACATTATTGAGGTTCGGAAATTGCATAATAGCAGCGAATTTTTATTTATGGTTATGCCTAGCAGAAAAAATTGTAAATGGTAATACTTATAACAAATTTAAAATATTACTTCGGAATTATGTAATATTATTTACAATAATATGGGTAATTTGTAGATACTGTTTGTCAGAAAAAAGCTATTATTTTATAGAATGGATTTTATTAGGTTCCGACATTGCAATGATTTTATTATTCTTAACAGGTACAGTGGTTTATATAGGTGAAGCGGTTTGGTCAAGGCGAGATAATAAGACAATTTGTTATTTAGTTATAGTAACCTCCGTATTATTTTGGAACTACACCTCATACTTTTGGGGTGACGCATCTACATATTGGGGAAATAGTGAATTTATTAGAACCCCTCTTGATTTAACAATTTTGTTCTGGTGCTTATCCAATGCCGTTACACTGTTTTTCATATACAAAGTAGATTTTAGTGCCGCATATAACTATGAAAAGCAACAAAAGGAATTTAATCTTGATGAGAGGTTAGAAGGTGTGGCAACTCAATATGAGCTTACATATAGAGAAAAAGATTTACTTGCACTTATATATGAAGGTAAAAGCAACGCAGAAATAGCCAAGATATTGTTTATTTCAGAAAGTACTGTTAAAACGCATATATATAATATTTTTAAGAAGCTATCAATAAAAAACAGAATTCAACTTGTATGTATCATAAGAGGAGAAGAACACGCATAAAATCTTAGCCATAGGTGTTTTATAAAAACGTCTATGGCATTTTTTTATATTATAGAAAAGTTCAATTGTAAAAGTAAACCTCAGATGATAGAATATATTAGCATGAATATTGTATGCACAAACATATAGAATATAAGAGGTGCAAGGTATGGAACAAATAAGTGAAAAGCAAAATTATAAAATAGGCATGATTTGCGCTCTATCATGTGCGGCACTCTGGGGAGTTCTGCCTATTTATTGGCATATGCTAAGACCTATTGACTCAATGGTTATTATTTTTTATCGTATTTTTTTAGTTGGCGTTACAACATTTGTTATTTCCTTTAAGATATATGGAAAAGAAAAATTGCTGGCACCTTTAAAACAGAAAGGTTTATTAACAACTTTTATAATTGCAGGGATTTTAATTACTGCAAATTGGAGTATATATATATGGGCGGTAAATGCAGATTATGTTATACAGACCTGCATCGGATATTATATAGAACCATTAATGGTTTGCGTATTTGGGGTCATTTTATTTAAAGAAAAGTTAAATAGATATAAAATGGCAGCACTAACTCTGGCTTTGATTGGAGTTTTAGTAATTCTTATTCATTTTAAAGAAGTACCGCTTATAGCTTTAAGCTTAGCGTTTACTTTTGCTACATATGCTGCGATTAAGAAAAAATATAATATGGAAGCTTTAATTACTCTATTTTATGAGACCGTTTTCCTTACTCCTTTTGCCTTGGCACTAATCATTTATTATGAAGCTACGGGAAAGGGAGCCTTAAGTGTAGCGGAGCCATATCAATTAGTATTGTTAGCTTTTGTTGGTATTTTAACAGCTACCCCATTAGCCTTATTTGCTATGGGCGCAAATAGAATTTCCATGGTATCTCTTGGTATAACAGAGTATATATCACCATCACTTTCTTTAATAATTGGTATATTTTTGTTTAAAGAGCCTTTCGATATTGTGCAATTTATAGCATTTGCTATTATTTGGGTAGGCCTTATATACTTCACCTATGGTGAAATAAAGGAGTCCAAGAATGGAGAACAATAAGCTAGGAGTTTTAGGCGTTGCGCTTATGTATGTGGGAACCATAATGGGCGCAGGCTTTGCATCCGGAAGAGAAATTTGGCAGTTTTTTTGTGTTTTTGGGTCTAAGGGCTATATTGGAATTTTTGTAATAGGCGGTATGTTTGCTGTAATCGGTATTATGACCAGCAAAATTGCCAGAAGCTTAGGCACAAATGATATGGGGAAAGTTATTGTGCCGGGAAATAACAGTAAAGCCGTAAACTTTGTGGGATATTTTATGGCTATTATGTTGTTTACTGTACTTATAACAATGTCCTCAGCAGGGGGTGCTCTTTTTTATCAGCAATTTGGTCAGAGCAGGATATTAGGCGGAGCCTTTATAATTTGCTTGGTAATATTAACGGTAATAGGTGGGTTTGAAAGAGTTTCAAGGGTTTTCAGATTCATAATGCCCGTACTGGTTATAGTGGTAGTTTCAGTATGCTTGATGGTTATTTTTATGGATTTACCTAAATCCGAAATTCAAGCTGAAATTACAATAAGTCCTTTGACTCCCAATTGGTTTATATCTGCAATGCAGTATATATCATATAATGTACTTGCTCTTGTCCCAATTGTGGCAACAGCATCGGTAAATGCAAAAAGTGATAAACACGCTTTTTTAGGAACGGCTTTGGGAGCTATCTTTTTAGGACTATTAGCTTTTGTTTTAGGAACGGCAATGTTTACTGATATGGGATTTTCACAAGCTATGGATATGCCTATGCTGGGATATTCTGAAAAAGTTTCTGAAGCAGTGAACATAGTATATACTTGTGTTCTTTTATTTGCCATATATGCTTCCGCCACTAGTAATTACTATGGTTTTACTACAAAGATGAAGCAGGGCAAATATAGAAATTTAAAAATCATCATAATTGCATGGATTGGATTTGCTTGCGGGCTTATCGGATTTACAAATGTTATTTCATTCATGTTTCCTATAGAGGGATTTTTGGGGTTTGCCATTATTGCAATGGTAATAGTAAACTTTTTTAAAGTAATGAAGGAAGAAAAACAAAGAAAAGCTAATGAAGAAGTCTGTCAAGGTGAAGTAGAAGCTTTATGTGAATATGAGATAGAGGTAAAAACAAATGAAGGATAAGGTAAATGTTGCTACGGTTAATTTCCAAACAAATTGGGGCAATAAACAAGACAATATTGATAGAATAAAAGATTTACTTGTTGAAGCGGCAGGGAATGGAGCTGAAATAATACTATTTCCTGAAATGGCCTTAACCGGATATGATGATGTAAAAGAAACTACTAAAGATGAGAAGATGCAAACAAAATTGGCTGAAACAATACCCGGTGAAAGCACAATTGAAATAGAAAAACTTGTTAAGGATTTAGAAGTTTATGCAGTTTTAGGTATGCCTGAACAAGATAAAGAGGATAAAAGCATTATATATAATTCACAAGCGGTCTTTGGACCAAAGGGATTAATTGGATCATATAGAAAGATGCACTTGCCACCTCCTGAGCCAAGATGGGCAAAAAGAGGGGAGTCACCTTTTATATTTGAAACTCCATGGGGCAAAATAGGAACTGCAATTTGCTATGATATTTATACTTTTCCTGAAATGGTTAGGTATTATGCGGCTAAAGGTTGCAGACTGATTTTAAATAGTACGGCTTATGCTCATAGCCATGGGCCATTGGTTGGACCTCGAACGTTAGAAGCGTATGTACTGATAAACGGAGTATATATTGCAACTGCAAATTTAGTGGGAAAGGATTTAAGCAATACTTTTTATGGAGGGTCGCAGGTTCTAGGGCCTACAGATAAGTCGGGAGAATTATGCTATTATGCGGGATATGATTTTGCCAATGAAAAGGCGGCTGATTACATTATTTGTAGCGCAGAAATAGATCTTTCTTTAGCAAGGCGAATGCAATTTAATATGAATCCCAGAACAGGGACTACAGATTTCAGACCGGAAAAGTATATTGAAATGTATAGGGAATTATTATAGAAAAAAGAGTTTGTCTAAAGATATAGATAAACTCTTTTATAATATTTATATTTTATTGTAGAGAGGTCATTTTATTTGTATAATACTAATTAGGTTTGTTATTTATGCTGAAAATATAAAACCATATATAGGAGGTTATAAAGAAAGAAAATATAAAACCATATATAGGAATTTATAAAGAAAGAAAATGATTAAAACCAAAATAAAAGATGATGAAAAACGGCAGTTATTAAAAAAATATATTACTGATATGAGGTGCGGTATGAAAACAATTAGACTAGGGCTTTTAGGCTTTGGAAACGCAGGAAGAGCATTTTCCAGAATTTTAGAAGATAAAAAACAGGAAATTGCTGATACTATGAATGTAAATATTGTGGTTACAGGCATTACTACAGGGTCAAGAGGAAGCTTATATAATCCAAAGGGCTTAGATTTATCTAAAGCATGGTCGGATATAGAGAATTTAGGCTCATTTAATAAGGATGACCAAAATTTTAGTAACATGACTTCCATGGAACTTGTGGAGAGTGGAGAATATGATGTAATTGTTGAAATGACTCCGCTTGATATTTTCACAGGACAACCTGCGGCTGACCATTTAAGAAAGGCAATGGAGAGAGGAAAACACGCAATCACTGCAAATAAGGGACCTATAGCTTGGTATTATAAAGAGTTAAAAGAACTTTCTAAAAAAATGGGCGTACAGTTTTATTATGAAACAACGGTTATGGATGGAACTCCTATATTTAACCTAAAAGATGAAACCTTAAAGTTTTGTACAGTTAAAGAAGTCAGTGGTATTTTAAATACTACTACTAATTATGTCTTAGAGGAACTTGAAAAGGGTAAAGAATATGATGATATTATAGAAGAAGGTAAAAAAATTGGATTTGTTGAGGCAGACCCATCTATGGACATAGAAGGTTGGGACGCAGCGGCAAAGGTTACGGCTTTATTAAATGTACTTATGGACGCAGGAATAACACCTAAGGATGTAGATAGAACCGGTATTGAAAACATTACATCTGAACATATTAAAGCGGCAACGCTAGAGAATAAAGCTATAAAACTTCTATGTAAGGGAGCATTAAAGGATGGAAGAGTTGTAGCTTCGGTTAAACCGACCTTAGTTGACAGAGGTTCACTGATGTCTGTAATTGATGGAACATCTTCTGTTGTACAAATAACAACAGATTTGATGGGCAAGCTTACTATAATAGAGCATGACCCTGATCTAGTACAGACAGGATATGGAGTCTTTAGTGATGTAATTAGAATAGTAAGAAATTTGCAGTAAAATAGATAGTTTAATTAAATCAAAAATAAAATAAAAACAAAAAAATAAAAACACCGGGAGACACTTCCGGTGTTTTTCGATTGTTCTTAATTCTCAATCTATGCGTTTAACTTACGCATGGTGGGGACGGGTGAGACTTACTGAGCCTTATTGAATCTCTTAGTTAGTCTTGAAACTTTTCTTGAAGCAGCATTCTTATGGATAGTTCCCTTGCCAGCAGCTTTCATAAGCTTCTTTTCAGCTAAGTTTAACTTTTCCTTAGCAGCAGCCATATCGCCTGCAGCCATAGCAGCATCAAAGTTCTTTAAGATTGCTTTAAGATGAGACTTAATACGTCTGTTTCTTGCAGTCTTCTTGTTGATTACTAGGATTCTTTTCTTTGCGGATTTAATATTTGCCATTATAATTCACCCCACTTTATACTTAATTTTTTTAATCCCCATGATTTTCACAAGGATTGCAAATATTTCGCAACACACAGTATATATGAATAAAAAGTAAAAAGCAAGGGAAAAATGAATTTATATTGGTATATTCTAAATAATTACAGAAAGTGGTGGAGATTTTGAAATATAGGACGGATTTGGCCATTGAAAATGTTGAAATGTATGATGAAGAACAAGAGCAAGCAGGGGGTAAGACAGGCGACATAGATGGTATTGAAATGGAAAAAATTGAATATGATGAAGATATAAAGGTGACTAGAATAAAAGTAAAAGATTTAAAGGGTGAGGCTATTTTACAAAAACCCATTGGTAATTATGTTACCCTTGAAGTAGATGGTTTAATAGATGGGAAAATAGGGTTAAAAGAACGTGCGGCAAAGGCACTTGGAGAAGAATTAAAGAATCTCATTAACTTTCACTACTATTTAAAGGTTCTTGTTGTTGGACTGGGTAATGATAAAGTTACACCTGATGCTCTTGGCCCTTATACTGTTTCAAAAGTAAGGGTAACAAGGCATTGGTTTATTATTTATGAAGCGGACGGAGACGAGGAGCAGTCCTGTGTAAGTGGATTTATTCCAGGAGTTATGGGGTCTACAGGAATGGAAACTGCGGAGTTGATTAAGCAAGCAGCAGATATAGTTAAACCGGAAATAATTTTAGTAGTAGATTCACTGGCGGCCAGAAATATTGGTCGTATCAGCACAACAATCCAGATTAATGATACCGGAATTTCGCCGGGAGCAGGAATGGGAAATCATAGGACAATGCTAAATGAAAAGACATTGGGTTGCAGGGTTGTTGCTGTAGGAGTTCCCACTGTAATAGATTCCAGTACATTAATAATGGATGCACTGGAGGGTTATATTAAAAATCCGGTTGAAGTAGAAAATTATATAGAGCAAAATGGTCAAGATATGATAGTCACTTCAACTGATATTGATCAGGTAATAAAAGATTTTTCGGACATAATTGCAGATGGTATTAATATTACGCTTCATCCAGGCATATACTCTTAAAGGTAGTTTTGTATAGCTAAAGTATACGCCTGAATGGGGGATAAAAATGAAAAGAAAACAATTGCTCACATTGGGAGTTGCAGTATTTTTTATTACTGCCGCATTAACTATGAACGGTATGGGTAGTGGCGGAAATGGGAAAATTCAATTAACGGAAGCAGACGTGGGTAAGATGTGCTTATCTGGTGCACTTATGATTGGTAGTAGAGGAACAGACCGGCAATCGGCACCAAATGACTTACAAGTGGAGGGCGAAAATGGGACAGAGGTAGTTCAACCTGAGACAACAACACCTAGCGGAGAAGTTGTTAATCCAGAGGGTGAAGGTGAGCCTAAAGACCAAACACAGCCTGTAGTTGATACTCAGGATGTGGAAAACCCTACTCCACAAACCATGAATATTGATAGCAGCAAGCCGTTAGTAATTATTTATCATACTCATGCTACAGAATCGTATCAACCGGCTTCGGAGGGGAATTTCCATGTTCTTGAAGAAGCCTCCACGGTTAGAGAGGTAGGTAATATCTTAACTGCAGAATTAGAAAAACAGGGAATACAGGTAGTCCATGATAAGACTATACATGATAACCCATCCTATAACCAATCCTATAGTAGGTCGCTGGAAACAATAAATAGCTTACTTGACAAATACAAAAATGCAGCGGTGGTTATAGACTTACATAGGGATGCTGCAGGATATTCAGGAGGATCTGGAAAAACTGCAATTGTTAATGGTGAAACCGTTGCTAAATACAATCTTGTAGTAGGTAATGGCAATCCAAATGCTGACAAATTAAAGGTTTTTGCAAATACGGTAAATAGAAAGGCAGAAGAAATGTTCCCTGGATACGGAGGTCGAATCATAGAAAAGGATTATAAGTTTAATCAATATGTTTCAGACTATCATTTGCTCCTTGAAGTTGGAAATAATGAAAATAATATCAGGGAATCAAAAGCTTCAGCTAAGTATTTTGCAGATGTTCTTGCTTCAGTAATTAAAGACTGCAGTAATTGAAATCAGCCCTATGAGATAGGGGTACAAAAGATGAGAACGTTTTTCAGAGGATGCTTAATATTTCTTTTGATTATTGGCGGAATTGCAGGGGTGATGACCGTAGACATTAGAACAGGTCATATGGCGGGGTACCAGCCGGCTATAGATGTGAGATTTACGGAAGTCCCTATAACTGTAGAAGATGGAAATTTGGCTAAAGAATATAATTTCACAATTGTATGTAATAAAAAATTGCTCTCAGATTAGGACTGAGGGTAATTTTTTTATGCTACATCCCCCGAACAATAAGATTTTGATTGAAATTAACACGATTTTACCGTAAAATATGATATAATGTCTTCAAAAGCAGACATTATATGAATTGGAGTGCCGTGCCCAAATTTCACTGTAAGGGAAAAGGTACATGGCGGATTATATTGAAGAAAAATCAATACGAAGAAAAATCAATACATAGTATTGTAATAAACTATATATTATTACTAAGGAGGCAGTATGGATTCATACCAAAAATATATAAGGAATTTTAGCATTATTGCACATATAGACCACGGTAAATCCACTTTGGCAGATAGGATTATTGAAAAAACAGGTTTAGTTGCTCAAAGAGATATGAAACAACAATTTTTGGACAACATGGATTTAGAGCGTGAAAGAGGCATTACTATAAAACTGCAAACCACAAGGCTTGTATATAAAGCTAAAGATGGAAATGAATATATTTTTAACCTTATAGATACACCGGGTCATGTGGATTTTACCTATGAGGTTTCAAGAAGTTTAGCTGCTTGTGAAGGTGCTGTTTTAATTGTAGATGCAACCCAAGGGGTAGAAGCTCAGACATTAGCCAATGTTTATTTAGCTCTTGATGAAAATTTAGAAATCATACCTACATTAAATAAAATAGATTTGGCCAGTGCAAGACCGGACGAAGTGAAGCTTGAAGTTGAAGATATAATAGGCATAGATGCAGAAAATGCACCTTTGGTTTCAGCAAAAGAGGGTATAGGCATTGAAGATTTATTGGAAGCTGTAGTAAAACAGATACCTCCTCCATCAGGAAAAATTGATGGAAAGCTTAAAGCCTTAATATTTGACTCTTATTATGATAATTATAAAGGTGTCGTTATCTATACAAGAATATTTGATGGTAAAGTTAAAAAAGGCGATATTGTTCGTATGATGAACACTAAAAAGAAATATGAAGTAACTGAGGTTGGTGTATATTCACCGGGACCGGTAGCTTGTAAAGAATTGAGAGCAGGAGAAGTAGGCTATATATGTGCAAGCATTAAACAGGTAGCAGATGCTCGTGTGGGTGACACTATCACTTTGGATGCTGATCCTACAGAAGAAGTATTGCCGGGATATAAAAAAGTTCAATCAATGGTATACTGCGGTATTTATCCTGCTGAGGGAGAAAAGTACGAAAATGTAAAAGATGCTCTTGAAAAGTTACAAGTAAATGACGCTGCCTTTAACTTTGAAGCAGAGACCTCACAGGCGCTAGGCTTTGGATTTAGATGTGGTTTCTTGGGGCTTCTTCATATGGAGATAATAGTTGAAAGGCTTGAAAGAGAATTCAACTTGGCCGTGATTACAACGTCTCCAAGTGTTATATACAAGGTTGTTCTAAACAGTGGCGAAATTGAGATGGTTCAAAATCCATCAAATTTACCGCCTCAAACGGAAATAGCACATATTGAAGAGCCTATCGTTAAGGCGGATATTATGATTCCAAAGGAATACGTTGGAGCCATTATGGAACTTTGTCAGGATAGAAGAGGCAAGATGATGCACATGGAGTACATTACTGAAACAAGAGTGCAGTTACATTATGAAATGCCCCTAAATGAAGTAATATACGACTTCTTTGATGCATTAAAATCAAAGACAAGAGGTTATGGTTCATTGGACTATGAATTCATTAGATATGAACGTTCACAGGTTGTTAAAATGGATGTTTTATTGAACAAAGATCTTGTTGACGCATTTTCCATGATTGTACACGAATCAAAGGCATATGCTAGGGGCAAGTTTGTATGCGAAAAATTAAAAGAAATTATTCCAATGCATCAATTTGAAGTGCCTATTCAGGCAGCTATAGGTCAAAAAGTTATTGCAAGGGAAACTGTAAGAGCATACAGAAAAGATGTAATAGCAAAATGTTACGGTGGTGACATTTCTCGTAAAAAGAAACTTCTTGAGAAGCAGAAAGAAGGAAAGAAAAGAATGAGACAGTTCGGAACAGTTGAAGTGCCACAAGAGGCGTTTACTGCTGTTCTTAAATATGACGATAACAAATAGCATGAGAGGGTGGCTAAATTTAGCTGCCCTTTTTAGCTAAATAAATAGGTTCAGCTAAAATAATAGACTTAACCAAATAAATAGGTTCAGCTAAAATAATAGACTTAACTAAAATATAAATGGCTTAGATAAAATATAACCATTAGATTAAATTGGAGAGTAAATGAAAAACTTAGGAATTTATATACACATACCCTTTTGTATAAAAAAGTGCTTATACTGTGACTTTTTATCCTTTGAAAATACAGAAAAAAGTGCACACACCAAATATATAGAGGCTTTAGTTAGAGAAATAGAGTATTATGGTAAACTTTACGGAAAAAATGTTACGGTAGACTCTGTTTTTATTGGAGGAGGAACTCCTACCTTAATTGAAGCAAATTTAATTTCATATGCACTAAATTCACTGAGAAAATACTTTATGGTATCCGGTGATGCCGAAATAACCATAGAATGTAACCCAAAGACCATAAGTGAAGAAAAGTTGCTGGAATACAGGAAATCAGGGATAAACAGAATAAGTATAGGTGTCCAAACTTTAGATGATTCGACACTTAAATCCTTGGGTAGGGTCCATAGAGCTTTAGATGCAGAGGAAACATATAAACTTGCACGAGAGTATGGGTTTCAAAATATAAACTTAGATTTAATGTTTGCAGTGCCGGGGCACAAAATGGCTACTTGGATAGAAACCTTAAATAAAGCTATTCTCCTTGAACCAGAGCATATATCATTTTACAGTTTGCAATTAGAAGAGGGAACAAGATTCTTTGAAATGTACCAAAATGAAGAATTTGAAATGGTGTCAGAAAAAATTGACCGGGAAATGTATCATCATGCGGTGAATTTTTTAACCGGTAACGGATACCACCACTATGAAATTTCCAATTGTGCAAAAGTCGGTTTTGAGTGTAAACATAATTTGAAATATTGGTCACTGGAAAATTATTTAGGACTGGGAATAGGGGCGCATTCATTTATAGACGGTACTAGGTTTAGCAATACAAGACAAATGGAAAAGTATATTTCAGCTTTAAATGAACCCATGAATTCTAATTTGCCCGGTAATGCTCAATGGGTTGACTGGTTACAGACAAATTCTAAACAAGACCAAATAGTAGACTTTATGATTACCGGATTAAGGAAGACACAGGGAATAGACTTAAACGAATTTAAAAGCAGATTTGGAGTAAGTTTATTTGAAGCATATCAAAATCAGGAAAAACAAATAATAGACTATATAAAGAATGGGTTTATGGTCATGGAAGAAAATATGCTGAGGTTTACAGTTAAAGGAATAGACATTTCAAACACCGTTTTATCTGAATTTGTTTAAAAGTGCATGAAAAGAGGAGTGTGATTGTAATGGGAAATCAAGTAAAACAACAAGTTAGTATACCAAATACAAAATACCATATTTGTTTAGAAATAATGTGTATTATTCTTTTAGGGGGGATAATAATAGCGTTGGTAATGGCTTGGCCAACATTACCGGATAGAGTACCGACCCACTATACCTTCAACGGACAGGCAGATGCGTGGGGAAGTAAGGGTACGATTTTGATTATACCTATTACGTGTGTGTTGCTTTATGTTGGGATGAGTGTTATAGAAAAATTTCCAAATGTGTGGAATACAGGTGTAAGGATAACAGACAAAAATAGGCAGGCAGTATATTTGGAACTTAAAAATCTTCTGGTAACCTTGAAATTATCTTTAGTACTTACTTTTGCATATATAACTTTTGCAGAAATATATTTTAAAAGTATTGGCAGTCTATTCTTACCGATTATGTTTATTTTAACATTTGGGCCTATTGTATACTTCATGACAAAGGTTATTAAGATTTCAAAGGAAATGAGATAATATATAGGGACGGATAAATAGATTAATCTATTTATCCACTATATTTATTGATTATATTCATTATATAAATACCAAGGGGGACTACATTTATGTAGTCCTTTTTTTGAAGCCTTGCCCGTATATAGAAAACGGCGCGCAAGTCTCATACAGAAATTCCCCAACCTCAGCTGGCTGGGAATTTTTCAGTTATGCCTTAAAAGACATATATATTTAACTGTACTAAATTAAAACAAAACATTGTAATTATATAAAATTGTAATTATATAACATTGTAATTATATTAGCTTGAAGATTAAGTGTGAATATAAACACTGTTAACTTCTCCATTAAAATTAAATATAAATTATTGACAAACGATAATTTAATAGTTAAACTGAGAATAAATTATTGTCAAACGATAATTATAGATAAATGATATTGGCGTCTCTAACTAAAGACTTGTCAGTTATGGGATAGTTAGAAATAAGTGCAATTATATTTTCTCGTTAACCCGTTAAGAGTTTAAAAGGAAAGAAGGTAAAATATGGGGGATAGAAATTTTAATGCCAAGCTAGGCAGTTTGGCGGTTATATGTGTGATTAGTACATCTTTTATATACTTTTTTAGTGATATTGCATCCTTGTTGGAAATATTGCCACTGCCCATAGACATGGTGGCTTCATTATTAAGATGGATGTCATTATCTTCAGGTATAGGAAATTTCTTTGCGTGTATTTTATATATTGCCATTGGATTAAGCCCCTTATTATACTTATTGATTAAATATAGCTTTGATTACAAATCAGCTAACATTGAAATACATAACCATAGCGCAAATCATTTCAAAGTCAATTTATTAAAGATAAACTCTCAGTTTAAAACATTTGATACCATGCTCATTGTATTGGCTGGTGTGTTGCTATATACGCTATATGCCTTTATAAATCCGGCTATATTTAGCAGCTTAATACCAGAACTTTTTGTGGTGGACAATAGTATGCTACCTATAGTTAAAATATTCATTACTTCAGTAGTCTACTCATTAATTATTGGATATGTAATTATCAAGTTTACAGAAAGTTTCAAGTATAAAGATTTGTGGACACAAGCAGAAAGGATTATGAAGGTATGTACATATTTATATGTAGCTTATATATGCCTTGTATTGCCATTCAGCTTATTTATGAGTTTAGAGACTAAGTCAATAACCAATGTAGACGGTATGGTAACAGTCTTTAATTATGTGTTGGATTTATTACCGATTATATGTTTTGTTACAATAATTCAGTCAGGTATCTTGCTTGTGAACATTTTGAAAGAGGATAGGCATGATGCAAAAGCAGCAGATATAGCAAAATTACTGGCAAGTAGAAGCAGGATTACGGTAATAGTATCTGTTGGGTGCAATATTACTAAGAATGTTATTCAGTTAGCATTACTTAAACATTTATCTAATAGCAATTTTTTATTAGATATACCATTCTTACCGTTGATTTTGGCATTTGTAGGATTGTTAGTAGCGGAGCATTTAAAAGAAAGCTCAAAAATATATGCGGACAATCAAATGATTATATAGAAAAACATTTTTTAAAGTTGAGGATGGGTAGATTTATGGCCATAGAAATACATTTGGACGAAATATTAAAAAAAAGAAATATGACATCAAAGGAACTTTGCAAACTTATTTCAATAACGGAAGCAAACCTTTCTGTCTTAAGGAGTGGAAAGGCTAAAGGGGTTAGGTTTAATACTATAAATAAAATATGTTATTACCTGCAATGTGATGTGGGAGAGATATTGAAGTTTGACGGAGAGCTAGGGGGAGATGAGATAGATGAATAAGAAGTATATGATGAAAAAAGATAAAACAAGTAAGAATTATTCTATATATGTTTTGTGTTTATCAATTTTGTTGATAATAATGCTTACAGGTTGCAGCTTGGCAAAAGAAGAATTGCAACAATTGGAAAGTGGTAATAAGCTGTGTGGTGTTTTTGTGACCTTTGAAGATGAGCTTAAAGATTATATGATGCAGGAAGGAGATACTTTATATTATGATGAAAAAAAGTTGGTTCGTGCAGATGGGAGTATTAAATTTCTAACAGAAAAAGAAATGAAGCTATTCAGTGGAGACTCATTTGAAGTTGACGGAGTTATTCAAAAAGATGGTAAATATAGATTTGGGAATATTCAAGGCGATTATTTGGCTTGCCGATTGGAATTGCAAAGTGGGGGTGATGATGAAGAGTATTATAGTTCATCCTTTGTAAGTTCCGGTGATATTTATAATGTCAAATCTTACAGTAACAGCTCTGAAGAGGAAGAAAAGAGTATGATGGAAGGAACTATAGGAGTTAGCTCAAAATACAAAGGGGCGGTTAGAATGAATCCCGTATATGAAAGAGCGGATGGTTCTATTTATACAAGTATTCCCGGTTCTGCTGCCATGATGATTTCTGAAGAATTTGGTGGAGGGAGCATATCAAAAACAATAACAGAAAGTTATGAGAGCAAATTTACCGGATTAAAACAAAACAAAGTTAAAAATGAAAATAAAAAGAAAACTTTTAGTTTTACAGTTTCAGTAGAACAAAAAGATTATTTGGAAAGTGCCATTGTAAGGCAGTTTAACAAAAATAATGAAATGATTAAAAGCAGTGAAATTGAATTAAATCTCCAGGAGCAATATATAAAGTTGGAACAACAAACATCATATGTTATAATTGAAGAAAAATTTGTTGATGTTAATGACAAAGAGTATATTAAAAGAACGACTTATGATTGTGACAAAGTTAATTTTATTGAAGACAATGGACTAAACAATTATGGCACTCATGTATTTTATAGTACAGATAGTAAGAATATGATAAAACTGTTATCATTAAATTTTGTTAGGTAGTGTTAAAGGAGTAATTATGAAAAAATATATTATGTCGTTAGACCAAGGAACTACAAGCTCACGAACAATTATTTATAACAAGAAGGGTGAGATAGTAAGCGTAGCCCAAAAAGAGTTTAAACAAATTTATCCAAAAGCAGGTTGGGTTGAACACGACCCTATGGAGATTTGGTCTACACAAATCGGGGTGGCACAAGAAGCGTTATATAAGATTGATGCTACCTTTGAGAATATACAAGCCATTGGAATAACCAATCAACGTGAAACAACAATTGTTTGGGATAAGAATACAGGAGTACCGATCTATAATGCTATTGTATGGCAATGTAGACGTACAGCTGAATATTGTGACCAACTGAAGAAAAAAGGACTGGGTGAGGTTTTTAAGAAGAAAACAGGATTACTTATTGATGCTTATTTTTCTGCCACAAAGCTAAAGTGGATATTGGATAATGTACAGGGTGCAAAAGAAAAGGCAGAAAACGGAGAGTTACTGTTTGGCACAGTAGAAACATGGCTAATTTGGAAGCTAACTATGGGAAAAGTACATATAACTGACTATTCCAATGCTTCAAGAACAATGCTTTTTAACATACATACTTTAACTTGGGACGAAGACATATTAAAAGAATTAAACATACCTAAAGAAATGTTACCAAAACCATTACCATCAAGTACTATTTATGGAGAGACCGATCACATTATCTTTGGAGGACCTATAAAGATTGCAGGTGCCGCTGGAGATCAGCAGGCAGCATTATTTGGTCAAACTTGTTTTAAACAAGGAGAAGTGAAAAATACTTACGGCACAGGCTGTTTTATGCTCATGAATACCGGAGCTACTCCGGTAGAATCAAAAAATGGGCTTATTACTACCATAGCTTGGGGTCTGGACAATAAGGTTGTGTATGCTCTGGAAGGCTCGATTTTTGTTGCAGGTGCGGCGGTGCAATGGCTGAGGGATGAACTGGGTATTATAAGTGAGTCTTCTGAGTCGGAAATATTAGCGGCATCTGTTGAGGATTCAAACGGTGTTTATATAGTACCTGCCTTTGTAGGTATGGGAGCACCTCATTGGAATCCTTATGCCAGAGGTGCAATCTATGGATTGACTAGGGGGGCAAACAAAAAGCATCTAATAAGAGCAACTCTGGAGTCACTTGCTTTTCAAACAGCAGACCTGCTATCAGCGATGGAGGAAGATTCTAACATAAAGCTTAGAGCATTAAAAGTAGATGGAGGTGCCAGTGCAAATAATCTACTTATGCAAATTCAGGCTGATTTGTTAGACACGCAGGTTAAAAGGCCTAAATGCATTGAAACAACATCACTTGGAGCTGCGTATTTGGCAGGATTGGCAGTTGGATATTGGAAAAATAAAGAAGAAGTTCTTGAAAACTGGCAGATAGATAAGACTTTTATTGCAACTATTTCCGAGGAAAAGAGAAAAACCATGAGCGATGGATGGAAAAAGGCAGTAAAGTGTACTTTAGAATGGGCTGATTAGGTAAGAAAGGAATGTACCGTCAATGAAGGATTCAGATATAATTGATAGTATAGAAGAATTAAGTGCAATGGATGAAACGTCTTTCTTGTCTAGTGTAGGTAATAAAGATCAAGATTTGGAGTACTTAGAGGGAAGATACATAAACAATGTAAATGTACAGGGGTATGTCTTTTCTGGCATCGAGGGGGAAAGATTATACTTTGAAAATTGCATTTTTACACAATGCGAATTTGAGAAGGCATATTTTAAAGAAACTATTTTTAAACAATGCGATTTTTCTAACTCTAACTTTAAAAATAGTACATTTTCAAATTGTAAGATGGAAAATGTAAAATGCGTAGGTACCAATTTTTCTGATAGCGGATTTAAAAGGGTTTGTATTACTGATTGTATATTAAGGTATGCAGTACTTACAAATTCTATATTAAATAGCCTTTATCTTGAAGAGTCAGATTTGTCTGAGGCATACTTGGATGAGTGCAAAACAAAGATGTTTAGTGCAAAGGATGTAAACTTTGAAAGGGCGAATTTTTATAAAACGTCATTAAAGGGAATAGATTTGAGAACCAGCCAAATTAAAGATATTGTGTTTTCAAAAGAAGCTATTGAGTTAAGAGGGGCTATAGTGGATTTATTTCAAGCCGCAGAATTGGCCAAATCATTGGGAATAATAATAAAATAACAAAAAAGTTATACAAAATAAGCAATTAAATAAAAAAAGTTGGTGTATTTTGGAATAAATATGATATAATGTCTGCAAAAGCAGGCATTATATTTTTTATGCCGTGCTATTATGGCTGTAACATTTTATATTTTAAAGTAAAGATTTTAATATAAATGTAATTCATATTTATAAATACATATAGTAACCCTTTAAAATATAATGTAACGCGAAATAGACTATTAGATTCAGAAAAAATAGGAGAAGGAGTTATGTCAGGGGAAAGAAATTATTTATTTGATACTTTCAGAGGTCTGCTAATTTGGTCTATACCAATTTCTCATTTTACCAGAGTAGGAGGGGACTTTTCACAAGGATCCCTGGGAGGTATTGTATATATAACAATAAATGTTTTTGTAATGCAAGCATTTATGTTTTTATCCGGCTATTTTTCTAAAAATGTAATAAGGGCTAGAGAGACTGCTTTTAAAACATTCATGTTACCTTATTTGCTGTTTACGTTAGCTTTTTATTTTTTTAGATATTACTATTTTGGACATGCCAATTTAGACTTTTTAAAACCTCCCTTTGCATTATGGTTTTTATTTTCAGTTTTTCTATATAGATTCTTTTTAAAAGATCTTGTTAGGATAAAGCATTTGCTACCTATTAGTATTGTTGTTTATATATTTGCAGGAGGAATTGCCGGTTTAGAAACACCATATTTTGCACTGGGCAGAACCATCTCTTATTTCCCGTTTTTCTTACTGGGTTACTACTGTAGTAAGGATAGGTTGGAAAGCTTCCAAAGGCTTAAGAAGTGGCAAACACTTATTTTAGGAGTGGCGTTGTTAGGGATTTCATATATACTTGCATACTATATTAAAGTTCCCGTTGCTTTTTACTTACTTAAGACAACGGCGGCAGAAGTGAAAATATCTTGGCAGGTTGATATTATCATGAGAATCTTAGTATTGGTTCTATCTTGTCTATGGATAATATTTATGTTTAACTTCCTTCCTAGAACTAAAAACTATTTAACTTATATAGGTATGAATACTATGCCAATATATATATTCCACCTTTTCGTTAGATATATAGTGAAGGATTACGGATTTCCGGATAGCAATCCAATAGTTTATTATACTTGGGTCTTTGGACTTGCCTCAATTTGCGTAATTATTTTTGCAAGTCCGCCGATAGCTAAGTTATACGATAAGGTGCTTGACATCTTATTCTTAGGCTGGCTAAAGCTAAAAAAGACTGTACTTTATGATGAAGTACCACAAATAAAAAAATGATATTATTAAAAAAGATAACTGAAAGGTTATCTTTTTATTTTATGCTTTTACCATTAAATGTTTTTCATACCAAAAATATTTTAATAAAAACCTAAAAAATAAGCAGATTTTTTAAAAAGAACTGTTGACAATATGGGGTAAGAGTGGTAAATTAAGATTGTGATTAGCACTCAGGTAGTGTGAGTGCTAACAGAAGAGGTGAGTGTTATGGATTTGAACGAAAGGAAATTAAGAATATTACAAGCCATTATTGGCGACTTCATAAGAACAGGCGAGCCGGTTGGATCCAGAACTCTTTCTAAAAAATATGAGCTGGGTGTAAGTCCGGCGACTATTAGAAATGAAATGTCTGATTTAGAAGATATGGGATTTTTAACACATCCACATACATCGGCAGGTAGAGTACCTTCAGATAAAGCTTATAGGTTATATGTAAATGACCTGATGAAGAAAAAAGAACTTACATCTGTAGAAAAACAGATTATAGCTCAGAAACTAGAAACCAATATAAGCGAATTTGAAAAAACAATACAGCACGCTGCGAGTTTATTATCTGAAATTACAAATTTAACTTCTTTTGCAATGACACCTACACCGGGTGAAGATAAGTTAAAATATATTAATATCCTTCCGGTGGATAGCAATACTGTTGTTTTGATGATTGTGGCTGAAAGTGGAAAAGTTTCAAATACAGCATTAAAGATTAGAGTCCCATATACAAATGAGAATTTAGAGCTTTTATCAAAATCAATGACCTATAATTATAGAGGAAAAACTATAAGTGAGGCACTGACTGTTGATATTATTAAGAGCTTTGAAGTAGATATTGAGGCTATGGGCGCATTGGCAGAGAATATAATGCCTAACTTTATGCGAACTCTTGAAAATATGTTAAATGTCAATTTATATATGGATGGATTAACTAATATATTTTCTATTCCAGAGTACAACGACATTGATAGAGCTAAAATGTTTATAGAACTTTTAGATAGAAAAGAAGATTTCACCAAAAAACTTATAAATAGAGAAAATGGTGTTATCATAACCATAGGAAATGAAAATGCTGATGATATGATGCAAGATTGCAGTTTGATTACAGCAACTTATCATGTGGATGGTAGACTGGTAGGAAAAATCGGTGTAATAGGACCTACACGAATGAAATACGACGAGGTAACTTCTGTTATCGAGTATGTAACCGAACAATTGAGCAATACATTTAAGTTAACGGGAGGTAATGGGGAAGATGAGTAAAAGTCACAAAACTGCAAAAGATCAGGACGTAAAGGCAGACCTGGAAAAAGAAGATTTAGAAACTACAGATACTGCTTCTGATGAGGATGAAAATGTTAAAGTAGAAAATGATAAGTCAGAACAACAAGAAAAGGAAAATTCTCCTGAAGGAAATGAAACTGCACAAGATGATGATGAACTTAATACAAAGTACATGAGACTTATGGCAGATTTCCAAAACTATAAAAGGAGAACTGAAAAAGAAAAAAGTGATATTTATGCATATGCAAATGAAAAACTTGTTTCAGAATTGCTTGATGTTATAGATAACTTTGAAAGAGCTTTACAACACGGAGAAGGTGAAGAAGGCTTCGTTCAAGGGATGAATAATATATTTAAAATACTCAAGGGGGTACTGGAAAAAAGCGGATTAGAAGAAATCGAGGCATTGGGAGTGGAATTTGATCCTAACTTCCACAATGCTGTAATGACCGAAGATAGCAATGAATATGAAAGTGGATTTGTTACTGCGGTATTACAAAGGGGATACAAATTAAATGGTAAAGTAATTCGACCTAGTATGGTTAAGGTCGCAAATTAAGGAGGTAATATATTATGGGAAAAGTAATAGGAATAGACTTAGGTACAACAAACTCATGCGTTTCAGTTCTTGAAGGTGGAGAACCGGTTGTAATTGCAAATGCTGAGGGAAATAGAACTACACCATCAGTAGTAGGTTTTACAAAAGCAGGTGAAAGATTAGTAGGAGAAACTGCAAAGAGACAGGCAATTACTAATCCTGACAGAACTATAGCATCAATTAAAACTCACATGGGTACAGACCACAAGGTTGAAATTGATGGAAAGAAATATACACCACAGGATATTTCAGCTATGATTCTTGGTAAGTTAAAGGCTGATGCAGAAAGCTATCTTGGTGAAAAAGTAACAGAAGCAGTTATCACAGTTCCTGCATACTTTACAGATGCTCAGAAGCAGGCAACAAAGGATGCCGGTAAAATTGCAGGCCTTGATGTAAAGAGAATTATCAACGAACCTACAGCTGCATCTTTAGCTTATGGTCTTGATAAGGACAATGGACATCACAAAATCCTAGTATATGACTTGGGTGGTGGTACTTTTGACGTATCCATTCTAGAACTGGGTGATGGTGTATTTGAAGTACTTGCTACAAACGGAGACACTAAGCTTGGTGGAGACAACTTTGACCAAGTGTTGATTGACTTTATGGCAGATACTTTCGCAAAAGAACATGGAATTGATTTAAGAAACGATAAGATGGCTCACCAGAGACTTAAGGAAGCAGCAGAAAAAGCTAAGAAAGAACTTTCAAGCTCACAGACTGCGAATGTAAATCTTCCATTTATAACTGTAAGTGCAGAAGGCCCATTACACATGGATATGGATATTACAAGAGCTAAATTCGACCAACTTACTTCAGATTTAGTTAACAGAACTATAGAACCAATGCAAAAAGCTATGAAGGATGCAGGAGTAAGCAATTCTGATATTGCAAAGGTAATTTTAGTTGGTGGTTCAACAAGAATTCCGGCAGTTCAGGAAGCTGTTAAGAGAGTAACAGGAAAAGATCCGTTCAAGGGAATCAACCCTGATGAATGTGTAGCTGTAGGTGCCGCAATTCAGGCAGGTGTATTAACAGGGGAAGTAAATGATGTTTTACTACTTGATGTAACACCACTTTCACTTTCAATTGAAACTTTAGGTGGAGTTGCTACTAAGTTAATCGAAAGAAATACAACAATTCCAACAAAGAAGAGTCAGGTATTCTCAACTGCTGCAGACAATCAGACTGCTGTAGATATTCACGTAATGCAAGGTGAAAGAGAAATGGCCGCAGGTAACATAACTCTTGGACGTTTCCAGCTTAGCGGTATTCCGCCTGCACCTCGTGGAATTCCTCAGATTGAAGTTACTTTTGATATCGATGCTAATGGTATCGTAAACGTAAGTGCTAAGGATATGGGAACAGGTAAAGAACAAAGAATTACTATCTCATCTTCCAACAAGCTTTCTGAAGACGAAATTCAAGCTAAGGTAAAAGAAGCTGAACAATTCGCAGAAGAAGACAAGAGAAGAAAAGAAGAAATTGAAATAAGAAATAGAGCAGAGACTCTTGTATATGAAACTGAAAAGAACCTAAAGGATATTGAAGGTAGCTTATCTGACGAAGAAAAGGCTAACATATTAGCAGCTAAAGATGAGGTTGCTAAGGCTCTTGAAGGTACTAATATCGAAGAAATCAAGGAAAAGACTGATAAATTAACAGAGCAGTATCATGCAATTTCTGCTAAAATGTATCAGCAGGCTCAGGCACAGGGTGGTGCTGCAGGATTTGACCCTAACAACATGGGTGGAATGGGTGCAGATGCCCCACAGGGAGATGCTCCTAAGCATGACAATGTTGTAGATGCAGACTACGAAGTTGTAGATGAAGACAAAGACAAATAGTTGACATATAGGCCTACATGGGGTAATATTGAAACGGTTTAAATTTTTTAACTATAAGCACTCCTTGAAGTAGGGAGTGCTTAGTTATTGATGTTAATATGCAGAGTGGAGAGAAAACAATGGCAGATAAGAGAGATTATTATGAAGTCCTTGGTCTTCAAAAGGGTGCAAGTGAGGGTGAAATAAAAAGCGCATTTAGAAAAATGGCTATGAAGTACCATCCTGACAAGAATCCGGGAAATAAAGAAGCAGAGGAAAAATTTAAAGAAGTAAATGAAGCGTATAGCATTCTTTCCGACCCTGATAAGAAGAGTAAGTATGATAGATTCGGTCACGCAGGAGTAGATCCAAGCGCTGGTTTTGGCGGCGGTGGAGCTGGTTTTGGTGGATTTGAAGATATTTTTGATATATTCGGAGGTATGTTCGGTGGCGGCTTTGGCGGCGGTGGTAGCTCAAGAAGACGTAACGGACCTATGAAGGGTCGTGACCTACAGCAGGAAGTTGTTATTTCCTTCGAAGAGGCTGCTTTTGGGGCAAAGAAGCAAATACAACTTAGCAAATTTGTTGAGTGTGAAAAATGCCACGGAAGTGGAGCGGCGGAGGGTACTTCAAAGAAAACTTGTCCTACTTGTAATGGTAGCGGTGAAGTACGAACTACTCAGAGGACTCCTTTTGGTCAATTCCAAAGTGTTGGACCATGTCAGAATTGTAATGGAACAGGTCAGGTTATTGAAAAACCATGCTCAGAATGTAGTGGAAGTGGAAAAGTCAGAAAGACAGTCACTATTGCTGTAGACATTCCGGGAGGCGTAGATAATGATTCTGTTATATCCATAAAAGGACAGGGTGAACCGGGAACAAATGGAGGACCCAACGGCGACTTATATGTAGTAATCAGAGTGAGGGCTCATTCACTATTTAAGAGGGATGGTCAAGATTTATGGCTTGAAATGCCTATATCATATGCACAGGCTGCATTGGGTGATGATATAGTTGTTCCTACTTTAAGTGAAAAAGTTTCTTACAGTATTCCTGCAGGGACTCAGCCCGGTACAGTTTTCCGTTTAAAGGGCAAAGGTATTAAGGGTCTGAGAACTACAAGACAGGGTGATTTATATGTAAAAGTTGTTTTAGAAGTTCCAACAAAGTTAAACTCTGAACAAAAGAAAAAGATTAAGGAGCTGGGTGATATTCTTAGCAACGAAAATCATGGAAATAAAAAGAGTTTTGCTGACAAGATGAAAGAACTTTTTAAATAATGGCAATAACCTATTTAGGGGATACTGTTTATGCAGTATCTCTTTTTCTGTTATATATAATTATCAGCTCAAAATGTGTAAAATTAAGGAAAAGAGACGATATGTATTGAAATAAATACAATATATATTTAAATAAAGTATAAAATATATTTATACAAATCACGCATAAGATATATTTATACAAATTACGCAAATTACGCAAATCACGCATAAAATTAGGTGCAGGTGGTTTTGGAATATTGACAATTTTTATTGTTTAGTAAATAATGAAAAATAAAATAAAAAGATGAGGAGTTTTACATATAATGTACTAAAAGTTTAATATGAAGTATTGATAATAAGTGCTGAAAGGGCGAATACCAATGAAAAATGTGATAAGAATAGGCGTAATATCTGATACACATGGATTGCTAAGAGAAGAAGTTATAAATATTTTAGAAGAATGTGACTATATTCTTCATGGGGGAGATATAAATAATCAGGAAGTAGTTAATAAATTGCAACAGATAGCGCCATTATATGTAGTGAGAGGCAACAACGATAAGGAATGGGCAGAAAATATACCAAATGACTTGACTTTTGAAATAGGAGGGATAAGATTTTATATGGTTCACAATAAAAAATTTATTCCTAACAATTTACATGATTTTGATATAGTTATATTTGGACATTCACATAAGTATTTCAATGAAATAATTTCAGAGACACTCTGGTTGAATCCGGGAAGCTGTGGAAAAAGAAGATTTGATCAATCCATAAGTATGGCAGTAATAAATGTCTCTGACAAAAAATATGAAATAGAAAAAATAGAGTTAAATCCGAATTTAAAATAAGGGGCGGAGAATAACTCATATAATAACGCAGTATATATAGTGTTAGATATTTTAACTTTAAAAGGGTGGGGATTGTTATGAAAAATATATGCAAGTATATTATACTTTTTATTATTGGAGGTATTGGATATTGTCTTATAGAGATTATGTTTAGACATTATACCTATATATCGATGTTTGTAGTTGGAGGAGTATGTTTTATTCTAGTGGGACTGATAAATAACTTATTGTCTTTTGATACTCCTATGAGCTTGCAAATGTTGATTGGAGGAGGATTAATTACTGCCGTGGAGTTTATAAGCGGATGTGTTTTGAACCTGATTTTTGGTTTGAATATTTGGAATTATAGTGATATGCCATTTAATGTGATGGGACAAATTTGCTTACCTTTTTCGGCGATGTGGATTTTATTAAGTGGGGTTGCCATAATAGCGGACGATTATTTAAGATATTGGCTTTTTGGAGAAGAAAAGCCGCACTATAAGTTTTAATAGTGTTAATAGTGATATATGATTTGTACATATGAAAAAAATATATAAGTTTTAGAAGCATTTATATGCATTTTAGTAAGGAACCATAAAGCACAATGGTTCTTTGCTATATACACAGGAGATAAAAAGAGGTTTTATATTTCATGAAAAAATTTCAAAGTAAAGTAGATTTAAAAAGAGAACTAAAGGACTATACTATAATAACCATTGGACTGTTTTTAGTGGCGGCGGGAGTGTATTTTTTTAAGATGCCAAACAATTTTTCCACCGGGGGAGTAAGCGGTATTTCAATACTGCTGGCTCATATTATTCCAATATCAAAGGCAACATTGATGGCAGGCATAAATATGTTACTCTTGGGAATAGGCTTTATATTTCTCGGCACTTCCTTTGGTATGAGAACATTATACGGTTCAATAGTATTTTCCTTTTTCGTAAAAATGTTTGATATAGTAATTCCACTAAATGGGCCAATGACAAGCCAACCTTTATTAGAACTTGTTTTTGCGGTAATACTTCCGGCAATTGGTTCTGCACTTTTATTTAACTATTCGGCAAGCAGTGGAGGAACAGATATAATAGCTATGATTTTGAAGAAATATACCTCTTTGGATATAGGTAAGGCTCTTTTCTGTACAGATGCAATGATTGCTATTACAAGTGGATTAATGTTTGGAGTGGAAACAGGACTCTTTTCCGTACTTGGACTGCTGTCAAAGGCGGTAGTTGTAGACAATGTTATGGAAAGTATAAACATCTCAAAATGTTTCACAATTATAACTGATAAGCCTAATGAAATAAATGATTTTATTCACAATAAAATTGGTAGAGGTGTAACAAAACATGAATGTGTAGGCACATATGATAATAAGGAAAAATCTGTGCTTACGTCAGTGGTTGACAGGCCACAAGCAAAACTATTGAGAGATTTCATAAAGAAAACAGATGCTCATGCTTTTGTTATTATTACAAATTCAAGTAACATAATTGGAAAAGGTTTTAGAAATCCGATGTAATAAGGTTTATAAACCCAATGCTTAAGGCTTAGCTTCCCAATGTGAAAAGACTTATAACCACATTGTGATAGGGTTTAGCCTTCCAATGTGATAAGGCTTATAACCACATTGTGATAAGGTTTGATTACAATATTTATTTATAAAATTTAGTTGAATATTTTAAAGTAGAAAATAATCAGTTTAACTGGTTATTTTTTATTGTTGATAGAAAGAAGATAAAATAAATATAAACAGAAATATTTAAGAAAAGGTTTAAAAGAAAAAAGGTTTGCTGAGTAGTGAATGTAAAAGTCATTACCTATTTAGCTAAATTTAGTGTATGGTGAGCAGTTGTTTCCTATTTTCTTATATGGTATTATTTATGGGTAGTGTATAGGAAAAAGGAGGAAAAAAATGAAAAAAGGTTTTAACTTAATTTTTTGCAGTGTAATTATTTTGGCTATGCTCACTTTGACAGCATGCTCTTCTGCATCACCGGAAAAAACTGTAAAGGAGTTTTGTGATGCTACAAAGGTGTTTGATTTGAAGACTATGGCAAGTAAGATTGATGGTGCGGACGATAGTGAAGAAATAGACCTGACATCACTTACAGGGGAAGAAGATCAATTAACAGGTTTGCTATTAGACTATATAAAAGAGAATCTGTCAAAAATGACATACACTGTTGAAGAAACAAAAGTTGATGGAGATGAAGCAACTGTAGTTGTTAACTTCAATTATGTTGACTCTACACCTCTTATTAAATCTGTTATCACAGATGTTTTTACAAAATCGTTATCATCTTTGTTTTCTGGAGTTGAAATGACTGATGAAGAAATGAACAATACTTTTAAAGCATCTTTAGAAGAACAAAGGGCAGTTGTAGAAACGGAATTAATTGATAAAAAGGTTGAATTCTCATGTGTTAAAAAAGATAACAAGTGGATGATAGAAGACTTAAATGATGATATGATAAATGTAATTACTTCAAATATTTATGAAGTAGCTAATGACATGTCTTCCATGGGAACTGAATAATACTACTAGATAATTATGTAAAATAAAAAGAAGGAGTGAATGCTCCTTCTTTTTTAACTTATTATTAGGTATAATTTATCTCGCTTATTGAACGATGCTATCTATATCTAGGCTGTAACCTAATACTTCACCTATATCTGTTATTTGACCCCTCAACACAACAGTGTCTCCAGCTGTCATGTTCATAACTTGATCCAATTGTTCGTCTGTCTTTATGTAACACTGCACACTAGTAAATGCATAAGGGTCATCTGATGGCCTTAAAGATATGTAAGAACCATCACTATCTATTGTACCTAACTTACCTGTTAATTCTACATATTGATCTACCCATGTTTTTTCTGCCTTTAAAGCATTTTCATCTAAAAGATTAACTAATTCGCCAACGGTGCAAGCAGTATATTCAACTGCAGGTTCTTCAGCTACTGCATCTTCAGTCGCTGCTGAATCTGAGGCAGTATTTACAGCCGGTGAATCCGTTGTATTACTATTATCGTTACCCCCTAAAGATGCAATAGCACCAATAACGATAACAACCATTAAGACAATAAACCAGGCCCTCTTGTAGATAGGCTTTTTATTATTTGCACCACATTGTGGGCATGCTTTTGCAGTTTTTGACATGTCAGCACCACAACTATCGCATTTCTTAAGGTTTTTGTTCTCCATTTTAAAAATTCCTCCTTTTATTTCTTTTATTTATTAGACAGATTTATTATATTACAGTAAATTTTGGTTGTCAAATATAGGAAATATTATTATTGTAAAAATATTTAGTAATTTTTATAGTATTATAAAAATATACAATTTGGGAGCATTAGTTATTAAAAGATTGAGCATAGTAGCTGGTAGTATCATATTAAAATTCTGATAAGACCTTTATATGGCTCAATAATATTTGTTTTATATGATTTCAGATGCTGTAACGAACCAGGTAATACTGATGCTCGTTTACAATGGGGTAATATAATGGTAAAATAATACAGCGTAATAATAAAATAATTTAGTACGACAATGGTTAAAAAATTGAAACGAATTATAATTATATGGTTACAAACGAAAGGTTACATAAACAATGATAAAAATTATGTTTGTCTGTCACGGCAATATCTGTCGCTCACCTATGGCGGAGTTTGTCATGAAAGATATGATAAATAAGAATGGACTAAGTCACCTTATTGAAGTTGAGTCCTCAGCAACAAGCAGGGAAGAGATTGGAAATGATATACATCTTGGAACTAAAAATAAGTTAAAACAAGTAAACATTCCATATGACAAAAGAAAAGCAAGGCAGATTACTAATGAGGACTATAAAGGGTTTGATTATATACTATGCATGGATAATCAAAATCTAAGAAATATTTCAAGGATAATTAAGTCTGACAAAGACAACAAAATTAAGCTGTTACTTGATTACTCCTCTAACCCGAGAAATATAGCGGATCCTTGGTACACAGGGAATTTTGACATTACATATAATGACATCTGTGAGGGCTGTGAAGCCTTGCTAAGACATATAAAGGTTAATATGACTCATTGACCGAGAGCTACAAATACTGAAATATGGAATTTGGCCTTGGTGCTGAATTACATGAATCAAGGGGGCATTATGAATCTAATAACAAAGACTACAGAGCTGGCTATGAATATAACGCTACAATACATTAAACCGGATGATATTGTAGTAGATGCAACAGCGGGTAACGGTCACGACACACTAACACTGGCAAATGCGGTAGGGCAAAACGGGAAAGTTTTTGCATTTGATATACAAAATAAAGCCTTAGAGAACACAAAGGCTTTATTGGAACAACATGGGGTTTTAAGTAGAGTACAGTTAATTAATGATTCTCACGAAAACCTAGAAAAATATTTAAATATTGAAAAAGAAATCTTTGCAATTATTTTTAACCTAGGATATTTACCCTCAGGAGATAAAGAGATAACTTCAAAACAAGAAACAAGCATTTTAGCGGTTAAAGCGGCACTCAACATAGTAAAGTGTGGAGGGGTAATTTGTTTGGTGCTATATAGCGGACATGATGAAGGAAAACGAGAAAAAGAAGCCATACTTCAATTACTTGAAAGTATTTCGTCAAGTACATATCACGTTGCATACACTTCTATGATTAATCAAAAAAATTCTCCACCTGAAATAGTATGGATAACAAAAAAATAATTAAAATAATAAATAAAATGAGGAAAATATTGTAAATACATATTGACTATATGGTAACTGTATACTTTAGAATAGTAGTGAGAGGAAAAAAGTGTGAAAAGAACTTTCGTGCTTTAGCCTAATAGTATAAATGGAGGCGATAAAATGAAACTTTCACTGAGAACGAAAACGGCGTATGGAATTATAGCCATTGCAGACCAATGTCTATATTTCCTTTTCGGAACCTTTTTCTTGTTTTTTACAACTACTGTTGTTGGTATAGACCCAGGAATAGCAGGTGCTATAGCAGCCATAGGTGCGGTGTGGGATGCTATAAGTGCAGCCGTTATTGGATTTATTTCTGATAATGTACAATCAAGATTTGGTAAGAGAAGAATCTTTATAATAGTAACTTCTCTGCCGGTTGCCATTATTACTACGTTAATGTTTACTGCTATTGACGCATCTATGACTGTAAAACTTATTTACTACGTAGTTATAACCTTACTATTTTGGACCGGATTTGCTTCATTCTTCATTCCGTTTTTGGCATGGGGGGCAGAACTAACAGAAGACTATAATGAGAGAACAAGGCTTAGATCCTTTGCATACGTTGGTAATACATTTGGAATGGCAATAGGCGCTGTAATGCCAACAATCTTCGTAGACCACCTTATGAATTTGGGAAGAACACTGGAACAGGCGTGGCAGGGTACAGCTGCAATTGTATCAGGATGTGTATTTTTATCATTATTTATTGGTTCGTTATTAATAAAACCCCAGCCAAGTTTTGAAAATAATCAAGTGGAACGCCCAAAATTTACCTTTGATATTTTCGTAAAAATGTTTAAGGAAATGGTAACTGGCTTTTGTGAAATACTAAAGCTTAAAACATTGAGATATCTTGTGTATGCAGGGATATTATATCTGGCAGCAAACACCATATTTGTGGCAGATAGATTATATTTTTATACCTTTAACATGGGGCTGGATCCTTTAAGCATCACATTGCTTATGGCAATAGAACCATTTGCAGGTATGATATTCGTGCCTATTTTAGCTAAAACAAGTCATAAATTTGATAAGAGAAGTCAATTTATTATAGGTATGAGTATATGTGCCATAAGTATGATTGCTCTGAGATTCATAGGAACCACAAACTTCCTTGAAGCGGCTATAATGCTGGTTGCCTTTGGCTTAGGTGCAATTTGCTATTGGCAACTTATGCCGGCAATGATTTACGATGTTTGTGAAGTGGATGAGTTAATAAATGGTACACAAAGGCAAGGAACTATAGTGTCCCTTCAGGCAGTATCAGAGTCTCTTTCTGAGGCTGTTGGTTTGATTGTACTGGGTAATATGCTACAATGGGCAGGATTTGATGGTAATGCCGCAGTGCAACAAGAAACGGCATTGTTTTGGGTAGACAATGCATTTACAATTATACCGGGTATATTTATGGTAGGTGCTACTATTATGGTATACAAATACCCCATAACAAGAGAGCTATTTGGAAGGGTAATGGAAGCAGTAGAACGCCAAAGAAATGGAGAAAATGTGAATACGGATGAATTAAAAAGAGAATGCACTTTAGCAAGATAGCAAAAATGTTGAAATATCAGGCTTATCTTGTAAAAACATACTTAATTTGTTATTATATACGTATAAAGTGTATGTATGTATTAGCGATATTAAAGCAAATTAATGGTTAAATAGAAAAATAGTTATTTAATAGTTAGCTTATAAGTAGTATTATACATATTGAAAACTTTATAATTACCTATGAGGATGATGAATATGACTTATAGTATTATCAAGAAGAAAAGCAGAAAAACTGGGGTAAATTATGAAAATTTTTGATATGAAGATAAAAAACAAATTGCCTATTTTTGCAATAGTACTTTCAGTAGTTCCGATACTAGTACTTTCAGGTATAGTTATGCTTATAAATAGTGAGGTCTCTCTAAAGAATTATAAAATGATTATTTCTAACCAAGCAGAGGCCTCATCTAAACACGTGTCATCATTTTATTCTACACAAAAAAATGGGTTGATATATTCTTCAAATATATTGATATATAAGGAATACTTAACGGCTATAGATGATAATAATTATGAATACAAAAACTTACTAAAGGATATAACCGAATTACAAAATGTAGCGAAAACAACAGATGAGAGTATAAATGATATTTTTCTGGCAGACTTAAATGGTAATATTATTGCGTGTTCTGACAAAAGTAAGATAGGGTCATCAATACTGAATTCTTCCGCTTATTCTAAAGCTAAATATAATAGAGATATAGCTTTTCAAATAATGTTAGATAACGGAAAAAAGGAACTTTTGATGGCATACCCTATTATTGATAACGGTAATCAGGTCATAGGTGTAATATTAAGAGAAATAAACACAGATGCAATAAATAGATATATAAAGGAATTGGAAATAGGTTCAACGGGGTACCTATACGTTTTAGATGAAAACGGAAAACTATTGCTGCATAGAAACAATGAAGTGTTTAAGACTTTAGAAAGCACAGAAAAACAGGACAAATCCTTAAGCAAATTTTTAAAGTCAGTAAAAGATCATACATTAAAAGATGATAGAGGGTTTTTAAAATATAAGTATCAAGGTAAGAACATTTTAGCATATTATCAAAAAAATTATGATACAAATTGGGTAATAGTAGCAGCAATTCCTGAATCAGAGATTAATCAAAGCAGTTTATTTACTAACTATATTATTTTGACAGTTGCTTTAATCACCGGAATAATTTCGCTTTATTTGGGACTGCTATTTGTAAGAACCATAACAAGACCTTTGAACAAATTGACTGAGAATATAAATATGGTGGCAGATGGTAAGATGGACCAGACCTTTAATTATGATAGAAGCGACGAATTTGCTCAGGTGTATGATGCGGTAAATGTAATGTCTCACAGGCTAAATGTTACTTATAATAAATTATCCGAATCTGCAAAAACAGATGTACTAACAGGCATTTCAAATAGGAAAGCTATTTACGAAATAATGGATTCCAAATTTGATAATAACATAAAGCAGTCAGCCATTTTATTGGATTTAGATGGCTTTAAAGCCGTAAATGACAAATATGGTCATGACTTTGGAGATGATGTATTAATCTCTGTTGCTAATGTCTTAAATAGTATAAAAGTGGACGGAATTTATGTAGCAAGACTAGGTGGAGATGAATTTATAGTGTTTTTAGAATACTATAAAGATGATAATCAGGTTAAAGAATTTGGGGAGTTTTTATGTAAAGAAATTGCGGCTATAAAAACAGCGCGTGGAAAACCAATAACAATATCTGCAAGCATTGGTATTGCCTTTTCAGACAAAAATGATATTAGTCGTGATAAATTGATAAAAAAAGCAGACTTAGCAATGTATGAAGTAAAAAAGAACGGCAAAAGTGGATATTTAGTGTATGACAGTAAAAGGGGCTTTTCAAAAACTGTACACCCTTAAATATGTTTCTTATAATTGCAGAACGGCATAGTTTAAAGTTTATGACGTTCTGCTTTTTCTTTATAATTAATTAAACTACGTAATTTTACAATGCCATATGACTTATGTAATTTTACAATGCCATATAATTCATGTGATTTTATTTTGTCATATTAATACAAAATAAATACTGCAAGTAAAATCAAGCGAAAACAACTTTATATACTTTATGATAGATATAGAGCGATTGAAATGAGGTGAACAGTAAAATGTACCAGTGGCAGAAACAAATTCAAATAATGGTAAATGAAATCGATAAATGTATAAAAGGTTATAATGATGAAGCATTAACATTACAAACTCTATCACAAAGGTTAGGTTATTCCGAATTTTATATTACGCGAAAATTTAAAGAAATATCAGGTATGCAATTTAGAAATTATCTGAGACTCAGAAGATTAGCCTTTGCTTTAAAGGAGGTAAGAGATAGTGAAAAAAATCTTTTAGATATTGCTTTAGATTACGGCTTTTCATCACATGAAGCCTTTACCAGAGCATTTAAAGAGGTTTATAGGTTAACTCCAAGTGCATATCGAAAAGAACCAAAGCCAATAGTGCTTCGTACAAAAATAAACACCTTTGATCGCTACTTTTTAGGACTAGGAGAAATAGGAATGGTAAAATCTTCAGAAGGTATTAGAGTTTATTTTGTTAGTATACCCGCTCACAAATTTTTGCACATAAGAAACTATGAGAGTAATGGGTATTGGGAGTTTTGGCAAAAACAAAATCTTATTCCAAATCAGGATTATGAAACAGTTTGTGGCTTGCTTGATAGCATTAAGGGTAAATTAGATGACGAGGGAGGAAGCGAAGTTAACTGTGAAAGTGGTCAGATTATGGCATATATCAATGATCCGGATGGAAGACTTTGTGATTGGGGTATTCCTCGCATTGAGTGTTATGGTGTACGACTCCCGGTTGATTATAAAGGAGAAATACCAAAACAAATGATTATGTCAGATATTCCCGAAGGGGAGTATATTGTTTTTGAACACGGGGCATTCGATTATGAGCAGGAAAATCGAAGTGTTGAGGAAAAGATTGAAAGAGCTATGAAGACTTTTGATTTTGAAAATACTGATTACTGTTTTGATACATCACCGGGTAGAATAATGTATTTTTATTTTAATCCAACGAAATATTTTAAATATGTCAGACCTGTGAAGAAGAAAGGTAGTATTTATATCTAATCCCAATATTACAGTTTATTGGATTTGAATTAGATTTTAATATTGGAAGTATTATTAAAAACCGATATAGAATATTCTATACCGGTTTTTCAATGGGCGTTACACCTATTATTAAGTAAAATTAAAGAAGTAGAACGCAATGTGGCGGTGTTAATGGCTAATCCAAATAAAACAAATAAGTACATTGTATGGTTTAATTATTTATAAATATAATTATATTTATATTTATATTTATATTTATATTTTACTTATACTTATATTCTTAATTATAATTATAATTTTATTTTTATTCTTATTTTTATTTTTATTCTTGTTTTTATTTTTATTCTTGTTTAATGCATAGTGCAGAAATTTTAATCATGTAGTTATCATATCCACACATAGAAAGTTCATCTAGCATTGTATCTTCATAAAAAAATTCACCTATGGTATATCCGTTTTCAGTTATATTTTCTTTCAGCATTTTATAACTTTCAAAGGCAGTATTGTATCCATGTTTATGGTATATAACTGCATAAGTACCGGCAGGCTTAATTTGTATATGAGGATATTTTTGACTTTCAACCTTTGTGTATATGTGTGCATATGAGTATACATCTCTAATTGGCATATTTGAAGTCTTTACAGTACTTCCAATGGAGTGAATCATATTCATACCTAAATCATGGCAGTACTTATAGTGCTGAATAATTGCGGCAGCAATTGACTTGTCATCGGTTTTGCCGTTGTATTCCGTAGCTATTAAATATTCTTCAGGCATTTCAACATAAAAAACTTTTTCTGTTTCAGCCTTTAGCCCCTCTATAGTTAGCTCTGTTTTCATTTTCAAGTAGGCTTTTAGCCATTCCAGTTCTTTTATTTTAGCTTCAACTTCTTTTTTCTTTTCGTCCAATAAAAGGATAAGAGCCTCCGGTGTTCTTGAATCAAGATATCGTTTTATTTCCTTTAAAGGCATATCCATTTCCTTAAGCATGGCAATAACCTCGAATACCTCAAGCTGCTGATAGGAATAATATCGATAACCATTTTCGCCTAGAAATTCAGGAGAAAATATTCCTATGTCATCATAGTGAAAAAGTGTTTGTTTCTTTACATTACAAAGTTTAGCAAATTCTCCCGTTGTAAAATAATTATATTTGTTAATATCCATAATAAACCTCTATAGATTTTTTATAAAATAACTTACTTTGAAAGTTTATATATAGCTCATAAAAAATATTACATAAACCTATATAATATAAGCTTAGGATTGCTTAATTTATACAGATTTAGTATAATATATCAATAAGTCAGTATAAGTTTTCTGATATATATAAATAATGAGGTATATATAATAATGCAGTATATACTAATAGTTATATAATAACAAAAAATATTTAAAAAATAAATGAGGTAAAGCTAAAATGAAATATATTGAGACTCGAATATATACAAGCAGGTCAGGGATAGAGCATATTCTAAACAGCCTGTTGGAAATTGGTATATATGATGCAGTTATAGAAGACCCAACGGATGTGGAGGAACTTCTTCAAAAGAAGAATTCTTATGACTGGGATTATGTAAATACAGAGGTTATGGAACAAGTTAATGAAGAACCAAATGTTATTTTATATATGGAAGATTCTGTAGAGGGCAAAGAAAAGATTGAAGAAGTAGTCAAGGCCATTGATAGATTAAAGGCTTTAATCAAAAACGGTGATTTTGGAGATGAATCAACGTTCGCAAGAATGATAATAGAGACAAAGGTTGTGCAGGATGATGACTGGAAGGACAATTGGAAAGAATTTTTTAAGCCATCAAAAATAACTGATAAAATAGTTGTAAAACCCAGCTGGGAGAATTATGAGAAACAATCTGAAGATGAACTAATTATAGAAATTGACCCCGGCATGGCTTTTGGAACAGGAACGCACGAAACCACTACATTGTGTATTAAACTATTAGAAAAGTATTCACACAGAGATGATTGCGTTCTTGATGTTGGCTGTGGCTCAGGTATTTTATCCATAGCGGCGGCATTGTTAGGTATTAAAGATGTCCTTGGTGTAGACATAGACCCTGTGGCAGTGGAGGTATCAAAAGAGAACGTAGCCTTAAATGGGTTTTCCGATGTAGTTAAAATCCAGTATGGCGATTTAACAAAGGGGATTGACTATAGAGCAGATGTGGTTGTGGCTAACCTAATGGCAGACTTAGTAATGATGCTTTCTTGTGATGTAGCAAAACATTTAAAGGGTAAAGGTGTGTTCATATCGTCTGGAATCCTAATTGAAAAGAAAAAACAAGTATCAGATTCCATTGAAAAAAATGGATTTAAAATTTTGGAAATTTTAGAGCAAGGGGAATGGTGTGCAATAGCAGCCCAATTAAAATAAATGAGTAGATTTTTTATAACTAATGATAATATCGGCGAAAAAAATATTAGGATAACAGATAAGCAAGATGTTCAACATATTGTTAAGGTTCTTAGGCTTAGAGAAGGGGATAAAATAGATGTTTCCGACTCAGTTAAATGGGAGTACCAAACTGAAATATGTTGCATAGATAAAGATTTTGTTGAAGCAATTATATTAGACAAGCAGAAGTTTACAACAGAACCTTTTACTAAGGTTACTTTGTTTCAAGGAATACCCAAGCAGGGAAAGATGGAGCTTATAATACAAAAGAATGTTGAAATGGGTGTTTTTGAGATAGTTCCGGTTTTTACTGATAGAACTGTAGTTGCTGATAACGGTAAGTTTTCTAAGAAGCTTGAGAGATGGCAGAAAATTTCCGATGAAGCTGTGAAGCAATGTAAAAGGGGTATTATCCCCAATATTAATCAGGACATTACCTTTAAAGAAATGACAAATCTATTAAAGGGATTTGATCTTGTTTTGTTTCCTTATGAAAATGAAGAAAATATTACAATAAAGGATGTACTAAGGGGATTAAATAAAAAACCCGAAAATGTTGCAGTTATAATAGGCCCTGAAGGCGGTTTTTCAGAGCAAGAGGCTGACACTTTAAAAGAATTAGGAGCAGAATGTGTTACACTTGGAAAAACTACTTTAAGAACAGAAACTGCTGGCATTGTGTCCTTGGCAATGATAATGTATGAACTTGAACTTTAGTAGAGTAAATTAATTATTAAAGATATTTCACATATATGCGTTTGCTTTTGCTAAATAAAGGTATATATAGTTTAAATAACAAAATAATTTTGATAAAATAGGATAAAACTATAATTATAATAAACTTATGTGGAGGTATTAAAATGAGTGAAAAGAAATTTTTCGTATGTCAGCATTGTGGTAACACAGTAGTAATGATTAAGGATGCGGGAGTACCTATGGTCTGTTGTGGTGATAACATGACAGAACTTAAAGCTAACACTGTAGATGCAAGTGTTGAAAAGCATATTCCTGTAGTAAAAGTAGATGGAAACGTTGTTACTGCTGTTGTTGGTTCTGTTGAACATCCAATGGTAGAGGAACACTTTATAGAATGGATTTACTTAGAGACATCAGAAGGTGGACAACTTAAGTATCTTAAACCGGGACAAAAACCGGAATTACAGTTTGCTTTGACTGCTAATGAAAGCGCTAAGGCTGCTTATGCATTCTGCAATCTTCACGGACTATGGAAAGCTGAAATTTAATATAATTTTACTCTCATTTTCATATAATACAGCATATACTGCTATATGAGAAATGGAGAGAGATTATGGCAATTAAAATTTTTATTGATCAGGGGCATAATCCCCAAAATCCAAATGCAGGAGCAGAAGGCAACGGCGTAAGGGAACAAGATATTACTTATGAAATAGGTGTAATTTTAGCTGACCTCTTAAACTCAAACACAAATTTTGAGGCGAGATTATCAAGAAATTCACCTGAAGAAATTCTTGGAACAACTAATGCAAGCAGCCTTCAAGCAAGAGTTTATGCAGCAAATTCTTGGGGCGCAGATTTCTTTATCAGTTTACACTGCAACTATAGTTATATTACAGAGGCAAGTGGAAGCGAAGCTTATGTTTATGAAGCGGACAGTCCGGCTTTCAATATGGGGCTTAGAATTTTAGAGGGTCTAAATTATAGCACGGGCTTACCTGATAGAGGAGTTTTTGTCAGACCTACACTTTATGTACTAAGGGCAACGTCTATGCCGTCTGTCCTTGTTGAAATGGGGTACATAAGTAATCCTAAGGATGCTTATTTAATGACATATGATCCAACAAGTTTTGCAAAAGGAATATACAATGGGATTCTCATGTATTATGGATTGCTTTAAATTAAAGAAGGGTGATAGCATTTAGCTATTCACCCTTTTTTATGTTTTTAATAAGTATTGCTTGCAATTAATCTGCGTGTGGGATATAATCTAATGTGAAGTTAGCGTATGCTAACTAATTATACATAAGGAGTATATTATGGTTTTAACATTGTTGGAATTTATAAAAATTTATTCTGTTATGCGTGGTCAGCAACTTGAAGAGGGAAGACGTAGGGAGGAGCTTTTATGAGTGATTTTTCATTAAATAAAGGCTCGGTAGATGCTATAGTAGAAAAACTAAAGCATATTATTGAAAGACCATTTGAAATCAATAAAATAACAAAATGTTTTTGGGGCAATATATTGAAATGTGAAGAAAACTCTTTTGGCATACTAATAATGTTTAGGTGTGGCAATGGTCAAATTATGCACTGGGCGGAAGGCGACATCTTTAAGTTTAACGAGAATAATGTGATAATAACCGAGTTTAAAGATGGTGCTGTTAAGCGTATAAATATTTCTAAATTACAGCTTAATCTAAAAAGTAAAAATTGATACATAGTTGGTAAACGTGTATATAAAAAAATAGGCTTCAATAAGCCTATTTTTTATATACATATTTATTTATCTAATATTTTTTTAAAGTAATCTGCACTACTTTTGTCAGGAGGTCTAAGGTACCTTCCAAGCTTATATAAGCATTCAGGGTCTTTTGTGATATAATTTGGAACTTCTGAACAGGTTAGTGAAGCTTTAAAACCCATTTCCTTTACTACTTTTTCAGTGTCCTTGCTATAAAAACCAAAGGGGTAAGTCATAGTGTTTGGAGTAAATCCTGTGTAATCGGTAATTTTTTGTTGCAAGCTTCCTACATCCTCTACAAATTTATCCTTATACACTTCATAACTTTCACCGTTTTTATCCATGCATCCCTTTCTGCCTTTATTGTATGTATGCATATCATATGTATGGTTTTGAACTTCTACATGACCTGATACAATCATTTCATTTAACTGATCCCATGTGAGATGTGAATATGCTGCATTATTTTCTCTGTGCAAGCTAAATAAATCTGATTGATTACCTATAATAGATATTACCGCTTTTTGGTTATATTTCTTTAAAAGAGGGTATGCATAAACATAGTTGTTATAATATCCATCATCAAAGGATATAACTATAGGTTTTTTTGGTAAAGGGGTTCCGTTATAAACATAATTTATCACTTCAGTCATTGTGACTGCCGTATAGCCCTTTTTATTAAGATATTTTAAATCGTTTTCAAAAATTTCAGGTGAAATGAAATATTTATTTTGCAATTTACTATCTTGTATTAGAGCATGGTACATAATAATGGGCAATTTTATTGCATCACTTTCCGTTGTTGTAATATCGCTTGATGAAATTATCGTTTGTCCTTCAGGTGGACTATTAGGATGATTACTTTGATAAATACTATATAAATTTGTACAAATTGAAAAAGAGAGCACTACAATACATAATGCCAAGGAAGACCATATTGCAGGCCAAATCAATTTACGAAAACGCATTTTAACCTCCCAAGGAATTTAATATATAATCTATATGCTGTGCAATAGCAAAATATGATTTAAGAGATGCAAGGAGGTCTGTACTTGAAAAAAAATAATATATAGGATATGATGAAGTGAATATTTGTTTAATCAGGAAAAAGAAATATTCACTAAGATCTGAATGGAGGCAAAAAATGAAGATAGCTTTTCATACCTTGGGTTGTAAGGTGAATCAATATGAAACAGAAGCTTTGAAAGAAAAGTTTAAAAATAGCAATCACGAAATCGTAAATGAGAACGACTTTGCAGATGCATATATTATAAATACTTGTACTGTTACTAGTTTAGCAGATAGAAAGTCAAGGCAATATATAAGAAGAATGAAAAAGATAAATCCGGATAGTATAGTCGCCGTAACAGGTTGTTATGCTCAGGTTAGCCCGGAAGAGGTATCTGCCATAGAAGCAGTGGATATAGTAACTGGAACAAATCAAAAAAACAAATTGGTGGAACTGGTTGAGAACTATAAAAAGAACGATCATTCTGAAAAAGAAAAGTTTGTTGATGATTACGAAAATCTTTGTGATTATGAGGAAACAGGTATTATAACTTCAATGGAATCAAGAACGAGGGCTTACATTAAGGTGCAAGAGGGGTGCAATAGATTTTGCTCATATTGCATTATACCTTATGCTAGGGGACAAGTTAGAAGCAGGGCTGTAGAGGATGTTTTAAATGAAGCTAAGAGCTTAGTTCAGAGAGGGTTTAAGGAGATTATACTGACAGGTATAAATACTGCTCTATATGGTACAGAAGAAGGCTTTAGAGAAAAGAACAATGTCTTAGAAGAATTGTATGGTATTGAAATAATTCTGAAAGAACTTGAAGAATTGGACGGCGATTTTAGAATAAGATTAAGCTCGTTGGAGCCTACGGTTATAAATGAAGATTATGTTAAGAGGCTTTTGAAATATAAAAGACTTTGTCCTCATCTTCATCTATCAATTCAAAGTGGAAGTAACAAAATCCTTAAGAGCATGAACAGAAGGTATGATAGGGAGGAATACTTTGACATTGTTAAAACATTAAAAGCTTTTGATGAGGGGTATGGCATAACAACAGATATTATTGTTGGTTTCCCGGGTGAAACAGAAGAAGACTTTAAAGACAGCTTAGACATGATTGGACAAGTGGTTTTTTGCAAAGTTCATGCATTCAAATATTCAAAAAGGGAAGGCACTCAGGCGGCATTAATGAAAGGCCATGTTGCTCCTGAAGTTAAGAACAGAAGAAGTGAAGAACTCATTGCATTTGGAAATAAAACGTCAGAACAATTTTTTAGTAATAACTTGAATTCAAAAAGGACTGTTTTAGTAGAGGAATATATGGAAGATATAGACTGCTTAACAGGGTACACCGAGAATTATATTAAAGCTTACATTAAATGCGAAAACTTGCCTAATGGTAAGGACAGTAAGAATTATTTAAATGAATTTGTAGATGTGCAATTGTGTGATTTATATAAGGACGGAGTTCTTTGTAAGCTGTTATAGTTATAATAATTTAAATTAATAGATTATTGAAAGTGTGAAGGTGAGTGTTATGCTAATAAAATGTAGGTTACAAAAGATTTTAGCAATTTGTGTAATTTTTGTTTTGGCATTTCTTTGCGTTTCTTGTGGTAATAATAATGATATGAATGAATCCGATCAAGGAGGCACACAAACGGCAAGTTTAGAGCAAATTGAAAAGGAAATGGTGATGCCTGAGGATTTAGGTAAGACCACCGACCTGCAAGCTTTTGCTACAATCGACATATATAACAATCCTGTGGACAACAGCATTTTTTCGGACTACCAATATACTATAATTGATGTATGGGGAACGTACTGCAATCCATGCATTAAGGCAATGCCGGAAATGAAAAAGGTATATGACTTATACAAGGATAGGGGCGTTAATGTAGTAGGCATTGTAATTGATTTACAAAATGCTGACAGAACAGTAATACCTGAAAATGTTCTAAACGCAAGGAAAATTGTTGAAAAGCAAGACGCTGACTTTACACATATTTTGGTACCGAATAACTTACTCTATTCATTTTTAAAAGATGTACAGGCAATACCTACACAATTTTTAGTGGATAGTGAGGGAAATATTGTCAGTGATTACTATAAGGGTGGAAAAACTCTAGAGCAATGGTGTGACATACTTGACAAAAAGCTTAAATAAAACACAAATAACTGTGTAGTAACTTGAAAATTGGTGAAAAATAGCATATAATTGAAAAATTAGAACTAAAGAAAGGGAGTAAATTTTATGGCAGAATGTATATTTTGTATGATTGCAAATAAAGAAATCCCATCTAACCTTGTTTATGAAGATGATAAAATTATTTGTTTTCATGATTTAGAACCACAGGCACCGGTTCATGTTTTAATTATTCCTAAAAAGCATATCGCATCAATGGATGAATTAAGTACAGAAGACCATGCATTAATGGGACATCTTATGGTTAAAGTAAAAGAAATTGCTCAAGAGCTTGGACTGGATAACGGTTATAGACTTGTAAATAACTGTGGCGAAGACGGATTTCAGACTGTAAAACATCTTCATTTCCATCTTTTAGGTAAAAGAAAGATGACTTGGCCACCAGGTTGATAAAAAATGCTTGCCTTCTGGGACAAATGATAGTATAATACCTATGTTGTAGTTGAAACCGTTAGTGCGGCGTTTGTTAGTTCATGAGAGGTCAGGAGGTGAATTGGATACATGGCACAGGTAGTTGTAAGAGAAAACGAAAGTTTAGAAAGCGCTCTTAAAAGATTTAAGCGTTCTTGCGCAAGAGATGGAGTAATGTCAGAATTAAGAAAAAGAGAACATTACGAAAAGCCAAGCGTAAAGAGAAAGAAGAAGTCTGAAGCTGCAAGAAAAAAGGCTAAGAAGTTTTAATTAGTCGATTTTGCAGAAAATAGAATTAGAGGTGTTTTAATTGACCTTAAAAGAAAAGTTAACACAGGACTTCAAAGATGCTATGAAAGCAAGAGATGAAGTCAGAAAAAATACAGTAAATTTTGTTCGTGCAGCTATTAAGCAATATGAAGTTGATAATAGAGCAGAACTTGACGATGAAGGTGTTTTGGCAATTTTAACAAAACAAGTAAAAATGAGAAAAGACGCCCTCGCTGATTTTGAAAAAGCCGGAAGAACGGATCTTTTAGAATCCTACAACAAAGAAATAGAAATTTTAAACTCATACTTACCAGAGCAAATGTCTTTAGAAGAAATTTTAGAAGTGGTAAAAACTACAGCTTCTGAAATGGGTGTTGAAGGCGGTAAGCAGAACATGGGTAAGCTTATGGGAGCTGTTATGCCGAAAGTTAAAGGCTTAGCTGAAGGTAATATGGTTAAACAAGCAGTAGAACAATTTCTAGCATAGTAAAATATTTTAACACCCTGATTTTGATTGGGGTGTTTTTTCTCGTTTATATGGGTAAATTATTAGATATATTATATAGTGGGGCTTTTATTGATTTCCTACTAAACATATAGTATAATAGTTATATAGATATAGATATAGATATAGATATAGATATAGATATAGATATAGATATAAATATAAATATTAGTGTATGAACACTACAATATATTTCGCTTCATACCTGAAACGGAGGAAAAAATGAAAGTATCAACAAAAGGGAGGTATTCCTTAAGGTTAATGATTGATTTAGCTGAGAGCAATACTGGAGAATATGTTTCTCTGAAAGATATTTCTAAAAGGCAGAATATATCAACTAAATATTTGGAGCAGATTGTCAGCCAACTTTGCAAGGCAGGTTATCTTAATAGCGTTAGAGGTCCACAGGGGGGCTATAAACTTGCTAAAGCTCCGGAGGAATATAAGATTGGTGATATTCTTAGGATTACAGAGGGGCTGTTTGCGCCAACAACTTGTTTGCAAGATAGTGAAAATCAATGTGAAAGATATACTGAGTGTGCAACCATAACCTTTTGGGAAGGGCTATATGATGTCATTAATAAATACATCGATTCATATACACTAAAGGACTTGGTTGAAATGCATAAAGAAAAGGCTATGTGGGACTATACAATATAGTATAGTAAAAGCTGATATTGAATTAGAATATAAATAAATATTGTAAAATGAAGCTTAGGGATGACGTAAAATGCTATTCCTAGGCTTTTTTTATATACAAAATATTTTTTTATCTTATATCACTAAATTCCTATTGACAAAGTAGGAAAAACCAATTAATATAGATTTCATAGTAAACACGTAGGAAAAGTGTAAAATAATTTTTATCAATGAAGAAAGAGGTGGCCATATGAACAATACAAAATTGAAGTTTGAAACATTACAGTTACACGTTGGTCAGGAAAACCCTGATCCAGCTACAGATGCAAGAGCGGTACCTATTTACCAAACTACATCATATGTATTTAAGAATTGTGAACATGCGGAAGCTAGGTTTAATCTAAGTGATGCAGGAAATATTTATGGTAGGCTTACAAACCCAACTCAAGAGGTATTGGAAAAAAGAATGGCTACTTTAGAAGGGGGTGTAGCTGCTTTGGCAGTAGCCTCAGGTGCAGCTGCTATTGCATATACAATTCAAAATTTGGCTAAAAACAATGAACATATAGTTGCTTCAAAAACAATTTATGGAGGAACATATAATTTATTGGCACATACACTTCCTGAATACGGGATTTCAACTACATTTGTTGACCCAGATGAGGAAAATAGTTTTAGTAATGCTATAAAAGAGAATACAAAGGCTATTTTTATAGAAACTTTAGGGAATCCTAACAGCGGTTTAATAGACATAGAAAAAGTTGCAAAAATCGCGCACCAGCATGGTATACCATTGGTAGTAGACAATACTTTTGCTACACCTTATTTAATAAGACCTATAGAATATGGAGCCGATATAGTAGTTCATTCAGCAACAAAATTTATTGGTGGACATGGAACGACTCTTGGTGGAATAATAATAGATAGTGGCAACTTCGATTGGGAAGCAAGTGGTAAATTCCCAGCTATTACTGAACCGAATCCGGCATATCATGGAATTAGCTTTACAAAGGCTGTTGGAAGGGCTGCTTTTGTTACAAAGATAAGAGCGGTGCTACTAAGAGATACGGGAGCAGCCATTGCACCACTACACGCTTTTTTACTTCTACAAGGAATTGAAACATTATCATTAAGAGTTGAACGACATATTGAGAATGCTCTGAAGGTAGTAGAATTTTTATCGAAACACCCAAGGGTAGAGAAGGTAAATCATCCGTCAATAGAGGGAAGCAAGTACCAGCAATTATATAAGGAATATTTCCCGAATGGAGCAGGTTCGATTTTTACCTTTGAAATAAAGGGCGGTGAAAAGGAGGCCAAGGACTTTATTAATAAGTTAGAAATATTCTCTTTACTTGCAAACGTGGCTGATGTGAAATCATTAGTTATTCATCCGGCAAGCACTACTCATTCACAGTTGAATAAAAATGAATTGCAAGAGCAAGGTATTAAGCCTAATACCATAAGGCTTTCTATAGGAACAGAACATATTGATGATATCATTTATGATTTACAGCAGGCATTTGAAGCATAGCAGTTGATTTGTAAATGTATTAAATATATTATGTATATAATGTATATATTGGAGGAATAAGATTATGTCAAACATTTATAAAAGTTTAACCGAACTTATCGGTAACACACCGCTTTTATCATTAAACAACTATAATAAAAAAAGAGATTTAAAAGCTGAAATTATAGCGAAGCTTGAGTATTTTAATCCGGCGGGAAGCGTTAAAGATAGGGTCGCTTTAAATATGATAAATGATGCGGAAGAAAAAGGGCTACTAAAAGAAGGTAGCGTTATTATAGAGCCTACTAGCGGAAATACAGGCATTGGATTGGCTTCGGTAGCATCTGCAAGGGGATACAGAGCTATATTAATAATGCCGGATACTATGAGTGTAGAAAGAAGAAATTTACTAAAGGCATTTGGTGCTGAGATTGTTTTAACTGAGGGTATAAAAGGTATGAAAGGTGCAATTGAAAAAGCGGAAGAATTGGCTAAAGAAATACCAAACAGCTTTATACCGGGTCAATTTGATAACAGCGCTAACCCAGAAGCTCACAGAAAGACTACTGGTGTTGAGATTTGGAACGACACTGACGGTGAAGTAGATATTTTTGTATCAGCAGTTGGAACTGGTGGTACTCTTACAGGAACAGGGGAATATTTAAAATCAAAAAATCCTAATATTAAGGTAATTGCAGTTGAACCTACAGATTCACCGGTTTTATCCGGAGGAAAGCCTGGTCCCCATAAGATTCAAGGCATAGGTGCAGGCTTCATTCCAAAGGTTTTAAACACAGAAATTTATGACGAAATAATTAAAGTGGAAAACGATGATGCGTTTAAGGTAGCTAAAATGTGTGCAAAAGAAGAAGGCCTTTTAATAGGTATTTCCTCAGGAGCAGCACTTTGGGCGGCTACAGAAGTTGCAAAAAGACCGGAAAATCTTAATAAAAAAATTGTAGTAATTTTACCTGATACAGGTGAAAGGTATCTGTCTACACCTAACTTTATTGACTAATGAGGTATAAAAAAGATGCATTTTAATATTTATTTTGTATATTCTTTATATTAATAATTGAAAAATTTAGGGGTTTAATGCTCATCATGAACTATATTTAGTGATATGTTTTTTATGTATTGCCAAGGTGTTTGTGGTGAGCCGTTATTTTATATATATTTATAAAGCTTTATAAAACTTAAGTGGAGGCAATAATGAAAAGTAATTTTTTAAATAGCTTACCTATGAAGCTGGTAATAGCAGTAGCGATAGGTATAGTAACCGGATTGGTGGTTAATGCGGGAATACTGAATGAAATGATTAATTCAGGAATCATGAATGTAGTAGTAACGTTAAAGTTTATACTGGGTCAGTTCATAAGCTTCTGTGTACCGCTGATAATAATAGGATTTATAGCAC
>JBKECQ010000046.1:0-88848 GCA_047974845.1 Aminipila sp. | reverse complement strand
TTTTTAAGAAATTGTACGTTGACTTCCAAAACAAGTTTTGGTCATCTTACCAATTGAAGCTTAGTTTTCACTTTGCTTCAAGTGTTGTTGTTCTTAGTATGTAAAAAACTTAATGTTTCCTTTAATTTTTCTTTTTTAATATGAAGTTTTTTTTGTTCATTGCTCTTGTTACTTAGTAATTAAGTTTTTCAAGTGCGTTCCGCTATTGTGGGTACTTTTATATCTTACCATCCCACGGGTAGCTTGTCTACATTTTTTTTTAGTAGTCATATCATATTTAGCTCATTATTACTATGACCTATACTTGAACTAAAAGATTTAGTATGTTGTGTATTTTGAAATGTGGTTTCTGTATAACGGTACAGATTTAATAGAATACCAAAGATAACACCTTGTGTCAACACTTTTTTCATTTTATTTTTTATTTTAATTTATAAAATAAATCCCTACTATTATATATAATATATTTTAGTTATGGTTGTATTGTCGCACATATACATTTATAAATGATTGTGATTCAAAGTATTAGATATTTGCTCCAAACAAAATGTTAAAAGTTTTTAATTATTTATGCAAAATATTTTTTATATTGTCCTCTAAATAGGTTTTACCGCTTTTATATCATCATAGTTATAATTCTAAGAATAAACAAAATGCTACTTATCCACATTATTAATGGAATATCTTTAGCTTTTCCGGCAAATATTTTTAGTATTACCCAGCTTAATATTCCGAACATAATGCCATTTGCAATGGAATAAGTAAAAGGCATCATTATAATTGCAACAAAACCACCAATGGAATCTGCAATATCATGTTCAAAATTCATTTTCTTTACGGAACTAATCATGAGCCACCCAACAAACATTAGAGCCGGCGCAGTAGCGAAACCCGGGATTGCTAAAAAAATTGGAGAGAAAAATAACGCAAGAATAAAGAACGCAGCTGTTGAAACAGATGTCAGCCCCGTTCTACCACCTTGTCCAACTCCTGCACAACTCTCCATATATGTTGTAACTGTAGAAGTGCCCAAACACGCGCCAACTACAGTACCAATGGCATCAGACAATAATGCTCCACTGGCTTTTGGCAATTTGCCATTTTCATCTAGCAGCTGTGCTTTATCTGCTATTCCAATTAATCCACCTACAGTATCAAATAAATCTACAAATAAAAATGAAAATACAATTACAGCAAACTGCATAAAGTTCTCCGTAATAAATCCAAAATCAAATGCAAACAAAGATGGCATAGCAGGAACAAAATCAAAGTTACTAAATTCAGGGAACACTGTAAAGTGCCCTAATTCTATATCAACATCGTACCAGCCAATGTATTGAGCTAACATACCAAATCCCCAAGTAGCTAACATTCCCCATAATATAGGGCAAATAACTCTATAGTGATGTAAAATACATATAATTATAAATCCCAAAAATGCCAGTGCAAAAGGAGCAGAAGGCACAATGCCTAAGTCCACTAAAGTAGAATTGCTTGCAATAACTATTCCTGCATTGCTAAGACCAATTAACGTAATGAATAAGCCTATCCCTACTGTAATACCATACTTTAAGTTAGGGGGCACATCATTAATAAGCTTCTCCCTAAACTTGCAAATTGATAAAAGTATAAAAATAATTCCCTCCAGTAAAACTGCTGTCAGCGCAATCTTCCATGGATCATTAATCCCCTGCTGTGCCAATGGTATACATACAGAATATGTAAAATATGCATTTAACCCCATACCTGATGCCAAAGCTACAGGATAGTTGGATAAAAATGCCATTATTAAAGTAGCTACTGCTGCGGATATTGCCGTCGCTGTAAAAACTGCATTACTGTCCATTCCTGCATCAGCCAACATATTTGGGTTTACAGCAAGAATATACGCCATTGATAAAAATGTAGTAGCACCGGCGATAATTTCCGTCCTTACATTTGTATTATTTTCTTCTAATCTAAATAGTTTTCTCATGGTTTTCCTTTCTTACCAAATTATTGCGACTTATAAAGTCTATTACCGATTCTGCATTAAATCTAGAATTTTGTCAATGCAATAAATAGTTCTATTTGGATATAATGTTTATTCACATATCTCAGAGTTTATTTGTTTACTGATTAAATAAAAAAATATATAACTTTATAATTTACCCTATACTTTTTTCATTTTTATGGTATAATAGATTCGTTGGTTAATTTTGGCTCCATGGTCAAGCGGTCAAGACACTGCCCTCTCACGGCAGTAACCCGGGTTCGATTCCCGGTGGAGTCACCAAAACAAAAACACCGTGCTTTATGCTCGGTGTTTTTTAGTTCCCTAGTTCTTAATTTTTTTATTATTATACATATCTTTATCTGCAATCTTATATGCAGCCTCAAAATCCAATAGGCTATCTCCCTTGCAAATGGCTTTGCCGAAAGAGCATGATGCCTCCGGAATACTCCCATCTTTATCAACTCTAAAATTGCTTTCTACTTTTTTAATAAAGCCTTCAAGTATTTCATCCGTTGCATTCTCTATTAGAATTATAAATTCATCGCCACCCATTCTATATATTATCTCTTCGCTGGTTTGTGATACCCTTAAAGCTTTGGCAAAGTATTTAATGTAATCATCTCCCCTATCATGACCCAAGCTGTCATTTACAAACTTCAAACCATTTAAATCAGCAATAATAATACCTAAATTCTTAACCGATTCTATTGCACAGATATTCCTTATATCAACCTCATATGCATTCCTATTTTTAAGTCCTGTTAAATAGTCTGTATTTGCCAAGTCCTGATAGTGAGGGTTGGAAATCCTTCTAAACATAACAAGGGACATCAACGCCCCAAACACACAGGCTAAAATAATTGTAATTGGTGCCATCACGCGCAAAATATAATACGTTCTATATTGATGCTCAGCCCTAAATTCAATGCCTATTGCTCCAATCACTTTATCACCTTCATAAACAGGTAAATACGTTACAAAAATATCCCCCCATGAAGTTTTCACTATTTTATTTGGAAGAACAGCCTCACCTTCTAATGCCTTTTTTAAGTCGTTAGAAATTTCAGATTCAATTGAGTCTCCCGGTGCTCTAAAATCTTCTGCCTGCTCAGAAAGCCCATCTATTACATAAACCAGTTCTCCCTGCTCGTTTTTTTTAGCAGTATAAAGATACTGTACTCCCGTAGTAGTTTTTATACTACTAAAGAGTTCTTTCATCTTTATATAGGACTCGTCTTGCATATCTTCTCTATTATTAATATTAATAAATGTAGACTTGTCCAACTCTTCATTTAAATAGTCACTGATTGATTCGACCCTAATCCTCAAATTATAAATCATATCATTATAAGTAAGGGTATATCCGAAAATATATATACATAAACATGCAACCGTTACAATAACTGCTGTAAGAAAAGATACTTGAACATCAACTCTTTTCCAATTTACACGTCCTTTTTTCCCCATTATGCGTTTTTTCATATTGTCTTACCTTTTGAATTAGCCTTTTAAACCACTTCATTATATCTTTTGCCATTTTAAATTAACTGCCATACATAATTATATATTGCCTACTTCTTTTTATTATTTATACCTGAAATAAATCTATTGAAAACTTTAGTCAACACATAGTTGTGCAAGTACAATATATAAAATGTGTTTAATTCGTTCAAAATGTAATGTTACACCAATCTACTGCAATTTTCAAGAATCACATCTAAAAATAATTTGTAATAATATTATAAAACTCTAAATACCTTACTCAACATTAAGTGAGCATTAGTTTATTTTTGACGTCTAATTTTGATGTCTAATATAGTTGTCTAATGTCTTATAAATATAAAAGATAGGGCTTTTATATTTATAAAAGATAGAGCCTTTATAAATATTGTACCGACCCCAAAAAGTTAGACCTAAAAATCTAACGATTGGAGGTCGGTATTTTTATGACTAAATATAGCTATGAATTTAAGAAAGAAGTAGTTTTAGCTTATCTTAATGGCGAAGGTGGGCAAAGTTACTTGATGAAAAAGTATGACATTTCTGCTAAAAAGAGATTACAGGAATGGATTTCATCTTATGAGCAATTTGGAGATGAGGGGTTAATGCGTTCTCGAAAACAAGAAAATTATTCCTTTGAATACAAGCTTTATATGGTAGAATTGTATCTAACAAGCGAACTTTCATATCAGGAATTAGCGATACAAGAGAAACTCAGAAATCCAAACTTAATTACTAAATGGGTCAATGACTTTCGTATTGCTGGCCCTGAGGCTTTACGACCAAAAAAGAAGGGACGGAAGAAAACATTGAATACCCCTAGTAAAAAAACAGATATTCAGCCTACAGAAGTTACTCCTATAGATACAAGTGCTGAACATATCAAAGACCTTGAGGATGAACTTTTTAAGTTAAGAATAGAGAATGCTTATTTAAAAGAACTGAGGAGACTGCGTTTAGGGGAGGAAGCTCTTCTGAAAAAACAGCGAGAATCGTCCACAGTCTCCGAGGAGAGTTCAAACTAAAAGACATTCTCGCAGTTGTTGGCTTTCCTAAAGCCACATATATGTACTGGCAAAAAAGATTTACCAGAGAAAATCCAAATCAGAAACTTGAAGATAAGATTTTAGAAATTCATGAAGCTAATAAAAACTACGGATATCGGCGGATGTATGGGGAACTTCGCAATCAAGGTCTCATTGTCAATAAAAAGAAAGTTCAACGCATTATGCAGAAACTAAATCTTCAGGTTACTTCTTTTACTAGAAAAAGTCGTAAGTATAGTTCTTACAAAGGCAAAGTCGGAACAGTTGCTCCGAATAGAATTAGAAGACGCTTTAATACTCATATCCCACATCAGAAGGTTACAACTGATACTACTGAGTTTAAATACTATGAGGTGGATTCAAAGGGACACATGACAATGTGTAAGCTATACCTAGATCCATTTATGGATATGTGCAATGGTGAAATACTAAGCTATGGGATAGACAAGCATCCATCTGCCCTCAATGTAATGAATGCTTTAGATAAAGCAATTGATATAACATCTGACTGTCCATACCGAAGAACCTTTCATTCTGATCAAGGGTGGGCTTACCAGATGAAAGCATACTCGCATGGTCTAAAAAAAGAACGAATCTTCCAGAGTATGTCTCGTAAAGGTAACTGTCACGATAATTCTGTGATGGAGAATTTCTTTGGTCTATTGAAGCAAGAAATCTACTATGGCGTTGTTTATTACAGTTATGAAGAATTGAAATCTAAGATTAAAATATACATAAAGTATTATAATGAACAAAGAATCAAAGAAAAGCTAGGCTGGATGAGTCCTGTGCAATACAGACTCAACCTCTTGGCTGCATAAAGATTGCGTAGCAGTTAAAAACTACTACGCAATAAAGTCTAACTTATTGGGGTCACATCAGTGCTAGCTAAGCTCTATTTTCTATAACTATTTATTTATTTTCGTTCAACTGAAATTAATTGTTATTATTTATAATTATATATTTTTCCCCCTATTGTCCTCTGCCAACCTTTCAAATAATTGTTCAAGTTCATGGCTAACTTCCTGACCATAGTCGGAAGAAATGTCTAAATTAGTAAAAATACTGGTATTTATTTCCTTCCAACTTACGGTTGAGTATTCAAAGCCATCCTCCTCAATCCAATCCTCAAAATTGACACTAGATATTGACGCCATATTATTTTTTAAGTGATCTCTGAAATACCGTTTTTGCATAGAGTGTAGGTTAATATGAAAGGCTGCCGCCGATTTACTGCTTATAACACCCATTTCATATAATCGATTCATTATTTCTATTTTATGTTCCAGTGTCCCATCTTCGGGAATGTCTTTTTTTATTTCTTCTATTATTTGCATATTAGATAGAAGTTTATATCCAAAATATTCCTTGCACCTAAGGTTAGCTTCCTTTCTGGAGATTACAAAGAAGTTTGGATCCTTTATGGCTTCATATAAGTGAGCCCGCCGTTGACGCACCATTTCTTTATATTTTATTGGATTTAACGTTACCTTTGCGCTCCAATATGGGAACACCCTTTCATATCGTCTATTAATTAGCTTATATATTTCCATGTCTGTCATTATACTATAGTCTGTTTCTGTATGGGTTTTTTGTAAGTCTGATAATGTGTTTATTAAATATTGCTTATTTATATTTTTCGTCTTTTTTCTGTTTACATGGAGATGCGCCACAATATTTTTTATTTCTCTACTATTAGTATATGATTTATTACGTACTTTTCCATATCTTTTAATATTCAATATTTTTCTAATCTCCTCTTACCTAAAACTTTTAACAATACATTTTACTTATAATATTCCCCCCTATGATAAAACATTGTAAATCATACATATTTATAGCTTTTTTAGTAAATTATGTCAACCTATTATGTGTGAAATGTTGTCTCAGCAACATGAAATGTGATTTTAAGTAAACTAAGTCAAAACAAAAAGAAAAGTGGCCGACTATGTCTGCCACTTTTCTCTTATTTTAATAATTATTTTTTTATTCTGTTACCGGAGCCGGTTGTTGCTCTTGTTGTACCGGTGCTGGTTGCCCCTCTACTAACAATTTCAAATATTTTTCAAGAGAAGTCATATGTTCTCCATATCCAGCCCAATCTCCGTTCCTCTGAGCGTTTTGTGCCAGTGAAAGAGCCTCGCTTGCTTTTGCAATCAGTTCTGCCTTGGAAAGGTCTTCCGGTGCAGTTCCAATAGTATCACCTTGACTTCCATCATGTTCCTCATCCTTAATTGTTGAATTATTTCCAAACAATGAATCTAAGGCTTCACTTAAAGTTTCTTTATAGGCGATTTTATCTCCATAGGCTACAATTACTCTCTTCACTTCAGGAATACTACCGTTTGTTGCCTCTAAATATACAGGTTCAACATAAAGTAATGATTGTTCTATAGGTATAACAAACAAGTTACCCCTACTATAAGTTGATCCTGATGAATTCCATAGTGAAAATTCCTTGGAAATCTCTGTGTTTTGGTCAATCTGAGCTTCAATTTGCATTGGACCATAAACAGTCTTATCCTTTGGTAGCTGATACAATACCAACTTACCATAGTTTTCACCATCATTCCTAGCAACCAATAACCCCGTCATATTCTTCTTATTTCTTGGAGTATACGGAATAGTATTTACAAATTCCGCCTTTGATTCTCCAGGAAGTTTCATAATATAGTAGTTTGGTTGTATAGCAACTTCTTCTGTTCCATAAATTTCGTGAGCAATATCCCAAAGGTCCTCGCCTTGATAGAATACCTTAACGTCATTCATATGGTAACGCTTATAAACGTTAGCCTGAATATTAAATAACTTATTTGGGTATCTAACGTGAGCCTGTAGGCTTTCCGGCATCTGGTCAAAATCTTTGAACAGTTTAGGATAAATCTTCTTATACGTATTTGCGATAGGATCTGTATCATCCACTAAATAGTATGATGTAGTTCCATTGTAAGCATCTATAACTACCTTAACTGAGTTTCTTAGGTAATTATGTCCATATTCATTAAAAGGTTCTGAGTATGGGTAGCTCTTACTTACAGTATAAGCATCAATCATCCAATAAAGTCTGCCATCCGCAGTTACAATATACGGATCTTCATCGTACTGAAGATGTGGCATTATTTTCTTAACTCTTTGTTCAATATTTCTATTTATTATAATTTTTGAGTCATTAGTAATATTTGTTGATACTAAAAGCTTTAAACTTTGTTCTCTAATTGCAAACATTACTCTGTTTAATAGGTTTAGTTTAATACCTGCATCGCCGTCATAAGTAGTATACTTATTTGTTTCGCCGTCAGGATAGTCAAACTCTTCTTCGTTTGTATTTGTTAAAATATAATTATTTGTAAGCTCTCCAAAATAGATTTCCGGTCTTGTAAGCTTTATCTCATCAACCTGTGATACCGGTGGAATGCCAGCTACTAACATATCCGGCTGTCCACTTGCAGTAACCTTATCAACTCTTGACAAGGTTATACCATATCCGTGAGTATATTTAAGATGCTTATTTAACCATTCTTCTCTAATCTGAGATTCATCAATTTCTCTAGCTGCAAGGAATGTCTGTGTATACTCCCCATTAACCATATATCTGTCCACATCTACATCGTTAAAAGAATAGTAAGTTCTTATACTCTGTGTCTGATTGTAGAATTTCTGTGCAGGATCATAGTCATTAATTCTAATATTAGAAATAGTTTCCATATTGTTTAATATGTCTTCTTTTGAAAGAGTATTACTTGCCGCAAAAGGTTTCACAGTAACATCTTGTAAGTTATACGCCATTTTTGTGTATTTAATGTTGTTTTGCAAATACTGGCTTTCCTTACTTATTTCATCCGGTGAAACAATTAGATTCTGAACAAGAATTGTTGCACCTGTTCCAACAAATCCGATTGCAATCATAATAACAGGAACTGTTAAAATAACACGGTACTTTTTCTTAGCTATACCAATAGCAAATACTATTGCCGCTACTACTGAAAGAACCATAAGTGCACGGTACACCCAAAGTGTTACGTTTACATCTGTAAATCCTGCCCCATAAACAACTCCGCTTGCTCCTGAGTACAGCAATGTAAATTGTTTCAGCAAGAAATTCACTGCTACCATTAGGAAGAAACATACTCCCAAAACTATAATCTGCTTTGAGGCTATTTCAAGGAGCCTTTTTAAATTATTGTCGTCAAATTGTTTTTTCTTTTTATATGGTCTATTAATATTTCCGTGGCCGCCCATTGCATCGTTTATCTTACCAAAGATATCGCCAAAAGGGCCATTAAACCCCTGTCCACCGAAGTTCCCCTGTCTTACATTATCAGATTCATCGTTGAAGGTTTCATTTTGATTTGGCATTTCTTCAAAAAACTGTGGTTTTCTAAATGTAAGTATTGCCATGTAAAATACAAATGTAAGTATTGCAAAGGCAAGAATAACGCCTAATGCCATGCTGTTTAAACCACTAGCAAACTGTAGTTTAAATACATAGAAACTTACATCATTCCCAAACAACGGATCTTTCACACCAAAGTTTGTGCTGTTTAAGAATTGAAGTATTTCAAACCATAGGTTTGAAGCTACGGTAATTGATATCAAAGCTCCAAATACTGCAGATAAACCAAGAGCAATACGATTTATTACTTTTTCATTTGCAACATCATTTGATTCAACTTTTTTGAAATAGCCTCTTTTTAGGACTTTTAGATATACATATGCCAACAAAGTTACAATAACAAATGCTGGTATTCCTATCTTTAATTGGGTAAATAATTTTGTGAAAAATACACTTACATATTTTAATTCTTTAAACCATAGGAAATCTGTAAAGAATCCTATTAGGCTAACGAATAATCCAAGAAGTATAATAATCACAAGCAATAATACTACCGGGCTTTTGCTTCTCTTTTTCAATCGCTCTCCCCCTCATTTTCTATTTTATTTTTGCTATGATTGACTCTATAGCTGCAATAGCTTCTTCAGGAAGTTCATCTCTGCCACCCTTAAATTCCTTTAATGAGTTTAAGTAGTTGAGTCTTCCTACCATACCGCCTTTAAGGGCATCTATATATTTTTTGTCCTTAAATTCAGGTACAAACCCCCATACATCCATAGTTTTCATTTCTTTTAGCATACCAAAGTTTTTAAACTGTGCAGTACCGTCAACAATTTGTTCAATAATGCCAATGGTTACTTCCTTAGGTATTTTCTTATCCATGAAATGTCCTGTGTTGATAATATAGTTTGCTACTCCTCTTTTTTCAAACAATGCTTTAAATTTTTGGTAGTCATTTTTTAAAGTGTATGTTCTAAAAGGGTTTGCATAAGGTTCAAAAACCAATGCATTTATATCTACACCTTCTGCCAACTTTTCAGCTGTAGAACGCTTTGTTGCTAAACAAGCGCCCATAACAGAAGCAAGTATAGGGTCTTCAATTTTTACTACAGGCGGAAGTGTATGGTCCTTCATTAACCAAACAATGGTATTGATTGGTTCACTCATCTTATCCACTCTATTTTCTGCCCAAAGCTTTGACTTAATCGCTCTTCCGTTACCGTTTCTGATATCTTCTGTTACGATTACCAGTTTTCCATCCTCGTCATAAGTTGCTCCACAGTTTTGAACTGTAAGAAGATACTTATTATCTTTTGATGTTAGAGGATAGTCCTGAGTTTTATCAAAATATGATGGTTCAAGGGCAACTGTTGATCCGTTATCAGTTGAGATAATGTACGCATCATCATGAAGTACTGTAACTTCATACTTTCCATCATGCTTTGCGTGTGTAAGTGTTGACTTTCCTGAACCTGAAAGCCCAAATACTCCAAGTACGTGTGCTTCCCCATTATTCTTTATACATCTTTTTAATCCGCCGTGGCACGCTGCATATCCATTTCTGTTTGCAATGCTCCAAGCTAGAGTAAGTGTTCCTTTTTTATGCTCTCCAAAGTATCTCATACCTAAAAGACACGCACAATTATGCTTAGGATCAAAGTATGCTAATCCATTAGGGAATTTCGGATGTCTATAATCCGGATCTGACAAGATAAAAATATCCGGTTCATCACCAATTTGTTCAGATTCTTTAAACATAGCATTGTATTCCGCAGTCTTGTACTGAAAGTTTAATAACCAGTTAAGCAGTGTATTTTCATATGTTTCAGGTATAAGTAAATGTGCTTTAACCATGAAATCTTTGTCAAGTCCTATGTATGCTTCTGTATGATACATCTTTTTGTATCTTGTATTGTATACAGCTTCTCTAAGAACCTTCGCTATTTCAGCTTCTTCTACTCCAACTTCTCCCAGTATGACTCTTGCACCTGCAAATCTTCCTACTGTTTCACCGTCATTAAATAACAAAATTTTTGCTTCTTCCGGAAGCCCAATTTTCTCCGGTTCATAAACCGGCATATCTGTTACGATTGTTCCTGCCGCATTTTTTGCCATCTCATAAGCTTGCTTTAGGTCAAGAATTTTTTCTACATTGTTTCCATAAAACGCTGTTTCAATTGTTGTTCTTGATGTGGAAAATGCTCTATTTCCTGTACCAATTTGCTCTCTTTTAAAGTTAGCCTTCGTCGCCATTTCTTTTTAACTCTCCCTTTCCAAGCAAGTAAACTGTGACTTGTGTTAGTTTATTACTTGCACCAAAAAATAATTTGAATAATATAATTGTAATAAACCCTTAAATTAATAAATTTCCGGCAGGATTTATTGAACAAGCAGAGCTGCACAAGCAAAACAACTTAAATACAGCTCTGTTTGATAATTAACATATTTAATAAAATAATCGCTTAAAACTCAGTAAAGCTTACTATTTTAAGCTGCTTCTCTACGGGTTCTAAATAATAAACCCATTTATGTGTAGACACTTTTGTACTCTTGTTTTCTGTAATAGAAATCTCTTCGTATACCCAAACATAAAATCCCTTTTGAGTTTGCCTGATTTCACCTATTTTTAGTACATCAAAGTTTTCTTTTACTTTCCCTACTTTTGAAAAGGTCTTTGCACTTTTGTAAGCAGGAGACCCCTCCTTAGTTAAGCTTAAAACAGCCTCATCCTTATTATTCACATAATCTATCCATGTAGAGTTAAACTGTATTACTGTTTTTACAACTTCTTTATCATAATATACAGTATTACCATTTTCATCTTGATACCATATATTATTTTCAATAGGTTTGGAATTATTTATATTTTTATCAGCATACGAATAATTTTCCTTATATGTAAGAGTATCATCTGCGGTCACATTTTGAATGTTTTTATTGTAAGCAAGAGCTTCTGTAACCAAATAGGCTTTATCAGGGTTTGGTACTGGATCCGGAGTTTGCAGATTAACTGTTTCCACTGCCTCTTCCTCCTGATTTTCAGCTTCCTGATTATTTTCATTATTTTTGTCAGTCTCTTCTGAGCCACCATTATTTTGTGGCTTCTCTTTTAGAGCATCTATCCAGTTTACAGTTACTCCCAACCTTTCGTTTATGAATGTGGCTGCGTTGCTTTCCGGGAAAAAACACTTTATTCCTAAAATAACAACCTCACAGGCAAGCACAGTTATGATAATGCCCAGTGCAATTGCTAAAAATGGAATCTTCTTTCTTTTTTCGTCATCGGTAAAAGCTTCTACATTTCGCTCCATATTTATCCATAAATCATCGTCATCTTTTAAAGGTTCGGTTTCCTTTTTATCCACTGATTGACTTAAGCTGTTTATGTCTTGTTCTTCCTCTAAACCATTGTCAAATTGGTGGCCAGAAAATGCATCAACGGTAGACATTTCAATTTCAACCGCTTTAGCTATATTTAAATTTTCTGGTTCATGGTGCCTTGCGTTGTTGTCCGAATTGTTTTCCAATTTATGTTCTAATTTATTGTCTGTCTTATTTTCTGAGTTATTTTCCGGTTTGTTCTCTAGCTTGTTTTCTAGTTTGTTGTCCGGTTTGTTCTCTAGCTTGTTTTCTAGTTTGTTTTCTGATTTTACATTATGCTCATTGTAAAATCCCGATTTACTTGCAGTACCTAAATTTTTATTAGATTCCATGGTATTTGATTGAAAATCATCTGTTTTTTTATTAACAGCTTCATTGCCCGTTTTATTGTCAGAATTTATGCCCACTAAAATTGATGGTACATCCTCTGTTGTTTCTTTGACTTGCAATCCTTTGCTTTCCAATTTTTCTATATTTTTAGGTGATTCAATAACATCTTTCGGAACATTAATCTCAAGCTTTTCTATATTAGATGGAATTTTCACTTCGGGTAATGGCCCATTTGTTGTTTTTTTAATGCGGTCATATTCCTTATCTAATAATTTCTGAAATTCCTCATTTTTTTGACTAAAGGTATAGAATTTATCAATTTGCTCTTCTGCAAAGCTATTGGATTTTTTATTCATAGCCATGTCAGCAAAAATTTCTTTTTCTAAAGCTTCAGTTTCAATAGGATCCCGTTGAAATATTAAGGTATCTCTACTGATTGGTTGCTTAGCAGATTGTTCCTGTCTATCAAATTCTGCAAAAATATCTTTTTTTACTTCATCAGAACCGATTTTACGTTCTATTTTATTTTCAATTGTCTTAGTTTTACTTTCAAATGCTTTTGACTCCGGCTTAACATCGTCCGTCTCTTTTTTGCTCTCATTAAGCCCGTGACCTTGCGTGTTTTTAGTTTCTTCTTCCTCTTCAAATCTCAGAAGCTGTCGTTTTTCCCAGTCAACGTGTATGTCCTCAGTTCTTCTCGCTTCTTGATTCTTTAAAGGAAATCCCTCAAGGTTCCACGAGGGTCCACTAACCTTGTCCTTACCCTTTTCATTCTTATGTTGTAATTCCTGCCATTTATGAGTAAGATTCATTTTTGGCACATCAAAATTAGTTGCCTCTTCCTCAACCTTCTGTGAGTTATTATCAGTATATGGCTTAGTTTTCACTTCGCGATTATAAACAACCTCCTCGAAGTTACTCGCAATATCCATTGTTTCGCTTCGTTCAATAACCTGTGCGCCGCAATAGCTGCAGAATCGGTCTCCGTCAAGTAGGGTTTTTCCACATTTTCTACAAAACATTTATTTCCTCCCGATAGAATTCTTAAAATTGTATTTGTTCCCGCAATATTTCTTCTGCATAAACTTTCCCCGTTTTGCCTATGTTATATCCGGATTTAATAATTGCCCGTTCATCTTTTTCCTTATTATCAAAATATATCTCAGGAGCATCAGTTTCATTCTGATTCTCCATACAATCTTCCGTAATCATCTCAGCTATACTAGAATTTTCCTGAGTCTTTTGATCCCTGCTTTCATTTGTACAAATTGAAATAGAATCTGGATCAGGTAAGTTTTGCTTTATTTCTTCTAAACTTTTATCTATTTTTTCCAGTGCTTTAATTTGCTCATTTACTCGCCAATACCAAAGTCTTACACCTCTAAAGGCAAGAAAAATTAAGCTAAAAACACATAGAACTATAAGCGCAATAAAAATAATTGCACCAACAGCACCTACTTGAAGGTAATTTTCCATATATTTGATTGTCGATACTGCAAATGATGTAATCATTTTCAAATACACCTTCCTACGAACACAGAATATACCTTTTTATAGTATACAACAAAATTATACCAATTTCAATCGCCATAGTGCTTAAAAACAGTATATTTATAACAAAAAACACAAAAAGAGCGGGGGGTTTTCCCGCTCAATATTTATAAGAGAGATTAGGCCCTGGCTCTTTTTGTAAATGTTTAGTAATCTGAGTTGTCCATAGATGACTTATAGTTAGTTGTTTTTTGGTTTTTTTCTTCTGTTTGTCTACAGTTGTTTGCTTTTGATGATTGTGCCTTGCTCTTACAGTTGTTTGCCTTATTTGTATTATTCATGTTATTTTTCATTTCTAATCCCTCCTTAGTCGTATTTTGCTCCTTAAGCACCCGTCATATGTGAGGTAATTTAAGGAAACAAAAGCTTTTAATAAATTTTTTCACTTTTTATTATTACTATTTAGGAGTTAATTTTAAATAAAAATAATCGCTTTTTCAGCAACATTGACGGCAGAGTAAGTTTGTCATATGCGGCTGTTTCTGTATATATTTTTAATAATTAAATACATTTACTGTCACTTTACATAAAAAATACTATTTTATCTTTTTAGCATAACCAATAGTAAGATCCGCATCTTCTAATTTTACAATCTTAGTTTTCTTTGCAAATTTGTATCCAAAATATAGCAATAAAAATAATGGAATACCAATGTATGATACTAATATACCCATCCAATCAATTTTGTCAGCTGTAAATGCCGCATAATTCTGTCCACATATTACCACTAAGCAAAGAATCATGGCAAATATCGGACCAAAAGGGAACATCTTAGCTTTAAATGGAAGCTCATCTATTGTATGTCCCTGCTTAATAAATGCTTTTCTAAATCTGTAATGACTAATTGCTATTCCTAGCCATGCAATAAATCCTGCCAAGCCTGAAGCATTTACAAGCCATACATATACCGGACCATCTCCAGAGGGAGAAGTCAGAAAGCAAGCTGATGCCACAATTACAGTAACAACAAGCCCTGCAACAGGAACTCCTCTTTTACTTAGTTTTGTAAAAATTTTAGGAGCCTTTCCTTCCATTGCCAAGGCATAAATCATCCTAGACGAAGCGTATAATCCCGAATTTCCACAAGAAAGCACTGAAGTCAAGATTACAGCATTCATAAACGAAGCGGCAGCGGCAAACCCTGCTCTCTCAAATACTAAGGTAAATGGAGAAACAGAAACGTTTTCGATTCCAGTAGATAATAAATTAGGGTCAGTATAAGGAATTAGAAAACCTATAACAACAATGCCACCCACATAGAAAACCATAATACGCCAAAATACCGTCTTAATTGCTTTTGGTAAATTTGTAGTTGGATCTTCACTTTCTCCTGCCGTTATTCCAATTAGTTCTGTTCCTTGGAATGAAAACCCTGCAACCATAAAGATATTAATAATTGCTAGAAATCCCCCTGCAAATGGAGCCTCATCTATTGTCCAGTTATCAAATCCCGGTGTTTTTCCTCCCATAATTCCTGCTATCATCAGGATACCTACTATAAGAAAAACAATTATCGTAATAACCTTTACTCCTGCAAACCAAAATTCGCTTTCCCCGTAAATTTTCGCCGAAAATACATTAAGCAAAATTAGAATTAGCAAAAATAGACCGCTCCACATAACCGAGCTGGTGTCCGGAAGCCAAAACTTTACAACAATAGCTCCAGCAACCAATTCGGCCGCAATTGTTATCGCCCAGTTATACCAGTAGTTCCAACCTAATGCAAAACCCAGTGCAGGGTCTACAAATTTAGTTGCGTAAGTTTCAAAGGAGCCTGATACAGGCATATATGTAGCCATTTCCCCCAAACTTGTCATGAGGAAATATACCATTATACCTATTGCTGCATATGCAACCAGTGCTCCCCCCGGTCCAGCCGAGCTAAGGGAATCTCCCATTGCCACAAATAAACCCGTACCTATGGCACCACCAATAGCAATCATACTCGTATGTCTCACCTTTAGCGTACGGCGGAGTTCTTGTGACTCCTCTTCGTTAGAATTCATAAAATTCACCTCTCTTTAATAATTTAATATTAAATTATTCATGCCCCTGTATTTAATTTCAAAAAATATCGTAATATAGCTATTTTTTGTTGAATACTGTGCATAATATTAATATAATAACTATGATACATCACTGGATTTATTTTACATGGACTACTTTTCGTCATTTTTTACTATAATTCGACAAATTTTCGACAAGAAAAATTTACAAAAAAATATATTGACACATTAAACTCAAAGTGTTATAGTATTAAACGTGCCAATTATACAAGCACCATATGCATCCTTAGCTCAGTTGGTAGAGCACCTGACTCTTAATCAGGGTGTCCAGGGTTCGAACCCCTGAGGGTGTACCAAGAAAAAAACATTCTAGGACTTTAAGTTCTAAGATGTTCTCATATATCGACGTGCATTAGGCACGCCAATGCGCATCCTTAGCTCAGTTGGTAGAGCACCTGACTCTTAATCAGGGTGTCCAGGGTTCGAACCCCTGAGGGTGTACCAAAGAAAAAACTATAGTTTATGCTATAGTTTTTTTTATGTTATAAAACAAAAGGGGTTCGAACCCGAAAGGGCATGAGCGTTAAGAAAAAGTCTACTGCGTAGGCTTTTTTAGCGAATGGTTCAAGCTGACTTTTAAGACAGCGCAGAACGGCAGCTTATTTAGCTGCTTAAACCCCTGAGGGTGTACCAAAGAAAAAAACTATAGTTTATGCTATAGTTTTTTTTATGTTATAAAACAAAAAGGGGTTCGAACCCGAAAGGGCATGAGGTCATCCCTATGAAATCTATTCAATAATAAAATCTTCCGACTTAAAATTACTGTAGTATCTCCCTTCCTTTGCGATAAAGCGTAAAACACAGTAATCAGGATCCGTCACACCTTTGGAGTAATACATTGTGTCACCCCCCTGCCAAATAAGTTCTTTATGCTCACTATCTTCCAATACTTCAATATAGCCAACAAGCATTACACCTCTAAAAAATCTTTTGTCACAAAAGTAAATGCAAGCTTTAGGATTATTTTTGTACTGTATTACTCTCTTTGATGATGTATTCGTTGTAAAATAAAATACTTTAATTCCCTCCCTTTTTCTTGGGGGTAACATAGCCTTTGTATTTGGGAAGCCATTTTCGTCTACAGAACTTATAAAAGCTACGCTTTGTTTATCAATTAAGTTACCAATTGTCTCTACCGGGTCTTTCATACTTACACCTCCTTGTTTGGAGTATATCTCAGCTGTCACCCACAGTAAATTAGGCACTTTTTTGTTACTATAAAATACCTTTATCTCTCAAAAAATCTTCTCGGTTATCTTCAATCATCATTTCGATACCAACCTCCTGCATAATCAAAACTGCTTCAAAAATCTTTTTTCCTCGTTCAATAAGGAAGTACTCTGATTTTAAAGGATACCCGTCACCGGTTGTTTTGCCTATTACGCCACATTCTAAAAGCTCATTCAAATGCTGTACTAACATCTTTTGGCTTATGCCATTTATATTTTTTTTAAGGGATGAGAGAGAACTACCACCTTTGCTAAGCTGCCATAATATAATAGGCTTCCATTTCCCCTTTATAATGTCATGTACCATTTCCAATGGGCAAATATATTCGCTACGCATTTTCATTCTTTCATCTCCTCCCTATTAACTCTTATGTAAATCAAATTAATATAAATATGGTTTATAAAAATAACTTCCTATATAGTTTATTCTATAGTTTTTTTATTTTTTTGCCAGCTTATTATTTATATTTTAAAACTAATAAATGCATATCTTTTATTATTTAATAAATATATAATGTTGTTAATAAAATTTATCACCTATTGTTTAGTTTAAAATTATTTATACTATGAGGAGGTTAAAGAATGTCAGCATATTCAGGTTACCCTGTCTTAGAAATTGATTTGTCGGGTATTTTTCACAATTCACAATTAGCGGTAAATATGTGTAAAGAAAAGGGAATTAAAGTCACCGGTGTTGTAAAAGGAACTGATTCCTACGAAAATTCGTACCTTGAAGTTTCTAACCAAATGTTAAGGGCAGGGTGCCACTCTATTGGTGATTCTCGTATTAATACTATTAAACGTATGAGAGAAAAAGGCGTAACCGCAGAGGTTATCTTAATTCGTATCCCCATGGAATGCGAATTAGCAGATGTGGTCGCCTACACTGATGCAAGCCTAAATTCCGAAATAGAAACCATTAAAAAGCTAAACCAAATTTCCATAAACCAAAACAAGGTTCACAAGGTAATATTAATGGCTGACTTGGGTGATTTACGAGAGGGTTACATTTGCAAAGATGAGCTAATTAAAACTGCTCTATACATTGAGCAGGAGCTTTCTAACATTTACCTCTACGGAATTGGAACTAACCTTGGCTGTTTTGGCTCCATTAAGCCTACCGTAAAGAATTTAACAGAGCTTGTCTCTATTGCTAGGGAACTTTCAACTTCCATAGGTCGTGAGCTTGACATTGTTTCCGGTGGCGCTACATCTACCATGCCACTTATTTTAGATGGGACAATACCACATGGCATTAATCATTTAAGACTGGGTGAAGTTATTGTAAATGCCATTGACTTACAGGATATTTGGGGTATACCATTGCCTCTATTTCATAGAAATAATTATGTTATTAAGGCGCAAATTATTGAATTAAAAGAAAAACCATCATATCCTATTGGCGAAATTTTTGTTGATGCCTTTGGAAACACACCCTATTATAAAGACAAGGGCACGAGAAATCGAGCATTGGTTGCTTTGGGCAAAAGAGACATTGGTGATATTTTCAGCGTAATACCAAAAATCAAAGGAGTCACCGTTGAGGGGGGTAGTAGCGACCACCTAATTCTTGACGTTACCGATTCCGAGGTTCCTGTATCATTGGGAGACATTGTTGAATTTGAGGCTTGCTATGGTGCCATGATTCATTCAACATATTCCAGCTCCGTCAATAAAGTATATATCTAATGATAAACGAAAACTTCTGATTCATATTATTTAAAATCAGAAGTTTTTATTTTATAAATTATTTATATGTTTAAAGTCTCTCTTTTTAAAATAACTTTTTAATAAAACAGAAGTTTGTGAATTTCCATAGTCTTTTATCTGACTTAACAACAACTCTAATTGCTCTGGATTTTCTACTGCTACAAGCAAAAGGGAGTTATGTACCCCTATAATATGATGATGTTCTAAAATAGCATCTGTTTCTTCGCAAAACTTGCAAAATATTTCATATTTCTTCGGATATACATCAACTTGTACATAGGCAGATATATTTTTACCGAGTTTTGTAACATCTATATCTGTAGTATACCCCTTTATCACCTCTAACTCCTCCAGCCTTCTTATCCTCTCTGATACTGCCGGTGAAGTTAAACTTACCTTTTTACCAATTTCTTTTATAGTACTTCGACTATTTTTTTGAAGTATATTCAAAATGTTTAAATCTGTATTATCCATATTTATAACTTTCCTTTTTTACATCTTTACTTTATTAAGTATATACTTAAAAACACTTTATTATATTAAGCATTTTTATTATAACAAATTGCTTATCTTATGTACATATCTTTATTCCAGGATTATACTGGTTACTAACAGCAAGGGAAACGACAAACTTGTATCGTTTTACCATCCCTTGAGAGCAAGATTAGCTTTGGCGTTAATAATTGGAGGTTTAATATGGTAAAAATTAATCAAGCCATAACAGGAATTTGTTCTTTTGCAAAGTTTCCTATATGTACAGATCTAGATGATTTAGGTAGTGCCGACATGGCAATTTTAGGCGTTCCCTATGATTTAGGTGTAGGCTTTCTAAGCGGTGCCAGACTTGGCCCAAGAAGGATTAGAGAAGCATCAACACAATATGCAAAGGGGCCAACAGGCTTTTATGACTTTGAAGATGATGAACAATATCTTGCATCTCCCCTTGAAATAGTTGACTGTGGTGACGCAGATATTTTGCAGGGAGATTTAGACTACTCCTTTGAACGAATTGAATATGCAGTACGACGAATTATTGAAAACGGTACCATTCCCATTATTATGGGAGGAGACCATTCCATTACTATTCCTGTAGGCAGAGCCCTTGAAAGCGTTGGAGAGAAAGTAAGTATCATTCAGTTTGATGCTCATTTAGATTGGACTGACCACGTTGGCCCTCAAGCTTACGGAAATGGAAGCCCTATGCGTAGGCTTTCGGAAATGGATCATATAGATAAGATGGCGCAAATAGGTCTTAGAGGAATAGGCAGTGGTAAGAAAACTGATTACCAAGACGCAATAGATTACGGAAGCCAGTTGATAACAGCAAGAGATGTTCATAAGTATGGAGTAGAAGAAATTTTAAAAAGAATTCCAAAGGCAGATAAATACTTCATTTCATTTGATATTGACGGCTATGATATGTCAATTGCACCGGGAGTTGCATCACCATATCCGGGAGGTCTATTTTACGATCAGGCAATGGATATTTTTAAGGGAATATGCAATATGGGAGAAATTGTTGGTATCGACCTTGTGGAAGTGGCACCACAATACGACCCTTCCGGGATCACAGTAAGACTTGCCGCATTAACATTAATTAATATGATGGCTCAAATCGGAAAAATACAACTTAAGAAATAAAGTTCACTAATATCCCTCTTTAGGTTTTTAATTATAAAGTAATTTAAAAGCTATCTAATATGTGAATTATTAAAAAATATTTTTTCACATCATTAGGCAATTATACTAATGTATTAATACAATAGTATAACAAGTATTGTTTGTACCGCAATTTCTACATCCCGCTATTGCGGTTACATATAAAAAATACCCTGATATGTTTAAACTCAGGGTATTTTTTATTAGATGATTATTATTTATAATTACATGATTATTTATTGATTAATTATTTAATTATTATTTGATTATTATCTGATTATTATTTGGTAACTAATTATTTAATTATTATTTGATAACTAATTTTTCAATATAATTATGCTATAGATTAATGACTAATATCTCTTGACTAATATCTCTATTTTAACACTGTCAAAAAATGCTCAGCCATATTACATTTTAAAGGTATTCCAAGGCTTTCCAAAGTTCCTGTAAGGGCTCTAAGAGTCTCTTCTACATCGTTCTTATTTGCGTTTTCTCCCATGTGACCAATTCTTATCACCTTGCCTGCAAGAATATCAAAACATCCGGCAATCATTATATTGTAATCCTTCTTCATTCCTTCAAGAATTTGAACATCTGTACCTCCCTCCGGAACCTTAATCACTGTTACAGTATTTGAAAATCCACTTTCTAAGTACAGTTCTAAGCCTGCCTCAACAACGGCACTTCTAACAGCTTCAGCAATATTTGAATGTCGTTTTAGAATGTTGGTGTCTAATATAACATTATCAATTGCCGCTCTAAGACCATAAATATCACTAATTGGCATAGTATATGGGAACCACTTATCCTCATAGTAATTTTTAAAAACTAATATATTTGCATAAAAAGAGGCAATTGGCAATTTCCTATTTTCCATAGCTTCAAAAGCTTTGTCACTCACCCAGAGCATTGTAAGTCCGGGAGGAGCTGACAGAGCTTTTTGCGATCCTCCGCAAAGGATGTCAATTTTGCTTTCGTCTATATTTACATATTCCCCAAACATTCCGGCTACTGAATCCACAACTGTTAAAATTCCGTATGAGCTTAATAGATTGCATATTTCTTTTATGGGGTTTAACACTCCACTGGGGGTATCACAATGAACCACAGTCGCATACTTGAAGTTAGAATCTTTTTTTAGAAATTCTTCTAATTCTTGAACTGCAATAGGGTTGTGATAATCCGATACATAAGGGATTGCCTGACCTCCGTACATCGTAACGAAATCAGCAAACCCTTTTCCAAAAATCCCATTATCTATAACAAGAACTCGATCTCCGGCTTCTGTTAATGAAGCACAGGCCGCTTCAAGACCTAATATACCTTCCCCGCCTAGAATAAGAGCCTTATTATTTGTATACATAAGCTTAGATAGTAATTCACAGGTCTCTTTATAAAATTCATAAAATTCCAAGTCTATATCCGGATTAGTAGTCCTAAAACTTCTTGCCTTTAAAACGTTTTCTCTGACATTAGTCGGTCCCGGTGTCATTGTCTTATACATATGTATTCCTCCCTACTCTTTTATTTTGCAAACCTCTTAAGGCGCTCTACAATTGGTAAAACTATAATTGCCGCCACTAATATCTGCATTACATTTCCGGGGATTGAACCAAACGGTAACACCCAGTTTCCGTACAAAATCACCTCTGCAAAGTAATATCCTACAACTTTAATTATCAAAGCCGCAATAATAGCAATGGTATTTACAAGTATGGGCTTAAATTTCAGCTTTTCAGAAATAAGACCCATAACATAGCCCATTGTACCCACTATTATGAAAGTAAATGGAGCCCAAGCTGTCCATCCGGAAATAAGGTCAAACATTCCCATTCCAAAAGCACCGGCCAATGCACCTGTCTTTTTTCCATATACCAAGGCCGCTATAAATAAAGGTACATTTCCAAGATGTATCAGCCCACCACTTCCCATAAACGGTAATCTGATATTTATAAACATAGTTGCTACCAAAGTTAATGCTATGAAAAGAGCATTTATTACTAATATCTTTGTAGTGCTTTTATAACTTCCTGCTGCTTGCGTATTTGTATTCATGTTATACCCTCTCTTTATGTAATTAAGTAGTTAAAATAATTCTGTGTATATATTACACCGAATTTGATTGTATTAAAATATGCAATTTTAAATATTTTGATATATACACTTTTGCTTAAATTCCTTATTTTTAGATACTGTTATTTTATTTCAAGCCAAAAAGTATTTTCAGTTTGCCATAAACATAGTATTTATAATAAAAAAACCGACTGCAAGTTGCAATCGGTTAGTTCTCAAACAATTTACTTTAAATTTGCTATAACTTAGATAAACCCTTTTGGTACATTGTTTTTAAAGTTACTTTTCCATTTTCTTTTATTTTAAAGTTACTTTTCCGTTTTCAATAGTTATTGCCTGATTATTGCTAAATGGTAGTAGTTTCATTGATGAAGAATAGTTATCTATTATTTTTTGTGCAGATTTCTTAAAAGGCACATTGTTAAAATGAGGAACAGGATGAAAATCAATCAACCCTAAAGAATTGTAGTCAGCTAAGGACGGAGCTTTTTTGATGCTATCCATTTCCTTTATATATTCTATATTTGTTGATGTGACTATGCTTCCTGCGGATTCTCCAATATATGTTTTCCCTGCATTCACTTCATCAATTATAATCTTATCTGCTCCGGTTCTCCTCAGCTCTTGTAATAAAAAGAAAGTATTTCCCCCCGTAATATAAATAAAATCATTTTCTTTTATTTTCCGCTCTATCTTATCAATTGAGGATGTGGAGATTTCAAGGACATCAACAGATAACCCTAATTTTTTTAAAGCTCTTTTTCCTGTCCACACATAAAAGTTTACTCTTTCAACCCTGCTTGCTGTGGGTATAACTGTTACGGTCTTTCCCTTTAGATTATTTTCAAAGTCTGCAAATAAAGTTGATACAGAGGTAAAAGATGAAGCTAAAAACATTTTTTTCATACTATGGATATTCTCTCCTTTGTCCTTATTTATTTATAGTATAATACAAAATCATGTTTTATACCTATACTCTTTTATGTTTGAGGTATCCTTTTCATTAATTTATGTTTGGTAAGTATATTCTTCATGGAATAACCTCCTTCCCCTGACTCTATACTTTTCCATTTAAAAAAACAGCAGCCCTAAGGCTGCCGTTTTATTTTATTTGCAAATATTTGATTTTAAATCTTTATTACAGACCCATAGCTAAATCTAGCGGAATGTAAGTTACACCCTTTTCAACAACAGGTGCAAATGATAGTTTTACTTCTGTTGTCTTTCCTGCTTTTGTAACAGAACAAGTATCCTTACCTTCTGTAAAGCTATAAGTAGTAGAGCCATTTGTTATTGAGATTGGCTTGTTATTACCTAACCATTTAACTGAATATCCCTTTGCTTCTGCCGCATCTCTAAGTGAAATTTCCGGTACAAATGGGCCTCCAAGTCTAGCCGCAGAACGACCAAATCTGTCCATCATGAAGAATAAAAGGTTATCATATAAATGATCAGCATCCTTACAGGCTTTCTCTGATATCTGCATATGTAAATCAGTTACATATTTTTTAGCCTTTTCAGGGTCTTGAGCATAAAGCTTTAGCATCTGCTTTTCTGCTGACTGCATATCCTTATAAAGATCCTCTTCATAGAAATTCCAATAATCCTTAACTCCTTGGCCATAAAATGGTCTATTTTGCTCTGCTAGAGTACAGACTCTTTTAAATTTCCAATATGCTCCATCCGGATTGTAATCTTCACCATCAACTTTGTATGCTGAATATGTATCTGTAATTCCGCTAAAGCTTGGTAAGAATACTGAATGTTCAGCATTACCAAATGCTAACCATTGTAGTGCTGAAATTTCTTTTGGATAATTTTCTTTTACTTGAATTACGTGAATCTGAGATTGACGCTCAACACCGATTACTCTTAAGTCTTTGTTTTCAGGTAATGAAGCATCAAGTTTTGTTCCTTCAAACCTATTACGTAAAACATCCATAACTTCTAAAGCCGAAACTTTTTTAGCCGGATCATAAAACAAAGGATATAAAGTATCAGTTTTATATTCTCCTACAGTTGCAGGAGCCAATAGCTTATGGCCTACCCAAGTACGCATATTTGAATAGTCCTGTCTAGGTTCTCCATAAGTAGCTGCCAAATGAACTTTTCCATTTACAGTTTTTGTCCATTTATTAGCTTCTGCTGTAGTAAATAAGTCTTTATGAAATACAAAGTTTTCTGTATCTGCCGGATCAACTTCACCAATCATAAATTGGTTACCAAAAACAGATACTTTGTCTGTAGGCATTTTCTGTGCTGCCCAAAGGTGTCCACTGTATACTTCAAAAATCCAAGCTTCTTTTTGGTCAGCCAACATAATAACGTTGCCTTCTTCAGAGCCGTATTTTGCAATAATTTCAGCTAACTTATCTACACCTTCTCTTGCAGTTTTACAAGTTGCCGCAATAATACCTGTAAGAACCGCTTCTCTTAGACCTCCTTCAACAAAAGGATCTACTGCTTCAACCTCAGCTCTTGGAGATGCTGAAACTGTAGCAGAAATACTTAACCCATACTCATTTGTACTAGCTCCCATATACGGTCCATCACCCTGACCCTCTGTATCAGGAACCATGGTATATTTATATGTAGTTGCTGGTAACGGATAAGAAAATCCCTGAACATCGTCAAGTGTACGCCCCGGTACATTTTCAACTCTGTCTACAACAAGAAACATTTTGTTGTATGCTCCTGTTCCTTGATCTTCACTTCTTGCAATAATTGTGCTTCCATCTGAACTTACGTCTTTTCCAACATATACTGCTGTACAAGCAAATGCACTGGTTGTGCTAAGTAGCAATACTACTACCATCGCAATAGATAAAATTCTTAGTTTTCCCATTTCTTTTTTTCTCCTCTTAATTGTTGTCATAAAATAAATTAGATAAAAATAGGTTTAAGATATGTTCGCGGCATACCTACAATTGTATTTTACAATTATAGTAAAATTCAGTCAAAGCTTTCCATGTAAAAACACAAAATACTAATAAAAAAATACAATTCACAATACTTACTTGCTCAAAAAACAAGAAAACCACGGCCTATCTAGCAGTGGTTTGTGTTATCACTTTACTTCATTAACATAAGGGTTATATAAATCCTATCTTTTTTTGTGTTGCCCCCGATTTCTTTTAGAATAACTTTACCTTTTCCTCTGAGGACTAGTTTATCCCCTTGGCTTACTGTTTTGTCCGGTTTTTCTATTTGCATATTATTTACAAATACAATTCCGGATTTTATAGCTGTGGTTGCCGCTGTGCGTGATAGGTTAAATGCCGAAGAAATTACATTGTCCAATCTGAGTGAGGCAACTGTATCTCCTTTTTCTTCCATATGACCCTCCGGTATCTTTATATCCGAAAGGTTTACATTTGAAGGTTGTACTTCTGTTCTGCCCACTTGATTATAATTTGCCAGTAAGAATTCGGTAAGCTCCTTTAACACTATTACATCTGCTCCACCTTTGTAAACTATTATGTCACCAATACTTTCACGTTTAATACCCAGTCCTATTAACGAGCCTAAGTAATCCCTGTGGTTTAATTCCTTGTACCCACTATGAGTTACCCTTATTAGAGATAATGGGTTCTCATCTTTATTTTCTTCAAAATAGTTCTTAACTTCCTCCGCTGATTTAGCTGGAATATATTCCGGCAAAAACAAGGCTATTTGACGCTCTGCCTCATCATATCCGCCATAAAAAAAACCTCTGCAATCCATATTATTTCCAAGGATATTTCTACATAAGGTTTGCTGTCTCATATCCAAAAAAACTGTGTTTGTTATCATATAATTGTTTTGGCATTTTTCTAGCTTATCCTTTGCAATTGCTATGATTAGCTTATCTTCATTCATTTATGCTCTCCTAAAATATTGTTTAGCCTATTTATTTTGTGGTATAATGTGCCTTAAAGGTTATTATAATTTGGTTAAATTGGTTCAAAATGTTACTAAATACAAGATACGGTTTATAACCTATTATCGCAAATCTATCTATATCCCCTTTTGGTGATTAGGTAAATATATTAACGAAAGGAAAAATGTCATGCAATATACTTTTTGCCCTCGCGGCGTATGCGCTCAAAACTTAACTTTTGAAGTTGAAGATAATAAGTTAAAAAATGTTAGCTTCCACGGAGGATGTAATGGAAACCTTAAAGGCATTTCCAACCTTGTAGAAGGAATGCCAATTGAGCAAGTTAAAGATCGTTTATCCGGAATTAAATGTGGTCATAAAGCAACCTCATGTCCTGATCAACTGGCACAAGCATTAGCTCAAATATTGGAAGCTAAGGAATAGTAGTATTTCATTTCTTCTTCCGGAACCATACTTCCACCGGTTGCCCACATGATGTGGGTAGCCGTTTTTATTTTATGGGTTAAACCATATAACTCTAAGTAATCTTTATTGTTCATGACCCTAGCCACAGTATCAAAGGTTGCGCAAGCGGACGGCTCAATATATATACCTTCATTGTCTGCAATAAGTTTTAAATAATCGTAAAGCTTATAATCTTCTATTGTTGAAATACCATCTAGTAAAGTTTCCATAGTCTTTCCAACCAGCCTTGAAGCTCTTCCCACAGCCAAGCCATCTGCTGCTGTTTTTCCATCCAATCCTATGTCTTCTACACATATTTCATCGTGTAAGCCTGTTGCCATTCCCAGTACCATGCATGGAGCATGGGTAGGTTCTACAAAAAAGCAGTGGACATCTTCCCCATATACCTTTTTTAGCCCATAAGCCACACCACCGGGAGCGCCTCCCACCCCACATGGAATATATACAAACAGTGGATGTTGACTGTCAACTGTAATATTTAATTCTTCCAACTGTGCTTTTAATCTTTTTCCTACGGTAGCATATCCAACAAATAAATCCAATGACCCTTCATCGTCCACAAAGTGACACATAGGGTTTCCCTCTGCTTCCTTTCTGCCTTCCGCAACAGCCTTTTGGTAGCTATCAGGGTATTCTATAACCTTTGCTCCCCTTGAACGGAGCAAATCCTTTTTCCATTGTCTTGCATCTTGTGACATATGCACTGTAACATCAAATCCCAGTTTAGCGCTGATGATACCAATGGAAAGCCCTAAGTTTCCTGTAGAGCCTACTGCCACACTATATTTAGAAAACAAATTCTTAAATCTATCCTCTGTAAGAATTGCGTAGTTATCATCTAAACTCAGCATATTGTTATCCATAGCTACTTTTTCTGCAACTTTTAATACCTCGTAAATTCCTCCCCTTGCCTTTATTGAGCCTGAGACGGGAAGATGGCTGTCACACTTTAGTAACATTTTTCCTTCGTGCTTATAATCTAATAGTTGTGATAATGCCTTTTGCATATTTATTATTTCTTTTAACGGCGATTCTATAATGCCATTGCTCTTCTCTGTCTCCGGAAAAGCCTTTTCAATGTATGGTGCAAATCTCTGTAATCGTTCTTCAGCTTGGTCAATGTCTTTTTCTGTTATGTTTTCATTAAAAATGTTTTTCATTCCTGCTCTATTTATCCAAAGAGTTTCCTTTGTTTCTGCAAGAGCCTCAACGGTTTCATTAAATTTTCCTGTTTCCTTTAACCTATTTAACATTGCAACCTCCTAAAATTTAGCATACAATAAAAGTCGTACACTTAATTATGTGTTAGAATTGAAATTAACATGGTAGTTTTTTTATTTAAATATTTATAAAACTACTTGAGCATACTTAGGTATACTTGAGTATGCTTAGCATACTCGAGCATTCTTAGCTTACTTAAAATTCTTGGGCATTAAAGAAAAATAAATTAATTATAATGCTATGTGAAATTTATAAAAATAAAACTAGCATAAAATTATAAATAATATACAAGGTCTACACTTGATTGTTTCTTTGGACATTGTATCACATAACAAAGGAGAACAAAATGGGCACATTTCTATTTAAAGTATTTATTAAAGATTACGAAAATACTAAGGATCCTACGGTCAGAGAAAAGTATGGAAAGCTTGCGGGAATTGTGGGCATAATCTCAAACCTTTTCCTCTGCTTAATGAAGGTTATCATTGGAATATTCGTAAACAGTATTGCTATTATTGCAGATGGTATTAACAACCTTGCGGATGCTTCCTCCTCTATCATAACTTTAATCGGATTTAAGCTTGCTGCCATGCCCGAGGATGAAGAACACCCATATGGTCATGCTCGAATTGAATATCTTACAGGTCTAATTGTTTCCGTAATTATAATGGTCTTAGGACTTCAGCTTCTTAAGACTTCCATAGACAAAGTTATTCATCCTGAACCAATGCAGTTCAGCCTTATTACTATTATTGTATTATTAATTGCAATCTTAGTAAAAGTATGGCAGGCACTTTTTAATACCAATGCCGGTAAAAGGATTAACTCTATTGCTTTAATAGCCACAGGCACAGATAGTAGAAATGATGTTATTGCAACCAGTGCCGTTTTAATAAGCATACTTATTGGTCATTTTGCAGATATACAGCTGGATGGAATAATGGGATGCCTTGTAGCCCTATTTATAACTTGGTCCGGTTTTCAGCTTATTAGGGAAACCTCCAGTCCTCTTTTAGGCGAAGCTCCAGACCCCGCTCTTGTTAGTGAGATATTAAAATATGCCGAAAGCCATGAAGGAGTCGTCGGTACACATGACTTAATAATTCACAATTATGGCCCCGGTAGGATTTTTGCATCAATTCATATTGAGATTGATGCGGAAGAAGATATAATGAAAAGTCACGATTTAATTGATAACATAGAAAAAGACCTTAGTAGGAGATTTAACATTCATCTTACTGTTCATATGGATCCTGTTAAACTAAATGATCCTATAATAAATCATTTAAAGGTTATTGTAAGTGAAACGTTAAAGGATATTGAGGGTGTTTACGGTTGGCACGATCTTCGTATAGTTCCCGGTCCTACACATACAAATGTTATCTTTGATACAGTGATTTCACCTGAATGTAAGTTAAAACAAAGTGAAATAAAAGCTATGGTTGAAAATTCAATACAAACTATTGATAAAAACTATTACGCGTCTATCACTTTCGATACTTCATATTCAAAATAAATTGTTTTAATATAAAAGTACTGTAGCCTTGATACACTACAGTACTTTTATTTTTATAAACATTTAATGGCAGTCATTAAAGCTTACATTTTCTATTTATTTATGCTTTTTACCCAGATAGGCTTCCTGAATGGTGCTATCTGCCAAAAGCTCTGCGGCGCTTCCCGATGCAGAAATTTTACCTTGTTCAAGAACATAGGCTTTATCCGCAATAGAAAGAGCCTTAAACGCATTTTGTTCTACTAAAAGAATTGTTTTGCCCATTTCCTTTATCTCTAGGATAATATCAAAAATTGTATTTATCAGTAAGGGTGCCAGCCCTAATGAGGGTTCATCAAGCAGAATCAAATCCGGTGAAGACATAAGTCCCCTGCCCATAGCCAACATTTGCTGCTCACCACCTGATAACGTTCCCGCCAGCTGTTTTTCCCTTTCCTTAAGTCTTGGAAACAGCTCATATACTCTTTCAAAATCTGAGGCGATACCTTTAGCATCATTACGAAGGTATGCTCCCATCTTTAAGTTTTCATGAACGGTAAGGTTTGCAAAAATTATTCGCCCTTCCGGAACCTGACAAATCCCATTTTTTACAACCTTGTATGCCTGTTTAGGTAAAGGTTGACCTTCATATTCTATAGTTCCGTTATATTTGACCACACCACTTATAGCATTTAGTAAGGAGGATTTTCCCGCGCCATTTGAACCAATGATAGTAACAATTTCTCCTTTATTAATTTCAACCGAGACACCTCTTAGGGCATGAATTCCTCCGTAAAAAACATTTAAATCGTCTATTTTAAGCACTTTCATCGCCTCCTTCTGTTCCTAGATAAGCTTCAATTACTCGTTTATCATCTTGAATTTCTGAAGGCGTTCCTTCTGCCAAAGGCTTACCGAAATTAAGTACAAAAATCTTATCACATAAACCCATTATCAAGTCCATATGGTGCTCTATAATTAAAACTGTAAGCTGAAATTTATCACGAATTTCTCTTATTAGTTCCATCAGTTGAATTGTTTCTTCCGGGTTCATTCCCGCTGCCGGTTCATCCAATAGTAAAAGTTTTGGTGATAGCGCCAAAGCCCTTGCTATTTCCAGCTTTCTTTGCATACCATAGGGTAAGTTTGAAGAAATCATATCCCTTGCTTCCCAAAGTCCCATTAATTTCAACAGTTCTTCTGTTTTTTCATGTAGCGCCTTTTCTTGATTCCTTGCCTTTCTAAATGGTTCAAAAGGAATGAAGCCAAAAGGTTGTAATATAGCTTCAAAAGCTGTATAATCAGCCATTTGATGACAGGCTGTCAGAACATTGTCATATGCGCTCAGTTTTTTAAAGAGTCTAATGTTTTGGAAGGTCCTGGTTATGCCAATATCTGCAATTTCAAAAGGTTTTTTATCTGTTAACGGTTCATCGTAAAAGATTATTTCCCCTTCTGTTAACTGATATATAGATGTAATCAAGTTAAAAATAGTAGTTTTTCCGGCGCCATTTGGTCCTATAAGACCATATATTTCGCCTTCTTTTATTTCAAAACTTACATCTCCTACCGCTGTAAGTCCACCAAACTTCTTTGTTATATGGTTAAGAGCCAGTACTGTTCTACTCATTTGCAGCACCTCCCTTATTTTTTCTAAAAAGTTTTCTTATCCATTTAAAGCTAATTTCTTTACCACCTAAAAGTCCTTGCGGTCTTACTACCATAATAAGAATAACGGCAGCACCGTACACAACTAAACGCCAGCTTGCAAAGCTTCTCAGCACTTCCGGTAAGAATGTTAGTACAACGGCTCCAATAACACTTCCTGTTACGCTACCCAACCCACCGAATATTACAATAATGGTCATTTCAGTTGATTTTATTAGCTGGAACATAATAGGCTGAATATATCCCAAGTAGTGAGCTAAAAGCCCCCCTGAAATTCCAGCATACAACGCGCTAACGGCTAAGGACATCATCTTATATTTAAATACATTAACACCAATAGCCTGTGATGCTAATTCTTCTTCACGAATAGCAACCATGTTTCTACCATGTCTGGATTTAATCAAGTAAACCATAGCCATAATAGCAATGATATTTATAATGACCACAAGTGCTAAATATGTATTAGAATCATATGTACGTATTCCCGGAAGACCTCTGGAGCCTCCAAAGAATTGAATATTATCAAAAAGCAATCTTATTGCCTCACCAAATCCCAGTGTAGCTATGCAGAAATAGTCTCCCTTTAAATTTAAAGTTAGCTTTCCTATTACTAAGCTGGACAGCATGGCTGCGATTCCACCTGACATCAATGCCACAATCAGCGGTACACCTTTCATTGTCATCATAGCCGCTGTATAGGCTCCTATTGCCATGAATCCGGCGTGCCCAAAGGAGAACAAACCAGTAAATCCTGTCAATAGCGAAAGCCCTAAAACAGTAAGCAGATTTATTCCCGTTAAAATTAAAATACCTGATATATAATACCAACTCAAATCAAACATTGCTATTCACCTCCTACGCTTTATCTTCTGTTGCTTTGCCCATTAGACCTGTAGGCTTAACAACAAGAACCACAATTAGTAAGGTAAAGGCAATTAAGTCTCTGTAGCTGGAAGATATGTATGCTGAAGCCATGGTTTCAATGATTCCTAATAATATTGAACCTATTACTGCCCCCGGAAGACTTCCCAAGCCTCCGAAAACAGCCGCAATAAATGATTTATTTGTAATAATACCAATCTGTGGGTATACGGTGTATTTCATACCAAACAATACACCGGCAATACCGGCAAGCATACCGCCAAGAATAAATATCACAAAAATTACTCGATCAACGTTTACTCCCATTAATGTACTACCTTTAGCACTATAGGAGGTTGCTCTTATGGCAAGACCAATCTTTGTTTTTCCTATTATCAACACCAAAGCCAAAAGGCTAACGGCAGAGATTGCAAACATAAGTACATCCAGCCTACCTATGGCAATATCACCAATCATAAAAGGGGTAGTATTTAATACTGCCGGATACGTTCTAAATGTTGGTCCTATGGTTGCTACTACTATATTTTCAAGAAAAATGGATGCGCCCATAGCTGAAATAATGAAATACAAAGCCGGAGCATTTCTTTTTCTCAGTGGTCTATATGCGATTTTTTCTAATGAAACAGCTAAAAGTCCTGCTAGAAATGCCGCCACGATAAGAGCTACTGCAAATGGCATGGAAAAAAGGCTTATTGCATAGAATCCAAAATATGCGCCTATCATAATAACCCCGCCATGTGCAAAGTTTGAAAAGTTTAAAATGCTGTAAACTAATGAGTACCCGACTGCCATAAGTGCATAAACACTTCCGATAGAGAGACCATTAATTATTTGTTGTATAAATGTACTCACCTGGGAAACCTCCTATCATTTTTTAAAAGGGGATGGCTATTCATCCCCTTTACTTATCTTGTATTTGGTTTATGCTTATTCCACACCATATTTCTGCTGGAATACATACTGTTTATCTTCAATCTTAACAATTGCAGCTTCTTTTCCATCAGGGTTATGAGTCTCAGGGCTAATCTTAATCTTTCCTGTTACTCCTTCTACTTCAACCTGTGTCAATGCATCTGTAATAGCCTGTGAGTTTACTTCACCGGTATCCTCAACTGCCTTTTCTATAGCACTTTGTAATAATAAGAACGCATCGTGCGCCATATATCCGTTTAATTCAAGTACTTGATTATCATATGCTGCCGCATAACGTTCCTGTAAAGGTTTAGCTTCCGGATCATTAAAGTCTAGGTGATTTACAACATAGCTTCCTTCAATGGCTTTGCCTGCCATTTCCATTAATTGGTCTGAAGGCCATCCATCTCCGCCCATAAGTGTAGCTTTAATGCCAAGTTCTCTTGCTTGATTAGCAGAAAGAGCTACTTCCTTATAGTAGTAAGGCATAATAATTACATCTGGGTTTGCCGCTTTAATTCTTGAAAGTTGAGGTCTAAAATCAACGTCTCCAGCTTTAAATCCTTCTTTTGCAACAATTTTGCCGCCCTTAGCAGTAAATGTTTCTTCAAAGTATTGGCTGAATCCCTGAGAATAGTCGCTTGCTACGTCATAAAGCACAGCGGCATTTTTATATTTAAGTACATCAGAAGCGTATCCGCCTACTACAGCCCCCTGATATGGGTCTATAAAGCAAACACGGAAGTTATATGGGTTAACAGAACCATCATCATTTACAGTTACTTTAGGGTTTGTTGCAACTGTTGCGATATCAGGAACCTTTCCATCATTTAATGCTGAGGTAATAGCAAGCGCCTGACCACTTGCATTAGGGCCGATAATTGCAACTACCTTATCCTGTGCCACAAGTCTCTTTACTGAGTTTACAGCTTCATTGGCATCGCCCCTAGTATCATATTTGATGAGGTTTAACTGCTTGCCGGCAATTCCGCCGTCTGCATTTACTTCATCAACCAAAAGCTGTAACATCTGAGATTCACACGTGCCCCAAACAGCCTGGTCTCCGGTAAGTGAACCAATCCAACCGATGTTAATCACATCTCCTGCGGTGTTTCCCGGTAAAGATGAACCGTCACTTCCGCCGCAGCCAGTAAGAGCCAATGCAAGAATTAGTATTACGCTAAGTACTAATGATAATTTTCTCTTCATAATTGCTTCCTCCTATAATAATACCTCGGGATAATTTAAACGGCATTTATTTCAGAGTCCCGTTTTACTCCCAAAAAATTTTTTAGCCAACTATTTGGCATCTGTTTTTTCAAATCTTCCGCCCTAACTTCAAAAAGCTTCAAAAAAATTCACAATAGTCTGATAATTCTTTCTAAAAAAATATTTTTGCCTTTTTTTGTTAGTAAAAATTATCATTATCTTGTCACATAAATAAATAATTTTGCTCTTTTATAGTTTGAAATTTGTTATAAATATTCTCTAATTTTATTCTTTATTCATTTAATCACACACTTATATAACGTCCTCTCCTTTCCTTATATTTTAACTTTTTAGGCATTCCATACGGTTGTACATAATAGCTACATATGTTTTCAGTATATGTTCATTTTTAATTCATAAAACCAGTAATTTTATTTATAAATATCATATGATTAGTTTAAGGTATTTTTTGTACAAGTTTTGCTGATTCATATTGTTATGGGCATAGACGGTCTGTTTGAAATGAAAAAAGCCAATTGTACTGTTGTAGTCATACAATAGTATAATTGGCTTTTCTCCTGTATATATTTAGATTTGAGTGGAATTGGCTGATTTATTTAAATTAATTAATATCTCCAATCATTAAATGGAGGATTTCATTATCTGTTTCTTTCATTCCTTCTCTCCCAATATGCCCAATATTTTGTATTGTCTTTTCTATGTCTCCTGTAACGATGCCCTCGCCCTCCTGAAACTTTCTTTTTTGAAGGGTCATATTGTGCCCCATTATTGCTGCGTCCAGTGCAGATGCTATCTTTGCGGCGCAGGAGGCCTTTGCTCCATCGCAAACAATCCCGCCTACATTACAAACAGTGTTTATAATTGTTGAAGATATATCCTCAAAGGTTCCACCGTGCAAATAGGTAATAGCCGCACCGCTTCCACAGGCTGCGCTTACGGCTCCGCAAAAGGCAGATAGCTTTCCGATATATTGCTTTATATGAATAGAAATAAGGTTGCTTATTACAAGTGCTCTATACATTTTATCATCGTCTACTCCAAGCTCCTTGGCATATTCCACCACAGGAACCGTTACCGTAATCCCTTGATTTCCACTGCCGGAGTTTATAACTACAGGCATTGAGCTTCCGCCCATTCTTGCATCTGAGCCGGCGGCAGCCTTAGCTTTTGCCCTAACCTTAATATCATCGCCGTACGATTCCAATAAAGTTTTCCCGACAGATGCACCATACTCATTTTTTAAGCCTTCTTCTGCAATAGCTGTATTCACATATATTTGATAATCCAGTATTGGCTTTACCTCTTCTATGTTCACTGTGTCTGCAAAAGCAATTATGTCTTTAACATTTAATAATTTTTTAGTCTCTTCTATATCTATATTTTTTTCTAAGCCTTCTTTTTCAAATATAGTCTTATCATCTTTCTTTATTAAGATAATATTGGTATGACTGTCCTTAACAACAACTCTGGCTGAGTGTTCTTCTGTTTTAGCAATCACGTCTATATATAAGTTACTTTCACCTTCTTGTAGACGGCACTTGCAAAAGTCTGTTGATAGCAATTCTTTAGCTTTTATCCTGTCAGTCTCTGTTATTGCATCTAAAATCTCTAGCTTATTTTCACTGTCATTTCCAAGAATGTGTTTTGTATCTAAGGTTCCCGCTATGGCTCCTAATATTGTTGCGGCCTCAATTCCTCTTAATCCCCCGGAGTTGGGAACTACAACACCTTTTACATTTTTTACAATGTTTCCACTACACTTTATTTCTATTTTAATAGGGAACTCTTCTAAAACCGATACTGCTTTTGCCGCAGCATAGGCAATTGCCCCCGGCTCTGTGCAACCCAGTGCAGGCACAAGTTCATATTTCAAAATTTTAATATAAGAATTATTGATTTTCTGACTCATAACAGTACCCCCAAAATAATTTAAATCAGTGCTTTTAAAGTATAACTATTGTTAGTTATACTTGTTGTATTATTACTAATCATATCAGAGATATGTTTAAGAGTCAACAGTATGACTTGTATGTTTATAAAAGGAAAATCCATACACCCTCTTCTCTTGAATTTCTAGTGCTTCTCTGATATTATTAGGTATTATGATATATCAAGTTAAAGCTTTAATTATTTGATATATCATATATAGCAAATATACGGTATGCCATACCGTTTTACGATTGGAGCTTGTATGTCTAAGAATACTACTTTAAAACAAAAGATATATAATGAAGTTTTTCAAAGCATTATTAAGGGCGAATATACTGCCAACGACATTATTAATGAAAAAATGCTTTCAGAAAAGTATGAGGTGAGTAAGGCTCCGGTAAGAGAAGCCTTAGTGGAATTATGTAATGAAGGTATATTGAAAAATATGCCTCGTTATGGATATGTTGTTGTTCAACTAACAAAAAGTGATATTGAAAATATTTTAAAATACAGGGTTATACTAGAGGGTGGCTCTCTTAAGGAGTGCATCCATAACATTACAGAGGGGCAAATTAAAGAATTAGAATCCATTGATATTGAATGTGCAAATCAGGAATGCTCTTGCGACTTTTTTACTCATTGGGGTCACAATATGGAATTTCACTTAAAGTTAATATCATTTTGCGGAAATCAATTCTCCTACCAAATGTTAAAAAAATCTTTAGATACCTTAACTAGAGCATACGCTCAATTTTATTGGGATAAGTGGAATAATATTGAAATTCCCACAGATACCAAGTATCATGTGAAAATTGTGGATTGTCTTCGCAAAAACGACTTAGAAGGTGCTATTCACTTTCTAAAAGAGGATATTAGCGATTTTGGTATGTAAACAAACATAACTTTTGGGGTATAAATAATTTACATACAGTTATAACATATGAAAATTTACTGACTATCTTCTATTCTATAGCTTATTTATTTTAAGTCTTATTCTGTAAATACAGCAGGCCGCAATATATTGATATATTACAAGCTGTCTATTGACTTAATGCTGATTTACAACCAATGGTATGCTGTTAAATTGGTATGCCCTTTTAGATGGATTTGAATGGAAGTAGATAGTGTCTAATATTTTGAAAATGAGGTTTACAATGCTTAATATAGGTTGTCACCTGTCTTCTTCTGACGGGTTTGAAAAAATGGGCAAAGTCGCCCTATCAATTAATGCAAATACATTTCAGTTTTTTACCAGAAATCCAAGGGGTGGTAAAGCTAAAGCCATAAATGAAAAGGATATTGCTGCATTTTTACAGCTTGCCGAAGAACATAATTTTGCTAAATTAGTTGCCCATGCCCCATACACACTTAACCCTTGTTCTAAAGAGGAAAAGACAAGAGAATTTGCCCGTATGGTCTTTGAAGATGATCTAAAAAGAATGGAGTATCTACCGGGGAACTACTATAACTTTCATCCGGGTAGCCATGTGGGACAAGGTATAGAAACCGGGATACAAATTATATCTGATCTTCTTAATGACCTAATGACTCCTGAGCAATCCACTATTGTTTTACTGGAGACCATGTCCGGTAAGGGAAGTGAAGTTGGCGGAAAGTTTGAAGAATTAAAAGCAATAATTGACAAGGTTCAATTAAAAGATAAGATTGGTGTCTGTTTGGACACTTGTCATGTAAACGATGCTGGGTATGATATTGTAAACAATTTGGATGGAGTTCTCATGGAATTCGATGAAATCATTGGTTTGGATAAGTTATATGCGATACACCTAAATGATAGCTTAAATCCACTGTCTTCTCACAAGGACAGACACGCTAAAATTGGGGAAGGTTATATAGGTACAGATGCTATTTGTAATATTATAAATCACCCAAAACTAAAGCACCTCTCCTTTGTGTTGGAAACACCTAATGAGCTGGAGGGTTACGAACAAGAAATTAAATTGCTTCGAGAATTATACATTTAGCTGAGAATTAAATTACTTTTATGTTTATTAATTTATTTAAAAAGTAAATTGATTTTATAATTGTTATACAGCTGAGAGTTAAGAAGTTGTAACGAAAAAGGTAGCATTTACTGCTACCTTTTTATGTTTGCTTTTCTTCATATCGGATGATTGTATTATTGTTATAATACAGTTATACAGTCATCAACTTTTACTTTTCCCTCTTCTATGACTTTTGCAAATATGCCCTCTCTAGGCATGACACAATCTCCCGCCATCTCTTTTATCTTACAGTTGCTCTGACAAACCTTACCTATTTGAGTAACTTCACAGATTGTTTCTCCAATTCGTATCCTTGTTCCAACCTGTAGTTCATAAAGGCAAATGCCCTGCGTTAATATATTTTCTGCAAAGTCTCCTGCTTTAAAGTTAAATCCCCTCTTATCTTTTAATTTTTCTACACTTTCTATACCCAAAAGGCTCACTTGCCTGTGCCAGTTTCCTGCATGAGCATCCCCCAATATTCCATGGTTTACTTTTAAAGTAGCCTCTTCAATGGGATGTTTTTGTTCTCCCTTATTTTTACTAATACATACCGCTACAACCTTTGCCATGTTTTCTCCTTTCAGTAGAGCAAATCTGCTATTTTGCTCTTTCTTCTCTATGAATATGCCCTGCACATTCAGATGCTTCACCCTTCAAGATTTCTATTCCATGCTTTAAGGACTCTATTACCGCACCCAAACATTCTTTAACTGCTTTTTCACTACCAGGTAAATTCACTATTATTGATTCACCTCTTATTCCCGCTTCTGCTCTTGACAAAATAGCTCTGCTTGTTTTTTTCATACTCTCTGCTCGCATTGCTTCCGGAATTCCTCGTGCTAACCGTTCCACCACGGCAAGAGTAGCCTCCGGTGTTATATCCCTTTTGGAAAAACCTGTGCCACCTGTTGTACAGATTAAGTCCAACTTCATTTTGTCCGAACACTCTATCAGCTTTTCTTTAATTTTTTCAAAGTCATCGGGCAAAATTGTTTTATATTTGACTTCAAACCCTTGGTTTTCAAGAATATCCTTTACTGCTTGTCCACTTATGTCTTCTCTTTGACCTGCAAAACCCTTATCACTAAGCGTTATTACTCCAGCTGTATAGCCCACTCTTTCCACCAACTTTCTCAACTAAATGTATATCTGTTATAACAATGTCCTTTTGTATAGCTTTACACATATCATATATGGTAAGCGCCGCCACGGAAACCGCAGTTAATGCTTCCATTTCAACACCGGTTTTTCCATCACAGCTCACTTTACTTTTAATTTCAATTTTGCCGGTACCCTCGTTTACATCCTCAAGAAAAAACTCTATGTCTATACCGGTTATATTAATGGAATGACACATTGGAACTATATCCCAAGTCTTTTTAGCCGCCATTATACCTGCCACCTGAGCAACTCCCAAAACATCCCCTTTTTTAGTTCCTCCATTTTTTATAACTTCAAAGGTGTTTTTGTTTACAATAACGGTGGCTTTTGCCTGTGCCGCTCTTCTTGAAATATCTTTATCCTGCACATTGACCATCTTTGCTCTTCCCTGCTTATTAAGGTGCGTTAGGCTAATGGGCTTACCTGTTTTTACCCTTTTAATTATCTTTTTAAACATAGAATCTATCCCCCTATTTGGTTCATATTTCTTTGTTGATTTTTGCTTTCCATTTTTATTGCATTCTTCATATCTTTAGGCTTCCCTAAAATAGCTTCAATAAGCGACTCCTTTATTTGCTGTTCCGTAAAAATATCAGAGGTAATTTCTTTCTCTTCATTGTTCATATTTATATAATTTTTACCGGATTTCAAACATATCTCCCTATTGCTGTGCAAGCAGGGTTTTATTTTACCATCCGCTGTTATTCTAAGTCTGTTACACTCACTGCAAAAGCTTTTGCTCATAGGCCTTATAAAGCCTATTTGCCCATAGCCTCCTTCAATTTTATATTTTTCAGCCACACCCTCCGAATTTTCCAATAGTATAAGTTCCGAATGATTATTTATTATGTCAAAGCTATTTACATATGTGTCCTTTTGGATTTTAACACTCTCTCCCAATGGCATCAATTCTATAAATCGTACTTCTATATCGTATTCTCTCGCCAATCTAATAAAATCATTAATCTCATTGCTATTAATCCCTTTCATTAGAACCGTATTAATTTTAATCCCAAAACCTTTTGCTTTTGCTTTTTCCAAACCTAAAAGTACTGTTTCCAAGCTTCCTCCCCTGGTAATATGTCTGTACTTATCTTCATTAAGCGAATCTATACTAATATTTAGCCTTTTCACCCCTGCGGATTTTAATTCATCGCAAAACTCCGGTAATAGGATTCCATTTGTGGTCATGTTTAAACTGTCTATACCCTTTAAATTTGAAATACTATCACATAAAGAAACAATACCTTTTCTAACCAAAGGCTCTCCACCGGTTATTCTGAATTTATTAATACCCAATTTAATTGCTACCTTTGCAATTTGTACAAAGTCCTCATTGCGGAGAATATTTTTGTGTTCTTTCTTTTGAATTCCTTCTTCAGGCATACAATATAGGCATCTTAAATTACATCTGTCCGTTACTGACATTCTTAAGTATGAAATTTCTCTCCCGTAATTATCTTTCATTTGCTATCCTTAATTGTTTTATAATATATTAAAAAATAGACATGATAAATTTTATCATGTCTACTTATCAATCTTAATAACTGTAAAATTCCATGTATTATAACTTTGAAATTTCTATGTAATAACTCCCTGAAACTTTACTTTCTTAGGTATTTATTAGTGGTTTAAAGTAAGAGTATCTATTATTGATACTAATTTATTTATTTCAGGCTTACTTATCTGCTCGTCAGCCCCCAGTTGCTTACCCTTAATACGCATTTCTTCACTTATCAGAGAAGAGAATAGCACTAGCGGTATATTCTTAAGAACCGGATCATCTTTTACAAGCTTTGTAAGTCTGTGACCATCCAGAAGTGGCATTTCTATATCAGAAACGATACAAGCCACGTGTTCTTTTATTGGATCTCCAGACTCTTTAGCCTCCTTTAGATAATCCCAAGCTTCCTGTCCGTTATCTGTCTTAATAGTGTTTTTATAACCTGCTTTATGCAGACATTCAATAATTAGCTTTGAAAGAAGCATAGAATCTTCCGCAATTAGAATTGTCTTTTCTACAATATTTCTACTTCCCATTCTTTCAATACTTTCAACCTGTATAGTTGATTCCGGGCTAATATCTGCAACAATCTTCTCAAAATCTAAAATAGTAACAAGTCTATCGTGGTATTCGGCTATCCCTGTAGCGGCACCATCCTGACCTCCATAAACAGCCTTATCCGGTTTCTTAATAGCTGACCATGAAATTCTATCAATGCCCACAACGGTATTAACATGAAAAGCAAAGTTTAAGTTGTTAAAATGAGTAACTATAAAGATGTCTCTGCCTGAATTTTCATATTCCGGCAAACCCAAGTATTTTGCAAGATTAATTACAGTAATAATCTCATCTCTTGGTTTAAAAACCCCTTCAACCACATGGTGTGAGTTAGGCATAGGCTTTACTGGTTGGGAGACCATTATTTCCCTTACCTTTGCTACATTTATTCCAAAAACTTCATCAGCAACCGTAAATTCAATTATTTCTATCTCATTTGTCCCTGATTCTAAAAGAATACTAGTTTTATTTGTACTTTCCTCAATTGCCATGTTGTTTCCTCCCACTGTAAACTTATCTGTTCTATATTGTATAATCCCTTAAATATTCGCAATAATGCTACTTTCTGCTACAATTATACAACATTAAAGTTCACTTGCATAGACTTCTTTTAAGTGGGCTGTTAATTTAGTATTTTCATCATAATCTACCCTACAATCAATAATGCAAGGCACATTTTGCTCAAAGGCTTCTTCAAGAGTTGGTACCAGTTCCTCTGCGGATTGAATGCTATAACCCTTTGCACCAAAGCTTTCTGCATACTTAACAAAGTCCGGATTTGTAAAGTCTACATAGCAGCTCTTATTAAATTTATCCATCTGCTTCCATTTAATTAAGCCATAGTTACTATCATTAAAAATAAGAATTACTATAGGTGTGCCAATTCTACAAGCAGTCTCAATTTCCTGAGAATTCATCATAAACCCGCCGTCACCGGTAACTGCAAGAACTTTCTTTTCAGGGTAAATCAACTTAGCGGCAACCGCTCCGGGAACAGCAATACCCATTGTTGCAAACCCATTTGATATTATACAAGTATTTGGGACATTACAATGATAATGCCTTGCAATCCACATCTTATGAGCTCCAACGTCAGATATTAATATATCCTTATCACCCATTACTGTTCTTATATCATACAGAATCTTTTGTGGTTTCATAGGAAACGCCATGTCATTTGCATATGACTCGTACTCAGCTTGAAGCGCCTCTTTTATTTTAATTGCATATTCCGGTTCAGTGTTTCTATGTACTCTTCTCCTAATCTGTGTCAGAGAGTTTGCTATATCTCCCACAACTTCAAAATCAGGCTCATAATATTTATTTATGTGTGTCGGTCTTGTATCCACATGAATAATTCTGCATTTACCATCCTTATTCCATCTAATAGGAGCATACTCTACAATATCATAACCAACCGATATTACTAAATCTGCTTTTTCCAAAACTTTATTTACGTAATCCTTCTGAGGAATTCCTACAGTCCATAAGGAATATTTATTTTCATAGGGAATAATTCCCTTTGCCATCATTGTGTTTATAACTGGAATTTTTAAGCTTTCTGCAAATTGTGTAAGTGCTTCACAGCATCTACCTCTCACTGCACCATTTCCAACAAGCACTACAGGGTTTTTTGCAGAAAAGATTGCTCCTGCCGCATCTTCTATGCTATTTATATCTGCCATTTCCGGAGGTGCTGTTCTTTTTACAAGAGGTTTTTCATCTTCACTGACCTCCATAGCGGCAACGTTTACCGGTAAGTCTATATGGCAGGCACCCGGCTTTTCGTTTTCAGCATATTTAAACGCAAGTCGTACAATTTCACTTACTGTATCAGGTCTCATAATTTGTTTACTTCTCTTTGTAATGGGCTCAAATAACTTGCATAAATCTAAAGACTGATGAGATGTAATATGCATTCTTTCTGTCCCAACCTGACCTGTAATAGCCACAAGCGGAGCTCCATCCTCATGAGCATCAGCAACCCCTGTTACTAGGTTGGTCGCTCCAGGACCTAATGTTGACAAACAAACTCCGGCTTTTCCTGTCAATCTTCCGTACACATCGGCCATAAATGCCGCACCCTGTTCATGCCTTGTAGTAATAAATTTTATTGATGACTCATATAGAGCATTCATCATATCTAGGTTCTCTTCTCCGGGAATGCCAAAGATATACTCCACATCTTCTTTCTCCAAGCATTTTACTAACATCTGTGCCGTGTTTAACTTCTTACTCATTTTAAATAAACCTCGCTAATTTTTTTATATCAAATCGTATACAGACCTAATTTATTCTCATTCTAGCATAGTATTTTTTATAATCAACGGGTTTTTGCCATTGTACAATTTAAATACAATTGCACAATTTTTATGTACTTATTTGCTGTGCATTTTTTAAAATTAATTTTTCTTTTTGCTGTCTAGTAAGTCTTTTTATCTGAGCCTCCCTTTTTAAAGCCTCTGATTTACTTTCAAGAGCCTCTGAATATACCAGCTTGACAGGTCTCCTTGCTCTTGTGTACTTTGCCGCGTTTTTGCCTGTCCCTTCATTATGTGATTTTATTCTCTTTTCTAAATTAACTGTCCATCCAGTATAAAAAGTTCCATCATTACACTCCAAAATATATACGTAATTTTTCATAACTCTATTTACCTTCTTGCTATTTTTGACTTTTGTGTTAAATTTACAAATTTTTGCATCTTAATTATAACATAATCTGAATCCTATGGCCTTTAACTAAATCATATGACATAAAATATCGCTAAATATATTGTAGATACAAAATATGCACAATTGTGTAAGAAATTGTAATAATTTGTAATAATAAATTCAATTTTTCCCATTATTGTTAAACAATTAACGGTTCTTATTGGTAATTTACTGGACTTTTGTCGATAAATGTATATAATTATTATATTAAGTTTTATTAGATTATATGTTATTTAGACATATTGTATAAATACGATATAAAAGGAAGGTGTGTTATTTGTGGCTAAAAAATTTATAAAAGACCCAAAAAAACAAATTACAAGTATTAATAGTAAAAGAAGAAGTTTATCAACTAAAATGTCAGTTGTCACTGGCTTGATTTTAGCAGTTGTATTTGCCTTGATGATTGGCTTTACTGCATTTTTTGTAAGTTCAGTTATTGGCTCTACTATATCGCAAGAGTTTTCAGCAATATCTAAATCAAATGGACTACAAGTTCAAGCCGTTATTGATGCGGCCAATTATTCAGCTCAAGCATTAGAGGATTTCATGACTAATGCCTATGAAAAGGATAGCAGTCTTTCTGCTGATGCTAAAGCAAAAGTCAGAACAAGTCAGCTTTATAATGTTCCCGTTACTAACTTAGATTATGAAGTGGAATCGTTCTTATTAAATACAGCTAAGAGCACAGTAAATAATAACATTGATATTGTCGGTATGGGTGCTTTCTTTGAGCCTTATGCTTATTCTCCTGATATTAGAGATTTTGGTTTATATGTTGATGTTAAAAATGCTGCTTCCGGCGACATTAAGCCATATGGAACATATGAAGAATATAAGGATGAAGAGTTTTATTCCGTAGCGGCACAGGAACAGAAACCACATTTTACTGCTCCTTACGATTATGATGGAATAACCATGGTATCTGCCACTTATCCGATTTTATGGCAGGGTAAAACTATGGGAGTAGTTATGGCTGATATAAATGTTGGAAATTTCTCAAGGTTGGAAACAAGTAACAGCAAATATCCAACCATGTTTGCTACTATCATTGATGGCAATGGCGTTATTGTTTACGACAGTGAAAGTTCAGATGCTATAAAACAGAATTTTAAAGATTTAGTTCCTGAAGATGCTTATGCTAAGATTAAAGAAGGTTGGGCTTCCGGAAAAGAATTTACCATTGAAACATCTCGTCAAAACGGAGAAAAGTATACTAGATTCTTCTATCCAATAAAAACCGGTGACGATATTTGGTGGGCGCAAACAGCCTTAGACTCAGATGAAATGAATGAAGCCGTGTTAAAAACCACTTTCTTCTTGATTGTTTTCTCATTAATAGGGTTAGCTGTAATCATATCAATTATTGCAATTGTTCTAAAGAGATTATTAAAACCAATTAACCAAGTAGTATCAGCTGCTGAAAATATTTCTAATGGTAATTTGGATGTAACTTTAAACATTACAAGCAATGATGAAATCGGCGATGTTGCAACTGCATTTGAATCAACGATTTTAACATTAAAAACTATAATTGGAGATGTAAATTATCTACTTGGAGAAATGGGTAACGGCAATTTTGGTATTGAGAGTAAGGCTCCAAATAGCTATGTGGGAGATTTTGCACATATCTTGCGCTCCGTTTCAGACATTAATAATAGTTTGAGCAGTACACTTTCAAATATTAATGAGTCCTCTTCTCAGGTTAATGTTGGTGCGGAACAAGTTTCATGTGCCGCTCAGGCCTTATCACAAGGAGCGGTTGAACAAGCAAGTAGCATTGAAGAATTATCTGCAACTATTACAGAAATAGCGGAACACGTTAAGGTTACTGCTGCAAATGCACAAGATGCAAGTGTACAGTCAAACGAAGCAGGCTCCGGTGTCATGGAAAGCAACCAACAGATGAAAGAAATGATTGTTGCCATGAATGACATTACAGATAAATCTAACGAAATTGGAAAAATCATAAAGACCATTGAAGATATTGCGTTCCAAACAAATATACTTGCCTTAAATGCCGCTGTTGAAGCCGCAAGAGCAGGTGCTGCCGGAAAGGGATTCGCAGTTGTAGCTGATGAAGTAAGAAATCTTGCTACTAAGTCTGCTGAGGCCGCTAAAAACACAACTCTTCTAATAGAAGAAACAGTTTCTGCGGTTGACAAGGGTTCACAAATAGCTAACTACACAGCGCAATCATTGCTTACCGTAGTTGATAAGTCTGAAAATGTAAATTCGCTTATTGGTGAAATTGCCAAAGCTTGTGAGGATCAATCAATATCTATTACTCAGGTAACTCTTGGTGTAGATCAGATTTCTGCCGTTGTTCAAAATAATTCAGCAACTGCTGAAGAAAGTGCCGCAGCAAGTGAAGAGTTAAGTGCACAGGCTGATTTACTAAAAGAGCTTGTTTCACAGTTTACTCTGAAAGACCAAACTACAAATGTTTCAATGAATACTGATGATATATATTTTGCTCAGCCGAAAGCAGCCGTTAAAGAAAAGACTTTTACTCAAAACAATAAAATGTCATCACCAGTAACCAGCAAAAAATCTTATGATACTAGTGATGAATTAAAAGATAATTTTATTCCAATTGTTGAAAGTCCGGTGTTTGAAGATATAGCTAATTATTCTCCTAAGTTTGAACCAAATTTCGTAGCAAAGGAAAAACCGGCTACGACTGCCAATAACTCAGGTGAAAGCAACTCAGATTCTAAAACAAGTTTTTCAACAACGTCAAAAAATAAGTCAAAAGATGCTTCAACCTTTGGAACAATAAATGACTTCAGTGACAAATATTAATATATCTATAAAATAATATTTTAAAAATAATAAAAATACTCCAATCGTTGTTTGGAGTATTTTTATTGCTGTTTTCTTTTTTTATAATTTCTATACAATCCTAAAAAGTATATATTATTCCCTATTTATAATCTCTATCTACATATGCACTTGTTGCCGTTTTCAGCATACCGCCATATCCAAGCTCAAAACTAATGATATCACCAACCTTGTATTCTCTGTCTGAATTAGTTACATCAAGTATTGTATGGTCAGAGCTTCCTCCCAAGATTTCAATATTTTTATCTATTGGAGTCATGCTTTCTAAATCCGTATCTTGTTTGCCAATTGCTATAATAGCTCTCTTTATAATTCCTCTATCTTCATAAAACGGTTTTTGCCCAAAGGCATCAACACCAACTTCACCGATTGGTAACGACGGCTTTTCTTGCAGTTCTATAATTTGTGCCTCAAGAGTTAGTGCATCACTTGTTGTCCCTTCAAGCTTTTCACCATAAGCTGTATCATTACCCAATAAGAAGGATTCACCTAATCTTAAATTGTTTATTCCCTCCGGAAGTTCTCCTTTACCAACTAAATATATGGAACTTGAGTTTCCTCCTGAAATCATATTTAATTTAATATTAAATTTATTTTCTATTTTTCTTGCAACCTCTACCAAAGTAGATAGATTATCATTCTTAGGAATAATAGCACCGTAACAAGTTAGGTTTACACCAACACCATACAATTCTATATTGCTCATCTTTAGAATTTGTTCTACTGCTTCAAAAATTGCATTTTCGTTCTCATAGAAAATACCTTCCCTCAAATCTCCTAGGTCAATCATTAAAAGTATTTTATGAACCTTTTTTTGTTTCTTAGCTTCCGCATTTAAAAGGTTGATTGTTGAAAGTTCAGAGTTAAAGCTTAAATCAGCAAATTTCACAACATCTTGAATTTCAGAGTGCATGGGAAGTCTTAAAAGAACAGTGTATTTATCGTTTCCTCTTACGAAATTAGCATACTGCTCAAGATTTTTTACCCTAGAATCCGCTACAAAATCCACAGATGGATGGCCTGCTACCAGTTTTACCATTTGCTTATCTGCGCATAGACCCTTTGTGACAATCATAAGAGAACATTTTCCTTGTTCCTTAGTTATTCTTGCCACTGCATCAAGATTGCTTCTTAGTTTGTTTAAGTCGATTACTAATTTAGGATACATACTTTTTTCTCCTTTTATCATCTTTTTAATATTTACACATTAAAACTTATCATCTTAACATTTTCTGCGCTTTGAGCACATTCTGCCGCAAAGCTCACAATTGTAATCACAATCTCCTATTGATTTGGATGATGCTTCCGTTGGTTTTTTTACCAACTCTTCCTCTGAAGCCTTATAGGTTCCCGGTTTCCATTCTTCTTTGTAGGCAGACATATCGTATCCCAGAGCCTCACATTCTTCAATGTGCTTTCTGTTTTCCTCATCTTTTGTCTTGCGCGCAGCATCTAATCTAGCCAATTCCTCCACGTAAGCCGCCGCTTTTTGTGTAGCCGTAAGCTTCTTTTCCTGGAATTCAAATTCTAGACTCTTTTGTAATAATTTAATTGCGGCATCCTTATATCTCTTTGAAAGAACACCTAAAGAAGCCATAATATAATCATTATCAACTAGAATTTCAGCGTGCTCTCCGGGGAATAGCAATAGTCCGGTTTCGTTATGCTTAGCAATTTCTCTCATTATTTCCATGCGATGAGGCAGTCTGGTTAAAGCACCTCCTGTACCCACAATATATTTTACTTGTGTAAGGTCCTTGCCCTCAGCAACTGTACTTCTACCGGAAGGGCCATAGATATATCTTATCTTGCCCGCGTGTCTTTCAACAGCTCTTATAACAGCTTCCTTTGTCAGCCTCTCAACCAGCTTAAACTCTTCCTCTGTTTTAGGAATTGCTACATAACTTTCCAAAACCTTATCTAAATCAATATTTTCTTCTTCCAGCTCTTCTCTAAGTTTGTCTTCTCCAATGGATTCAATTACTTTCAGTCTATTTACATAAACTCCCAAGTCCCCTTCCACTGTTCTTTTGGCAATTGGTTCAGGGCTTACTAATATTCTTGCAATTTGATCCGAATCCTCTGTTACTGAATGTAAATCCGTGGTTGCCCCACCTACATCCAGTACTATAACATTGCCAATACATTCATTTAGCAACTTTGTACATTCCATGACGGCTCCCGGTGTTGGTATAATAGGGCCGTTTACCATATCCCTTACGTGTTCCATACCGGGTGCATGTATAATATGATCCTCAAATGCATCCTGTATAACCTTTCTGCATGGTTCTACATTTAGGTCATCTATCTTAGGGTATACATTTTCAACGTTATAAAGTTTCATACCACTTTCTTCGTCAAAGATCAGTTTCATTTCTTCTTGATTTTCACAGTTTCCTGCATAAATCACCGGGGTTTTTATTCCCATACTTCTTATTAATTCTGCATTGTAAATAGCTGTGTCACGTTCTCCAAAGTCTACTCCACCAGCAATTAAAATAAGATTAGGCTTTATTTCTTTTATCTTTGCAAGGTCAGTTCTACGAAGTTTTCCTGCTGTTACATAGTGTATGATTCCACCTGCACCTAATGCTGCTTCTTTTGCAGCTTTTGCAGTCATATCGTATACTAACCCGTGAACTGTCATCTTTAATCCACCTGCCGCAGATGAAGTTGCAAGCATTTCATCATACTCCAGGTTCTCTATGTTTTTCTTTTTACAAAGGTCATCTATAGCCCCTTGAAGCCCTATTCTTACATCACCATCAACTACAGATGTTGGTGCTTGCCCTTGTGCCCAAAATATTGGGTTTTCAGTTTTTATACCCGTAAAAGCATTTACTACGGTTGTGGTTGAGCCTATTTCAGCTACTAAAATGTCTACTTTCATATTGCTCTCCTTTTGTATTCCTCTTTCAGCATAGAATAAATGATTTGATCCAAATATCCTCGTTCTGATTTATAGTTTTGTCTTAAGGTTCCGTCACAGTGCATTCCTAGACCCTCATATAACTTTATACCTATAAAGTTATCAGGATAAACATCAAGCCAAAATCGGTTTATATTCATTTGTTCAAAGGCGTATTTTAAAAGAGCCTCCATTGCTTCTTTTCCATAGCCCTTAGACTTTTCTGATATGGCTATCCTCCTAAGCTCAAATATTTCTGATTTATAGTCTATCCTAATTAAAGCATATCCTATTATCATACCACCGTGTAATTTTTTAAATACCAGCAATAAATGTTTGGGATCTAAAATTTCATTTAGATGCTCCTCCCTACTGCCAATCCACAAATAATCTCTGTTATCCTTATGACTTTCAAGCTCTATAATCATATCAATATCATATTCTGTAGCTTCTACAATACTCATTCTTTCTGTTTCAAGAATCATACCTTGCCTCCATTCGGCCATTGAGCAAAATATTTAAAATAGGGGCGGACTATAAATAGCCCGCCCCATATTTGGCTTATATTAAATCAGCAAAACTACTATCTTCTTCTCTGTCTTTCTTCAATTAAGAATGAAGCAACGTCGATTCCGTGAGAGTTTCTTCCGAATCCCGCATCAATACCAGTCTTAATAGCTTCTTCAGGAATTACCTGAGTACCGCCTGCAACTATGATAATCTTATCTCTGATACCCTTTTCAACTGCAAGTTCATGAATTCTCTTCATGTTCTTATAGTGAATGTTATCGTGAGAAATAATTGTTGATGCAAGAATTGCTTCAGCGTTCATTTCGATTGCAGCGTCTACAAGTTTTTCTACAGGAACTGATGTTCCTAGGTATTCTACTTCAATGCCCCACTTTTCGATACCGCCGTGTTTAATGTCAATGATTTCACGAAGACCTACAGAGTGTTCGTCCTCTCCAACTGTACCGCAAACTACCTTTAGTGGATGTTCCTGAATATCTTCTCTGATTTCAGCATCGCTTAAGTAGTGTGGTTCAGGTGGGATAACAAGTTCAGCAACGTCGATATCAAAGTCTACTTTACCCTTCATTTCAATTCTTGTGCCTTCAGCCTCCTGAAGAACTTCTCTAGAAATTACTTCCGGTTCAACTAGACCTAGTTTTTTACCGATTTCAACTGCAACAACTTCTGCTGTTCTCTTGTTAGTAGGAATGCACATAGTAAGCATAACTGTACCATCTGCAAGCCATTCCATTTCTGGTTTAACAATTGAACTGTTTCTGTATTTTGCAGTTTCTGCCATTCTGTTGTTTACATTATCTTCGTCAAGTTCGTCTATATAAACAATCTTGCTTCTGTCTTCAAATGTACAACCACCAATTAATTCTGATGGATTTTCAGGGTTTCCACCATACTGCGCTACATTGTTATAACCAAAGTGAGCAGTTACCGGTGCCATGTAATCTTCATCTCTTTCATATATGTATCCGTATCCGATACCGCCTTCGATTTTTCTGGCAATACCGTCTCCGTTTCTAGCAGGGTACATAGCTGAGTCAACAAAGAAGCCCTTTTCTACAGCGTTGAAGTATCCGCCTACTTCAACAATTTCTTCCATAAATAAGCAAGCTCTTTCCTTAATTTCTCTTGCATTGTCTCTTAATGGACCATCTTTCTTAAGTTCAACTAAGTCCATTAGACCATCTAAGCCAATTAGTGTCTGCTTTGCAGTGTCACAAGCTTCGATGTTATAGATATGCCAAGGAACGTTTCTTCCTTCATCCGGAGTAATTGTTGACTGAATGTCTGCTCTTGTTAGCTTTGAAATAAGCATATTTAAAACGTGAGTAACAGTTGCTTCTCTAGCTGAAGAGTCGATGTACTTTGTGTTCATCTGAGCTCTCATCTTGTAATTCTTTAGGAAATCTCTTAATGCTACCGCATAAGGTAAATCCATGTATACACAAGGAGCAGGAGTTGCTGTTGGCGGTACAGTTGATAAGCAAATATTTTCAGGCTTAATACCAACTTTTTCTGAGAATAATGAGTTGATAGCGTGCTGAACGATAAGTTCAGGCATTACCTTCCATGCTTCTCTTGCTGTTGCGTTAGCATTGTGAGCACCGTCAATCTGTGCAATATCAGCCCAAGCCAATATTTTCTTTGATTCACAAGCATCTACGAATGATCTTACACAGTTAATATTTCTGTAAAGTACGTTATACTGAGGGTCCTGGTGAGCACCATTGATACCTTCTTCAGCAAACATTACAGCTACGTCAGGACCTGCAACACCAGATACGTATGAATGGTAGTTAATTGGTCTACCTACTTCATCCTCAATGATGTCAAGAGCCTTTCTCTGTGCTCTTACTTGCTTTCTTGAAATTGGAACACCACCAATACCCTGTGGAGTACCTTCAATAAGACCATCCATGTGTGACTGACCGGCAGTTCTGATAACCATTATATGGTCAGCGCCATGCCATGCTGCCATTCTCATTCTTCTGATATCGTCTTCAAATCTACCTGATGCGATTTCAGTAGTAATTGTTGGCATTGGCTGTGGGTCTATATTTTCAAAGTATTTTGCTGGTGGAAGAGGTACACCGTTTTCCATTGGAACAGAAGCGTCTCTGTACTCAAACGGTCCCATCTTAAGTCCTGGAGCCGGCTTTCTCCATACCCAACCTTTTCTTCTCGGTGCATAATTTTCAAGGTCCTTCAAGATGTTTTCAATATCTAATTTTTCATTATGTTTTAATTCTGTCATCTTTTCGTCCCCCCTTATTTAAACAAAGCCACAGCTTCATCCCAAGCTTTACCTTCAGCAAGCATAGTGCCTGCTTCTTTGATTGAGATGTTTTTTGCGTTAGCTAATTTATATACAACGTGTCCTGCGCCTTTGCCCATAAGGCCTCTATCCATGCAGCCCTCTACGATAGGCTTTGTTTCCAGAGATGAAATTCCCATTCTTAAAAGAACAGATCTTTCAACAGATGGGGAGGTATTTTTTCTTCCAAGTTCAAGCAGTGGTGATACAACCTGTTCTGTTAATTCCCAGAATTTTGCATAAAGTTCCTCATCAGTAAGGTTTGCAATATGCTTACGTCTTACTTCAAAATCATCTTCTCTTCTCATTCCTGATTTCATATGAATCTCCTTTATATACTATAATATTTTTTTACTCTAAAATGACTAAATATACTATAGGTTTGCAATAACATTTTTAACAAATTCAGCGTCTGTTTTAGTTTCTATTGCAAGGAACTCAATGTCTACATCAGAAATGTTATTTAAGTCACTGCCCTTACAAGCTTTCTTAATTAAAGATGTTCTGAATCTGTTGATATCTGCTTCTACATATTTAAAGTAGCTTGGATCCTTAGGAAGAACAACGCTTACTCCCGGAACTTCCTCTTTCGGATCTCCAAAGCGAACTTCTACACCATTTTCTCTTGCAAATGCAAGCTGTGGCTGAACGTGCTTTCCTGCTCCAGTGTATTCTGTTTCACTTACAACAAGAATTGCATCCTGAGGAAGATCCTGTGCAAGAGAGAAAGCTGCAGCAAGAGAAGTATTTCCTGCAGGTCCTCTTTCAATACCTTCAAGGTTAGCTAAAGCTTCTGTCATGTACATAACTTCGCCCTGAGATACTGTTACATAACGATCCATGTAACGAAGAGGTCTAGCCGCACTTCTTGGAACATCTGAATGGTCAGGATCAGTTGCATAAGGTACACCAAAGCCTGTATGTCCTGTTGTGCATGATTTCATGTTAAACTGCTTATCTGAAGCCATATGTAGACCTGTTAGGTTAATGGAAGCAGCAACTATTTCAGTATCCTTTGCTCCTGCTTTGCTTAATCCTCTAGCAGTACCTGTAACCATTCCGCCACCGGCGTTTGTGCATACTACCATATCAGGGTCCTTACCAAGAAGTTCTCTACACTGTATAGCGATTTCGTATCCAAGTGTTTCTACACCGGCGATACCAAACGGTGAGTATAAAGAAGCATTGAAGTATCCTCTATCTTCTAATATTGAAAGGAAAGTGTAGAAAAGTTCAGGTCCAACTGTAAGCTGAACAACTTCTGCTCCTAAAGCTTCACACTTTCTTGCTTTTTCTATAATTTCAGGCTGACCAATACCTCTTGAGTCAAAACACTCCTGAACGATTACACATTCAAGACCCTGCATAGCTGCCTGTGAAGCAACTGCCGCACCATAGTTTCCTGAAGTTGCAGCAATTACACCTTTGTAACCAAGTTTTTTCGCATGAGCTACTGCACAAGCCGCTCTTCTATCTTTAAAGCTTCCTGATGCATTTGCAGCTTCATCCTTTGCAAAAATTCTAGCGCCATATCCCGGTTTAGCATACTTTCTTGCAAGCTCAGTTAAGTTTCTAAGTTCTAAAAGTGGAGTGTTTCCTACTCCGGTTCTTGACTGAATTCTGTTTACTTCATCAAGTGTATATCCTGTTGATTTCATTAATTTTTCATAATCAAATGCGATTGAACCGGATTCAAACTCAGCATAGTCTAGACCTAAAGCTTCTTTCATTATGTCATTTGATCTTCCCATAACGGAATCATAATCTTTTGCTAATGCCATTACTTGTCACCTCCGAACATAATTTCTCTTAATTGCATATCTATTTGAACTAGTTCAGGGATGAACTTACCATAGCTATGTGTCCAACAAGGATTTACTTCTAAAAGAGTTCCTTTTTCAATACGATTTGATGCAGTCTTAATTGTTACTACATCACCTATTTCTGCATCCTCTTGTAAAAAGCCTTTTGTCCACATTTCAAGTGGGCACGCTTGTGTATCTTCAGGAAGTTTTGCAGTTCTTTCTGCAGCTTCAAGCACAGTTGCGTGGATTCTAACCCATTCGCCTTTATTAACCATTTTTATTCTCCTTTTTAGATTGTATAGGACACCCTTGCAATAAACAGGAGTGTCCATAATCTTAAATTTTAATTTCAATTATTTTTCAAAGTTTTTCAATTTGTTTCAATTCAATTTTTTCGTCTCAGACTATTTAAAAGTTTAACTTAAAAATATTAAAATCAATTATTTTACAATCTTAGCTTCTGGGCTAATAAGATCTCTCATGTCTCCCATGATTACTCTAGGAACTGGAAGGTCGATCATTGTGTGTAGACCCGGTCTAGCATTAATGATATGAGGAATCATATTTACGCACATAGCGATTGTTCCAATACCTCCCGGTACTTCTGGTGAGTTAACCATGTTGATGTTTGGAGTTCCCTTGATGATTACATAGTCACCAGTCTGAACGCCAACCTGTTCAGGTTCAATCTGCTGAGGGTGATCCATTTCAATCTTTAATTCTCCGTCAACATATCCGAATCCCTTCATTGCACAACCGGCAGCGTTGCCAGCCTTAGCAAATCCATAAGGTGATTTTCTATCTACGTCTGTCATGATAGGTTCCATTGACTGAGTGATTTTTTCAACATTCCAACCAATAGCATCGCCAATCATTCTAATTGATTCGTGGAAACCAACGTGTCCTGAAAGTTTACCAGTCTTAACGCCCTCTTCAAATTCTTCCTTAGTGATACCAATACCCTGCTCTTCCATTACTGCAGGTCCGAAAGGAGATAAGCTGTTTACTCTTCTTGAAACGATATGTTCAACTTCTTCGCAACAACCAGTCATAGTTACTACTAATAAGTCCATGATAAGACCAGGATTGATACCAGTACCAATGATTGATACGCCATTAGCCTTTGCAATTTCATCAAGCTGCTTAGCTAATTCTGGTTCCTGTGCCATTGGATATGCCATTTCTTCTGCTGAAGAAACAACGTTTACACCCTGTTCAAGAACAAATTTAAGTCTGTCAAATGCTTTTTTTGTAAATGAATCTGTACAGCAAAGAACTACGTCAGCAGCACCCTTTTTGATAACATCTTCAGGAGAACCGATAATAACGTCAGGTCTGTCGCCTTTTTCAGTCTTTATGTAATCGAACATTGATTTGCCTATTTTTTCGCCTCTACCTACAGCACCAACAATGTCAACGCCCTTTTTCTTTAAAAGCATGTCAGCCATACCGCCGCCCATAGCACCAAGACCCCAGATAATTACTTTTACATTTTCCATAACATACTCTCCTTTTCACTCTCAATAAATTATTAGATTAATTCTAACATTATTAATAAAACTATTGTTATGTAGCAATGCGCTATACTTTTTAGTATCTTTTCATTAGTCATTTCCTAATCCTTGCATTGCCGTATACACCTATATATTACGCAAATCCCATGCCAAAAAAATGAAATGACGAAATTCCAACGTTTGTACACGGGAACTCCGCCATCTATGTTTAAAAGTGTATAAATTTTCTGTAATATTCGACAAAACCGCAAATATTTTTGCTCTAAAACTGCAAATATTTTTGCATTAATTACAAGAATGCTGTTTTTGTATGCAATTAATGTACAATCCTGCCATATATATTTTCTATATTTCGTACTTCTTTATCTTGTGTTGTAGAGTTTGTCTCTTAATTCCAAGTAAATCTGCTGTTTTAGATATATTCCCCCCAAATTTTGCCATAGTTTCTTTTATAATATTTATTTCAAGCAGTGCAAAATATTTGTCTATACTCATTTCCTCCGGATTATATTCAGACTGCACATTTGTATTACCGCTTTCTTCAGGCAACTGCAATACCTTTTCTGTAAGTACGTGCTCTTTTCCAGATAGGGATACCCCTGACATAATAAAATTCTCTAATTCCCTTATGTTTCCCGGAAAGTCGTGGTTCTCCAGCTTTTTGAGAGCCGCTTCTGAAAGCATCCAAACCTCTTTATTAAAACGTTTATTATGTTTATCTAAAAAATGGTCTACAAGTATTGGAATATCATCCTTTCTATCCCTAAGAGGCGGAATACTTATATTGACGATATTCAATCTATAATATAAATCTTTTCTAAGTAAACCTCCTTTAATAAGCTCCTCCGGAGATTCATTAACCGTAGCTATAATTCTCACATCTATTGGAATATCACGATTTCCACCAACACGCCTTATATAGTCTTCTTGTAAAACTCTAAGCAGTTTACTTTGCAGGTCATATGGCATAGCACTTATTTCATCCAGCAGTAATGTCCCACCATTTGCCTGCTCAAAAAGTCCTGCTCTATCTACTGCTCCAGTAAATCCACCTCTTGTTGTACCGAACAAAATACCCTCTAACAGTGTTTCCGGCAGTGCCGCACAGTTTTGTGCCAAGAAAGGCTTGTCCTTTCTATCACTATTAAAATGGATACTTTGAGCCATAAGCTCTTTGCCCGTACCGGTTTCCCCATAAATAAATACCGAGGCATCTGTTTGTGATGCTCTAGCCGCTATATCCAACTGTTGTTTTAGCTTTTTATTTTGACCTATTATATCTTTAAAATTATAGTTTCTAATCTTAGGTGCAGAAACTTTATGCTCAGGAATGGCCTCTCTTTGAAGTTCAAGAATAGTGTTTGACATTGTTTTTATATCTGTAATATCTTTTGCTATCTCCAAAGCCGCAACAACTTTTCCGCTATCGTCAATGATTGGAACAGTTGTGTTTACCGTTGTTATTTCTTTTCCGTATCTATTTAAATAGGTTTGTTGTTTATTCAAGGTTGGCTCTGCTTCCTTAAGCGCTCTAAGCAATGTACTCTCTGCTTTAGGGATATGAGAAAATACGAGTCTAAAGGGTTTACCTATTACGTCTTCTCTAATTGTTTTTTCTAAATTTGCCATGGCTTGGTTGTAAATTATACTTTTCCCCTCTGCTGTTACCACATGAATCCCTTCATCTATAACGTTTCCAAGCTCCTGTATTATTTTCTCATACTGTTTAGCGTTCATCTCTTCTCCTCTCCAAATAGCCTATTGGGCAATTTTTAAGGGCTACCAATCTACCTATCTTCTATTCTATCTTATAATCATTAATAGTGCAAATATATTTGCACTATTTTTAAAGTTAATACCAGTCAATATCTAACTTTCTCTAAATTTATCTGGCTTTTTATTAATTTATCTGACTTTTTATTAATTTATCTTGCTTTTTATTAATTTATCTATTGATTTTAAAATATAAATAATAAAAACAGCTTACTTCAAAATATATATAATAAAAACAGTGGCTCAAGCAATACCTGAAGCCACCGTTTTTATTTATTTAAGGGTAAACTGTTTTGCTATTTTGTATCCTCTACTGTATCCGGCGATATTATAACAGGAGACCAATTTTCAGGATCTGTTTTCTGTTTACTCTTAGCATATGCCCAAAACGGTATTGCTAAAGCGATGTAAATTACAAGAACAACCCAAGCTCCCGTATCCATAGCAATCATAGATACATATATTACATAAATTGTAAATAGTATACCTATTATTCCCATGAGGGCGCCTGCCTTTGCCTTATATGGTCTTTCCCAGTCCGGATGCATTTTTCTAAGCTTTAAGAAGGATAGAACTACCATAAGGTACACAACACCTGCCGCAACGCCATAGATTGTATATATGTAATTTATCCAAGCATCGGGAGCGAAAACTGTAAAGTATACTGCTAAGATTCCCACAACAAAGTTTGCAGTTGATGGTTGTCCATTTTTATTAAGTACGATAAATTTCTTTGTTAACTGATGCTGCTGTGCTGCTCCATATAAGATTCTTGATGCACTTAACCAGAAAGATGAAAGCGTTGTTAAACAAGTTAAAGAACCCATAACAACTATTACCAATGCCAGCCAATGCATACCTATTATATCAGCCACTCTAGGGTCCACTATATCAGTCTGTGCTACCCACTCATTTGAAACAATTCCTGCAACACCTATAATTGCCATACCATATATTAATGTTGTGCAGGCAAGAGACCCTACAAAAGCCTTCCATAAATTTTTTCTTGGGAAGTTAGCTTCTTCTGCCAGCTGAGGAACCAAGTCAAAGCCTACAAACTTCATAATCAAAAGGCCTACTGCCGCAGAATATCCTGAGAATCCATTAGGGAACCAGTCTATGGTTTCAAAGCTCCACTCTTTACTTGTAATAAAGATTATTGATGCTACTAGAGAAACCACTAATGTGCTCCAAAACAGTACTGATTGCAATTTTGCAAGAATCTTTAATTCCTGATTTGTCAGGAAAAACCAAAATATAATTATGATAGATGCAATCACCTTTACTTGTATGGCAGTTGCCGGATAAAAGTATCCAATCATGCTGGCTATACCGTAAGCAACTGTCGGCATTGCCATAATATATAGCAACATTATAAACCAGCAAGCCGCAAATCCTGTGTTCCAACCAAAGGCATTGGAAACCCAAATGTTCTGCCCTCCCGCATAGGGCATCATGCTGGTCATTTCTGAATAAATTAGGCATAGCGGTAAAAGTAATATTGCACACGTTATAAAGGAAAATACCGAACCCGGACCGCTTAATTCAAACCAAAGCTTTATTTCTACCATCCAAGCGGCAATCATACCTCCGGCCGCCATGGATATTAAATTTGTCAATTTAAGTTCTTTTCTTAAACCATTTTCACCCATATCTTCACCTCCGTTTTCTAGAAATATATCAGCTACAGACTTTTTTCTATCAGTTCTATAGTTTCATCGGTGGATAAAACATCACAGTATATATAGCTCATAATTTTAAGTTCAGCTTCATGATGTTCCATACTTCCTGCCGCACAGGCATCTTCAACGCAAATAACCTTTAGTCCTGCATCTGCAAGACCTCTAACGGTAGAAGCAACGCATTGGTCTGTAACAATTCCAGTAACCACCACTGTTTCTATTCCCATAAATTGAAGAAGTGTTAAATAATTTGTTCCTGTTGTAACACTGTCTGTTGTTTTATTTACAACTATTTCATTTTCAAGAGGTGCCAGCTCGTCCACCATTTGTGCACCGTATGAATTAACGGGGATAAGCATTCCATTCCAGCCCTCAGACTTTTGTACCGGAGACCTATCTTCACCGTCTTGTCTTAGGCAAGCAATTCGCCCATATGTAACCGGCATCTTGTTTTTTCTAAAGCAATCCAGTAGCTTTTTATTATTTGGTATAACTATTTCATCCAGCCTATCATGGAAAGGTATCCATCTTTCCCATTCTCCATTCTCTTTAAACATTAAGGCCTCTCCATAATCCCTTGATACAAATTCATTTTGTAAATCAACTAACAATAATGCAGTTTTTTTCGGATCGATTTTAATTTCCGGAAATTCCTTCATTGTTTCATAATAAAAGCTTACATATTGTTTTTTTGGTGTCATGATAAACTCCTCTCTTTCTTGTGTCACAAATTTACCTTAAATATAAATTCATATAATTTCTTTGCCTTTATATAGAGCAATGTTCGTGCCAATTTTCTGAATTTTGTATTTTTGTTGTGTAATCATTGATTTTTACACGTTTTATTAATATATCCCAATAAGTGTTTTTTTGTATTTGCTTAGCCATAGTTACCTTTATGTAACACATAAAACAAAATGTGTAACCTTAAGGTTACACATTTTAAAATATAAACAAATCTTTTTAGCTAAACTCCTATAAGGTAAGGTAAGATAAAGTTAAATTAAGTTAATATCATGATTGTTCCAGATTTAATGAAAAGTGCTTTAATTAGTTATTTAATAACAAAAAATGCTTTTGCAAATACTGCAAAAGCATTTTTTATTATTATAACTTACAACAATTTAAAGACCGTGATATGTTTTTACAAAATATATTATAATAAAATTGAATTTAGATATTGCTTAAAATATTAATGGAATTTTAATATTACTTAAAATATTAAATGTGCAAATGGACAAACAATAAGTAAACTAATAATAGTTCTTTCTAAGAAAAGTACAAATAATTCCCAAAGTTTAACCGGTAGTTTTGATCCTAAAATCAATCCACCAACTTCTGATAAGTAAATTAACTGTGTTACAGAAACAACAGCCACAATAAATCTTGTCATCGGGCTGACAATACTTTCTGCTGCAATAATTGAAGGTGTAAACATATCTGTGAATCCTACAATCATTGTCTTTGATGCCGCTGTGGCTTCAGGAACCTGTAACAGGTTTAGAAGTGGCAAAAACGGCTTTCCTAAAATTTCAAAAATCGGTGTATTATTAGCTAATAATAACGCAATTGTTCCAATTGCCATAACGGTTGGTAGTACCCCAAACCACATTCCTACGGCATTCTTAAGACCATTTTCAATAAACTGCCCGATTCCCTTATGCTCTGCAACTCTATTCAGTGCCAAAGCAAGCCCGTATTCATTTGTTGATTTGTATTCAGAAGGAATCTGCTCCGCCATAGCTTTTCCTTCTAAGAGATATGTGTCTTTCTTTAATGAAAGAGGAGGTACTCTTGGTATAATTATGGCACAAGCCACACCAACTAAGCAAATAAGTAAATAATAAATTCCGAAGTATTCCATTAGTCCAACCTGCGCAAGGACTACAATACTAAAGGTAATAGATACTGCTGAGAAAGTTGTTGCAATAATAGAAGCTTCTCTTGCAGAGTAGTACCCGCCTTCATACTGGTTACAAGTAAGCATAACTCCCAGAGTTCCATCACCAATCCATGAAGTGAAACAGTCAACAGCCGCACGGCCAGGAATCTTGAACATAGGTCTCATAATTTTTGTCATAAGAGCACCTACATACTCAAGCAGACCAAAGTCTAACAGCAATGGCAGTAACAGTCCTGCAATGGCAAAAATAATTACAAGTACAGTTAGTAAATCCGAAAGCACAAAGCCTCCAGCACCACCTTCTGTAATCATGTGAATAAGACCGGTGTCCTCATCCCCTGCATCAATGCCAAGGTAAGTCAACCATATGAATACTGCTCCCAAAACTCTAACAACAACCCAAATTATAGATGTTGAAAAAGTATCATTTAACATTGGTCGTTCTGTGATAAATTTAGGTTTTGCCAATGCAACGGCGGACATAATTGCGGAAATAGTTACGATGGCTACGCATAACACAGGAAGAACGCCCCCTATTAAGCCACCAATAAAATCTGCTAAGATTTTAACACAGATTGTCCATTCACCATTATACTTTACCGGTATCATGAATAAAACGACACCAATGATGGATGGAATTAAAAATTTAGCAATTAAACCCCTTTTTTTAATCTCCATAAAAATTTTCTCCCTTCATTTTACTATATATATTTACCCTTATAGTAACATATGCCCTAAACAAATCAACACAAAAGTAAAAATTTTAAGAATTTACAGTAAATTTCATGCAATTACCTCAATTAGTACAAATTATTTTTAAAATTATTGTATTTATTCACAACGGTAATTTTATGCTATTTTTAAATTACTAAAAAAGTGTAACCCTATGGTTACACCTTTTAATTCTACTTATTAAGTTAATTTATATCGTAGTCTTTTAATTTCTTATATAGATTTTTTCTTGCAAGACAAAGTTCCTGTGCTGCTCTGCTTACATTCCACTCATTTCTTTCCATGCACCTAATAATATATTGTTTTTCAAATTCTTTTGTTGCATCTTTAAGTTTATAGCCATCAAAGCTTTCCTCTTCAACAGCAGTTTGGATGGGCAGCTTTTGTCTCAATATCTCTTCCGGCAAGTCATCTTTTTGCAAAACTCCGCCTACGGAAAGAACCATCAATCTTTCTATAACATTTCTTAGCTCCCTTACGTTTCCGGGCCAAGAGTGTTTCATTAGCTTTGATATAATCTCCGGGTCTATTCGATTAACTTTCTTTTTCATCTCTTCTGAAAGCTGTCTCACAAAATTTTCTACTAGAATTGGAATATCTTCTCTTCTATCTCTTAAAGGTGGCATTGTAAGAGGCATTACATTTATTCTATAAAATAAGTCCTCACGAAATTTGAAATCCTTAACATCGCTTTTCAAATCTCTGTTTGTTGCCGCAATGAGACGAAAATTGCTATTAATAGTCTGTGTTCCTCCAACTCTTTCAAAGGATTTTTCCTGTAGAACTCTAAGCAATTTTGCTTGGGTGTTTAAGGATAGCTCTCCTATTTCATCTAAAAAAATAGTTCCTCCCTCTGCCAGCTCAAATCTTCCCTTTTTCATTTTATCTGCCCCTGTAAAAGCTCCTTTTTCGTATCCAAACACCTCGCTCTCAAAGAGGTTCTCATTAAGTGCCGCACAGTTAATACAGATAAATGGCTTGTCTTTCCTTAGGCTTTTCTGGTGAATATAGTTTGCCAAAACTTCTTTTCCTGTGCCGCTTTCCCCTAAAATCAAGGCCGCAACATCGGTTTGCGCTATTTTCTCCGCATCATGCCTTAGATTTGCAATTATCTCAGTTTCACCAAAAAAGGTTTTTAGGTTCTGATTTTCCGTTAATTGCTTTTTTAGCTCTGTATTTTCTTCCTTTATGGCGAATACTTCATATGCCTTTTTTATATTTGCAATAAGGTCATCAATCTCTGCCGGCTTTTTTATATATGAAAAAGCCCCATTTTTTACGGCCTCCACCGCTCCTGATATAGAACCTTCTGCGGTGAGCATAATAACCTCAATTTGTGGCTTAATGCTTTTAACTGCCAAAAGTAATTCAAGACCATTTAGTCTTGGCATAATAATGTCAGACACAACTACGGCAATTTCTGTAGTTTCTACAATTTGTAAAGCCCTCATACTATCTGATTCCGTTATTACTTTAAACCCATTTATAGCAAATATTTTTTTATATACTTTTAATAATTCTGTGTCATCATCTACTACTAATATTGGCAAGTTAAACATTACCTGTCCCCCCTGTTTTCAAGAAAAAGTATATCCGTTCTGCTTAAGATTGGTATTTCTACCTTTATATCTGTACCATCCTGTTTCTCCTCGTCTATCCATATTTGCCCGTCTATTCCATCCACTAAGGTTCTCGTAATCCAAAGGCCTATTCCTGTACCTCCACTATCTTTCTTGGTCGTCATAAATGGTTCAAATATTTTCGATTTAGGATTCACGGGTATCCCCGGGCCATTATCCATAACCCCTAGAATAATACTGCTTTCAGTTGCCCGCTTTGAGTAAACAGTTATCTTACCGTTGTTTGATACTGCTTGTATTGCATTGTTAATAAGATTTTGAAGTATTATTTTTATAAGCTCTATTTTATCGCAATAAAAGAAGCTCTCTACCTCTAGCTCCACAGAAATGTCTATTCCCCTTTTAATAATTTCTTTTCTGGAAATCATTAAAATCTGTTCCACCAGCTTTTCCAGTTCAACAAATCCCCCTTCTCCATCATCTTTGGAGGAAAAGTCCAATAGCGTTGTAATTACGTGCTCTGCTTCCTTAACCGCATTATTTATTAGCTCTATTTCTTCCGTATAGGTTCCAGCATCAGAGTCTACCTTATTGTAAGTGTTCATTATATATGTGGCACCCTTTATAACCGCTAAAGGATTTTTTATTTCATGGGCTATGGCAGCAGAAAACTGTCCTATTCCCGCCATTTTTTCTATTTGCTGAAGCTCTCTTTCCATAGCCAAACTCTTAGTAATGCATTGGCTGAGAACCACGACTTCTTTTACATCTCCTGACAATTCTATAATGGGGTAATAAGTATTTTTATATATTTCCCCGCCTATTACCTCTTGTCTTGATAATGGCATCTTAGTTTCTAAAACTAAGTCCAAAATACAGTTATCGCACTTTTTATTTCTATTTGCTAAAATTGCGTAACATTTACCTATATATTTATTTTCTTCAGAGATTCTCTCCAGTGAGTTTTCATTTGCAATTTTCACATTTCCTTGAGAATCTATTATCATTACCACATCATAAATAGCATTTAGAATTGTAGAAATTTCATTTTTCTTACGCAATATGCTCTCTGTATACATCTGCAAATTGTCGTTCATGTTGTTAAATGCTTCGGAGAGAACATTTATTTCTAAGAATCCGGTATTGGTTCTAACTCGACCAAAGCCACCGTTTGATACAGATCTTACACCCTCAACAAGGGTTCGCATAGGCACAGAAAATTCATAATACAAAATAATAGCCAGTACGATGGCTAGTACAAGACCTATGAAAATAAGCTGTGTTAATACTTTTCCATCTATGCGATTTTGTGATAAAAATTCTTGTTTATCAATTTCTATTACTACAGTCCAAGGTTGTCCCTCTATTCTGCCTCCTGCAATCATCTTATCTTTTCCCTTATCAGTGAACTCAAAGATGGATTCTTTTTCTTTTAATGCTCCCTCAATTGCTTTAATTTTATTTGTGCTTAAGGCTTTATCATCAAATATGTTTTTGCCATATAGCTCTCCCTGCTTTTCGGCCCTTTTTTGATAATCGGGATGATATATTATATTGCCCGTGTTGGTTAGCAAGTATATTTTTCCTGATTCACCTAATTTAAACCCCATCAAGAACTCCTGCTTTATTTCTTCTATTCCTACATCTGCGCATACAACGCCAAAGAGGTTGTCGTTGGCATCATATACGGGGTGAGAGCAGCTTACCATCCAGCCTGTTCCCAGATAGTCTACATAGGGTTCCGTCCAAACACTACTGCGTTCAGGGTTTTTTTCCCCCACAGCAATTTTATAAAAGGTATCGTCCGTCTGTTTGTGATTACTATCAAAAACATCCTGATTGTGATATGGCATTACCCTTAAGAAGTCCTTTTTAGTTGCAATATATACCCATTTAAGCATATGCTCTTGATTTAATATACTGCGAAAAACGGGATCTAGGTTTTCTGTGGCATTTACTTCTCTAATTATTTCGTCAGTTATGGGTGCATTGTTTGGAAAAAACACTGCACTTTTCTCATTTTCTCTGCTCCTAATAGGTTCAGTTCTAGTCATTACACCAGTATTTTCATTTATTATATAGTCATTCGCCAATTTCTCAGGGGTTTCCTGTTGCAAAAAATATTCTGCCCAATCCGCCATGCTCTCAGTTTTGTCCTCAATATTTTTTAAAGAAATAGATATTAACTTCGCTTTTTCTGTTACTATTTCCGATAAACTTGTTTTTGCACTTGTAAGCGCACGTTCACCATCCTCATATTTTACTGAAAAAGTAAAAATCATTAAGGAAATAATATTAAGCAATACAAATGCCCATAAAATAGTGGTTGTAAATGACCTTGTTTCTTTCATAACTATTCACACAGTTCCTTTTTATCTTGTTTAGTAGGTAATTCACTTACAATAATCGCGATAAACATAAACACACAACCTATTATCATTCTATCAGTAAATAGCTCGTTTGCTAAAGTTACTGCAAAAATAGTTCCAAAAACTGTTTCTGTTGAAAGAATAATTGCTGTATGATTTGGTGGAGCTATTTTCTGACAAATATTTTGCAATAAATATGCCCCCGTTGTATTTATAATTATTAAATATAAAAGTCCTGCCCATACTGCACCGGAAAGAGAAGTTAAACTTTCAGGTGTCTCAAATGTAAATGCCGCAATAATGGCAACCACTGCGGTTACCGCAAGCTGTACAAATGTAATCAAATATGGATCCAATTCTTTTACAAATACACTGATAAAGACTATTTGGGCCGAAAAAGTGATTGCAAATATAAATGTGAGCCAATCACCAAACCCTATAGTTAAGTTTTCATTTAGGGTAAGAAAACCAATTCCTACTAATGCCAGCACCGCAGCTGCCATTATTTTTTTCGGCGGTTTTGCTTTTAGGAAAACCCATGTCATAAATGGAACAATAACTGTATATAGAGCAATTATAAAGCTCTGCTTGCCCGGCGTAGTGTACTGCAGTCCAATGGTTTGGGCCGCTGTACCAAGAACCATGAGCATTCCTATAACCGTTCCCACCCAAAATGTCTTTTTAGTCATTTTTTTAAATCTGGTTATACAAAAAGGTAACATTAGCAAGGTTGCCCCTACATATCTATATGCTACAACAGTCAGTGGCGAAAGACCTTCTAAAGCAAACTTTCCCGCTACAAAGCCTCCACCCCAAAAAATCGCTACAAATAATAAACCAATATCAGCCATTATAACTTTTTTATTCAATTGTTTTTCCAAAGTATGCCCTCCAAAAGATAATCATGATTAATCATTATATTACACAATACCAACACAGTTCTACTGTTATTTTAAGTATTGTATCAAAAGCAGTAAACTTTTATCACAGTATGTAATATTAAATGTCAATACTCCCTTTTATTTTTTATAATTCTCTTATTTTCTACAATTGATTTGAAATTTTTGTAAAAGTATATATAATTAATTTTGAATAATATTATTTATTTCAGGTGGGATTAATTGATTTTTGGCGATTTATCGCAAGGGGTACTTAGTGTGAACTTAAAATTATTATTGAGACAACGATTTTTTGAAAGAAATATCGTTATTTATTATGATGAAATCTTTTACTTTATTAAATACTTAACAGGTGACGCAACTGTAGCTGAGGATTTGTTACAAAATGTAATGGAAAAAGCATGGAGGCATTGTCACAAAATAAAAAGTAAAAAAAGTATAAAGTGTTGGTTATTTAAAATCGCAAAGAATGAAACAAGCTCATATTATAAAAGCGCTTATCGCTGCTCTTTTCTCGAAGAACAAATACAGATTAAATTTAAGGACTTTGAGAATCTTAAGCAGGATGATGTGCTTTCTGCTCTTATTAATATTGAAGATACCTTACTTTTAAAGAAGGCTCTTTTATTATTAGACAGAAAATATCTATCTGTTATTTTACTTAGATATTTAAACGAATTAAGCTTTGAAGAAATCTCTCTGGTTTTAGATATAAATTGTAATACGGCCCGAACAAATCTAAAAAGGGGCTTAAACAAACTTAAAAAAATTTATCTAGACCTAGAGCAGAACTAATGAGCATTTTCTTTGTGTTGACTTTTTATATATTTGTATGTAAACTGTATATTGCTAATAGACAATATACAAGGAGAAGTAAAATATGAGATTAAGAAAAGACTCAGAATTTATGCAGGAAGAGGAAATACTTTTAGTTTCTCAAGTTTCAGATGCACTGGCACATCCTGCAAGAATAAAAATCTATCAATACATTATGCAATGCAATAAGGATAGAGTTCCTGTTTGCAATAAAGATGTTGTCGCTGCCTTTAACTATTCTCAAGCAACTATTTCACAGCATATTAAAAAGCTAGTTCAAGCAGAGCTGGTTCAGTCACAAAGCAAAGACAAATATTCTTACTATTACGCAAATATTGGAATTCTAATGAAGTATCTTAGTGCAACAAAGAAGTTCAGCACATTTCAAGGATAAAGTTATACAAAACTATAAAAAGACCTTTCTAAGAAGAAATGTAAAAAAGCAGTATGGTAAAGTACCATACTGCTAAATTTTATTGGATAATTTCAATTTGCTCCATTATTATATAAAAAATAATACTGTGTCTAAAATAAAAATTGGAATTAATATGGTAACGGACCAGCATATATATCCAAAGAAACTTGGCATCTTTATTTTATTTTCTTCTGCAATAGATTTAACCATAAAGTTTGGTGCATTTCCTATATAAGTGTTTGCTCCCATAAATACGGCTCCGGCAGAAATAGCCATTAAGGTTTTAAAGCCTACTGTTCCAATAGTTGTAACAATACCCTCCGTTACACCCATAGCCCCTGCTGTAGTCAAGAACACTAAGTATGTAGGTGCATTATCTAAAAACGAAGATAAAATACCTGTAATCCAGAAAAACTGAGCAGGCGTGTTAAGTCCTAACGATCCCCCATTTGCCTTAAGAATTGCCAATGCAGGTATCATGGTTAGGAATATTCCAATAAATAATTTTGCCACTTCCTCTATAGGCGCATAGGTAAAGCTATTTGCTTGCCTAATAGCTTTTTTGGTTGTTTTAATTGATAAAGAAGCGGCCCACAATATAATACCCATCTGTATAATACTGTTATATGGAAAAATCACTCCCATAACCGGAATTCCATTTAATTGTCCTGTAGTCTGATTTGCAAAAAAAGAAAATTGAGGAAGTAAACCGTTTAAAACAACGGCACCAACTATCATAAGTATGAAAATAAAATTGTGTGCACCCTCAATCCTAAGAGGAACCTTTGCGCTATTTCCTTGAAGTTTTTTTGGTGATCGGCCTAATGCCAGTTCCTTTTTATATAAAGTTTTATCAATTGTTATGAAAATAATTGTAAGAATCAGGATATTGATTATCATTAATGGGAGTAATTTCATAGTCCAAAAGAATGGTACTCCTCTTAAAAATCCTAAAAATAATGGAGGGTCACCTACCGGGGTTAAACATCCTCCTATGTTTGCAACCATAAATATAAAGAATACTACAATGTGAGCTTTTCTTTCTCTCCAAGCATTTGCTCTTATAATGGGTCTTATCATCAGCATTGCTGCTCCAGTGGTTCCAACCCAGCTGGCCAGTAAAGTTCCAATTAGTAGCAGTATTACATTAGTTTTTGTAGTCCCAATTAACGTTCCTTTGAGAACAATTCCTCCTGCCGATACAAATAAACCAAATAGCAATACTATAAAAGGTAAGTAATCTAAAACAACAATTTCTACTACCTGATATGTAAGCATCCCCATCCCATAACAAATTCCAAACGGAATCAGAAACACAAGGGACCAAAAGATTGAAACTTTCAGCATATTGTGTTCCCACCAGTGCGGGTTTACAAGCGGAAAGACTGCTATTGAAACTAACATACCAAAGAAAGGTATACAGCTCCAAAGTGGAAGCTCATGACCCAAACTTTCATGCCCTCCCTCTGCAGAAGCAAAAACAAAGATGCTACTACATAGTATTAGCATCAGTGTTTCAATGAGAATTCTAAAGTTCCTTTTACTGCACATGTCTAACATCTCCATCTCTAGTTAAAATTTATTGAGCAAAAATAAAATTAGCTAAATTATATCAATTTCCGATATAATTCGCAACCTTTAAACCTCTTACTTAAATTTATTATTTAATTGGTTTAATCTCCTTTGCTGCTCTTCTCTAGGCATTTCATATCCATATTGGTGAAAGTCCAAAACATCAGCATCTTTAACTATCTCTTCGATGTCTGTTCCTATATCACTTTTATTGCTATGGTTTTTAACTGCAATAGAAAGAATTTTTATCTCCTCATCTGAAAACAAAGATGTTTTCTTAAGAAATTCCTGCACGGGTAAATAGCCGGTCTCTGCGTGCCCGGCTTGTTTCCCTGTTATAATCCTACCATAATCATGTATGGCACAGGCACAGGCTGCTAGAATAGGATCTACATTTCTCTGCTCCGCCAACAAGTATCCTATTTTTGCACAACTGCTTATATGAACCTTTTCCCAAATTAGTGGTTCATCCCTTTCCTCATCTCCGATTAACTTGCCATACTCCTCAATCTCATCTAAAAGTGCCCCTTGTAATTTTAAAAGTTTGTTCATGTCTTCGCCACCTTTATATTTATTTTATTTTATTTATGATATTGTTCATTTCTGTTTATTTTAAATGCTCTATATATTTGTTCCAATAAAATAACCCTCATCATTTGATGAGGAAATGTCATTTCGGAAAATGAAAGTTTAAAGTCCGATCTATCACTTACTTCTTGGGATAAACCTAAAGAGCCTCCAATGATAAAAACTATATCACTTTTACCTTCAATTGCTAAATTGTTAATTTTATCTGCCAACTTTTCTGAGCTAAGATTTTTACCCTTTATTTCCAAGGTTATTACATAAGAGTCTTTTTTAATTCTCTTAACTATATTCTTTCCTTCCGCTATTTTTACAGCCTCTTCTTCTGCCAAAGAGGCGTTATCCGGAAGGCGTTCTTCTTTTAATTCGTCTATCGTTAATGAACAATATTTAGACAATCTTTTACTATATTCATCAATTGCACTGACCCAATACTTTTCTTTAAGCTTTCCAATACATATTACCGTAATATTCAAATTTGCCTCCGTACTTATATCTTCTAGTACTACTTAAAGCTCATAAATAATACTAATTTCATCCTTAGACATGGTTGCCATTTGCAGGTGTTTGCCCAAATAATATTGTGATTCCTCTAAAACATTTCTAATGGTCTGATATGCCATTTCCGGAAAGTTGTTTTCTCTGCTCAAATGTGCAAGTAAAACTCTCCTTGGTTTTTCAATGTTTTCATCCATTATCCTGCACAGGCACTTTCCTGCCGCTACATTTGATAAATGTCCTCTATTGCCTAATATTCTTTGCTTAACACTCCAAGGATATCTACCCACCTTGAGCATATTCTCATCATGGTTTGCCTCAAGTGCCAATATGTCCGCCTGTTTCATCTCATTAAAAATTTCTTCCGTTATGTAACCCGTGTCAGTAACTATACTGATTTGCTTTCCTTCTGAGAAAAAAGAAAAACCAACAGGCTCTGCGGCATCGTGTGATATATGAAACGGTTTTATTTCTATATCACCTATGCTAAAAGAATTACCCGTAACAAATACGCTTCTTTGTGGTTCCGGTACACTTTCTCTTATATATTCCCATGTACCTGCATTTGCATATGTTACGGTGTGAGGTAATTTTTTTGAGATTACCTTCAAACTTTTAACGTGATCTATATGCTCATGTGTAACTAACACACCTTTTACTATGTCTTGCGGCGTTTCTGTTGCTGCAAGCCCTTCTATTATCTTTTTTCCGCTTATTCCCACATCTACTAACAAAGCAGTGCTATTGCTTCTTACTAGATAACAATTACCACTGCTTCCACTGGAAAACGAACAAAAACTAAGTGCCATTTCTATTTTTCCTTTCACGTTTTATATGCATCAATATATGTGATTTTACCACCATTATATGTTATCTGCCATGCCGGAAATGCCGTATCTGATAATAATGCTTCTCCATCAAAGCTAGTATCATTAACCCAAAATACAGGTTCTATATTTTCAACATGAACTGTTTCTGCCCCACTTTTTTCACTCATAAACACAAGTAGTGCCTCTTCCGGTGAAATAATATTTAATTTTCGTTTGCTTTGTGGTGTTGGTATTATAACTTCTTTTGTAACATCAGTTATCTTACCGTCAATAAAATGCACATCTAAGTATCTGTCTGCTATTGCTACACCTTTGTAGTTGCTCTGATAACGCACCATTGCCACATTGTCTTCAAGCATTACTGTTTTAAACTTAAGATTATCGGTGGATATTTTTGAATCTCTTAGAAAGCTATCTGCAACCTTTTTATACTCTTCATCTATTGGTTTTTCAGATACATCGTAATTAGACGTTCTAATGTTTTTTTCAACTAAATCCCTCTTAACCTTACTATATTCTATATTTATTGCCGGCATCTTTTCATATTTCTGAGGAATTTTGTTGTCGACAAAAATATTCTTGTTTTCCAAAACGGACAGAATTATATCCTGTGTTCCATTTTGCTTAACCTCTTGATTCTTTGTAAAATACGTAAACATAAGAAAAATATTTGTAGCAATAAGAGCTATTATTAAAATATTTTTTGTTTTTGACCAATCCATTTAATTTCCTCTTATACTATCATGTGATATGATTACTTCATTTTATATTACCGAGCGATGCGATTACTTGATTTTATATTACCATGTAATGCTATTTCTTGGTTTTTTATTATCATGTAATGCGATTACTTGATTTTATACCATGGTGTAATGCCTTTGCTTGGTTATATATTAATATATTGCTTATTGCTTATTGCTTATTGCTTATTGCTTATTGCTTATTGCTTATTGCTTATTGCTTATTGCTTATAATAGCCTAATGGGTCTCCGTCGTATAAGTCAAAATAAAAAGTCATATTATCTAATTCTACCGCCCAAACCGGAAGAAGCAATCCTGCATCTTGAGAAGAATCACTGTCGTTTTGAGCTTCACTTGTACGCTTTAGATATCCCACATAAATAGACTGTGTTTTGTTGGCAATATTTTCAAAGGATGCCTTTTCCAGCTCCTCTTTACTATTATGTCCCTCTTTTATAAGTATAAATTTAATGTATTCATAATTCAAGGCCAGCATATTAATTGCAGAGATACCTTCTTTGTTTGACTTCTTATCCGCACTTACTAAATCATAGGTTAAAAGCTCTCTTCTAAAGTATGAAACCTGCCCATCTGTTATTTCTATTATAATAGGCTTACCGTTTTCATAAAATAGCTTATTTTTTCCAATTAGGTAGCTAAACTCAAATCTATAGCCATTTTTCTTTTCTTCCAGTGGAACTACCCGTTCTATATAAGGCTTTACTTGTTGCCCTGAAAAAGTTTGAAATCCCCCATGGGAGCCAATGAAAGACAACGCAATATCCAAGGATTCAAACATACTCTTAGTTTCCGGTATGCCATACTTGCTTTCTTCCTTATACTCAATACTACCATCAACAGGATTTATTACCAGTACTTTTTGTCCATATCCGTACATATATATTGTTTTACCATTTGATTCTTCTACTTTTCTTACAAAATCAAAGGTTTCGCCAAAAAATTCCTGAGCCATAGCTTCCACATTTTCTTTTTGCTTTATTTCAGCATCTATTTTATATGAAACGGGTACCAGTGCCGCCGGTAATTCCAATGGAACAAGTGTCTCGTTATGGCTTTCTTCCCCCAGTAGTGACTTCAAGGTATAGTATGTTGTATATCCTTGTTCTGCCACCAGGTTATCTACTTGTGTAAATATAGTTAATTCCTTACTGCCAACAAGACGATAGTATTTTTTCTTAACCCCGTCAAATATAAAAGCACTTTCCATACTGCCCTTAGAAAAACCAATCTGATTCATATTACTTATACTATCAAAGCCTTGTGGCTGCCTGATACCATATTTATCACAGAATGCTGAAAATGGTATGCTATATTCAAATACAGCAATAGTAGAGGGGTACTTCATAACAGCTTGGTATTTTTCCTGTGTTATTTCTTCTACAATTATATTTTCCCCTTGTGAAAAGTCTTTAAACGCTTCAATAATATAGTTGGTCCAAATCTCTTCTTTTCTTTGATATGCTAAGGTATAATCATCATTTCCCCTGCATAACACAATTTGATTTGGAATAATAACCTTTTCACTCCCAATAACTTCATAATTAGGTTCTTCATCATGAAACATAAAGGATTCAAGAGTATCGCTTCCCCACAAAAAATATAATAGTAGTATGGCATTAAAAACCAGTACTACTATTAATATATCTTTAAATTTTTCAATTTTATTTATTTTCAAATTTTCCATTTGTTCTCTTCCCTACAAGTACTACTTGTTAGTTACCAAATATTGATTTTATCAATCCTTGCAGAAATGCTGCCGTTCCCGATTGGGATGACTCAAACAATTTACTATCGGCCTCTGCTGCCTTACTTTTTATGGTTACATAACTTCGGCTTGAGTATATCACTTTATCTTGCGATATAGTTTCAACCTTTATTAAGTATACCCCAGGAGTCACCTTTTCAAGCTTTTTCGTATAGAAGCTTAAATTATTAGTGGTTGTAACGCCCTCTGAAGAAACCGATGAGTATGACAAGGATGATGTATCAGAGTATGAACCATCAAGAATGGCTTTCATATCACTTTCACTTAATGCTACCGTTGTATCTCCGGAAGATTTTCTTATTTCTGAAACCGAAACCTTTATATTTTTAGGTTGTGTTATCTTTATGGAAATAAGGAGATTGCTTGATGTAAGGGAACTTCCGCTTACAGGGTTTACTATTGTAACATCTTGATCCGCAGCAGCAAATGATACTGTTATGCAACCAAAAATAAGACTTATTACCAAAACAAGCGTAAGTATCCATTTTTTCAAATTTTTCTCTCCTCCTTCCTATAATTTAAAAATATTGGTATGATGAACCAGTTTACTTCCAATAGTATACAACAATATTATTACAACTGTGTTACAACACCTTTAAAATGGTTTTACATTTGCAAAAGTAATAAAACTATTGCATAATAATATTATTCCAAATTTGAAAGGAAGTACACATAAAATGACTGTTTTAAAAATTTATACCGATGGGGGCTGTTCCGGAAATCAAAACGATACCAACGTTGGAGGTTGGGGTGCTATTTTAGAATATGGGGCACACAAAAAAGAACTTTATGGCGGAACGATAAATACTACAAACAATCGAATGGAAATGCTAGCTCTAGTTGAAGCTTTAAGTGCTGTAAAAAAGGAAAACCAAACCATTGAAGTCTTTTCAGATAGTTCTTATTTAATGAATTGTTTTAGAGAAAAGTGGTATGAGGGGTGGTTAAAAAATAATTGGATGAATTCTAGTAAGAAACCGGTTGAAAATCGTGACCTTTGGGAGAAGTTACTTTCTCTTACAAAAGGCCACAACATTTCTTTTTACCGAGTAAAAGGACATGTGAATTTGAATAGTAAAACTACCAATTTCAATGCCCTTTACGAGAAATTTATTCAAATGAATGGTGCAAAATTTTCTTTTGAAGATTTCACATACGTTACTGAAATGAATAACAAAGTAGATGCTTTAGCGAATAAGGGAATTGACGAAGCTAAGGCATCATTGTAATCCTATAGACTGCCTCAATGGCAGTTTTTATTTGCGTTTTTGTAGTATATGGGCCCACACTTAACCTATATGCCCCTGTATCCCAAGACCCTATAGTTTTATGTGCAAGTCCTGCGCAGTGATATCCCGCTCTTCCAGCAATTCCATATACACTGCTAAGTTCATCTGCAACTTGCTCACAGCTTTTTCCTTTGATATTGAAAGTAACTATTCCGGCTTTTTTTCTGCAATCCTCTACCCCATATACCGTAACATTTTTCATATTTCGGATTGCTTCATCCAGAATTGAAGTTAACTGCTCTTCATATTCATGAATAGTTACTACTCCCAGCCCAAGTAAAATCTCGACTGAGGTTCCAAGTCCTATTATTCCAGGAGCGTTGACCGTCCCCGATTCAAACCCTTCAGGCATTTCTGTAGGCTGTCTTCTGTCCTTAGATGCTGTCCCCGTACCACCTTGTAAAAGAGGCATAACATCAATACCATCTCTCACATAGAGAAAACCTGTACCCATTGGCCCAAGTAGCCCCTTATGACCGGGTACTGCCAGAAGATCAATGTTCATTTCTGCAACGTTGATTGGTATGCAACCACCCGATTGAGCTCCATCTACCATAAATAAAAGGTTATTTCTATGTGCCAGCTCTCCTATTTCCCGAATTGGCAAAAGTGTTCCCGTAACATTTGACGCATGAGTACAAATAATCATGCGAGTATTATCTTTTATTGCAGCTTTAATATCCCGCAAGTTTATTGATCCCGTCTTATCACATTTTATAATTGTATGTGTTACACCTTTTGCCTCCAGTTCCTTAAGTGGTCTTAATACTGAATTATGCTCCATGGAGGTGGTTATTGCATGATCCCCCTCCTTTAGAACGCCTTGAATTCCTTGATTCAAAGCCCCTGTTGTGTTCCAAGTAAAAATAATTTGCCCAGGGTTGGAAATGTTAAATAATTTTGCCAGGTTTTTTCTTGCCTTATATACCTCTTCGCCTGTTTTCATTGACATGAAATGCCCCGATCTGCCGGGGTTTCCGCAATATTCTTCCATACATTTGGCCATACTTTGTATCATAGCTTTAGGTTTTGGAAAAGATGTTGCACCATTATCCAAATAAATCATATTCTCTCTCCATACACTCTTTAAAGATGTTTTGAGAGCCTAACGCTCCCTTTATGCAGTATATGTCATAGTTGCTTTTTAGATTCATGTTATCTTTGTACCCTTTTTTGATAAGTTATGACATTTTATTCTCTTACACTTTACTGTCATTGTGAAAAAGGTGTATAATTATAGTTGTAAAACTTAGTTAAGGAGAAATTTTAGAGAGGTATTTATTATGGATAATAATCAACTAACAAAAACGGAAATATATCAGCTGCATTTAGCTATGAAAAACCTATACACTCTTGTTTTGTCAATTAACTATACCAAAAACACCTACTCTGTTATTGATTCTGATATAGAGGTCTTCCCTTTATGTTCTGAGCATACAGATTTTATATCTGTTTTATCTAAATATTTTAATAAGTGCCATCCTGAAGACCGTCAAAATTATCCCCTAATCGGAGATTTGGACGCTTTGGTGGAGCATTTAACAAACAATAAAGGCTCTTATACCTTTGAGTTTAGAATAGAAAGCACACCTTTTGCTTTTAATTGGTATGAGGGAACTTATTTTCTAATTGATGATGCTCAATCCGAAGATACCGTCTTATTGTTCTTATTAAAAGATATTAACAATAAAAAATTAGTAGAGGAAAATCTAAAGGATGCTTTTATTGCTAACGAAATTGCGGCCAAAGCTAAAACAGACTTCTTATCTCGAATTTCTCAAGACCTTAGAACTCCAATTAGTTTAATTGTGAGTATGATTGATTTGGCAAGAAATAATATTAATGATAAAGAAAAGGTTATGGACTGCCTAGTGAAGATGGATATTTCATCACGCTATTTATTCCAACTTATAGACAATGTTTTGGATATGTCTAAACTTGAATCCGGAAAATTTAATATTGATAACAGTCCCTTTAATATTCTTGATATTTTGGAGGAGATTAAATCAACCTATAAAAGTCAAATTGATTCCAATGGAATTTTGTTTACGGTAAGACATGAAACTAAGGGCATAGAAAATCTTATTGGTGATGCTTTTAGAATAAAACAGGCTTTAAAAAATTTAATTTCAAATTCTTTCAAATACACACCTGTTGGAGGCTGTGTAAGTTTAGATGTTATATTAAATAAGGTTATTTACGATAGAGCTTTCTTTAGTTTTATTATTAAAAATGATGGGCCGCCGCTTGATGAATCACAAATAGACAGGTTTTTCCTTCCTTTTGAAAAGGGATATAGCAGCAATGAATCTAAGACCTTTGAAGGACTTGGATTAGGCCTTTCTCTTTGCAAAAATACAATTGAACTTTTAGGTGGCTCAATTAAGGGCTACAATAATCCTGATGAAACAGGAGTAATATTTGAAGTTGAAGTTGCTTTTGCGCTGGATGAAAATAACTCACCTAAAGAAATTGACTTTTTAGCTGATGATGCCTATATCAGATTTCCTAAAAGACAGGTTTTGGTTGCTGAAAATGATACAAAGAGCTCTGAAGTTATCAAGGCATTGCTTGAGAGTCGTGACATTATGGTAGATTTAGCCATTGATGGTCTAGAGGCTGTGAAATTATTTGAACTTGCACCACCGGGATATTATGACCTGATTTTAACTGATTTGGACCTTCCTATGATGTCGGGCCTTGAAGTTGCTGAGTCCATAAGAAATAGTTTTCACGAAAATGGTGCTACAATACCTATCATTGGTATGTCAGTTGATGTGCTTGAACAAAATGTTTTTCAAGCCTTAGAGTCCGGTATGAACGGGCATATTTCAAAGCCAATAACAATTACAAACTTGTTCTCTACTCTAAAAAACTATATATAATAGTTTTTTCAATAAATATGTTATACTGATTTATTCTGTTAATGAAAATTTAAAAATACAAAAGCTGCTAATTTTATATAGCAGCTTTTTAGTTTATTTTTTGTATTTATTCAATTAAATGTTTTCTCGACTTATTCAGTTAATCGCTTTTTCTTTTTAGCTTATTTAGTTAATTGCTTTTTTTCTTTTTAGCTTATTTAGATAGTCCTTTTCTTCCTTTTCAACTCTATTTGATTCCCTGATTTTTTGAATTGCTTTATTGTATGTGAAGTCGTCTAGACAATTGTCGGACCTTTCTAGGTAAACCCTTGTTTTTTCTGGAAATTTTACATAACAAACAGAAATAGCCCATGCAACAGCCATTTTTACATAATAGGCTTCATGGTTTATTTCTTCAAAGATTTTTAAAAGTTCATCAATGTAATCTTCATCAATAAAGTAATTCATTAACAGAACCACACCGCATCTTATACTAAACTCTTTATTGTCTTTAATATTTTGCTTACTAAGCTGAAAGTATTCAGCCTTATTTTTCTTTACGGATTTTAGTCCTGCACAAAACGAATCACATAACGCCCAGTTATCTATGTATGGAACAAACTCCGTGGCTAATTTTATCCTATCATTGTCGTTTATCTTTATCATTCCTATAGTAAGACCATACACCATTATTTCTTCATAAAACAGCTCTTCTTTAGGCGTGCTTTTTATTTCATTGAAATACGTGGTATAGTCTGCCTTAGAGATTTTTTTTGCAATATCTTTTAAGATATTTGCCCTTATTCCTATGACATTTTTTACTCCGGGTATAAGCTTTTCAGTAAATTTTTTATAGCCTTCATCTTTTTGGCTTTGAAATAGCTGCATTACGTCATCTCTATTCATTAAATCCTCCACTTCCTATCCATAACTTTTGCTAAAAATGGAATTTTAACATCTATTGCTTTTTGTGGACACATTTCTTGACAACAATAGCACCTTATGCATTTATCATATTCATATTTGGGATATCCTTTAAGCTGGATTGCTTTACTCTCCAAAGGGCAACTATTTACGCATATACCGCATTTAACACATTTTTCTTTAATAATATACGGCTTTTTTTCTAACCATGGTTGTATTGGCTTTAGTAACCTTATTTGTGTATTTTTTTCGGTATCTCTATATACGTCGTATTTTTTGTTTCCAAACAGATCTACAGCCTCTTGCGTTCCTATAATCCCTTTTTCAGAAATAATATCAATTTGTTCAAGCTCCATTGTTCCAACCCCGTAATCCTGCCCATACTTGTTTGTCGGCACTAAAGCGGGATCTAAATATATTAAATTACAAAAAACAGCATCTAAAGCAATTGGATCTGTAGACATTAATATAACATTCATTTCTATGGGAGTTCCCGACTGCGGCCCATTCCCTTCCATGGCCACAATCCCGTCCATGATGTGTAATTTAGGTTTAACTAAATTATTTAAATCTGCTATTACCTTTGCAAAACTATCTGCATTGGTGTATTTAGCATGAAATGCTCCCTTATTAATTCCATATACAGCTCCAAAAATATTTTTGGCTGCTCCTGTTATTCTTTCCAGTTGGTGTGTCTTCATTTTACAAATGTTTATGATACTATCGCATTCTATGATACCATTACTTATTACGAAGTTTTTTTCCGTTATACCCTTTTCAAAAAATACTTCTTTTCCTTCACTGAAATTTGCCGGAAGTATTCCAAGTTCATCAGCCGGCTGACTTATTCCACATCCCGCCGCAACTCTGGCCACACCGCCAATTGGGTTTCCCGGAGAGTCGCCATAATACAAATTTTTAAAACCGTTATTTTTTAATAGCTTTCCTATTGCTTTAAAAACTGCCGGGTGCGTTGTTACAGCTTTTTCCGGAGAGGCTTTTGCCAATAAATTGGGCTTTAACAAAATTTTTTCTTCTTTATTAAAGAAATTGTCTATTCCCCCTAATAAATTTATCCCCGTTTCTATTGCTTTATCAACATTTTTTTCGTCATAGCTTTTACACTCTATAATAACAACTTTACTATTTTTCATAATACCCCTCGGTTTCCAGTAGCTTTATTTTAATATCTAACCCACCGGCATATCCAACTAACTTTCCGTCGCTACCTATTACGCGGTGGCATGGAATAAATATTGGAATAGGATTTTTATTATTTGCCATTCCTACTGCTCTTGCCCCCTTTGGACAATCCACTTTCTTCGCAATATGACCATAAGAAACTGTTTCACCATATGGAATTCTTTGTAGCTCTTCCCACACCTTTTTTTGAAATTCAGTCCCTCTAGGTCTTAGGGGTATGTCAAAAGCTTTTCTTTTCTTTTGAAAATACTCCTGTATAGCAATATAAGCTTGTCTTATAGCAGGAGTCTCCTTTAGCTCAAAACCCTTATCTAATTCAGCTTCGTCAAAACAGACATTGCATATATACCCGTCTTCTTCCGCAATCCCAAGCTTGCCAATTTGTGTTTCATAATAATAAATACTTTTCACTTCATTTTATCCTTTCTAACTTTCCACCACATTTGCACCTATACAAAGATGGATGTTTTATTACGTTTGACATTCTTGTTCGAGCAACTTTATTTCCACATTTTTTACATATAACTATATAGTTTTCTTTCAACTCAATTTGTTTAGAATCCAGTTTTTCCGCAATACCTAATTGCTCTGCAGTATCTGTTCTTTTGATATTATAGCCATAAGCTTCATTCATTTTTTTACAATACTTCTTCCATAACTCTCCATGGTTAGCACACCCCGGGCAAGTATGCATAAGCTCGTGAGCCAAGGTTTGTTTTATTACCATCGGCTTACAATCAATTAGTCTGTTTGAAAGTTCTATTTCAAACCTCTCCCTAAAACCAGACTTAATCTTTTTACAACAACCAAATCTACTTTTAGCCCTTGTATTTATAACTACACTTTTATTTATATTATCTGATATAGGAATTTTTATAGCCTTTGCTTCGGCTATAACTTCTCTATATAAAATATCTATCTTATCCATATTTTTACCCCTTAGTTAAAATATTAATATACTTCATTATACAAAAAAGCCAAAAGCGAATCTATACACTTTTGGCTTTTTTATTATTGTTCTCTAAAGGAATATGGTAGAAACTCTATAATCTCTTCTTCCGAATAACCTAAACTTTTCATTTGCTTTATAAAGGACTCTGTTATGCTTTTTGCTTCTTTATATCTAATACTTTCAATTAGTAACCTATTTGTAGTTACAAATCTTCCCGCTGTTCTTTCAGCTTTTAGTAATTCTTCTCGCTCAAGCTCTGCTAAAGCTTTTTGCATTGTATTTGGGTTCACACTAAATCTTGCTGCCAAATCTCTAACGGAATCAATTTTTGATCCCGGTTCTAACTTCCCTGATATAATCTCCTGTCTTATTTTTGACATCAATTGAAGATAGAGTGGCATACTTTCATTAAACTCATTTTCTGCTAGTATCGTCAACTTTTTACCTCTTCCTTTTAAGATGTTGCTCTTACTACAGAAAATTCAGGCTCCTCAAATAAACTTACAAGTTCATTTGGTGTAATACCTAAATGCTCTAAGTTTGATACAAACTCATCAGTAACTTTTCTTGCTTCCTTATATCTGATACTTCTAATAAGTATTAGATTATCTGTAACAAATTTTCCAGCAGTCCTTCGGGAGCGAAGCAATCCTTCTTCCTCCAAGCAAGCCAGTGCACGATGCACAGTATTCGGATTAACATTATATTTTTCTGACAGCACCTTTATAGAGTCAAGTTTCTGACTAGGCTCTAATATCCCGGAAACAATTTCTTGCTTAATAGTTCTCATCACTTCTATATAAGTGGGGAGATTAGTTGTCAATATATGTCCCTCCTAACTGTTGATATTTTAGTATTTTTACCTACAATAACAGTAAAAAATTATACTGTATCACGTATATAATACAATAATACAGCTACTTAATTTTGTCAATCCCTTTTATTTACATTTGTCACAACTTGTAACAAAATTTCTTATTGTATTGCTTTTATAATACAATAAGACTTAATTTTTTTGCTTTTTTTCATACAAGTGTGCAATTTTATAAAAATTATTTGTAATACTGTATTATGTTTGTAGTACAGTATTAAATACATCTTATTTTATATATCCAGTGTTTTCAATGGGTAATTAAATTCTATTTTTATAAAAAAAGAACTTCACTCCAAATTTTCACATAAAAGCCGGCTTTTTTATATTTTTAATTTTTTACCGTTTTTTTAGATGTTCATGTGAAATTTCATCTTTAAAAAACATGGTTTAAAGCTTTTTACACCTCAAAATTTTATATTTTCTCTCCCCCCTTCCTCACATCCTCTCTTTTTTCGTCAAAATTCACTTATAATTAGATAACTGTATCAGTTAATTAATACAATCCCGGCAAGAAATTCGACATTTGCATAAATTTTACTAATTCTTATGTATTATTGTATGCCATGAGTAATACAATATATTTGTGCTTTTTCTATATTTTTCCCCATTTTTCAACATTTTTAATTATATTGTGTTATGTTTTGCAAGATTTTTTCCCGTATAATTGATTTTTTTGTATTCTTGAATATTCGACAAGCTCTCACTTGCAAATAGATTTTACTGAATTCTTTACCTCAAATATGGCTAAAAATCATTGTTTTTATACCGTTTTACATATTATGTAAGTTTTTTATTATTTGACAATTTTTTTATTATGGATTTTATAGGTAATCTCCTCTTGTACTTTACTTATCTTTATAAATATTTCTGCTTTTTCTTGCCAAAACTGTACTTATTACATAATACAGTTATACAATTATATATAATTTTAAATAACTAATATTTCTTTTAATTTTTACTGTATTTTAGCCGTTTTTTATAGCTTTTTAGTACAAAACCCAGTATATTTTATTAGCTTTTTTATGTATCACTGTATGAACTAAACAGTACAATTTTTATTATAAATATTTTAACTATTTGTTAATTTTTCAATGAATTCTTATAAAACCTAACTTAAGTATTTGTTCTCAACATTCATTTTTTTATATTTTTTTGTTAGAAATAAATTTTTGACACCCAACAATATAATATTTGCATTGTTTTTTACATTTATTGTATATTTTGCAGATTAATATTTCACGATTAAAATATTTTTTCACATGAACATATTGTTTTTGTATTTTTTCTTTAGGGAAATAGTTAAAACCATTTCCCCTTATGTTTAATTAATATTTTTTTGTATTTTTTATAAAATTTAAAAAGTGACTCATTATATATTTTTTGAAAATATAAATCAGTAAATTAAAATTTTATATAAATTTAGAAAAAGCATTTAAAAATAATAATTTTTTTGAGTAAAGAATAATTTATGTAATTTTTTTACTTTTTATTGCCATTTTCTTTAATTGAGCCTCTATTTTCATTTTTAAGCTATTTTTTATGCCTATCCACATATTTATACTATGCCACCCACTTATAGGCCTTATTCCTTTATTTGATAGGTCGTTTTTTTTGATGTTTTTTCCTACACTTTTAAGGATTTATAGTTTTTAGTTTTTATTTCTTATAAATAAAAAAACCTCTTTTATAAAAGAGGTTTTTCTAAGTTAATGTTTTTCTATTAATTTATTTTAATTTTTTTATTCATATCTTAGTGCTTCTATTGGATCAAGCTTCGCTGCTTTTTTCGCAGGGAAGATTCCAAAAAATATACCGACAAATGCAGAGAAGGCTACCGCTGTTAAAATTATACCGGGATTTATTACAACCGATACTCCAGCAATGGTCATTCCTAAAGTAGCAATGCCTATTCCTATTGAAGTTCCTATTATACCTCCTATAACAGACAGTATCATGGCTTCTATTAAGAATTGTGTTAGAATATCCTTTGTTTGTGCCCCTAAGGATTTTCTTATACCTATTTCTCTTGTTCTTTCAGTTACTGACACTAACATAATATTCATGATTCCAATACCACCAACCAATAATGAAATGGCTGCTATTGCCCCTATGGCAACAGATAGTATTCCAAGAACTTTGTTAATCATTCCAAGTTGAGACTCTGCCGTTTCATATCTATAAAAGCCTTCTTGTTTTCCCTTCATCTTAGACACATAGTTGGCAAAGCTTTGAGCCTGTGTTGCCTGATTTTTATTTTCATCCGCATAGATTTCTATATACGATGTTCCTTCTCCCGGTTGCATTGCTATGGAATAAGGAATAAAACCGTAATAATCTGTTGATGTATTTAAACTATTAAATACAGATTCTTTTTGCTTATATACTCCTACTATGGTTAAGTCTTTACTTTCCCCTAAGATTGTTACAGGTATTGTTTTTCCAATAACATCTTCTTTATTAAAGAAGAATTTGGCTGCCTTTACATCTATAACAATTACATCTTTTCTTGAGGCTACGTCACTTTTGTTTATTCCCCTGCCATAAAGAATATTAAACTTCTTATCATAATTTAAATAGCCATCACCTATTCCACTCATTTGAAACTTTCCCTTGGTTCTTCCTATTTTTGTTTCACTGCTGGCATTGGCAGAAGGTGCCGCATACTTTATATCTTCCGGAAAACGTTCCTTTAAAGCTTCAATATCCTCTTTATAAAAAAGTGCATCTTGTTCTACATAATCTTCTATCATGGCCCAGTTAACCATAATATACATATAGGCATTATAGCCCTCAAATTCTTTGCTTACGGCTCCTTTAGCACTATCTCCTATAGATGTTATGGCGATAACAGAACTAATGCCTATAATGATTCCCAGCATAGTAAGAAAGGATCGCATTTTATTTACTCTTATTGCGGAAAGTGCCAGCTTAATATTTTCAAATAGTAGCATGGTTTTTCACCTCCGTATTTCTTTTATCGCTTATTATATGTCCGTCTTTAAATGTTATTATTCGATCAGTAAATTCAGCAATATCCGGTTCGTGGGTTACTATAATTACAGTGTTGCCATTATCTCTATTCAGTTTTGTAAACAATTCCATAATTTCTACTGAAGAGCGTGAATCCAAGTTACCCGTTGGTTCATCTGCCAGTATTATAGGAGGCTCATTTGCAAGTGCTCTTGCAATTGCTACACGCTGTCTTTGTCCTCCTGACAATTCATTTGGCATATGCTCTATTCTTTCACCCAGTCCGACACTTTCTAAAAGTTCCGTTGCTCTTTTTCTTCTTGCATGAGCACTTATCTTTCCATAAATCATAGGCAATTCTACATTTTTAACTGCACTGGTTCTTGATATTAAGTTGAAAGATTGAAAAACAAATCCTATTTTTTTATTTCTAATATAGGAGAGCTCGTTATCTGTTTTATCACTTATTGAAATGCCCTCCAGCAAATACTCTCCCGAAGAAGGCCTGTCTAAACAGCCTAATATGTTCATTAAGGTGGATTTACCTGAACCTGAAGTTCCCATTATAGACACAAACTCACCTTGCTCTATGGTTAAATTAATGCCTTTTAATGCTTGAACCTCTATGTTACCATTTCTATAGGTTTTTATTAAATCACAAATACTTATTACTTCATTACCCATTTTAACCTACTTTCCTTACATAGCGCCAGCTTCCATAATACTTACTGCCATGCCATCTTGTAATTCATAAGTAGGAGCAAGAACCACCTTTTGGCCTGCCTTTAAGTTTTCGGCACTAACTTCTATATTGAAATCAGTTTCTATACCAGTTTCCACTTTTACTTTCTTTAATGTGTTTTCCTTTGTAATGACAAAGATATAGCTTATACCCTCATTTACATCTTCAAGCACTGCATCTACCGGTACTGAAAGTACATTATCTTTGCTCTCTATAAGGATTTCTGCTTTTGCGGTTATACCTGCTATTAGCTTACCGTCTTTATTATCAATGTTGATTTCAACCGGAATAACCATTTCACTTGTTCCCTCTTTGCTTTCTCCTGAAGGAGCAATTTTTGAAACAACACCCTTTGAAGATGCTTCTCCTAAAACTTCAGAAGTTATTGTAACAGTTTGACCAACCTTTATTTTGCTTATATCATATTCACTGACCTTTACCTTAAGTTGTAGGTTTTGTAAATCTTCAATTATAAACATTGATTTGTTATCTGTGGTGTTGTTTGCATTACTTCCCACCGTTACATTAACTCTAGTTACAGTACCATCTATAGGGCTTTCAATATTTACTTTATCAAAATCCAAAGTATCTAAATTAATTAATTCTTGCTCGTAAGCAGCTTTCGCATCTAAATAATCATTCTTAGGTAGAGCACCCTGCTCATACATTATCTGTGCATTATCGCACTTTCTCTTTGCTTCAGATAATGATAATTTAGCTTTACTGTACTGCTCATTCAGATCTCCGCTATCTAAAACCGCTAGAATTTCTCCTTTTTTTACTTTGTCTCCTTCTTCAACATAGATTGCCTTTACCTCAGCTGTTTGTGTTGATTGTAATTCAGCTTTTTCAGATCCTTCTATCTTACCCTTAATAGAGACTGTCTGTCTTAGTTCTTTCTGCTCAACAGATCCTGCAGTGACCGGAACACCAATATTCTTTTTTGAGGGAGCCATTCCCTGAGTCAGTGCACAAATAACTCCAACAATTACAAAAGCAACTACTGGTATAATGATCCATTTTTTCTTAAATTTCTTTACTACTTTGTTTTTCATATAAAAAACCCCCTTTTATCATACCTCTTGATTATACTCCAAATTCTTCCTTATAGTTATTAAATCTTTCTTAACATTACATATTTCAACATTTGTATAGGTTTACAGTTTCACACCTTAAGTTTTAATTTAAAATACACTTTAGGGTTAATACAGCAAACTAATATCATATCGCCTAAAGCAAATGTAAGTTAAATAAGAAATATACCATTTTTAACTCATTTTATCAAGAGCATATTTGTTGTATAATATTATAAAATTTTTTGTATTTAAATTTTCAGAATTTACTTGCAATTATTTTTTTATGTGCTATAATTTAGTTACAGATAAGGAAAGATACTAAAAATCACATAGATATAGGTTCTTGTTGAAAGGAGTGTAACCTATTGTAAACGTTAGTATCCATAGAAAGGGGTGAGTCCACCAGAAATGACAACCGACCAGAAATAGCACCGTTTACTGATATATGTATTGTAAACGGTGCTATTTTTTATTTTATATTTATTGGATAAGCTTATTAATTTTCTTGATAACAATCTAACTAGCTTTCTTTCATATAAACATACTCATCTAATTTATGCATCTCTATATATAAATTATTTATACCTCCGTTCCTGCTTGTTTTACACCTTTATCTACCTACATTTGTTATAATTAACCATCCATTTCTTTATCTACATATATACCCTTACCGGGTTACATATATATTCTTACTTGGTAGAATATATAGCTTTGTTCGATTACTTATCTATTACCTGTCAATAATATAAATTTTACCTGTTAGAGCCTAAATCAGCTTATACGTATTCGGTGCCTGTTGAAAGCGTTTAAACCATAGCTTATAAGTTTGAGCATTAATACTTCTTTACTATTAAGTAAATATGCCTATTTGCTCATTCTTTATCTTTAGATAATAATATATAATATAAATTAAGAAAAGATAAAATAAATTAAAGTAAAATAAGTTAAAATAATCTAAATTAAGGTATTTTCTGTTAGAGTAGCCCGGGTTAAAACAATTTAAGTTGGAATAATCTCAGTTAAAGCAACCTGGGTTAAGGCAATCAAGCTGAAGCAATCTTAGTTGGAATAATCTCAGCCAAGGCATTTTTCATTAAAATAATCTAAATTAAAACAATATTGTCTTATTTATACTTCTAGTTGCCTACTAATACTTATTTTTTAATTTCTCAGCTTCAAACCATACTACATAAACTTTAATTGCTTTACATCCTTTATATCCTTTATATTCTTTATATCCTTTATATTCTTTATATCCTTTATATTATTCTCTCTCAAACTATTTTTATTTTATAGGGTAATAAACTCTATTATGTTATATCCTTAATATAAATAGATAGATAACAATTATATTGAA
>JBKECQ010000041.1:0-102078 GCA_047974845.1 Aminipila sp. | reverse complement strand
CTACACAGTTAATAGAAGGTCTAATCATTGGATGGTCTACCCAATTTTCAATCTTTTCACCAAACATATACACTCTTGTTTTCAATTCTCTCAAGCTTTCAATGTACTGAGCTCCTGTCATAAGTCCCATTTTTAAGTCCTCCCTAAATTAAAATTAATAAAGATTTTGGAATATTTCACGTATTTCGTCTGCTGATAGTTCTACATAGTTATTAGCTAGCAATCTCTGCTGATTTTCAATTGTGCTTTCAGTGAAAGCATCAATTTGTGCCTCTGTCATTCCATACTCTCTAAGAGGTTTCTTTACAATTAATTGACCTAAGAATTTATCTAATTCCTCATAAACTGTTTTTATGTCACATCCCAGAATGTTAGCAAAGATCTCATTTGCTTTTTTGATTTTGCCATTAGGATGTTTTCTTACATACATTTTGAATACTTCTGTGAAAAACTGATAATTTGCTTCTCCATGAGGTACATGGAAAGCTCCTCCGATGCTATATGAAAGAGCGTGGACTGCCGCACATCCTGCATTGCCAAATGCAATTCCTGCATAATTTGAGGCAATTGCAAATTCTTTTAGATAAGGAAGCCTGTTCTCCTTGGTATTTCCTTTCTCTAGAATTTTCTTATATCCATCCATTATCATTTCAATAGCTTTTAAGGAGTACATTTCTGTAAACTCTGAAGCCTTTGGAGAAAGATATGATTCAATTGCATGGATAAGGGCGTCTATTGAGCTTGTAGAGAAAACGTAATCAGGAAGCCCTGCAAGTGTCTCCGGAATTAAAACAGCTGCATCGGCATATGTTTCTTCTACTGCTATACCCTTTTTCGTATTAATGGACTTTAATTCTGCAATTGAAACATTTGTAACTTCACTTCCTGTACCACAAGTTGTTGGTACAATAATTAATTCTTTAATTTTTTTAGGAGGCACAACTCCTGTAAACAAGTCTACTGACTTTTCCGGAACATCTAAAGCTAGAATCTTACATATGTCTACAATTGTCCCGCCTCCAAAAGCAATAATTCTATCATAGTCATACTCGCCTATTTTCTTTGACATAGCATCAATCATTTCATCAGAAGGTTCTCCAAGCCCAAAGTCACCTTGATCTATTACATTGGTATTTATATCAAGCGGCTTAATAAACGCATCATACAACCATTCATTTGTAACCAAAACATCTCTAGGACCTATGTTGAATTCCTGATGGAACTCTTTAAATGTATCAAAGTAAAATATTTTCGGAACCACTCTTAGTGCTAGCATTTTATTCCCTCCCTGTTATTTATTAATTTCATTTTGAAAATCATACTCTATTAAGTTTTGCCCCAATAAATATCCATTTTCGTTTTAAAATACATTCTCTTACTTTTTATTCCGTTCCAGCCGGGAGCTGGATAGCTCCCGACATCCATAACCTTATTTATATACAACTCAACTTACTTTTAACTATGCTGTTTCTTATTTCAACTCAACCTACTTTTACCTATCTGTTTTTTGTTAAAGACTTGCTTTAATAGCTTCTTCATATATAGCTAAACCTGCATCTAACTGCTGGTCAGTAATTACTAGCGGTGCAAGGAAACGTATAACATTTCCATAAGTTCCTGCGCTTTCTAAAAGTAATCCATGATTCCAAGCTTCCTTAACAATTTTATTTACAATTTCAGGGTTTGGTTCTTTGGTTTCCTTATCCTTAACAAACTCTATACCCATCATGCTTCCAACGCCTCTTACATCGCCTACAACCTCATATTGTTCTTGCCATTTCTTCCATATATTCATTACTTTATCGGCAATTTTAAGAGCCTTTTCCGGGAACTTTTCAGTCTCCATAATATTTATAACTTCTAATGCCGCCGCACAGGCAAGTGCATTTCCGCAATATGTTCCACCAATAGTTCCAGCAGGAACTTTATCCATGATTTCTGCACTGGTTGTTACAGCACTTATTGGTGCACCACCGGCAATTGACTTAGCTGTTGTAATAATATCCGCAGCACAACCGGCTTCTGCCCAATATTCACTGGCAAACATTCTACCTGAACGTGCAAATCCGGTCTGCACTTCGTCTGCTATCAGCAAGATTCCCTTTTCATCACAAATTTTTCTTATAGCTTTAACCCATTCAATTGGCGCTGGTACAAATCCACCCTCACCTTGAACCGGCTCTAAAACAATAGCTGCTATGTATTCCGCCGGAGAAGCTTCAATAAATGCAGTTTCAATTTTGTTAACGTAGTAATCAATTGCTTCTTGCTCAGTTAGACCCTTTGGAGCTCTGTATAAATATGGATATTCAACACGATATACACCATCAGGGAAAGGTCCCATTCCAACTGAATAAGCTTTCTTACCGGTCATAGCCATAGTCATAAGAGTTCTTCCATGGAATGCACCACTAAATACAATGATATTAGGACGTCCTGTATAGCCTTTTGCAATCTTAACAGCATTTTCGTCCGCTTCCGCACCACTGTTTAAGAACATTGTTTTTCTTTTCTCTCCTCTAACAGGTACAATCTGATTCATTTTTTCAGCAAGCTTAATATATCCTTCATGTGTAGTTATGTTCATCATGCTGTGGAAGTATTTTTCTGCCTGCTCCTGTACAGCTTTTATTACTTTCGGCTGACTATAACCCACGTTTGTAACACCAACTCCACCAATCCAATCTAGGAAAAGGTTTCCGTCAACGTCTTCAAACATTGCCCCTTCCGCTCTTTCCATTACGCAAGGATATATACATTTAATAGCATTTGGAATAGACTCTGCTCTTCTTTCAATAATCTTCTTGGCCTTCTCGCCAGGAAGCTCTGATGTAATAATTTTAGGTAATGCATTTTTTAATTCCATTTTTTCTCCTCCAATACTGATTAGTAAACAAATTGATATTTTTTTATCTTGCAATATATATTCGCAAAGCCTATGCCAACATAGATAAAACTAATCATTTTTTTGTATTTGTAACTGAAAAAAACCCGCATTACCAGTAAATTGCTATTAATCAGAAATTTCACAAAAGAAAGTTTAAATAAAATATATCATAGCTTGTACCATTTTTTTATTAATTTATTAATAAATTTATTAAAAAATTAATAGCAAGTATGTATTATTCATCAAAACCATAACTCAAAATAACATAAAAAATCCCCTCTGCAATTCATGTATGCAGAGGGGATTTTTTTATTTTTTACTTTTATTATGTTTTAGAACAGACCACCGAATAGTCCGCCGCCTTTTCCATTATTATTACAGAAAAGTAAGTAAAGAACAATTAAAATAAGTATAATATGACCTGATCCACCACAATCATTGTTGTTACAGCAACAATCGTCGTAACATCTATCATCGCATTTGTCTCTACAATCTCTAAAACACTCTTTTTCACAGAAATTACCGTCACCCATAATCTAACCTCCATATGTATGATACTATTATTAATCATAATATGCGGTTAAATAAAATTGTGTGACTAAAAGTCGTATTCGTCTTCTTCAAGTCCCTTCATATATTCTGATTCAGGATCTTCTTCCAAGTCTTCTTCTATATACCCTTCATTGTCCTCTTCGTCTTCAATAACATCACTAAAGGAAACAACATATTCATCAATGCTATAGTCCAGACCTTCATCAAATCCATATGAGTATTCCTCTTCATTGAGTTTTTCCAATCTTGATAATATAAGTGCATCAAAAAATGAAACCTCTTTTATCTTCCCATCTTTCTTGCTGGCACATTGAATATTGCTGTCTATAACATACCAGTTTCTAAACCTTTCAAGCTCAGAAGTGAAAGCCACCAGCTCTCTGTCGTAATCTTCACCATCATCTTCTTGCATTGGTTTTAACATTCCCCTTAAAGACATACTAACAGTCTTTAACAAGGTATATGCCTCTGTTCCATCATCCGGTAGACTTTCGGATATTTCTTCAAAATAATTTTCAATAAGCTCACTTAGAACTGCCTTATCAACCTGTGATATTAATTCAAAAAGAGCATCATATGAAATATACTCATCGCACTCCATTAAATCCGCAAAGTGTTCAAAATATTGAAACTCATTTGGATTTTCAATGTCTAACTTCTCTAACAACTCATCATAATTCATGCTCGCTATCCCTCACTTTAATATAAACTCTCACTTAAACTGCACTTTGTGTATTCGAAAAAAATACATATAAGTATGTAAATTATGGTATAATAAGCTTTGACGTACTTATAAATACTTATTCATAAATTTATAGCTTTGTTACACATTATTAATTTATTAATAACGTGTTAAACAGCTTAGATTAACACATTGCGTCGTTCTAAAAATATTATTGTTTTTTTATAATATTTTAATAAAAATCCCTGTGGTCAAAATATACCATATATTATTCATTTTAAATGAATTAAGATATACATAATATATTAAACAATTATGTATGATATGTAAATAGAAACTGTATTATACAATTTATAATATACATGGAGGTTAGAAATGGGTAACAAAAAAACTAAATCAAGAAACGAGATAGAAGAAAAATATAAGTGGAACATAGAAAGTATGTATCCGAATGAAGATGACTGGGACAAGGATTACAATACTGTCATGAGTTTAGATGATGCATTTAGCAAATATCAAGGGACTCTTGGAACCGGTGCTTCTACGCTTCTTGAGGCGTTGAAAGAAAAAGATAAAATATGGCAGATTGCAGAAAAAGTTTATGTTTATGCACGGATGAGACGTGATGAAGATAACAGAGTCAATAAATATCAAACTCTGGCTGATAAATGCCATGCTTTACTTGCTAAAACTTCAGCCGCAATGTCATTCTTTATTCCTGAATTACTGGAAATCCCGGAAGATAAATTATTAGGCTTTATTAAAGAGGAACCGGGTTTAAAGGTATACGAATATTTAATCTTAGATATTCTAAGAGAAAAAGCCCATGTACTGTCAAAGGAAGAAGAAAATATTTTAGCTCAAATGAGTGAAGTTACTTCTGCTACCAATGATATATTTACCATGCTTAACAATGCTGATATAAAATTTGGCACTATTACTGACGAAGATGGTGATGAAGTTGAGGTAACCCACGGAAGGTATATTAATCTTCTTGAATCATATGACAGACGCGTTAGAAAAGATGCATTTGACCATATGTATGAAGCATATAAAAATCAGATTAATACAATTGCAACAATTTACAATTATAATACTAAGACAGACGTAGTAGGCGCCAGAATAAGAAGATACGATTCTTCACTATCTGCGGCATTGTCAGGAGATAACATCTCAAAAGATGTATATTATAATTTAATAGATGTTGTAAATAAGAATTTACCTACAATGCATAGATATATGAACTTGCGTAAAAAGCTTTTGGGAGTAGATACTTTAAAGATGTATGATGTATATGTACCTCTGATTGAAGTTCCAAATAAGACTGTTTCTTACGACGAAGCTCTTGATATTATGCGTGAAGGGCTTAATCCTTTGGGGGAAGATTATCTTTCAAGAGTAAACAAAGGTATTTCTGACGGTTGGATTGACGTTTACGAAAATGAAGGTAAAACAAGCGGTGCCTATAGCTTCGGAAGTTATGACAGTATGCCGTTCATCCTTCTCAACTATTCGGAAAAACTTAAGGATGTATTTACAATAGTCCACGAAATGGGTCATTCCATGCACTCAAATTATACTAGAGAAACTCAGCCATTTGTATATGGTGGGCACTCTATCTTTACTGCTGAAGTAGCTTCAACTGTAAATGAGTCTCTGTTAATGCAATATTTATTGAATAATGCCAAAGATGTAGAAATGAAGAAGTATTTGTTAAATCTTCATATTGAGGAGTTCCGTACTACTTTATTCCGTCAGACTATGTTTGCAGAATTTGAACTTCTTACTCATGAAGCTGTTGAAAAGGGAGAAGTATTAACAGCTGAATGGTTGTGTACAGAATATGAAAAATTAAATAAGAAGTATTTTGGAGAAGCGCTTGGAGATGACGATTATATTAAATATGAATGGGCAAGAATACCTCACTTCTACAACTCATTCTATGTATATAAATACGCTACAGGTTATTCGGCAGCAACTGCAATTTCAAATAAGATATTATCTGAAGGTAAATCAGCAGTAGAAAAATATATTGACTTCCTTAGAACCGGTGAGTCAAATTATCCTATCGAGCTATTAAAAATCGCAGGTGTAGACATGAGTTCTCCTGAACCTATCCAGCTTGCTATGAAAGAATTTGAAAACCTAGTTGACGAATTTGAATCACTAGTGTAATTTATATTGGTAAAGGAACTGAGCCTTAAGGTAATTTATATTGCCTTAAGGCGTAATTTTCTTACTTATTTTAATATATCACTTATAGGAATAACATAATATGTTATTTAGGATTAAAAAGATTGGTATGTACTAATGAAAAACAGAGTTGTTACAATACACACAAATGATACTGCGTTATCAATTAAGACAAAAAAATTACTAACCAAAAAGTTAGAAGGTAACGGATTTATAGTCTCAGACTCTCTTGATTCTGATTCTGAGCTTATTGTTTGCATCGGTGGCGATGGAGCCTTTTTAGAAGGCATACATAAATTTTCTTTTCCTAATATACCTTTTATAGGTGTAAACACTGGTCATTTAGGTTTTTTTCAGGAAATAGGCCGAAATCAACTTGATGACTTTATATTTCATTATAAAATGGATAAATATTGCCTTCAACCGTTGTCAACTGTAAAAGCAGTTATAACCACAGATGATGGCAACAGTTTTGAACATACAGGGCTTAATGAAATAGTTATAAGAGGTGAACTTTCTCACCCCGTACATTTAAATATTTCCATAGGCGGAAGCTTTATTGAAAGATTTAGTGGCGATGGGATATTAGTCTCTACTCCTGCCGGAAGTACTGCATATAATTATTCTTTAGGCGGATGTATTATCGATCCACGTTTAAAGCTAATCCAAGTAACACCAATAGCTCCTATGAATACTACTGCTTACCGTTCATTTACTTCAAGTTTAGTATTGCCTTCAGACCTTTCTCTAGGTATAATACCTGAATATATGAAAAAGCATGGTATTAAAATCACAACAGATCATTTGGAGTATAACTATCATAATATTGCAAATATCACAATTGAGTTTTCTGACAAAATTGTAAATCTGCTTCGTTTCGAAAACTATGATTTTTGGAATAAAGTAAAGACTAAATTTTTATAACAGAGGTAATATGAAAAACACAACAAATAAATTTGAATATATCGTAAAAGAAAGTGACATTGGACTGTCCTATAAGGAATTAGTTCGAAATAACTTTACTTTTTCCAGTAGATTAATGACTAAGTTAAAACAAAATAACCTATTCTTTGTCAATGGTGAATCAATAAAAATGTACCTTAACGCAAAACAAGGAGATATAATAACTATTGAACTACCGGAAGAAAAAAGTGATTTTCTTCCTGAAAATATTGAAGTAAATCCGGTATTTGAAGATACAGACCTACTTATTATCAATAAGCAACCGGGATATGTAGTTCACCCTACCAAGGGCCACCCTATTCATACTATGGCAAATGGCATCATGCAATACATGATTGATACCCAACAAAGCTTTAAAATCAGATTCATAAATAGGCTTGATATGAATACCTCCGGACTACTTGTGGTAGCCAAAAATTCTCATAGTCAAGATGAATTTACAAAGCAAATGAAGGAAAATAAAGTAGCCAAGAGATATGTTGCTATAGTAAAAGGTATCGTAGAAAAAGATAGTGGCACAATAGATGCGCCTTTAGGTCGACCTGATCCTGAAAAAGTTGAAAGAGGTGTCATGGAAGACGGATACCCTTCCGTTACTCACTATAAGGTTCTTGAAAGATATACAAAAGGCTACAGCCTTATTGAATTGCTTTTGGAGACAGGTCGTACACATCAAATAAGAGTACATATGTCTCACATTGGACATCCGGTACTGGGAGACCATCTTTATGGCGGCGAAAATCCTTGGTTAATTGAAAGACAGGCACTTCATGCAAGGTATTTATCTTTTTATCATCCTGTTAGTAAAGAGTTTATGGAAGTTGAAGCAGAGCTTCCTAAGGATATGTTAGAAACCATTGAAAAATTAAAAGCATAGCATGAATATATAGTTATTAAAAATCTTAAATAAAAAAGGACATTCTATTTCATTAGAATGTCCTTTTATTTTAAATATTTACACGTATCTTTCATACGTGGCACAAGTTATATACAAAAATTCCTAAGCCTAAGCCTTGAAGGGAATTTTTCAGCTCTTAATACTTAGTTAGACATATAAGCACTGTTTGTAGATACTTGAATTGTGTCAGTTGCAGAATTATATGTTAATCCAAAGTTAAGCAACAATGCTAAGTCCCTTAACATCACAAAATTATTTCCATCTATATTGTATGAAGTCAAAGAAATCTGTTGATTGTCAAGAGTTACAGGTTGAATTGATATCATTATTTCTTTTGCCTTCAATAAGTTCGAGTTTTCTTGTCCATTAGGAGTGTAATAACCTCCGCTCAATAATGATATAGAATTTGAAAGTTCATTATATCCAATTGAGAATTGTTTATTAGTTCCCGCAAGTAGGCTTGCAATATCTCTTAGTTTTACAAAGTTGTTTCCGGCAATATTGTATGCCTTAAGTTGTTTTGAAATTCCATTAATATTTAGTTTTTGAGCACTAATATAAGCTTCTATTTTTTTAGGATACTTAAAAACATTTACAGAATATGTTTTTGTATCGTATGAATCCCCGGTCAGATATGCAGTAATTGTAAAAGTATTCATTCCTTCTACCAGATTATAGTTCTGACTCCAAATAGAACTCTTTAGCTGTGTGTTATTTAGGTACATAGATGTATTATTTCCTGTAGTAGTATAGAAGTTAACACTGTTAATATGGCTTCCTACGCTTGCAGTATAATGTTTCTTCCCTGAATTAAACATAGGGCTTAATGCTATGTTATTCCCTAAATTGTCTTTAACGGATAGTGTAGAAAGTATAGCTTCAGCTTTTTTATCAGTATCAGTTGTATCATAATTTACAGTTAATGTGTATTCTTCAGTATCCTCACAATTTTCTGCAACAACATTTATCTTAAATTCATTTTTGCCCTTTTCCACCTTTACGTCAACATATTCGTCTTTTTTTAGCCATTCTCCATTTATAAAAGTATAGGCACTGGAATCCTTAGGCTCTGCATAGATTCTAATAGAATCATAATCATTTTCCTTAACGGATACTGAATATGAATCTTCCGATCTATCAAATTCCTTATTTAAAGATACCTTTGAATAAGAATCCCTGCCATCTTTTGTCTTTACATAAAGATCAGAAAGTCTAGCTTCATCATTGTCTTTTTCTCGACCTTTTAAAAAGGTTATTGTATATGTATCAAGCTTATCATCATTCTTATCTCTAACTACAATGTCAATATCATCTTCATTTGAAATATTCTTAATGTACGCATAATAGTCATCATCGTCATCTACTTCTTCTCCATCACAATAAACTTTATAGCTTTTACTTTCAGGCTTCATATAAATATATGCATAATCAAAATCTTCTGGCAAGAAAACATAATAATCAGCTATTTCAGGGTCAAATCTCGGAAGCATCTCATAAGTTTTACTTGAGCTAGAGCTCTTGCTCTTACTTACAGAAAGCTTATCCAAAGATTCATCAGCAGAACTAGCTGCAAACGAAGTAATGCCAGAGGTCATTAAAAGAGCCACGATAACTAACAGCGATAAAATTTTTTTCATAATCCCCTCCAAAAAAATAATACTTTAATGGGACAGCTCCCATTAAAGTATATTATAACATAAGTTTTTAAATTTGCATTGTTTATTTCCTAATTGTTTCTAATTGACTCAATTAATGCGTTTTTATTATTTTCTAAATTTCCATCGATTACCTGCTCTAAAAGATAATCCAAAACCTCCCCCATAGCCCTTCCTTCAGCTATTCCGATACATTTTAAATCATTTCCATTTACAGCCAAATCTTTCAAACTATAGCATTGTTTTTCCATCAAAATTTTATTAAATATATATTCAATTTGACAGAGTTTTTCAGACTTATGTTCCTTCATATGTTCTGATTGAGCCATTATATCGCTTTTTTTAACATCAATAAGCCTCTTAAGTTGTTCTTCCCCAATCTTATTTAGCCACCTTTTTATAAACTTTTCCTGTGGGCTTATCTCGGCATCATGGAACTTTATCAACTGACATACGCAATTCACCGTTTGACCATCAAACTTTAAACCGCACAAAATATTTCTCGCAATTTCAGCACCGTGCTCTGCGTGACCGTAAAAATGTCCAATTCCATTCTCATCACAAGTGTAGCATCTTGGCTTTGCAATATCGTGAAATAATATGGCTAGTCTTGTTATTAAATCATCGCTTGAGAATTTTAAAGCCCTTAAAGAGTGCTGCCATACATCTAAAAAATGATGTGGGTTATTTTGATTAAATCCTACCATTTGAATTATTTCAGGAATGAGTACAGATACTACATCAGCATACTGTCCCAAAACCTTGCTTGCATCTTTGCCCAAAAGTAGCTTGCTAAGCTCTGTCATTATTCTTTCTTTAGCAACGCAGTTTAAAAGCTCTCGGTTTCTCAGTATGCCCTTTTTTGTTTCCTCTTCTATTTCAAAACCTAAAACAGAAGCAAACCTTAATGCACGAATTATTCTTAATGCATCCTCCTGAAACCTGTTGTCCGGAGCGCCAACACATCTGATAATACCCTTTGATAAATCTTCACATCCATGGAAATAATCCTTTAGCCCTTCTCTTGTATTATACGCCATGGCATTTACAGTGAAATCTCTTCTGGCTAAATCTTGATTCAATGAGTTCACAAATGAGACACTTTCGGGTCTCCTATTGTCCAAATACTCTCCATCAACTCTAAAAGTAGTTATTTCATATGGTTTATCATTGATTATTACAGTAATGGTTCCATGCTTTATACCTATATCAAGCACCTTGTAGTCCTTAAAGCATTCTCTGGTTTCATTTGGCTTGGCAGACGTAGAAATATCCCAATCATAGGGATTCTTTCCTAATAAAGAATCCCTAATACATCCTCCAACTGCATATGCTTGAAACCCTTGACCTTCAAGCTTTTCTATTATATTTTCTACATCTATTGGTAGATTGATAATCATATTTTATCTCCATTTGCCATTAATAATTTAAAAATTAATACTAAAATTGTTCCATAGCTATTTATAGATTTATTTCTGATGAGTTTTTAATTATTTTTCTTAAGCTGAAATAAAACAGCGCACCTGTCACTAATGCTGCTGTAATATCTGCAATTGGCTCAGCGTAGAAAATACCCATTACACCAAAAGATTTTGGTAATATTACTACTAAAGGTAAAAGCAAAAATACTTTTCTAAGCAATGCAAGGAATAGTGAAATACCTGCTTTTCCTAAACCTACAAAGGCTGCCTGACAAGCCATTTGGACTCCAAAAATCCAGATTCCTGCCATATAAATCGGCATTGCTTTACTTACAATTTCAATCAATGACTTATCCGGAGTAAATATCATTGCAAAAACTTCCGGCCACATCATAGTAACAATACAAGAAATCGTAGTTACACAAAATGTCACTGACAATACATATTTAAAGGTTCTTCTGACCCTATCTATATTGTTTGCACCATAATTATAACTAATAATCGGTTGGGTTCCTTGGGTTATTCCCATTGTAGGAATAACTATTATTTGCATAACACTTTGCATAATAGTCATAGCCCCTACATATAAATCACCGCCATAGCTTTGAAGTCCCTTATTCAAAGCTACTGTAATTAGGCTCTCTGTGGATTGCATTATAAAAGGAGAAATCCCCAATGCCGCAATCCCTGCTAAAACCTTAGGTTTTATTTTCAAATTCTTAGCTTTTATTCTTATTGTTGATTTTGAGGAAGTCAAAAATCTTATTACCCAAATTGCACTACACGCTTGTGAGATAATAGTTGCAAGCGCCGCACCCTTTACTCCCATATTAAATCCAAAAATAAAAATAGGATCTAATACAATGTTTACAATTGCACCGATTAAGACTGATAACATTGCAACTTTCGAGTTACCTTGACAAGTAATGAACATATTTAGTCCTAACGAGATAAGTACAAATATAGTTCCAAATAAATATGTGTCTAAATATTGTAAAGAGTAATAAATGGTGTCATTACTTCCTCCAAATGCATATAAAAAAGGTTCCTTAAAATAATAAAAGAATGTAGTAAGAACTACAGTCAGTGCTAATAACGCAGAAACGCTATTTCCCAGTATACGTTCTGCCTCATCATAGTTTTGTTTTCCCATCTGTATAGCTGCTAAAGGGGCACCTCCTGCACCAACAAAAGCGCTAAAAGCAGAAATTAGGGTAATAATAGGAAAACATACACCTAAACCGGTTAATGCCAAAGATCCCACATCTTCTATTCTTCCAATATACATCCTATCTATAATGTTATATAGTACATTTACCAGTTGAGCTACAACAGCAGGAGCTGCCATACTAATTATCAGTTTTCCTATTTTCTCTGTACCAAGTTTATTTCCTTGACTTTCAATTTCTTTGTTTTTTTCCATTGTTCTCTCCATTTCAGCTAATTCTACAAATTATTTTCCTTAACTGAATTTTTTCATCGGTAAAATATCTCATCTGTTTAATAAGTATACGAATAAGTTTAGATATCCGGCAAATGTCAACCATAAAAAGTACGGAATTTGTAAGTACGCCGCACAAGGCTCAACTTCATAAAACTTTATTATCATCAATGCTACTAAAACCCACAGCAGTATTAAAACTATAAAAGCTAAACCATACATTTGTGCGCCAAAAAATATAGGAGACCAAATAAAATTAACTAAAAGCTGAATAACATAAATCTTTAATGCTTCTTTTCTATAAGGCGATGAGGACTTATAAATCAAAAACGATGATATTCCCATCAAAATGTAGAGAATTGTCCATGCTATTGGAAAAATATACGATGGAGGAGCAAATTTAGGTAAAACAATAGAACTATATAGTTCTGCATTTCCCCCAGAAATCAGTGCGGAAATTCCTCCAAGTATCAACGGAATCGCTATAAATATAGCTAATGATTTTATATTTTTCATACAAACACACCCCTTTAATCAACTAAGATATATAATATTTAAAATTTACTCTTAATCTACTATATATTTTAATCTAACTGTATAGAGTGTATGCAAACAACTTTATCTTTTTAGCTTGATTTATCTCTTTTATTGTATATATACTACACTTCCGGCATCATTCCATGATAAATCATATCCAAAAGCTTCTAAAACAGCTCTTACCGGAATATAAGTCCTTCCATCCTTCATGACTGCCTTCGTATCAATATCTATACGTTTTCCATTGGCAGTAATAAATTTATCTCCAATAGTTACATTAACAACTACATTCTTACCTGCCGGATACTCATTTGTTGCCGGCAACAATTTTGATGCTGTTACGGTTTTAGTCTGATTGTCCCATTGTATTTTTGCACCAATAGTTTCTAACAATTTCCTCATGGGAACCAAAGTTCTGTGATTTTCATCTAAATAAGGTACTCCCATACCTGATTGCTTATTAAATACGACTAACTCATTATTTAAAACTACTGTAACAAAATTTTTCTTTTCCGCCTGGGTTAAACCCTTTGCGTTCTTAACTGAATCATATACTGTTGAAACTGCACTGTATTTAGCCAGTTCACTGTTTCTATAGTCTACATCCTCATTTACATCAAAAAACATAACACCACCAGCCTTTTTAATGGCAATATTAGTTTTTTCCCTTAATGTTCTTAAGCTGTTGTAATATGACTCATTAGGTATGGTTGCTACATAATCCTTATATGCATTACTTTTATCTTGTTCAACCAAATGTCTGTATTGCATCCAGCTGGGTCTTGCATATAAAGGCAGTCCTAATACTATTTTATTAGCAGGTACACCTCTATTTAGCCAATATTCTATTGATGTATTTGCAAACCAAAGGGGACTATGCTCTCCATTATTCATGTCATATGCCATAACATTTATAAAGTCAAATGAATTTAAGCATTTATCAGTTATAAGCTGTGATACCCCGGGTCCTTGAGTTTTAGACCAAGCCCCGCTAAGTGCGGCTGTAAGTTCTTTCCCATTTGCTTTTAATCTTTCAGAAAGACCTACCACTAGTTTCTCATAGTTAGCCAAATTGCTTTCATTTGGATATTCCCAATCGATTTCCACTCCATCAATCTTATTTTTTATTGTAAAGTTTACAACACTATCCATAAGCTTCTCTCTAAGCTTGTCATCTGCCGCAACCTTATCAAAGGTTCCTGAAAGAGGTTTTCCCTCATATGACCAGCCGCCTAAAGCTATAAATACTTTACAACCATCACTATGAGCCTTTGACACTACTGCCGATAGTTGCTCTGGATTTTCTAAAGGTTTAATGGTTCCGTCTTCATTTGGTATAAGAAACGCATACATAATATGTGTCATTTTATCCGTTTGTAATTTTTCTACAGGTTCATTAAATAAGTCACCTGAATAATATCCTACAACCTTAAACTCTTCATGGTCATTTGATTCTGCAAAAGCAAATGCTGTATTGCACAAAACTACCACAGTAATTAAAAACCATACAATTAATCTCTTCCCCTTAAATTTCTTCATTTTTTCCCCCATAGCTTTTAAAACTATTACTTCCATAAAAGTCAGGTGATGTCAACTAAGCGGTGATTATAGCTTCAAGAGCTATTTAACACCTTGCAAAAGTTACAACACTCTAGGCTCCCCTGTTTTACTAAAATAAAATGCAATATTTTCCAACTTACAGTTTTCTTTTCCCAGAGTTTTAAATAGCTCCGGCTCTTTAAATTTAAAATATTCTTCTAAAGCTTCTTTTGAATAACCTAATTTATAAAGCGCCGCCTCTTTAGACATTCTGGCACCACAGGTAGTATCATAATAATATGAATTTAAATACTTGTCGGCTCCGGAGCCTAAAGCAGATGAGTATGTGCTAAATACATTTAATATTGCCACATATCCTACATTACTTACGCTATACTCTATTTGAACCCAAGGGTAAGCGTATCCTATATCCATAGGTTCAAACTTTCCGTTTTCAGAAAATGCTACAATTCTTTCAAAATCATTTTGAATTATTAGATTTAGGCTTTCACTCCCCACCGTAGTCTCTTTTACTCTAGGCAGTTTTACATCGTATTTCATAATATTAGCTTCATCTATATGTTCATTGATTAAATCCTCAACCTGAAATATGTATTGCCCCACTTCCTTTTTAAACGGTTTGTAGTCCATTCCTGAACCCATTTCTATAGAACATACTACTCCATCTTTTACAAAAAAAGCAATATAGTATTGTGTTTCATCGTCTCCTGTATACCCATAGCAAACCAGTTCCTCTGAAATTAAATTTTCTTTTTTTGCAAAGCTGTTAAAGCTTTCTCCTCCATACGATTCACTTGAAAATACTAAGTTATCCTCTCCATAAACTTCAAACAGTTTACTTTCCGGATCGCCAACCTTGATTCCTCTCATTGTCTCTACACTGCTATTCTCTGTAAACATAGAAGTTACAGGCTCATAATAATTTTCAAAATATCCATATGTCTCTATTGAAAGTTTATTTGATTTTTGGATTTCTCTATAACCTGCTAATATATACATCAAATCCTCAGTACCTTTTCTTTCAAGTTGAGTATTTTCTAAGAATAGCTCTCCCTTTAAATTTTCTCCCAATGAAATGCTTTTATTATCTATTTTAAAACTATATTCGGGTTCTATAGGTAATTGGCTCATTTCTTCGTATATATATTTCACCATACTTTCAAAAGCCTCATTATTATATTTTCCCTCTTTAATCGGTTGATTAAAATCAGTACCCTTGTACGTTCTAAATTCACACAAACTATCGTTGTTGCTATAAACTGATAAAAATAATTTTCTATCATCTACACCCTTATTTTTTGTCTCTTGAACAATCCATCCTTGGCTGTCTGTTATTAGTTTAATCCCATATAATTTTTCAGCCTGTGCAACTTGCTTACTTATTTTAGGTTTAAGTTTAAACCCAACTTCATAAAAATCAAACCCACCACCACCGCTGTACGGTATCTTGGCAGCTAATTCAACATTGGTAATTTCATACTCTACAATATCTAACCCATATTTTTTATACTGCGGTATAATTTTCTCTTTCACTACTTTATCTGCCTCTGACCAAATAGCAGACTCTTTATTGTTATCCTTTGGCTCATTTTTATCATTGCAGGCTGTAGCTACCATTATTAATAAACAAATAACCAAAAATAAGCAAATTTTTCTCTTCATTTGTTTCTCCCCAACTGATTATCTCTAGTGTATAAGTCCACTAATTATATTACATAAAATCGGTAGCTCAAAAGGAACAAAAAATGTAAGAATTACTCCGGTTATTAATGCCACTAAGCCTAATTCAGCACCAACAAATTTTGTTACGGGAACTAACATAGTGTCCATGTTTCCGGCTGCCCCTCCTGCAATAGGGCTACCCTTACTGATTTTAATAAGTAGTGGTAGTATCAACACTGTAAAAAATTCTCTCATAACATTAACAATAAAGCCATAAGTTCCTGCCTCAATGCCAAAAGCCTGAGTCATATATGCCCCTGTAATGCTATAGTAGCTCATACCTCCGGCAGCAGCCATTGAAATATTTAACGGCACACCCATCACTAATCCCGCAATAAAGCCACCTGTTAAACTCCCTAAAAAAATTGCAATAGAGATATAAATGATTTTAAACCCTAAAATCTTTATGTAACCAAATACTTTTCTATTATTTCCAAGGCTTATACCTACCCCTGTGTACAGCAATACCAATGACCCATACAAGCTATAATCAAGATACGGAGCTATGGATTCTTTAAGCAATAATACACCTGTTAACACGCCTGCCACTATGCTGGCCGGCATTATCCACACCAATGGAGAAGTTTTCTTTCCCTCTTCTTCCTTTATATCCACTTCATTGCTCACATCAAGATTTTCAGAGTAGAGTTTTTCTTGCAAAGCCGAAAGTGGCAATATAGTTTTTTCTACTAAAAACACGAATAACACACTAAAAGAGATTGCAAGTAGCGATATTACTACACAATTAACTCCTATTGTAGCTAAGTTAGACATAACAGACTCATTAATCCCTATGTTCATACCAATAGTTACCATTAAAATTATTAATGCAATGTTTATTATTATATCAACACCTTTTAGAAATTTTTCTGATAACTGCCTAAAGCTTATTATTAAGCCTACACCCAAACACACAAACGGCATTAAACTCATTTAGCATATTGCCCCTCTAGTAAAACACTTATCACAACTAAGTTTTTGTTATTTTAATTAGTATGATTACAGCAAAAACATCATACAAATGTGAAAATATTATATCATAACTAATTCCAAATTTCACTCTATTACTTTATTTCCGGTTATTGTACAAACAAATATATACCTATATCCTGTGACTATTTTTTATAATTGACAGAACAATAATTATAATTTGTATATAAAGTTAGACGTGTAAATGAGACCACAAATAAAAGGTACGTAATTTGCTTGTCATTTTAGCGATTACGTACCTTGCTTATTTAAGTTTATTCAAGTATCTTTTTTTATATTCCTATATCAACAACTACGATTTCCCCGCAGTGAGCCTTTGCTTCATCCATGGTATGAACAGGCTTTGCCCTATGAAATGCTATTGTATAATCAGCAATAACAGAATCTTTTTCTTGTTCTCCGGTATCCCCATTCAAGCCCGAGGGTATGTCCAAAGAAAAGATATGTTTTTTTATGCCTGCAATGTTTCTGTCTCGCTGTTCATTAATTAATTTTGTACATTTTCTAACGGTTTTCTTAAACTCACCATGGAATCCTGTACCATATATAGCATCAACAACCAGTTCAGAGGCTTCAAGGATTTCAGGAATGTCTTCAAAATATTCTTTTGCATCAATAACAGGTATGCCTCTCCTAAGAACAATATTTGCATTTGCTATGGCTTCTTCAGTTCTCGGATTTCCCTCCACCATTACAACTGAAACATTCATACCAAGCAACGCTAATTCTCTAGCTACTACATAGCCATCGCCACCATTATTACCTTTGCCGCAAAAAATAATCGCATCAAAAGAAGCTCCCGCCTTACTTTGGCAAACTCCTTGCTTTTTATCTAACCCTACCTTAGATAAAATAACGTCCACTGCTGCACAACCTGCATTTTCCATCATTTTAGAATAGCTTATTCCTGATAGACTTGCTTTTCTCTCAATTTCTTTCATTTCCTCACAAGTCACACTTTCCATAAGTGAATTATGCATATTTACCTACCTTTAATTAAATTATTTTCAATCTATATAATGACTGCCTTTGCAGTCATTATATCATAAAATCTCTACTCCATTAATATATCTAACATTCTTTTAGGATTCTCTAGGAAATCTCTTGTAATATTAAAATGCTCAGTTTCCTCATATGCTACCTTTTGTATTCCTTTTTCCCCAAAATGAAATATCTCAGCCATTGGGTATGCCATTAAAATAGGGGAATGTGTAGCTATAATCACCTGAGAATTTTTTTGTACCAGCTGATGAATTAAAGCAATAAGTGAAAGCTGTCTTGATGGTGAAAGTGCCGCTTCCGGTTCGTCTAAAAGATACAATCCATGTCCTTTGAACCTATTCTGAACTAGAGCCAAAAAACTTTCCCCGTGTGATTGTTCATGCAACGATTTTCCGCCCCAATCCTCATACCCTCTGCTGCCCCGTGAGGCAACCTCTTCAACTACAGTAGCCACATTGTAAAAGCTTTCTGCTCTGAGAAAAAAGCCATCATTGGGTCTAAACGGACTTTTTACAAGAGTTATAACATCATATAACCCAGAATGTGTTTCCCTTGTTGAAAAGTTAAAGTTTTTCGTTCCGCCTTCAGGATTAAAACCATAATTTACAGCCACAGCTTCCATTAAAGTAGATTTGCCACTTCCATTTTCTCCAATAAAAAAGGTAACCGGTTTTTTAAATTCTAACTCTGTTAAATTTTGAATTGATGGAATTTCAGACAAATACTCATAGCCTTCTATTATTTCATTTTCTGCTCTCTTTACTGATCTTATATACATAATCTTCTTTATTTAATACTATCTATTACGCTATAACCATTATAATTTGGTATTATTCCAAGTCTCCAAATTGATATTTCATCAATACCAAACATTCTTGCAAGTGCTACCTTTTCAAAAACGCTTTGTTCATTTTCATACCAAAGAAATACGTTTTTGCCCTCCGGTGTGGTGTATTTTAAGTATGGATTTCTATATACATCTGAAAATCCCTTTTCAGTGCCTTCTGCCATCATTCTGCTATATACTGCCTCGGTACTTGCTCTTAGTGGGCTAGAGGATAATAGCTTTCCTGCACTGTCCAACTCCCAACCAATGCTTGAAAAACTTATTGCCAAGGAAATTTTTTCTTTATCAGTTACCCCGGTATCGCTATCGGTTATTGCTTTTAATGAATAATAAACACTGCCAATAGGTGTAAGCGCCGCATTTTTGTGCCATTGTGTGCCAACATATCCATCTAAGGATGTAGGATTGTAATCGTGAGCCATTAATATAACCTTATCCGCAAGGTTTCCAATGGTTTTGTAATCAAATCCATCAAAGTATACACCGTTACTCAACGCTGGTTGCACAGTAACATATAAAGTCTTTCCTTTTATTTTTAGTTGTTCTGAAAGACCTTGTAGGAAGGCATTAAAGCCTTGCTTTGCATCTGAACCTTTCAGACCTTCAAAGTCTATAGTTACACCGCTATATGGGTTTTTGCCTACTGCCTCATAATTTCTTGTTAGCTCTGAAATAATAGCATCGATTGCGGCTTTTCTTTTTTCCTCACTAACGAGCATTTCCTTTACACCATCAGAGTTGTCCATATAAACTCCTAAGTGTGCTTTTTTACCATTGCTCTCCACATAATTTAAAATATCTTCATACCCTGAAGGTATTTTATATTCGTTATTTTTTTCATTACCTGTGTTTAGCCAAACACCTTTGCTGTCGTTTGCCATTCTGCTCCAACCAAAGGTTATAGCATCCATTTCTTTAATTAATTCTTTTTGTGAGTAAGAGGAAATGGCATAATACCCGTTGGTAAATTGGGTTTTTCCATAATATTTCTCATACACTCTTGTTAGCATTGCTGCTGCTTCTTCTCTTTTTGCTGTGCTAGTAGGAGCAAAACTATTATCTGATACTCCATTAATCATTCCTATATCATATGCAATACCGATATAACCTTTATTTGATGAAACATCGGTAAATTTATTGGCTGAAGTCTCTCCGTATTTTAAAGCGTCAGACAGACCCAGTGCCTTTACGAACATTACTGCCATTTCTTCTCGAGTAATAGCAGAATCCGGTGAAAAATTTGTAGTTTTATCTATCGCACCATTATTTAGTGCTGTCTCTATGTATGAAAAGTACCATTTATCTTTTGTTACATCTGAAAAACTTGGATTTGATGGGGTTACGGAATCCCATTTAAGCATATTACAAAGTATTGTTGCAAATTCTGCCTTTGTTACGGTTTTGCCATATCCAAAGCTTCCCTCTGCCTGCCCTTTCATCAATCCATAGTTTCCGGCATCTTGAATATATTTTGCTGCCCAGCTTTCTTGTGGAACATCTGCATACCCTGTATCTGCAAATACCGGAATAGCCGGTACTGACGATGCTAAAAGTGTGCCTACAATTGAAACTGCAATTAGTTTTTTCCCTTTTGTTTTCATGTTTTATCCCTCCTCATTAGTTGCTATTTATTTAGCATTATTCTCTCAAAAAATTTCTATTTCAACCCCCCGGCTTTAAATCAATCCAAAGAGCATAAAGCCTACTGTATTTATTGCAAAGTTAGCAAACATATGAACAAACCAAGAACTATATATGTTCCCCTGTTTTTCATTTAACCAATTGAATAGTATTCCCGCTACTATTAATCCCGTGAGCAATATTAATGTAAGTAAAAAAGAAAACCAGCCAATCATCATTGCAATATGATATAACGCAAAGCATAAAGAACTAAAACAATATGCAAACCTTCTTCCTGCCAGCTTCCTTAAGTTTAAGAAAGCAAAGCCCCTGAAAAACAGCTCTTCCAGCAAAGAATTTATAAACGAAATATAAATTGCCACAAATATAAAGTTTTCTCTATTTACGCCAACATTCTCACTTAATGCACCCGTCACTTGAGAAAAGTCAAAAAAGCTTCCTATTGTGAAGTAACAGGCTAATATAAAAATGTATACACCTACTCCAAGTCCAATTGCTCTAATTATTCCCCTTGGATTTACAACAAACAGGTCTTTAATTAATATGTCTTTATTAAAATAACTATAGCAAATTGGAATTATTAAAAATGCCACCATCTTCAATATTGATTTGGTCACATAGCCCGGTTGCCAAATACCATCCACAAAGGACATAAGCATACAACCAAATACGACTATAATAAATATGCCTGTAACCTTCTTAAAAATCGTTTCCCTCATTGTTCCCCAAATGTTCTCCCCATTTTTCTATCAGCGCTTCCAACGAATATCTAGCATTAGCAGGACTGGTAGATGGCAATTCAATAATTTCTCTACCGGTATTGCACTTTGCATATCTATTATATAGCTTTGCTGTTGTTTTACCATTTGCAATAATTTTTTCTATATTGCATTTTTCTAAAATACTATTAAAATCCGCTATAACAATATTTCTAATGCTATTATCATCAGATCCCTTTATTTCACAAGTTTCAATAACATCCCAAAGTGCTATTCCTTCATTCATAAGCATTTTCTTTTTCTCTTCTATAGTTTCGGGCACTTCATATCTATATAATTTTGCAATTAGCTTCCAAAACCTATTCTGAGGATGTCCATAAAAAAATCCAGTTTCTCTGGATTTTACAGAAGGTAAACTGCCCAATATTAAAATCTTTGAATTTTCATTGTAAATAGGTTCAAAGGGCTGCTTTACTGTTTCATATTCTGCCATTTCTAATACTCTGCTATCCTTTCCTCAATAAGTTTCCATTCCTCAACCATTTCTTTTGTGGTCCACTTTTCTTTTGCTTTTTGAAGAATTTTATTTGCCTCTTCAATCTCACCTTTTGCAATATTATAATATATTTTAGTTGCCTCTATATTCCATGCAATTTGTGAATGATTTTGCAGCTTTTCAAACTCCATATTATACTGTTCTACCAGATTGATGACCTGACTATAGTTTTTTAAATGAAAATAAAAACTTATCTTATTTATATTATATATAGAATTGTTTACTCCCTTTATTGTCTTAAGGTCTATTGCCTCAAGTGTTTGCAATGCATTCTCATATTGCCCTTTTTTAGAATAGCCGTAGGAAATATTGATAAGTAATATACTTTTTCTAAAAGCTGATTTTGATTTCCCAAGCAAATTTTGCATTTCAGAAATAAAAAAATCCACATCATCATTTTCTCTTAAATCTTTAATAAGAGTATTTACCCTCTTACAGAATTTTATCTGATATATGCAATTAATAATAACTGCCAATGCAATAATAACTATTGAAAACACTATATAGTACTTAAAGAATCTTGAATCTTCTATATTCAATGTATTTTTTATTATAAGCATTAAAATTCCTATTGGAACCCCTACTCCAAATATTATCATTAGTCGTCTTTTCATCTTTTATTTACATCCCCCAATATTGTAAGTCTAAATTTACTAGTCCCAGCTCTCCATTCCATTACCACTAATTGGTATTGCATCCCCCAAATATGTGGGCGATGGCTTATAGATAGTTTTTGCAAAGTCCTTAATCCTTGCAAGAGATTCTCTTACATCTCTTACTTCCTGACCTACGTAGATTTTTTGGTCAGAGGAAACACCATATGCATTATAGCCCAATTTATCTGCAATATAAATTGCTCTATACTGGTGGTATTTTTGTGTAACTACAATAGCTGTATCAACATTAAAAATCTCCTTTGCTCTATACATTGATTCATAGGTTGAAAAGCCTGCATGGTCTAAAAAAATATCTTCCTCCTTGACGCCACTATCTACCATATATTTTTTCATGGCATTTACTTCATCATATCCTTTTTGTCCATGGTCCCCGGTTAGAAGAATTTTTGGTGCCACCTGTTCATTATATAAAGCTAACCCAACTTCAAGCCTATCAGCTAACATATAACTGGGTGTTCCGTCAGGCTGTAGCCCAGCCCCAAGAATTAAAATGCATTCAGCGTTCTTTTCCTTTAGTAATTCTAACTCTTTGTCCGAAAGCCGGGTTACTTTGTCATTGTTAATTTCTGCTACAATTAAAGGTGTTGAAGTCTTTACAACATATTCATTTATAGCCAACGATAAAACTATAACCGTTAAGAAAATCAATGCTATTACAATAATACCTCTTTTTATATACCGCTTCTTGCGTAACTCCATTCTAAAACCTCATAAATATTTCACATAAAAATTCATTATTTCAGATTTATAGCCAAGGTGTGTATAGAAATTATGTGCTTCCGGGTTTGTCTTTTCTGATTGAAATTGTAAGCGCTTAACCCCTTGCTCATTGCCGTAACGTTCAATATATTTCATTATATCACGGCCAATTCCCTGTCCCCTCATATTTTCTTTTATGTATAAATCATCCAAAATCAACGCTTTGCCATGGCTCCAAACACTAAATATTGTCAATAAATTGGCAAAACCAATGGCTTCTCCATCTTTCTCAACTATTAACAGTTTTATTAAATCCTGATTTTTTAGTGCTTCATCAAAAGTACTTGAAAACATTTCATGACTACTCTCTCCGGCATTATTCCAAAACACATCATCTTGTATTTCAAATGACATAAACTCTTTGTTTAGTAGTATCCAATTTTGCTTGTCCATTGGCTGGCAGGATCTAATTATCAAATCACTCATTTCTAATTTACCTCCGCAATCTCAACGTAAATGTTTATAACAAATTAATATCTGTATTCAAGCTTTCTATTGACATTATAACTTATCCATATATAGTTTAATACATACTTATGCAATTGTTAAGAAAAATGTAACTTATATCAATTATACATTTAGTCATTTAAGACAGTACAACAAACTATTTATAATACACAAATGCAAAACTATAATAATTTAGTTTATTATAATACAAAATTGCAGATAAAACAGTGTCAATTGGGTATTATAAAGGATACGTAATAAAGTTTTTTGATTTTTACGGTTTTAATAAATAATGAGGTGTTATTATGACTTCTGAAAAAAAATTATTTGAATTAATTACGAATCACTTATTACAAGACCATGAGCCTTCAGTTTACTTAAATCAGATAAGTAATGAACAAGCTTTTGAAGCCTACCCTTTCAATATGCTTTTGGATTTAATGGATACCGAACAAGATCCCAAGCACCATCCAGAAGGAAATGTATGGAATCACACTATGCTTGTAGTTGATGAGGCTGCAAAACAAAAATCTCAAAGTATAAATGAAAAGGTATTTATGTGGGCTGCATTATTGCACGATATAGGGAAGCCAGCGGCTACTGAGAAGCGTAGGAATAGGATAACTGCGTATGACCATGACAAAATCGGAGAAAAATTATGCAAAAAATTTCTATTATCAGTAGACTGTCCACTGACTTTTACAGAGCAGGTTTCATCCTTAGTGAGATTTCATATGCACCCGCTATTTATAATAAAGAATTTACCCTTTAGTGATTTAAAGGGTCTAAGAAGTCGTACTAACCCACAAGAAGTAGCACTTTTGAGCCTGTGCGACCGCATGGGTAGGACTAATCCAAGTTTTGAAAAGGAACAAGAAAATGTTAATCTATTTTTATCAAAATTTTCAAAAGTGGAGCATTAATATTATTTTAATTGAGCAAAGGAGATAATTATGGCTAAAGCAGGAATGAAAAGACCAGATCCAAAAGAACCCCATGGAACAGAAAGCAATCATAAGTCACATTTTCCCAAAAATGATGTAGAACCTGTTCCCGAAATACAAGGAAAAGCAAAGTCTGGAAAGGTAAGAGCAAATCCAGTGTAAGAATTACAATTATCTTAGAAATAACATCTAAAAAAACGGCATTTGTTATCATATTTTTATATAACAAAATGCCGTTTTTTACTTCTATTTTAAAGTAACAACAATACCTCTCTTAAAACTTTACAGGCCACTGCTGTTGATGCCCCACTTGTATCCAGCATTGGTGACAGCTCATTGATATCACAGCCTACAATATTTAAATCTTGTAGCATCAATAATGCCTCCATGAGTTCTTTAAATGTCACGCCTCCTGCTTCCGGTGTACCTGTTCCGGGGAAAACAGAACTGTCCAATACATCCAAATCTAAGGTGAAATATACGGGCTTGTTTTTGAGGGAATTCACTACGTCACTTAGCCCATTAAAATTAAACTTACACATGGCAGTATGTTTTTTTGCAAATTCAAACTCTTTCTTCTCTCCGGAACGTATTCCAAATTGAAAGATTTTACCTTCACCGACAATTTCATAAACCCTTCTCAAAACAGTAGCATGGGAAAGTTTTTCTTCCATATACTCTTCTCTTAAATCTGCATGTGCATCAAAATGTATAATATGCAAATCCGGATATTTTTCTGCTACTGCCCTTACTGCTCCAAGTGTCACCAAATGCTCCCCGCCTATCATAAGCGGAATCTTATCATCTTTAATGACCTTAGCAGTGAAGTCTTCTATGGTTTTTAGCGCTTTTTCCGTATTGCCAAAACCAATTTCCAAATCGCCCCCGTCAAATATTTCTATATCCTCTAAGTCTCTGTCTTGGTAAGGACTATATGTTTCTATACCAAAACTCTCTTTTCTCATTTCCGCAGAAGCAAACCTTGTCCCCGGTCTATAGCTTGTTGTCCCGTCAAAGGGTGCACCAAAAACTACGATGCTACTGTCTTCATATTCATTTTCACAACCTAAAAAGGTTTGTATATTTCTATTCATTGCTTTGCTCCAACAATTCTTTAACATAGTTTGGAATTGCAAAACATCCAATATGTAAATCAGTATTATAGTACTTTGTCTTAAGTTTTAAATCATTCCACTCTTTAGCCTTAAGGTCAACAATTGGATCATAATTTTTAGATGCAAATCCAAATAGCCAATGTCCTGATGGATATGTAGGAATATGAGCCTGATATACTTTACATACAGGGAAAAATTCTTTAATTCTCTTATGTGCACGTTGCATTGATTTTGCGTACTCTGCATAATAAGGAGTTTCATGCTGGTTTACTAATATACCATTTTCATTAAGGGCATTATAGCAATTTCCATAAAATTCCTTTGTAAATAAGCCCTCTCCCGGTCCAAATGGATCGGTAGAATCAACAATGATAAGGTCATATTCATTTTGCTTGTTTCTAACAAATTTCAATCCATCTTCAAAATATAGCTGAACCCTTGGGTCGTTTAGTTTTTCTGATGTCTGTGGTAAATACTCAAGGCACACATCCACTACCATTTTATCTATTTCTACCATGTGAATACTTTCAATATTTGAATACCTTGTCAATTCACGAACGGTACCACCATCTCCGGCTCCTATAACTAACACTTTTTTAATGTTTGGGTTCGTTGCCATAGGTACGTGTACAATCATATCGTGATAAATAAATTCATCTTTTTCCGTAACCATCATAAGACCGTCCAGTGTAAAAAAGCGACCAAATTCCTCTGATTCAAAAACATCAATTCTTTGAAACTGACTTTGAGAACTATAAATTTGTTTTTCAACCTTTATTGAGAATCTAGTGTTTGCTGAGTGTTCTTCCGTATACCAAAGTTCCATTATTCTTCCTCCAATATGTTTATTTTTTCAATTGATAAATCTTCTGTTCCCGTTAATGAACAGCCTTTTTCTTTTGCGTATTTAATATAATTTGCAATTTCCTTGGTTATTAGTTCTCCCGGAGCTAAAATCGGAATTCCGGGCGGATAACACATTACAAATTCGCCGCAAATCTTGCCAATACTATCCTCTAAATCCACCTGCTTTTTTTTGTGGAAAAATGCTTTTTGAGGTGGCATAACGATTTCAGGATTAATATATTCGTGATCTAACATACCCGTTTTATTTTTTGAATACCTTCGTTTTATCTCAACCAGTGCTGATATAAGCCTTTCTATCTCAAAAGCTCTGTCTCCTGCTGAAATTATAGCCAAAAAATTCGCCAAATCTCCCAACTCGATTTGAATATCATATTCATCCCTGAGTAAGTCATAAACTTCAATTCCCGCAAGGCCTATATCCAACGTATGAACAGAGAGCTTTGTTGTATCGAAATCATAAATATTATCTCCGTTTTTTAATTCGCTTCCAAAAGCATAGTATCCGCCAATTTTGTTAATTTCTTCTCTTGCATATTTAGCAAGTCCAAGAGTTTTAGCAAAAATTTGCTTTCCGTTGTCCTCCAAATTCATCCTAGCAATATCAAGGGAGGCTAAAAGTAAATATGACCCACTTGTTGTTTGCGTCAGATTAATAATTTGCCTTACATAAGAATCATTAACAGTATCGTTACACAATAAAAATGAGCTTTGTGTAAGAGAGCCCCCCGTTTTATGCATACTAACAGCTGCCATATCTGCACCTGCCGCCATTGCAGAAATGGGAAGGTTTTCTCCAAAATAAAAATGTGTTCCATGTGCTTCGTCCGCAAGAACCAACATCCCATTTTCATGTGCAATACGTACAATTTCTCTTAGATCTGAACACACCCCATAATACGTTGGATTGTTTACCAATACTGCCTTAGCGTCCGGATTATTCCTTATGGCGTTTTCCAATTCACCAAGGGACATACCCAGTGGTATTCCAAGTTTTTTATCAATACCGGGATTAACGTAAACAGGGATTGCACCACATACCACTAAAGCATTAATAGCACTTCTGTGTACATTTCTTGGCATGATAACTTTTTCTCCGGTTTTACAGCATGACATAATCATAGATTGAACAGCCGAAGTGGTTCCTCCTACCATTAAAAATGCTTTTTTTGCACCAAAAGCTCGTGCAGCTAAATCCTCTGCTTCTGAAATAACCGAAATAGGATGACAGAGATTATCTAATGGCTTCATTGAGTTAACATCGGTTTTTAAACAATCCTGTCCTAAAAATTCTGTAAGTAAAGGGGTTCCCCTACCTCCTTTATGCCCGGGGACATCAAAGGGGACTATACGCTTTTTTCTGTGCTCCATCAAAGCTTCATAAATAGGAGCTTTATTCATTTTTCATCTCTCCTCGAATAAAAATTCTGATGCTTCATATATGCTCTTCATAATATTTCTTTACTAAATTAGTCTATACGATAAAAAACCCCAAGTTTTGCAATGCAAAAAACTTGGGGTTTTAATAAAAACATTTATCATTATATGTTAGTATTAGCTCCAGTTTGTAGAGTCTATACAGTAAACAACCTACTTTTACTACTCTTATTGACCGTTTCACAAGTTTTGTGCAAAGCACTCTCGGTTATAAAGCAACCAACTTATAAAATTAATACATTAACTCAATCAATAGTTCTTCTGAGTTGCAATCGGCGGTTGACCCGGCTGTCCGTATGGCCTCAATCTTAATAAGATGGTCAGTAAGTTATGTTAAACTTGAACTGAATTGTATCACATAATTATTGATTTATCAATATTTTTTTAATTAAAGGTAAAGTTATTATTTTTGAATCATAAAAGTCTGACCCAGTTTTTCCCCATTAAGCACTACCGTGCAATTGAGTGTTTTTGCCTGTTCTACCGTTTCATGATACTCAATTGGTAATACAAGTTTACCCTTTGTAGAAGTCATAACATCAAGTTCAAATTTTATTTCATTGCCCTTTTCATCCACAGAATATATTTCTACCTGATTTCCACCCAAACCATTTTCTGCACTAAAATCAATTGTACAAGATAAACGGTTCAACTGAAAATTATTTAGTTTAATTGTTTTTCCATCCGGAAGGCTTACTGTCTCATTAATATCTTGAATAAATGTATCTTCTTTTAACTCATCTCCACTGGTGCGGAATTCAAATTCCCAGTGTGGTGAACGTTCCATCTCCTTTAAAGGCGTAGATAACTGTAATTTCACATCCAAAATTCCTTCATATTGCTTTAATAGTGGAACTCTGATTATTGAATGCCCTGTATGCTCATCTAAAACCTTAAATTGCATCATGGAACCACCATTTATTCTTTCTCCATTAATAAAAACAACTGCACCCGGAGCTTCAAAGTTGTCACTGCTTAGCTCTGGACTACTTGTTACCACTGATGCTACCAGCTCATCACCATTAATAATAACACCTTTTAATGATAATGTAACTCCATCCTTAGTAACAGATTGATTAATCATGGATTCATATGAGTCCAAATTCTTCTCTATTCCTAAAAAATTTGCAATTTTATATGCTGTGGGATTCTCTGTTGCCATAACAGAAACTCCGCCAACAGTGCCACCAACAAGCATTAATACCGCAATACTTGCCGCAACTGCCGTTTTTGTTCTTTTCTGTTTCCTTGTATTATTATTTTGTCCCATTTTTTCTTTCATAAATTTCATCATTTTTGCACCTTCTAAATCGGTTATCTGTTCTTTATTGTAATCGTCTAAATCCACATAAGCATTATTCAATAAATCGTAAATATTTTTTTCCATACTTTTCGCTCCTTTAACCCTTGTTATAACTATGCCTAATAGTCTTTTTTGCTCGAGATATTCTATTGTATAATACAGATTTTTCTACTCCTGTTATCTCACTTATTTTTTCCATAGACTCATCCTTATAATATAATCGAATAAATAATTCCCTGTCTCTTTCATTTAAACAACTAATTAGTTCCTCAAAGGCTTCTTTCATTTCCATCTGAGATTTTTGGTATTCAGTCTCTTCCATGGAGTTCTCTTTTAATTCCTCTTGTTCTATTTCATGCTTATATTTTCTTACATAATTAAGGGCTGTATATTTTGCCACTCCTGCCAACCAGTTTTTAAAAGAGCCTGCTCTTTGATCAAATCTATCCACATTGTTCCATGCTGCCAGTAGAACATCATTCATACATTCTTCTTGATACCAAGGCAATCGTCTTAGATGCTTCGTTACCACGGTTTTTATAACCCAACCATAGTTCTTTATTATATACTGAAGTGCTTCCTCATTATGAGCTTGCATTTGCACTACAAAATTTTCTTCACTTACTTTCATACTTCACATCCTTTCACAATATAATTAACCTTTTATGATGTAAATCTATCATTTATATAAAAAAAGAAGTTGTAGATTATTCCACAACCTCTTTAACATTACCTTTTATGCTATTGGTCTGCCCTGATTCTATGAAGAGTCTGGAAATTTCAATATTCCTAAACCAGCCCACTTCTTTATTTTCTATGATTGCTCTTTCAAGTATGTCTTCTCCCTCGAGTTTAGCAATAGTTGCATTAAATATAAATTCAATATTTCTCTTTTTCTCTAATTCTCTTATTAAAAGACTTTGTTCTTTAGAGCTTTTTTGCTCATTTATTATATACACCCTTTTACAATAATCAGATAAAAGAGCCGCTTCCTTAAGAGCAGTTTTTCCACTTCCAACCACAGCTGCAAATTTATCGGTATAAAGAATTCCGTCATAGGTTGCACTATATGAAACTCCCCTACCTAAAAATTTCTTTTCATTAATCAACCCATATATCCCTGCTGCTTTACATAAAAAGCTTGTATCAATCATAATATCATACATAGATTTAATCCTCCGTAAAGTTACTTCTATCTGATATTATTATGTCCTGCTACTTTTTATACATACTATACAGCTTAGCATAAATTCCATTTCTATCAATCAGTTCTTGATGGCTTCCACTTTCCTCTATACCGTTATCAGTGAGTACCACAATTTTATCCGCATTTTTTATGGTTGTCAGTCTGTGTGCAATAGTAAGAGTTGTTCTGCCCTTAGCAAGCTTTGATAACGATTCTTGCACGATTTGCTCACTTTCATTATCTAGTGCAGATGTGGCTTCATCTAAAATTAATATGGGTGGATTCTTTAAGAATACTCTTGCTATACTGATTCTCTGCTTCTGCCCACCTGAAAGCTTAACACCATGTTCTCCCACATAGGTATTATACCCCTCTTGTAGCTTAGATATAAACTCGTGAGCGCCTGCAAGTTTAGCCGCTTCTTCAATTTCTTTTTTTGTAGCCCCGGGTTTGCCATATTCAATATTTTCATATACAGTTCCCGAAAATAAATAAACATCCTGTTGAACTATACCAATTTGTGTCCTTAAGGATTGGATTGTCACTTTTTTTATGTCAAATCCATCTATTAAAATCTTTCCCTTATTCACGTCATAAAATCTTGGAAGTAGATTGCACAGTGTTGTTTTCCCCGCTCCAGAGGGACCCACAAGAGCCACATTTTCTCCTGCTTTTATTGAAATGTTTATGTTATTCAATATATTGTCACTGTCAAAGTACTTGAAGCTTACATCCTCAAATTGAATATTTCCCTTTACGGAAGGAAGATCAATGGCATCAGGCAAATCATCAATTTCAATAGGTTCATCCATTACTTCTATAAATCTCTCTATTCCGGTCATACCCCTTTGAAATTGTTCTGTAAATTCAACAATTCTTCTAACTGAATTTAAAAGCATAACCACATAAAGAAGATATGCCACTAAATCTGCCGGTTGTATTTTACCGTTAATCATAAAAATAGATCCGATTACAACAACTGCAATATACATGATTCCATCAAACAGTCTAACTGTTCCTTGGAATCCCGCCATATATTTATATGATTCTTTTTTTACATCTAAAAATTTATTATTTCCCTCTTCAAATTTTTCTTTTTCTAGCTCTTCATTGGCAAATGATTTTGATACTCTGATTCCTAACAAACTGTCTTCAACTTGTGCATTTATTTCTCCAACCTGATTTCTCTGTTTCTTAAAAGCTTTTTTCATTTTTTGGTTAAATTGCATAGAACAGAATATCATAATTGGCAAAATGGCAAAAATAATTATTGTTAGCCACACATCTACCGAACATAAAATTGCAAAGGAAACAATAATTTTAAGACCTGCAATAAAATATTCTTCCGGGCAGTGATGTGCAAACTCTGTAATATCAAATAAATCGCTTGTAATTCTAGCCATTAGCTGACCTATCTTCGTATTGCTATAATATGAATAGGAAAGTTCTTGCATATGCGAAAATAAATCTTTACGCATATCGGTTTCAATCTTAGCCCCCATAACATGACCAATATTTGCCATATAATAATTAGCAATTACATCTATAAATCTTAGAACCAGATATACCGCACCTAAACTTAAAATAATTTGTAAGGTTAATGACTCAATATCATTCATACCCTTATCTGTAATATATCTTACAATCAAAGGCAATACCAAATCACATAATGTAGTTAGCGTTGCACAAAATAAATCTAATACTAAAATCCATTTATATTTACTAAAATACGGAATAAACCTCTTTATTAAATATCCTGTTTTCCTCGTTAGAACATCTTCATTCATGTTCGCCTCCAATTAGTATATTTCATAGTTTTCAAGCTTGACAGATAGTCGGCTCTTACCATCTGACCACTTTTGGGAATCCTTATCTTGAATCCTGTAACTGGTTTCACTGGTATACGCAGTAATAATACCCTCTTTATCAATAAAAAAGTATTCAAAGTCTTTAATTACTTTACAATCTGCCCATTCTTCTCTCCGTGATAAATGACTTCCATTATAATATACATAATATGTAGTGCCATTTTCATTTTTTTCAGAAACTATCTTTTCCACTCTATCAACATTTATCTTATTATATCTCTCATATGGATAGTAAACATTTAAATATAGGCCTTCATAATTAGTTCTATTGCTTACCTCTTTTTCTCTATCGGAATAATAAAAAGTCACATCAAATTCAATGTTTCTTTCATCCTTCTCCTTTTTAGAGTTTAGATTTTCAAAATCCGATACAATTTTGTTAGGTGCGTCTTTGGGATAATAGCTCCCCTCTAATATATTTGTTTCAATGCTACCACTTTTGATTTCAATGCTTTTTTCCAGTGCCGCATTTATCTTTTTTGCAGAACTCTTTGTACCAGGATCCCCACAAGCAGTAAAACTAAAGGTTAAAGTTAGTAACACAGCCCATGTGATTAATACCCTTGCTTTCATATTCAACCTCCGCAATACCTTTTAATTTCAAAATATTATTCTTTATCTATATCATTAAATCCATTACCATTTCCCCACACTGAGTCTACATGGATTACAGTTATCAATGCACTGGGATCGGTTTTAGCAATATGTTGCCTTATTAGCAGCCCCTCTCTTGGAGAACATAAAACCAATAATTTACTTTTTTCTCTCCCGGAGTAAGCACCCACAATAGTTTCTATAGATACGCCTCTTTCCATATCATTCATGATGTAATCAGTAATTTCCGCCTGATTTTCTGTAATTATTTCTACTTGAACAATTTTAGTGGCCAAACCAAACAATATTAAATCTATTGTTTTAGAAATAATAACTGTAGTAATAAGTGCATATAAAGCTATATTCCTTCCAAAAACAAAACCCGATGTGATTATTACTGCCGCATCAATTGTCATCAATAGCTTACTTAAACTCATATGTGGCAAAAGCTTTTTTTGAATTATCTTAGCTACTGTATCAGAGCCTCCTGACGAATATCCTCTTGAAAATGCTATTCCACTACAAGCCCCTGAAAATACACCGCAATATATGGCAGCTAATATAATATCTTTTTCCTCTAATAATTGAAAATTTAAATGTTCAAAAACTACCATAACTGTAGGATACAAAATAGACATCAAGACAATCTTTTTTGCTTCTTTCACCCCAAGCGTTATTGTACAGACTATTAGAATTAAAATCGCTCCAATATAATACATAACAGAAAATCCAAAAGGCAAATAGTTCTGTAGTATTCTTATAACACCTGTAAGACCTCCACTGGAAAGACCATTTGGAATCATAATGGATACAGTGGCAAAAGCACCGATACAGCAAGCAATCAATACTAATATAAAGTCTACAGCAAATGATTTGATTTGTTCATCGGTAAGTTTTTTCATGTTACATCCTCCTATCTATATTAAATACAAACTAAAATCCTATTTAAATATAAAAACATTTTTATACATAAAAAAGTTTCTTTGACGTGTTGCCAAGGACATCAACGCAAAGCATACTTATTACTCCTGTTTGACTAGTAAGCTCACCTTGCATTTCTATAGTACCTTTTTCTCTTAAATGTATAATCTGTGGTCTATGATTAATTCCATCAAAATTAAAATCTAAGCTCCAATAATCAATTAAGCTTAAACTATCTTTTTCCAGTATCAATTTAATATTTTTATATTCTTCTTCATTTGCAAGGTTCATGGACTCTTCATCCAGATTATAATTATGTAGTGTAATCAAATATATGTCGCCATGTTTTTTTTCACAACTTGCATGAACTCTGCATATTTCTTGTGAATGATTACAATTTGAAATCACAGAAAAATTAGCCTCATTCCTAATCAACCGTTTTCTAATACTTGCTATGGACATCTTACCTATATCAGAGGTAATCCAGTTACGCTTCATTTTGTTTGCTGTCACAGCTAATGTCCCTGACCCTCCGAAGAAGTCGGCACACAAATCGCCTTCCTTAGTGCAACTTTTTAATATCCTTTCAAGTAAAGCCTCCGGTTTTTGTGTGGCATAACCAGTTCTTTCGGCAGAGGTTCTTCCAACCATGTCCATTTGCCATACATCCTTCATATTAACTAAGGTGTACCAGCCCACTTCATCTTGGAATTCCTCTACACCTTTAAATCTATATGGTTTCATGCCTCTATTATACGACTTTTCCTTCTGAACCTCAAAAAAATACTTATTTGTTTTTCCATAAAAAAGCAGAGTATCATGTTTTCTTGCAAACCTTCTTTGCCCTGAACCTCCTGATTTATAGTTCCAAATAACCTCATTTATAAAATTCTCGGAGCCAAAAACCTCATCCATTATTATTTTTACATAGTGGGCGGCGTGCCAATCCAGATGCATCCAAATGCATCCGTCCTCAGCAAGGAGTTCTCGCATAACATATAATCTTATGCCTATCATCCTCAAATATGATTCAATTCCGTCCTTCCAGCTATCGGTATAGACCGTTTGCCTAATATTAATATTCTTTTCAAAACATTTGGTGCTGATTTTTACTTGCGAATTATAATCTGCCTTTGAAAAAAATGGTGGGTCAACATAAATTAGTTTTATCTTACCTTTCATGTTTTTTTCAGACAAAAGATAAAGCATAAATTCAAGATTATTACCCTCAGCCAATAGATTTCCGTTTTCTATTGAACTAGAATAACTTTCTATAACATTAAATCCATGCTTTTCATCGCTATTTTCATCTAATAACATTGCAAGTTTTTCATATTCTTGTTTGCACTCATCGACTATATCTGCAAGCTTATATATCAAGCCCATTGCCTATCTCCTTTTGCCTTGCTTTCGTTTATGATTATGGACATTATTACTTTGTACATTGTTATTTCTACTTTGTACATTGTTATTTCTATCTTGTACATTGTTATTTCTACTTTGTTTATTGTTTCTAATAAGCTTAGGTATTAAATCCTGCCTTCCAACTTTATAAAGAGCCGCCTTCACCAAATTATGATTCTCCGGTTTATTAAAATGTATTAACGCTCTTTGCATTTTTTTCTCTTCCATAGTCTTTGGCACATAAACATTTTCCATGGTTAAAGGATTCATTTCCGTATAATACATACAAGTAGCCAATGTGCCCGGAGTAGGATAAAAATCCTGAACCTGATCCGGAATAAACCCATTGTCACTTAAAAATTCGGCTAATTCCACAGCATCTTCCAGTCTGCTACCGGGATGTGAGGAAATCAGATAAGGAATTAGATATTGCTTTAACCCAAGTTGTTCATTAATCCTTTTATATTTCTTACTAAATTCCTCAAATACTTTCTTTTCAGGCTTATGCATACAGGATAAAACCGTATCTGAAATATGCTCCGGTGCAACTTTTAAAACACCACTTACATGATGTTTGCAAAGCTCTTTTAGGAAGTCTTCATTCTTATCCGCCATAACATAATCAAACCTGATGCCTGAACGAATAAAGACTTTTTTAATTCCTTCAAGCTCTCTTAGCTCTCTTAGAACCTGTAAATATTCAGAATGGTCTACTATCATCTGATTACAAGGGCTGGGATACAAACAGTCTTTATTTGTGCATACACCCTTTGTAACCTGTTTTTTACACGCAGGTCCTCTAAAGTTTGCAGTTGGACCTCCAACATCATGAATATATCCCTTGAATTTAGGAAGTTGAGTTAGTCTCTTCCCTTCTCGTACAATAGAGTCTTTGCTTCTGCCTCTCACCTGTCGACCTTGATGAAATGTCAATGCGCAAAATGCACATCCCCCAAAACAGCCTCTACTGCTTATAATGCTAAACTCCACCTCTTTAATTGCCGGTATTCCACCCATTTGTTCGTATGATGGGTGATATGTCCCTTCATACGGCAATTCATATATTTGATCCAATTCCTCAGTATTAAGAGGTTCTTGCGGTGGATTTTGCACTACAAATAAACCTTCTTCATACTTTTCAACCAATCTTTTGGCTGTTATGAAATCATTGTTTTTGTATTGGATAGCAAAACTTTCCGCATATGATTTTTTTGATTTAGTAATATCATTAAAATCCGGTAAGCTTATAGTTTCGTCATCCCAATAAATTTCCTTTGATTTTACACAGGTTCCCTTTATCCAGCCTACATCCTTACCCTCTATTCCTGAATCAAGGGCTTCCGCTATCTCTAATATAGCACGTTCTCCCATGCCATATATTAAAATATCGGCTTTTGCATCTAATAATATAGATCGTCTAACTTTATCTTCCCAATAGTCATAATGTCCAAGGCGCCTTAAACTTGCTTCTATACCTCCTATTATTATAGGAACGTCTTTATAAGCCTCTCTAGCCCTGTTACTGTATACAATGACCGCACGATTTGGCCTTTTGCCAGCCTCTCCCCCCGGAGAGTATGCATCGGACCTTCTCTTGTGTTTAAATACTGAATAATGATTTACCATTGAATCTACATTTCCAGCATTAATAAGGAACCCTAATCTTGGCTTCCCAAATTTCATAAAATCTTTTTTACTGTCCCAATTAGGTTGTGACAATATGGCAACCTTATATCCATAATGTTCAAGTAATCTACTTATTATAGCTGTGCCAAAAGAGGGATGGTCTATATAGCCATCCCCAGTAATTAAAACAAAGTCTGGCTGAGTCCAACCCTTTGCTTCACATTCTTGTTTTGTTATAGGTAAAAATCCCATAATTCCTCTTTCTTACGTTTTATTATTTATCTGCTACCCTTATCGTACGGTTGTGCTACAGCTCTTGGTGCTTGTGAAGACTTTGAACTGAATGCAAGTACAATTAATGTTGCAATAAACGGTATCATCTTATAAATATCACTTGGTATATCTAAAGTAGATAGTACTGGTATAACGGAATATGCCGATGCAATGGTTTTCATTAGTCCGAAGAAAAATGCTGCAAAAAGTATTCGCATAGGCTTCCACTGCCCAAAAATCATAACAGCTAAAGCTAAGAATCCATAACCTGCCACAGTAGCATTAAAATTGGTAGAGGTAGGAATAACGAAGACTAAGCCCCCTAATCCTGCCAATCCGCCGGAAATCATTACACCTGCATATCTCATTTTATATACATTTATACCCACGGAATCCGCAGCCTGAGGGTGTTCACCACAAGCACGAAGCCTAAGTCCAAATCTTGTTTTATATAATACAATAGTTGAAACAATCAGTATTGCAAAACCTATATATGTTGTAATATATGCATTTTGAAAGAATAGCCCTCCAATAAAAGGAATGTCTCCAAGTACCGGAACAGAAACTAATCTAAATGTATTATCAAAAGGAATCTGCTGAACCCCGTTGTCTTGAATCATTCTTGCAACAAAAATTGCAAAAGCCGGAGCAAACATATTCAATGCAGTACCGCCTATTATCTGGTCTGCTTTCATATTTACTGCCGAATATGCTAAAAGCAATGAGAATATTGCTCCAACAACAACCGCCACTACTATAGCAAGCAACAATAATAATTGCCCACTCATAGTATCTTGCATTTGATTTATAAAATATATGCTGGCAAAAGCACCCATAATCATGGTACCATCAAGGGCGATATTTGTAACGCCACCACGTTCAGTAAACATACCACCCAGAGCTACAATTAAAAGTGGAATTGAAAAGAACATTGTTTGTTGAACTACTAAATACAAAACATCCATTACTTTTCTCCCCCTTCCTCATGCTTTTCTGCTCTATTTCGTATAATACTAGGTATTATTTTTCTCAATATTAGTGAAAATGCGCTGAAATAAATAATACAAGCAATAATCATCTCAATAATTTCCGGTGCATAGTCAAGTCTTTGTAAGTAATTTCCGCCCTGAGTAATATAAGAAATAAATATTGCAGAAAAAATAATACCAATAGGGTTTGAAAGTCCTAATAAGGCAACTGGAATACCGTTGAATCCTTCTGATGCCAATACATCAACAACTTTTATATGTCTTCCGCTGGAACCGGACAAATATAATAGCCCGCCGCCCAGTCCTGCCAGTGCACCTGCGATAACCATTGATAATACAATGTTTCTTTTTTCACTAATACCTGCATATTTGCTGGCATCGGGATTGTATCCACAAGCTTTTAACTCATAGCCAAAAGTTGTTTTATTTAAAACAATATACATAATTATCGCCATAATAACAGCAATATATATGCCTCCATTTACAGTAGATAAATCTTTTCCTCCACTCAATGTGTTATAGAAAATGTTATCAAGCCCCATCTTAGGAATGACACATGAACTTGCAACATTTGAAGATTGTGTCTTCATACTATCATATACTGTAAGTTTAACTAAATAATTGGCCATATACATACCAATGTAATTCATCATAATAGTAGAAATAACTTCATGTACATTCAAATAAGCCTTCATCAATCCGGGGATAAGTGCCCAAAGCCCACCAACAACAGCTGCCATTAAAAGAGCAACAATCCAATGAAATGGCGCCGGCAAGAAGGTCCAGTGTACACCCACATATATTGCCGCAAAAGCACCCATTATAAACTGGCCTGCTGCACCAATATTAAATAAACCCGTTTTAAATGCGAATCCCACGGACAAACCTGTCAGAATCAGAGGTGTGGCAAAATAAAGAACTTGACCAAGCCCCTTCCCTCCGGTACTAAATCCGCCTTTTAATATTATAATAAGCCCATCAAATGCCTGTGATGGATTACTGATTAATAATATAATAAAACCAAACAACAATCCTATAATGATAGCAAAAATAGATGACATAGCATTATTAAATCCATTACTTACTAAAACTTTTTTAATTCGCTCCATTCTATGCGGTCACCTCATTTCTTTTTGAACCAGCCATGTAAAGCCCTAGCTCTTGTACCGTTATTTCTTTTGGGTTTAAATCAGCCACAATCTCGCCCTCATAAATAACTAATATTCTATCGCTCACATTCATGACTTCATCTAGTTCCAAGGATACTAATAAAACAGCTTTTCCCTCGTCTCTTTTTTGAATTAGTTGATTGTGAATATATTCAATAGCTCCCACATCCAGACCTCTTGTAGGCTGAACGGCTATTAGAATATCCGGATTAAGATCAATTTCTCTGGCTATAATAGCTTTTTGCTGGTTTCCGCCTGACATACTTCTCACAATTGTCCTTGAGCCCTGTCCACTTCTTATGTCAAACTGTTCTATTAACTTTTCGGAATACTCCCTTGATTTTTTAAAGTTAATAAACCCATGTTTTTGAAATTCAGGTTTAAAATAATTTTTAAGTACCAGATTTTCTGCTAAATTATAATCCAATACAAGTCCGTCTCTATGTCTATCCTCAGGTATATGGCTTATTCCGGCCAAATTTCTCTTTCTGATACTATATTTTGTAACATCTTGGTTATTAACAAAAATTTGACCTGATTCTATAGGTAATATTCCGGAAATACCATAGACTAATTCTGATTGCCCATTTCCGTCTATACCTGCAATACAGACAATTTCTCCTTTTCTTACCTTAAAAGTTACATTGTTTACAGCATTTTTGGAATTGTGCTTAGATTTAACGCTCATGTTTCTTACTTCTAAAACCGTTTCAGAAGCTATGCCATCAGTTTTATTAATATTTAGGTTTACTTTTCGTCCTACCATCATTTCTGACATTTCTTCCTTGGAAGTATTGGCTACATCAATTGTACCTATATACTTTCCTTTCCTTAGAACTGTGCATCTGTTGGCAACTTCTTTGATTTCATTCAATTTATGTGTAATAAATAGAATTGATTTTCCTTCTGCTGCAAGACCCTTCATTATTTTCATCAGTTCTTCTATTTCTTGCGGAGTCAGAACTGCTGTTGGCTCATCAAAAATCAAGATTTCGTTTTCTCTGTAAAGCATCTTTAAGATTTCAACTCTCTGTTGCATACCTACAGTTATATCTTCGATTTTTGCTTCCGGATCAACCATCAAACCATATTTTTCTGAAAGAGCTACTATTTTATCTCTAGCTTCTTTCATTTGCAACATACCGTTTTTAGTAGATTCCACACCTAAAATAATATTTTGAAGTACAGTAAAATTGTGCACCAACTTAAAGTGCTGGTGTACCATGCCTATTCCCATTAAATTTGCATCATTGGGATTATTGATTTTTACTTCTTTGCCATTCTTTTTTATAACTCCCTTTTCAGGTTGATACATACCAAAGAGAACACTCATTAGAGTAGATTTACCGGCACCGTTTTCTCCAAGCAGTGCATGAATTTCTCCCTTCTTTAATTGCAACGTAATATCGTCATTTGCAACAATACCAGGGAATTCTTTCGTAATATTTAACATTTCTATTATATATTCCATAATAGTTTACCCTCTTTTCAATGTAATACCTTATTATTATACCTAAAAAGCATATAAAAAACAACACACCAAAAGGTGTGTTGTTAATTAAATAATCATTCTATCAACCGTCTTTATAAAGTTTTTTTACTTAATAACAGTTACATTAACGCAGCTTAATCCTAAGTCAGATGCTGATTTAACTTCTTCCTTCTTTAGCTTAATATTTCCTGCCTTTAAGTCAGCATACACTGCATCGTAATCGTCCTTTGTAAAAGTATTGAACTTTGAAGTTTCCATTGGAAGCTGAACACCATCTTCAGTTGCGCCAAATACTAGAGATTTACCTCCTGGGAAGTTATCTGCATAATAATCTGCAAGAACCGCTTGTACAGCCGGAGCTAATCCCTTCATTGCTGAAGTAATAACTGTTTCTGAATCTCCGCTTTGGTCTACGTCAACACCGATAACTTTACCATTTGATGCTTCTGCTGCCTTCATAACAGAGTCGCCAACTTTACCACCACAAGCAAAAATTACTTCAGTGCCATCTGCATACCAAGAAGACGCTAATGTCTGTGCTTCCGGAGTTGCAATAAAGCCACCTGTATAGTGATATTTTAGCTGAATGTCATTGATTCCAAGTTCTTTTGCAGCTTCTTCTGCACCCTGTGCAAATCCATAACCAAAACGAACTACTGCCGGAACAGCCATTCCGCCCATAAATCCTAATTTAGTATATCCGTCCATTACTGCCGCATATCCTGCTAAGTAACCAGACTGTTCTTCAGCAAATACGATACCCACTGCATTTTCATCTGTACGATAAGTAGGGCCGCCTTCCTGTTCAAAGTTACCATCGTTAGGATTTCCATCAATTAAAATAAAGTTAACATCCTTGTAAAGTTCCTGAGCCTTAAAGATTGGTGTTTCAAATAGGTAACCAGGAGTTACAACTATTTTTGCACCAGCTTCAACAGCAAGCTGAATAGCTGCTAAGTAAGCATCTACACTTTCTTCTGTTGGCTTATAGTACTTATGAGTTATATTGTTTTCTTCTGCATAAGCTTTGATACCTTCCCAAGTACCCTGGTTGAAGGATTTGTCATCGATTTCTCCAACGTCTGTAATCATTGCGATTTCGAAAGTTCCTGCCGCATCATTTTCTCCAGCAGGAGCATCACTACCGCCACAAGCAACCAATCCAAGTACAAGCGTTAACGCAAGTACAATTGCTAAAAATTTCTTCATAAGATTTTTCCCTCCTGAAATACGGTTGATCATATTACATACCTACATTATATAGGCTTACAATAAAATTTTCAATACAGTTATTATGACCATTGTGGGAACAAATATATACAAAGCGGCTAGCAACACTTTGTATATAAGTGTTTTCTACAAGAAATTATTTTTATTTGCAATTATTGATTAATTGTGACATTTTAACAGTGATACTTTTAATACTTTTGACTATTTTCGTAAAATATTTTTTTGTATATTAAAAATATATTTAATTATTATGTAAAAAGTATATTAGAATTTAAAAAAGTAACGGATTATCCCCCTATTTATTAAATAATCTACCTCATCTCACACTTTTGTACGGAATGAATTGAATAAACTATTTAATAAACATTTGTACCCAATATGTATTCCCTTTGCTATCAGTAGTATATCCCACACCAATTTCGTCAAAATTACTACTTAAAATGTTTGCTCTATGACCTGAAGAGTTCATCCAAGCACTCATAACACTTTCAGGTGTTCTCTGACCCTTAGCGATATTTTCCCCTGCACTTGAATATGTGATACCAAATTTTTTCATCATATCAAACGGTGAGCCATAGTTTGGCGATGTATGTGAAAAGTAGTTGCTATCTCTCATATCTTCAGCCTTTACTCCTGCAACTCCTGCCAATTTAGTATTTAACTTTAAAGGCGCAAGTCCAGCTTTAGCTCTTTCTTCATTTACTAAGTTTACAACCTGTTTTTCATAATTTCCTACATTGTTATCAATGCTAGGCTTTTCATTACCAGAATTATTGTTACCGTTGTTTGTGTTTCCATTGTTGTTACCGTTGTTTCCGTTGTCTACATTTCCATTGTTGTTTCCGTTGTTGCCATTGTTCACATTTCCGTTGTTGTTTCCGTTGTTTCCGTTGTTCACATTTCCGTTGTTGTTTCCAGAACCATTATTTGAACCGCAGTTATTATTTTTATCACAACTGCTATTTGTTCCACAATTGTTGTCAAAGCCGCAGTCATTACCTGTTCCACAATTGCTGTTTAAATTACAGTTGTTGTTTATACCGCAATTATTACTTTTATTGCAATTTAAATTGTTATTGCAACTTGTATTATAGTTCTTATTTGTTTTCTGAACTCCTGCCACATTTTGGTTTATATTATTTTTAACTTTCTTTGGAACAAATCCAAAATCTTCACCGTCTAACTTACAATTAGCTTGACCGTTTATGCAAGATTGCTTACCTAAGTAGTTCCCCAACTGGCTTAAAGAGCAATTCTTGTTAAAGGTCTTAATTACTGACTGGTTTGATGGAACTGAAGCTTTCGCGCTACAATTTGTTCCTGCAAAGGCAGCCGTAGGTGCTGCTGCAACCATTAATAGTGTTAGTGTTAACGTTAATTTTACAAATTTCCTTTTCATGATTTTTCTCCCTTTCCACTTTATCCAAAATACGGGGGAATTTTATTCGATTTGGTTTCGCCCCCAAAAAAAGTATAAGACCCTTTTGTGGCAAAAATCATTATATAAAAATTACCAATAAAAAAACAGAGGCATTTTATTCCCTGTTTTTTGCATTTAATATATTTGCCAAATTGTGTGTAATTCTAGCAGTTAACCCCCATATTATTCTATCTCCAAACTGATAAATCGGTATCTCAGATTCGCCTTTTCTCCAATTATATCCATTGTTAAGTTTTAGGATATTATACGGAAAATCCGCCCCTATATTTGGTATCACTTCCACATTGTAGATAAAAGGGGGATTTTCTAGGATAAAATCTAATGGCACTAAGAAGATTTCTTTTACTTCTGATTTATTTAACTTCATATTATATATTTCTTCATAAGGAATTTCTCCTAAGTAACAATACATTGTAAAATTGCTGTAGGTATACAATGTATCTAACTCACCCAAAACCTTAATATGTTTTTTTCTAATTCCCAATTCTTCACAGGTTTCTCTTATTGCACATTGCCTTCTGCTTTCATTTTCTTCTATTGCACCACCTGGAAAGCATATCTCTCCCGGTTGACGTTTTAAATCATCTGAGCGAACTTCATACAATAAAAATAATTGATTTTCCTTTTTAATTATTGGAACAAGAACAGAATAATATCTATACCTGCCAATTACACCCGGTTTTCTGTTTTTAAATAAGTCTTCAATAACTTTAATATCAAGCTCTCTTTTTTTCACTGCTTTTACCCTCAATACAATCTTTGCTTTCTTTAATATCTTTACTTTCTTTTATATATTTACTTTCTTTTATATATTCAATCTCTTTTATATCTTTAATATCAATTTTAGTCAATTCTTTTTGCTTCCTTTTACTCTTTAGATTTAAATAAGAAGCAATTAATATAAACCCTATTCCTAAATATGTGTTCCACAGCAATTTATCTCCCAATATTATTACTGCTATAATAGGAGAGATTGCCGGCTTAATAAAAAAGGCAATTGACCCCGTGGTTGCATCTGACAGCTTAATAGCTGAGAAATAAAAATAATAGCCCAATCCTGTTACAAAAATGCTTATATAAGCTACCAGTATATAGTTTTCCTTAACTCCAACAAAAACCGGCTTATCAAGAACTAGCATTATGACCAGTAATGCAAAAGACCCTAAAATAAAGCTTATACTTGTCTGAGCCATTATACCAATCTTTTGTATGCTGTTTTTGCCCAGAACAGTATAAAGTCCAAAGGAAGCTGCCGCCAATATCATAAATAGAATTCCTATAGGTGTATTTCCCTCTTGTAATTTCCACGGGCTTACCATGAACACTAATCCTAAAATGCCCCAAAATAATACTATAGCTTTCTTTTTATTAAATTTCTCGTCAGAAATAAAATGAGCAAAAATCATTGTAAACAATGGATTTATACACATTATTACTGACGCGGTGGATGCATTTGAACGCATTACACCCAATTGAAAGAATAACATACTTATGGGTATACATATTACACCTAAGTAAAATAAGTATAAAATGTCTTTAAAAACAAATTTAGTCTGGTTTTGACTTATTTCACTTATTGCAAATGGTAAAAGCAGTACTCCTCCTATCATAAATCTTAAAAAAGTAAGTTGAAAGGAATCCATTCCACTTCCTGCTAGTTTTAAGGCAACCTCCATAGTTCCAAATAAAAACGCTGTTAAAAAAATATATAGTGCAACCTTCTTCATGTCTATTGTCCTCGTTTTCTTTTCTATATAATGGCTACTTTTGCAGTCATCATAGCATAAAATTCAATCCCAAAAATGGCGGTGATTGTATCACCGCCATTTTATCAAGCAATTTCTTGCTAGAATACTCTAATTTAATTCATAATCTCAAATGCTTCTAAATCAACACTTTTCAGCTGTTCTCTTTCGAGGCTTAAGCTTACTATAAACTCAATATCATATCTCTTTGATATATTTTTGAGCCTTTCAATAAACTCGGGAACACTTTCTTCATTAATATCTGCATGTTTAAGTATGCTATCAATAAAGACTTTTTCAATATCATGGTCAGAACTAATTATACCGTACAGGAATCCAATGTATTCATCACTATTGGTTATATGAGGAAAATCTTCCATACACACAACCCGAATCTTATGCTTTAAATCACACATAAGCCTTTGATTTTTATTAATAAATATAACACTACCTTTGCTTTCCTCAATCCCCTCATTGGCCATGTCAAGCATTGTTTTCGTTTTTCCTGAACCCTTTTTACCGATTAATAACTTAACCATTTTAATCGCCTCCTCTTTCAGCTATGCAATAACTTGCATACTCGAACTTGCTATAACAGCTTGTTTGAACCCATTATACACCATCAATTATGCCTAATCAAGATAAATAAGTAATAAGTGCTAACAATTTTCAAAATTTTCATAATTGTTCAATCTTAATTGACCACATGCCGCATCTATATCACTTCCCAGCTCTCTTCTCACCGTAGTAGTAATACCTAGTTTTTCCAATTTATCTTTAAAAAGTTGTGCATTTTTTCTTGAACTGCCTTCATACTCACTTTCATTTACACTGTTTAGAGGAATCAGGTTTACATGACAAAGAATTCCCCTTAATCTTGATGCCAATTCTACAGCGTGTTCGTCTTTATCATTAACCCCCTTTACTAAAGCATATTCAAAAGTGATTCGTCTGTTGCTTGTGTCAGTGTATTTTTTACATACTTTTATTAATTCATCAATTGGATACTTTTTATTTATAGGCATTGTAGTGCTTCTAATCTTGTCGTTAGGCGCATGAAGTGAAATGGCTAGATTAACTTGAGGGAAATCATGTACAAACTCTTCAATTTTAGGTAGAATACCGCAAGTCGATACCGTTATTCCCCTCATGCCAATATTTAAGCCATCTTTACTATTAACAATATGAATAAACTTTGAAAGGTTTTCATAATTATCAAATGGTTCTCCTGTTCCCATGACCACAATGTTACTAATCTTTTCTCCTGTATCTCGTTCTACAGAAACAATTTGATCAATTATCTCACCTGCTGATAAATTTCTCTTTAGACCCCCAATAGTTGATGCACAAAATTTACATCCCATGCGACAACCCGCTTGTGAGGATATACAAATTGAGTTTCCATGCTTATATTTCATAAATACACTTTCAATACTATTTCCGTCCTTTAAGCCAAATAAGTACTTTCTAGTGCCATCGTTTTTAGAAACCTGCTTTTGAATTATTTCTAAAGACCCAATCTCTGTGTTTGCTTCTAACTTATCTCTTAGTCCCTTTGAGATGTTGGTCATTTCTTCAAAGTTAGAAACTCCTTTATATAACCATTGGTATACTTGCTTTGCCCTAAACTTCTTTTCATCCATTTGTTCAAAGTATTGCTCCATTTCTTCAATGGTCAAATCTTTCAAATTAGTTTTATTCATATTTATACTCTTCAATCCTATTAGTTATTTTTATTTATGCCTAGTCATTATCTTCATCATCATGAATATTATCTATGTCGAAATCTAAAATTTTTCCGTCATGTGCTCTAACTTCATATTCATATGATTTGTCTCCTGACACACAGTCTATTTCATACACTCTTTTTCCATCATCTATATCTAGTTTTTGTTTTGTAAATGTTACTTTACTTGAATCTAGTTTTGCGTGTTTTAATACGATTTCTTTAGCTTTTTCTAAACCTATGTCACTACTATTCTTGTCTGAATTATTAGAGTTATTCTTATCTGTATTAGTAGTTGGTTTATTTTCATTATTTACAACATTAGATGTGTTAAAGCTGTCTGCATCTGTAACTGTATTTGTGCTACTGCCCAGTGTAATAGTTTTACTAGCATTGTCCCACTCAACAGTTTTACCCATTATCTCTCCAATTGCCCTTATTGGAAGATAAGTTGACCCGTTATAAAGTACAGGATATACTCTGTCACCCTTTGCATCTTTAAACTCAATAACCTTTTCATCTATTACAATCTTAAAATCCGGTCTTACCTGAATACTTATATTCTGCTTATCTACAGTAGTTTCCGGAACTTTAATTAATGTCACATTTTTATTGCCGCTTAAAGTTATTGTTTTGTTAGCTTCATCCCAGTTTACATTTTTACCTATTACCTCGCCAATGGATCTCAAAGGTAAATATGTAGAGTTTTTATACACCAAAGGGTAAACATAATTCCCGTTAGAATTTTTAAATCCGCACTGTGTACCGTCAATTATAATTTTATAATCAGGTCTAAGTTGGGCAGTTTTACTTTCTGAATCCTTTGCAAAAGATACAACAAAGCCACTGCATACTAAAGTTATAACAAGTAATACGCTTAATAATTTTCTCATTTTAACCTCCTATAAATTCGTTCTTTTTTTATAATTTTAAGTTGTAATATAATCATACTACAAATCCTATATTTATCCAATACAAAAACCGTTTCTATTAAAAATTAGAAACGGTTTTTTAAAGCGTCTATTTAGTTATACTCTTTCTACATCAATTCCTGTTTTATGTCCGTTTAGTTCATATTCTGTTAAACCGGACTTTTCTTCAATTGCAACAGCAAGAGTTTCCTTCATAATATATTCTTTATGAGCTGTAATAGCAGATTTTACTTCTTCGTCAGAAGAAACATAAATCTTAATATTATCCATCATTTCAAAATCATTTTGCTTTCTCAATTGTTGTACCTTTGAGATAAGTTCTCTTGCAAGCCCTTCCTCAATAAGATCTTTATTAAGAGTTGTATCAAGAATAGTAAAGACATTGTTCTCCATAGATACAGAGAATCCGTCCTTAGCGTTAATCTTTATTTCCACTAGTTCTTTATTAATGGTAAAGTCTTCGCCATCTACATTTAATACAGCCTCTCCTACAGCTTCCAGCTTTCCAACAAGCTCTGCCGGGTCTGCCTTAGCCAGTGCTCCGCCAAACGCCTTTATTTTAGCACCTAAAATAGGTCCTGCCACCTTAAAGTTTGGTTTTAAGCTATAGTCAATAAATTTGTCTAACTGAGTTTCAAAAACAACATTCTTAACATTTAATTCTTCCATGATTAACGGTGTTAAATCTCCGATTAGAGCCTCATATTTACCATCTACAAGAATTTCTGATAATGGTTGTCTTACTTTTATCTTCTCTTTTTCTCTTGTTCCTCTTCCAAGTGCAACCAGAGTTCTTACAAGATCCATTCTTTCCTCTACATTTTTGTCAATTAGAGTTTCATTTGCCTTAGGGAAGAATGAAATGTGAACAGATTCATTTCCTGTAAGCTTTGTATATATTTCATCTGAAATAAACGGAGCAAAAGGTGCAATAAGCTGAGAAACGCCTACTAAAATTTCATATGTTGTAGCGTATACACTCTTCTTATCTTCAGTTAATTCTTCACCCCAGAACCTTCTTCTTGCACGTCTTATATACCAATTTGAAAGGTCTTCAGAAACAAAGTCCTGAATCTTTCTTACAGTTTTCATATGGTCATATCTTTCCATTTCAGCAGTAACATCTAAAACTAACTGATTGTACTTTGAAAGAATCCATCTGTCCAATTCCGGTCTGTTTTCATATGACACTTCAAGCTTTGAAGGATTAATATCATCCTGATTTGAATAAAGTACAAAGAAATTATATACATTTCTCAAAGTTCCAAAGAATTTACTGATTACCTCAATTAATCCATCCTCGTCAAACTTAGTTGGAGACCAAGCTGGTGAAACGTAAAGAAGGTACCATCTGGTAGCATCCGCACCGTACTTGTCAAAAAGTGCAAATGGATCAACGGTATTGCCTTTTGACTTACTCATTTTTTTGCCTTCTTTATCAAGGATAAGATCGTTTACAAGAACATTCTTATATGGAGCTTTTCCCTTTATGAATGTTGATATGGCAAGAAGTGAGTAGAACCAACCTCTAGTCTGGTCTATACCCTCGCAAATAAAGTCTGCCGGGAATAATTCTTCATCAAATTTCTCTTTGTTTTCAAACGGGTAGTGATGTTGTGCAAAAGGCATAGCACCTGAATCAAACCAACAGTCCATAACTTCAGGTATTCTTGTCATAGTCTTACCACACTCAGAGCAAGTTAAATGTACATCATCCACATATGGTCTATGAAGTTCAATATCCTCAGTTATATTTTCCTGTGCTTTTTCAACAAGTTCAGCCCTGCTTCCAATGCACTCTAAGTGTCCGCATTCACATCTCCAAATTGGAATTGGTGTGCCCCAATATCTATTTCTGGAAATTGCCCAATCGTTTACATTTTCCAGCCAGTTTCCAAATCTCTTTTCTCCAACATAATCAGGGAACCAGTTTACTGTTTTATTGTTTTCAACTAGCTGATCCTTTAGTCTAGTCATTTCAATATACCAGCTTGGCTTTGCATAGTAAATCAACGGAGTGCTACATCTCCAACAGTGAGGATAATTGTGCTCCATTTTTTCCTTAGCAAAAATCTTCTTTTCTGCGGCAAGCCATTTGATTATATCTACATCAAGGCCATCTTCCATTACAAATCTGCCAGCCCATGGTGTATCCGTATAATTACCTTGTTCATCTACAGGATTTAATACAGGTAAATCATATCTTCTTCCTGTTTGATAGTCATCTTCACCAAATGCAGGAGCTGAATGTACGATTCCAGTACCATCTTCAATTGTTACATAGTCTGCACAAGTTACAAAGAAAGCCTTTTTATCCGGCTTTATAAATGGCATTAACTGTTCATACTCAAGATATTCTAAATCCTTACCCTTCATTTCTTCAAGGATGTCATACTTTTCTTGACCCAATACCTTGTCCGCAAGGTTTTTTGCCACATAAAAAACTTTTCCGCTCTCTTCTGTGTCATCATGCATCTTTACTTTAACATAATCAACATTTGGACCAACAGTAAGTGCAACATTAGATGCTAGAGTCCAAGGAGTAGTTGTCCATGCTAAGAAATACTCATCTGCATCTTTTCTCTTAAATTTAGCAGTAATAGTCTGTGTTTTTACTTCTTTATATCCCTGTGCTACTTCATGAGAAGCTAGACCTGTTCCGCAACGTGGGCAATAAGGAAGAATTTTATGTCCTTCATAAATCATTCCTGCTTTAAAGAATTCCTTTAAAATCCACCATCCTGATTCAATAAAATTATTGTCTAGGGTAATATAAGGATTGTCAAGGTCAATTAAGTATCCCATTCTTTCAGTCATCTGTCTCCACATACCTTCGTAAGTAAATACAGATTCTCTACATTTTTCATTAAATTCTTTAATACCGTATTTTTCTATATCCTGTTTACCGGACATGGAAAGTTGCTTTTCAACCTCTATTTCAACAGGAAGTCCGTGTGTATCCCAACCGGCTTTTCTTTTTACAGCATAGCCTTGCATAGTTTTATATCTACAAACTGAATCCTTTAAAGTTCTTGCAATCACGTGATGTATTCCCGGTCTTCCATTTGCGGTAGGAGGTCCCTCGTAAAATACGAATGATGGCATACCCTCTCTTGTTGTAACACACTTTTCCAAAAGTTTCTCGTTTTCCCAAGCCACTGCCTGCTCGTGCTGGCATTCTGCTATGGGTTTCTCAGATAAATTCTTAAACATTATTATCAGCTCCCTTTCTAAATCCTATATAAATCGTACAAAAGTAGTTATATCCACTTAATTATGTATATAATCAATCTTTTTCTCCGATATTTCCAAAGATAAAATATACTTAACCATCTATTCTGTTTTGAAGTTCCAAAATACAAAGTATTTTATCCCTTCAAATGTCATAGTTAATATTTCCTACACAATAAAAAATCCCTAATCCACATACGTGAATTAGGGACGATTATTAATAACCGCGGTACCACCCTATTTGCAAAACAAACCATATTTATTCTGCCTCTTAATTGTGATAAAGCTCCGGAGTGATATTCATATACTATTTCACCAATATGCTCTCAGCTCTTGCATATTTCTCTGTAAGGATTTTACATAGTTACTACTGGTTCCTTCATTGCTTAGGTATATTTAGTTAACTGAAAAATTCCTTCCAATCAGTTTTGGGGAATTTCTGTATGAGACTTGCGCAACCTATACAAGATACGGGCAAGGCTTCAACTGAAAAATTCCTTCCAATCGGTTTTGGGGAATTTCTGTATGAGACTTGCGCAACCTATCAAAGATACGGGCAAGGCTTCAACAAAAGGATATGCATTTCGCATATCCTTTTTTATTCTATAGCTTTTGTTTATTTATGTCAAGAAATTTATTCTTATTTTGTGTGTTTAACCGAAAAATCTGTAGAGTTTTTAATTACAAATTTACTAACTTCATCATTTAACATACCTGCTTGAGCAGAAAGTTCTTGGCTTGCAGCCGCGCTTTCTTCTGCTGTTGCCGAGTTCGATTGAACCACTGAAGAAATCTGATCAAGCCCAAGTGTTAACTGTTTTATATATGCAGCCTGTTCTGTTGCCGAATTTGCAATCAAATGCATAGAGTCTACAACACTTCTTGTATTTTCCACTACATAGCCTATAGAATCAGCGGTTTCCACTGCTATTGAAGTCCCTTCATTAACTGCATTAACCGTGTCTTTTATTAAGGCTGTAGTATCCTTTGCCGCTTCTGCTGATTTTCCAGCCAAGTTTCTTACTTCATCTGCCACTACAGCAAAGCCTTTTCCTGCTTCACCTGCCCTTGCGGCCTCTACCGCAGCATTAAGAGCTAAAATATTTGTTTGGAACGCAATGTCTTCAATGGTCTTTATAATCTTTCCAATCTCACTGGACTTAGACGAGATGTCCTTCATAGCCGACACCATTTTATTCATTTTCTCAGTGCTTTCTGCCAAATCTTTTCCCACAATAATAGATTGCTCATTGGCAGTTCTCGCATTGTTTGCACTCTCATTTATTTTATCCGAGATTTCACTGATTGATGCCGCCAGCTCTTCTATTGAACTTGCTTGTTCAACTGCACCTTGAGCCAAAGTCTGAGAGGCTGACGATACTTGCTCTGCACCTATATTTACTTGCTCAGCAGAACTCTTTACACTGTTTAATGTCTCACTTAGTGATAAAATAATTTCACATATGGAGTTTTCTAATTTTTTATAAATGCCAATATACTCAACATTAGGATTTAAGTCAAAGTTACCCTTTGCAATCTGTCCAAGTCCTCTAACAGTATCATCAATAATGTCCTTTGTTATTGACACCATATTTTCCATACTATTTGCCAAGTTACCAAGTTCATCATTGCTTTTAGATTCTATTGTTATATCGAAGTTCCCCTCCGATAAATCTAGCGCCACTTTCTCCACCTCTTTTATAGGTTTTGAAATACTTCTTGATAAAAGGATTACAACAAATGTGGAAATGATTAATGCAATAATAGCCAAAATAGCACAAATCACCAAAGCATTATAGGAGTGTTTCATAAACTCATTCTTCTCCACATTTACGAAAACAGACCAGCCCTCTGTATTAGGTACAGGTGCATAGGTAGTTAATTTAGTTGTACCTCCATATGTATATTCTCCAAAGCCAACCTCACCCTTAATTGCTCTAGCCTCTAGTTCCGCCAATGGAAGTAATTGTTTGTCACTCTCAGCATCTTTTGCCGTGCTCTCCATATTAATTACAGCTTCTTCATTCTTGTGGGCTATAGTGATACCCTTACTGTCAATTATATATGCAGACCCCGTATCTCCAACTTCAACTGCATTGGAAATACTGGATATAAAATTCGCATCTTCTTTGGCATACACAACACCAACAATTTCACCACCAAACAATCCATCTTTCCAAAGTGGTGCTGATATATGAACTACCATTTTAGAAGTTTCTTTGTCCATCATAGGCGAAGATATAAAAAGCTGTCCATTTATAGATGCTTCAAAAAATTCTTTCATAGAAACATTCTCGCCGTTTAAATCGATTCCCTGTTTATTAGTAATATCAATCTCTTCCATTCCATATTCTTTAAGTTTTCCGTTTAGAATTTCCTCTTTGTCTTTTACACTTAAAGTTTCATCTGTAAGAGATGGAATCGTCCCAATTTCTTTTATAATGTTTTTATACGCGGTCACCATATTGCCAACAGCCAAAGCTGCCGTACCAGCGGTTTCTGTCAAGATTTTCTCAACTGTTTTTTCCGTTCCCCTAATATTCAAAATTCCGAATAGCGTAGATACAGCACCCAGGGATAAAAGTAAAACAATTAATACAGTAGCTAAGATTTTTGTTCTTATGCTTCTAAATTTCATAAATTCCTCCCACCGTTTTTTAAAACTATTATTTAAGGGCAGAATAAAAAATCCAGAATCGAATATTTTCTCACAATTCAGAATCTTTTTATTTAATATATGATACCATTTATTAAATAAATTTAAAAGCATTTTGTGTAATTTAATGTATTATTATGTCTTTTTAGGGCGAAATATACATTTACAAACGTCACTACAGATATTCTTTGCAAATATCATTTATAACTGAAAAAACAATATCCTGAGAATACCCCTTTGAAATTAATCTCCTCCCAATCTTGCCTTTAAGCTGTTGTTGTGCTTTATATTTTATTTTTTTTGTTTCAAAATCATCACTGTATGAAATTTTAAGTTCATCAAAGTTATTAAGAATAATCTTCTTAGCCTGTTCCAGTGCTTTTTCTTTCTCTATTGCAATATCAAAATCATCAGATTCAGCCATTACCTGCTTTATTATCTCTCCCGATATTCCTTTCTTTACAAGTTCGTTTTTAACCTTGCCACTTCCGTTTCCCCTTGTACATAACTCCTTTGAGTATTTAATTGCATACTCATTGTCATTAATATAGTTCATTTCCACGAGATATTCTAAAACTTCTTTAATATCCTGTGAGCTATATTCCTTTCTTTTTAAGTATGTTTGCATTTCTGCACCTGTTCTATCTTTTATCGTTAAATATTTTAGTGCATTGTTTAGTGCTTTCTCATTCATTTATTACTCCATTAAAATTATTCTGTTGCCATTGGTAAGTGAAAATAATCTCCAGCCGTAGCTACAACACATTTATCTCCCATTATCGCTTTAATCTCACAAATAGCTTTTATCCCTGTGCAATGAACAGGCATTACCATTTCAACATCTGCCTTAAGTATTTCATCAATTGTTTTACTCCTAATGTCTTTATCAACACAATATAAATGCATTCCGGCTATAAGCCCTAGTATTTTTTCACCGGGGAACAGCTCTTTAGCATATCTAATAACGGGAACAATGCCTTTATGACTGCAACCTGAAAATAAATATATGCCGCCGGATTTTCCTTCTGAATCTCTGTCTCGTATAGCTAGGAATTGCTCATGACTCATGTTGTCTTCCAGGAACTGCTCATTATCATCATTAAAGCATTTTATATAGAATTTTTCCGGAGGTTCCACTCCTTCAACATTTGGTATTTCTCCTGATATTATTATGTCCTCGGAAAGCTTATAAATTCCGTCTGTCAAAACCGTTCTTTTCAATAATAGCTCTTTTTCTTCTGCTGTCCATATAATTCCACAAGTGTCCTCGTCTAATATTCCGTCATCCATACCATAAAACTCTCCAAAGGCATCCTTATGTATATATATTTCAGCATCCTTATTAATTTCAGAAAATGCCGGGAGGCCCTGGGTATGATCATAATGTCCATGACTAATAACTACAGAATCCACCTTTTCTAAATCAATACCCAATGTTTCAGCATTTTTAATACATACATCCGAAGCACCTGCATCAAAGAGGATTCTTCTGTTATGTGCTTCAATATATATGGATAACCCGTGCTCCGCCAAACATCCCGGATTGTCTGTTTTGTTTTCTGATAAAAATGTTATATTAATCATAATCTAATACCTCACCACTTAATGCTATATATTTATAGTATATTTTTTCCTCTTTTGCAGAGCAAACCGCACCATAGAAGTTTCTAAATTCCAGTGCTTCTCTCATTTTTATATTCATATTTAGTTTATATAACTTTACCTGCTCATCATTCCATATTATTTCTTTAGCAATTTCTCCATTACAAATAACTTTGAAAGTATCAAAACCTTCTTTTGCAAAACCATTGCCCGTATATTTAACAAATGCCTCTTTACCTGTCCAAATATCAAAAAATGCCTCTTTACCCTTTTCTCTTATATATTCATACTCATCCTTTACAAAAAATCTTTTGGATATTTTCTCATATGCTACAGTTCTTTCCTCTTGTATGTCCAAGCCCACATTAAAATCAGCCATCAAACAAGCCCATACATCATTTGAGTGACTAACTGAAAAATTAATATTTAAATTGCTGAAATATGGTTTACCACTTTCTGTCCTTTTAATTGAGAGCCTTACATTGTTATCTCCGGTGTAGTTTTTTAATGCAATGTTTATTAGTTCCTTCCCCTTATCCTCATTGTTACCTACGCCCTTATAGATATATAGATTCATATTTATCTCCTATATATATAAAGCACCATATATATCAAGATAATATACATGGTGCTTATTATGCCTCATTCATATGTAAAGTTTACTTCTGTTCGTCTAGCCTAGCTAAAATTCTTTGGTAACCTTCAGCACCATAAACTAAACATTTATTTATTCTACTAATGGTAGCAGTGCTAGCTTTAGTCGCCTCTTCAATTTCACTATAAGTTTTCTTTTGTGAAAGTAGCTTTGCTACTTGCAATCTCTGTGCAATAGCGTGTATTTCATTGATAGTACAGATATCTTCAAAAAATCTGTAACAATCTTCCTCATCTTGTAATGTCAAAATAGCCTTAAACAACTCATCAATATCTTCACGTTTAAATTTTGATTCATATGCCATAATTTTGCTCCTTTCGAACACTTTAACACTTTACCGTATAATTATAACACTTTAGTCTATGAAACGCAATAAAATTTAGAAAATTTACTTTTTTAGCTTATCAATAAAATGAACTAATGTCAATTGCAAAGGGAGGTATTATGTGGTAAAATTTTTTGATATTATGAAAAGGAAGAAGGTAAATTATTTATATGCATTATATGTTGCTTGTTTTAGGATTCTTTTTATTAGTTAAAGGTGCTGACGTTTTCGTTGACGGAAGCGTAGGTATAGCAAAAAAGTTCAATGTCCCATCTTTTATTATTGGTCTAACCATAGTGGCAATGGGTACAAGTGCTCCTGAAGCTGCTGTTAGCACTACTGCGGCACTTATTGGACAAAATGATATTGCTACGGGAAATGTTGTGGGTTCCAATATATTTAATACGCTAGTAGTTCTTGGAGTCTGTGCTATTATTAAACCCGTTGAAATTGAACCTATGCTTTTAAAGCGTGATTTTCCGCTTAATACCATTATTTCAGGACTTATGCTAATACTTGCTTTGGATTTTATTTTGCCCGGTTCTTCTGAAAAAGACTTTTCAAGAGTTGACGGAATAATATTTCTCATAATTTTTGTTATATATCTTTTAATAATCATGTTACCTGAAGCCGGTAAACACAAAAAGAGCCCAGTTAAAAACTCTGTAAAAAGTAATTCTCAGTTACCAATTTTGCCATCCCTATTTAAATCACTTTTAGGGCTTGTAGCAATTATTTTTGGTGGTAAACTGGTGGTTGATTCTGCCAGCGATATTGCACTGTCCTTTGGCATAAGCAGTGCACTAATAGGGCTTACCATTGTTGCCATCGGTACATCTTTGCCGGAGCTTATTACAAGTGTCGTTGCTGCACTTAAAGGAGAAAGTGACTTAGCTGTTGGAAATGCTTTAGGTTCTAATATCTTTAACATTTTATTTGTTTTGGGGCTTTCCTCATTAATACATCCAATAACTATAAATATCCTATCTATTTCCGATATGATATTGCTAGTAGCTATCAGTATAGTAACTTGGATATTTTTTATAATGGGTAGAACCCTTAACAGAATTGAAGGCTCAATAATGGTAGCAATGTACATACTATATACATTCTATATTATAAGCAGATAAGAAAAGGCACTAATTAAAAAACCTAGGAATGATGATTTGCTGATTCAGCTACATCTATCCTAGGTTTTTATCTTACAATTTAAACTTTAATTTTCTTGTGTCACAATTTAAACTTTAATTTTTTATATGTTTAAATTCAACTTTAATTTTCTTGTGTTAATAATTCTATTGCTTTGTTAAGTTGTGTATCAACTTTGCTGTCTTGTGGTAATTCAACCTCATAATCAGGCTCTACTCCAATGCCATGTATCACTTTTCCTTTAGGTGAAAAGTATTGAGATACAGTTATCTTTATAGCGTCACCGTCTTTAAGCGGTGCCATTGATTGTATTACACCTTTTCCAAAAGATTTTGTTCCTACAATCTTACCGCCCTTGTTATCCTTTATGCCTGCCGCCACTATTTCTGAGGTACTAGCTGTTCCTTCATTAATCAAAATAACATATGGCAATGTAGTCTTACCTTCTGTTGTATTCATATACGTGCGCTCTTGGGCTTTACCTTCAGTATAGGCAAGCACGCCTTCATCTAACAGCAAATCTGCCACTTCAATTCCGCTCTCTACAACTCCGCCGCCATTATTTCTTAAGTCAATAACAACACCTTTTGCACCTTTTAGTTCAAATCCATGAAGTTCTTTCTTAAACTCCTCACCTGTCTTTGTTTCAAAGTTGCTAATATAAATATAGCCTATACCATTATCCAATGTTTCAGAGAAAACCGATTCAAGAGTAATACTAGCCCTTGTTAGTTCAACCTCTTTTTGTTTGCCATCCCTTATATATGCAACCTTGACTTTTGAACCTGCTGCACCACGCATATTTGCCACAGCACTATCTAGTTCAGAGCCTTTATAAGACACACCATCAACAGCAATAATTAAATCACCTGATTGAATTCCCGACTTCTCTGCCGGACTGCCTTTTACAGTAGAAACAACTACGATGTAACCATCGGTATTAGCACCCACTGTGACTCCTATGCCTTCCAGCTTTCCGGTTGTTTTAATCATAAGGTTGTCATATTCTTCCTTTGACATATAGTTAGTGTAAGGATCACCTGTTCCCTCAAATAAACCATAACACATACCTTCTATAAGTTTATCTTGATCTAAGTCCTTATAATAGTATTGGTTTAATGTTTGATATAAAGATTCCACTTTTGAATATCTCTGCATGATATCTTTATAAACGTTATAGTCATCCCTATTTATTACAACTGTCTGCCCCGGGTAGAAGATTATACCGGAAAAGGTTATAGCTCCACCCAAAAGAAATGAAATGATTATTATAATCACTAGATTACGTTTTTTTATTTGTATCATTCTTTGCCTCCGCAAGTTATTATATCATAAAACTAAAAGTTTTATGATATAATCCGCCATATGCCTTTTCGCCCATGGCGAAATTCTGGCATGGCACTCCAATCTTATAATGGCTACTTTTGCAGTCATTATACCATAATATATGAGTTTATTTATTTAATATCACTTACTAAAAACTGTATTCTTTTATTTCCATTCCATTCCGAAATTTCCGGGCTTCCCAAAAGCCTTAATGGGGAATTAGAAAAAAGCTTGTCTTTAAATTCCTCTGCTCGATTAAAAAATACAGATTGTATTACACTGCCGTCACGACAACATGCCGAAAATTTAGCATGCTTTCCTTCTGACCCCATGTATTGAACTTTGGCAATTACTACTTCCTCTAATGCAATATAGGGTCTTTCATTGCAACTGCCAAATGGAGCAAGTTTTTCTATATCCCTTATAAAGTCAAAAGTTATTTCTTTACCTTCCAATACAATATCAGCCTCTTTATCGTCATCAAATGCACTTGGGTCACTTTCCAAAAGCATTTTCATACTATCTGCAATTGCAGACCTAAATATTGGTAACTTTTCTTCCTGCATTAAAAGACCGCAGGCTCCCGAATGTCCGCCAAATCTTTCAAATAAATCTTCCTGCTCCTTTAATACATTATAAAGATTTATTTTGCTGATACTTCTTCCTGTCCCTTTTAAAAATCCTTCTCCCGTTGGGGTAAGTATAATGGTAGGTCGGTGATATTTATCCTTCAATTTCCCTGCAACAATACCTGCAATGCCTTCATGTGCTTCTTCACAATTAACTATATAAAACAAGTCATCCTTATGCAGTGTCTGGATAATCCTATCACACTCAGCGAAGGTATCTTCTTGTACCCTCTTTCTATTCCTATTATTATGTATTAAATCTTCAACTATCACATCAATCTGATTTATTTCTTTGCAATTCATCAGATCTACACCTATTTTAGCAGCTTTCATTCTTCCCGCCGCATTTAAATGAGGGACAATGCCAAATGCTACATTATCTGACTTTATTAATTTTGAGTTTAATGAAATGCCATTGATAAGTTTAGACAGCCCTAGTCTATGACCATCTTTTATTACATTCATGCCATATTTAACTAAAGTTCTGTTTTCATCAACCAATGGAACTATATCGCCAATTGTTCCAATTGCAACTAAATCTAAAAGTTCATTTACAGCCCTTTTGGAAATACCTGATTTTCGCTGTATTCCTTGTGCAAGTTTAAATGCCACACCACAACCTGCCAAATATTTAAACGGGTATTTACAGTTTGGGTGCTTGGGATTGATTAATATACAATCAGCAGCATTATCTGCGATGCTGTGATGGTCTGTAACTATTATTTCTAATCCAATTTCCTTTGCGTGCTCTACCTCGTCACAAGACACGCTACCACAGTCAACCGTTATTATTAAATCTGTTCCAATGTTTTTAATATAGTCTATGGCGCCCTTGTTCAAGCCATAGCCCTCATCAAATCTGGAAGGTATATAATAAGTAATATCTGCATCAAAATTTGAAAAGAATTGCATAAGAATACTAACTGAAGTTACTCCGTCTGCATCATAATCTCCATATATACATATTTTTTTCTTATTATTTATTGCGGACAGTATTAAATCCACCCCCGCTTCTAAATCGTGAAGCAGGAATGGATCATATGTTTTTTGTGGTTTGTCCGACAAAAATTCAAGTATTTCAGCATCACCTGAAATCCCTCTTTTTTTTAATAATTCTATTATTATCGGATTAATTTTATTCATTTATCGCCTTTTTCCTTGAATTTTATACCCAAGCCTTAGGATCTTTATAGTCACCGTTTACACGAACTTCAAAGTGAAGATGTGGGCCAGTAGACTGTCCTGTAGACCCTGATTTTGAAATAGCTTGACCTCTAGAAACAACATCGCCTGTACTTACCAATAGGCTGGAGTTATGAGCATATAATGTTACAATACCACCTCCGTGGTCAACCATTACAACATTTCCATAACTGTTATTCCAGCCTGCCTTAATAACAGTGCCATCATTTGCCGCAACTATAGTAGTTCCCGAAGGTGCTCCAATATCTATACCGGTATGTAATTTCTTTACTTTTAAAATAGGATGAATTCTATAGCCAAAAGGAGAAGTAATTCTTGTAACTCCCGGTGCAGGCCAAGCCATTGTTCCCCCGTTGTAATTTGTTCCGGTACTTTGCGCCGCAAGAATTTCCGCTTTTAATCTATTTGCTTCCGCCAAGAATGCTTTTTCCATTTCTTCCAATGCTTTATTGTCACTGGCAACCTCAGCTTTCTTATCCGCAACCACAGATTTATCCTCGCTTAGTGACGCTTTCTTTTCAGCCTCTTCATTTTGTGCCGCAACCAATTCAGATTGTAAATCAAGTAAATATTTCTTTTGAGCGGCTATAACGGCATGCTGTTTTTGCAACTCTTCCATTACATCTTTATCATTATCATAAATTCTCTGGACTCTATCCATATTTGTCATTAAATCAGAGATGCCTGTAGATCCTAGAAGTACATCTATAAAGCCAACCGAACCATTTTTATACATTGTTCTTAATCTGCCATTTAGATTTGAATTCTGAACTTCCATATCTTTTTCAAGTTTATCAAGTTCTGCCAGTGCATCGTTAATTTTCTTTTGAGTAGCGGCAATATTTCCGCTAAGAGCATTAATTTCTGCCTGTGAATCATTAATTTTATTTTCCAAAGCCTGTATCTCTTTATTCAAATTATTTTCAAGCTTTTTACCTTCGTTCAATTGTTGCTTAACATCACTAAGCTGTCCATTAACGTCGTCTAACTTGTCTTGTGTTGTTCCCGCGTATGAAATACTCCATGCCCCTAAAGACAAAACAAGTAGCAAGATTAGAGTATAGGATATTGACTTTTTCATATGTATTTTCCTTTCTATGTATCTAAGAATCTTCTCATAGAGATAATACTTCCACACGCACCTATGCTAACCCCTATTGCAAGGAATATAAATACTAGGTTAGTTGTCAAAAATCCCGCTGAAACCATTGGGGTTGACAAAATCAAGAATAAATCCTGACCAATTAGTTCAACAACTTTTCCATATACCAAGGCCACTATTCCCACTGAAATTCCTGCAGAAATAAGCCCAATAACGATGCCTTCTATTAAAAATGGTCCTCGTATAAACCAATTTGTTGCACCAACATATTTCATAATGTGAATTTCTCTTGATCTTGCCAGTACAGTAAGTTTAATTGTGTTTGACACAACTACCACCGAAACTACCACTAGAAATATCATTATAATTAATGCGGCAATCTGAATCGAGTCAGTTATTTTTACAAGCTTGTCCACGGTTTCCTTATAATATTTTATATCTTCTACGCCCTCAAAGGCCTTCAATGCTTTTACAACCGTATCAGAGGTTTCTAAGCTTTCTACTTTCACCATTATAGAGTTTGGTAACGGATTGCTTGCAAGAGAGTCAAGCAAGTATGCATTTTCTCCCCAATCAGCTTTCCAATTTTGAATAGCGTCATCCTTTGAAAGATAAGATACGTCAGCTACCCCTCTTAACCCCTTTACCTCAGTTATCATTGTCTCTGCTTGTTCAGGTGTCGTAGAATCTAAAAGGTACACTTGTACAGTGTCAAACTCTTGCTTTGCCGCCTCAGCTGCCATATTTATGTTAACGATTAAAACGAAAAACAGTCCTAAAATTAAAAGCATTGCCGTTATAGAAAAGACAGAAGCTAAGCTCATGGTTCTGTTCCTAAATACCTGAATAAAGGCTTGCTTTAATGTATATCTGATGCTATTAAACATGACCGCCAAATACCCCCCCTTTATACATTCCTGTATGAATATGCTTTTTGGTGTCCTCTTCTTTTATATAGGAACCAACGTCATCTCGTACAACTTTACCTTTTTCAATAACAATTACTCTTTTTCCCATTTTGTCTACTATATCTTTTGCATGAGTTACCATTACAATAGTAGTTCCTCTTAGATTAATCTGTTCTAATAATCTCATTATTTCCCATGCAGTATCCGGGTCAAGGTTTCCCGTTGGTTCATCCGCAATCATTACTGTTGGATTATTAACTATTGCTCTGGCAATGGCAACTCTCTGTTGTTCCCCTGCCGATAATTCATCGGGATACTTATTTGCTTTATTACTTATTCCAACTAAGCTTAAGACCTGAGGTACTTGTCTTCTTATAGCTCTGGGACTCATATGTATTATTTCCATTGCAAAAGCTACATTTTCATAAACCGTCATCTTAGGTAAGAGCCTAAAATCCTGAAAAACAATACCCGTACTTCTCCTAAGTTTTGGAATTTTTCTATTTGGTAAAGTAGTAATTTCGCTTCCGTTTACCTTGATGCTCCCCGAGTCTGCATCAATCTCCTTAAGTATAAGTTTAATAAAAGTGGATTTCCCTGCGCCGCTGGGTCCCACCAAAAAAACAAAGTCTCCCTTGTCAATCTTAACACTAACATTATCCAAGCCTATATTTGTCCTATAAGTTTTGGTAACGTTCTCAAAAACTATCATATAGGGTAACCTCCCTGTTACTATTTATTGTTATAAATCCAATTTGCCTATTTTCTACAATTTAATATAAATATCATCATTTCATTATACATTAGTCTGACATTTTTTTAAATAGCTACATTCATTACAAAAGTGTTACATTTAGGTGTTAAGTTGGTGAATTATTTTTTGTATATGTGGCTTTAACATTGAATTTACTGACTTTATGCTATATGGTAATTTACAATTGTATTCTGCCGAATAAAATTCTGTAATGGGAATTGCAGGAATTTTTATGTAATTTTTAATTTTTATAAATTCATTGAATTCTTTCATGTTAATACCTTCATTATATTTGTTCACCACCCATAAAACCTTATGCTCCATTAAGCTATATCTTTTTATTTTACATATTTCATCGTATCCATTTATAACCTTTGATGGTAATGGATCTATTACACATACTATGTAGTCAACATCTTTTAACAGCTCCTCCCTATTCTCACCAATTGATATATCGCAAATAACAATATCAGCGGCAATATTGTTTACCAGTCTACATAGTACAATATTTTCTAACTCAATATTTTCTAACTCAATACGTTCTAACGGTTTATCCTTACATGATCCCATGGTCTTAGGTATCTGTAATGCCCAGTTAATTCTTTCATCTAAATTAATAAGATTTGAAATATTTCTACCCTCTGCTACCTCCTTATATAAATTAAAGAATGTTCTTCCCGCAAACCTTTTATCCATGCCTAAACTATCAAATAAATAATTTTTTCTCATAGTTTGTGGAATCTCCACATATCCAATATGCTTTTGCTTGTCATTAGACAGCTCTTTTGCTAAAGAAGTTCCGATTAAACTTGCTCCAACCGAGGTACCAATCCCTATAATCCCGATTTTTACCTTGTTTTTTACTTTAGAATAATCATCCTCTTGGTTTTCTCTTACAAAAATTCTATTTAACAATTCAAATCCCCCCTACTATTAATATTGTAAACAAATTAATTGTCTACCATTTATTGTAATATTTTACCATTAAATATTTTTTCTGTAAACGTTCTATTTAATCACTTTTTATCAGTTGTCACATATTTTAACTTAGCTGTATTATTTATTCCAAATAAATTAGTAAAGGTGATAAAATATGAATCAAATAATAAATCTAACCAAGCAAAACTTTACAACCGGTAGAAGCGGACACCTTGTAGAATACCTTGTTTTCCACTATACCGCTAATGTGGGAGATACAGCAGAAAGCAATGCAAACTATTTCAAATCTATCTATAGAGGTGCATCTGCGCATTATTTTGTAGATGAAAGTAAAATTGTTCAAGCAGTAAAAGATTCCGATACGGCTTGGCACTGTGGAGACTATCAGAGGTTTGCACACGGTGGTGCAACACAAAAAAATATAGTTAGAAATCAAAATTCAATAGGGATAGAAATGTGTTCTAATAAGGAAAATGGAAAATTTGTTATCACTGAACAAACTCAAAAAAACGCAATAGAATTAGGAAAAGCTTTAATGAAGAAATATAATATTCCCATAACACGGGTATTTCGGCATTTTGATGTTAGTGGTAAGCTATGTCCTTTGCCTTTTGTGGATAATCCCACATTATGGAAAGAGTTTAAAGAAAGGTTAAGTGAGGAAGAAGTGGAGACAACAATTATTAATGCAACAATGAACGGAAAACCCGTTAAGCTTACAAGTATTGTTTATAATGATGAAAACTATATTAGGATACGTGATTTATCTAATGCACAAAACGACGATAAATTAACGGTTTCTTGGGATAATAAAACAAAAACTGTGGTTATTACAAGCAAGTAGCAAGAGGTTTTAATTGACTATCTCTTCTATATTTTTTTATTATAAATGTGAATAGAATTTAGAAAATATATGAATAAATCCCACTGCCATAGGCGGTGGGATTATTTTTAATTACTTACTAAAGGTTTTAATATAATAGCAAAATTAAAATAAAAAATTCAATAAGCTGTTCTGTTACTTGTATTGAACTCTAAGCTCAATCTGATCAGGAAGCGTTGTTAACCCTGTTTCAGCAACTTTTAATGGATATGTAAGTATCTGCGTAAGGGCTACTCCCGGCTCAGGGTCGGTAAAGTTGGCGTAAACAGCTAGATTTACTACTCCATCTTTCTCTTCTAACACCATTTTGTCAATACTTACATCAAATCCAGATGTAGGTTTCTCACCTCTTGAAACAAGCACATACACCTTGTCATTCACCATGCAAGCCAGAGCTCTTTCTAAATCTCTGTACTCAGGTATTACCTGACTAACCATATCCTGAGGGATATCAGCATCGCTTAACACCTTAAAATCAACGGCTTTATCTCCGCTTAAACGGCCTAATGCCAGTGCTGCCACAATTATTACTATTGCTATAACAGCAATTCCAATAAGTACTTTTTTCCCCGGACCTTTCAGCTTTTTCATAAACTTGTTCTCGCTCACAATAAAAACTCCCTTCGCCTGTAAATCTTCGTAATCTTCCGATATACCAAAATCTATTCACAAAGGGAGACAAATATTCATGTATTTTTTAGATTGTCTTATAAGGATTTAACAGCCTTTACTATATCAGCCGCTGTCATGCCGTATTTTTCTTTCAACTCGTCCGGCTTTCCGGATTCTCCAAAGGTATCTTTTTGTCCTACAAATGCCATTTTTACAGGAGCGTGCTGAGTAACAACTTCAGCCACGGCCGCACCCAGTCCACCTATAACTGAATGTTCTTCAGCTGTAACTATTCCTTTTGTTTCCGTTGCTGCCTTTATAATAATTTCCTGATCAATTGGCTTTATTGTATGCATATCAATAACTCTGACATCAATACCATCTTCAGCTAACTGCTTAGCGGCAATAATAGCTTCATTTACCATTATACCGGTTGCTATTACAGTAACATCTTTGCCTTCTCTCAGGCAATTACCCTTGCCAATTTCAATCTTAGAGGATTCATCATACATCATAGGAACCGCAGCTCTTCCAAGCCTTATGTAAGCAGGACCTACAAAGGCTACAGCCTGTCTAATAAGTTCCTTTGCTGAAACTCCATCACTTGGATTTATAACTGTCATACCCGGAATAGTTCTCATTAGTGCAATATCTTCAAAGGTCTGATGACTGGCACCATCTTCACCTACAGTAATACCTGCATGAGTAGCACATATTTTAACATTTGCGTGTGGGTATCCGATGGAATTTCTAATGATTTCAAAGGCTCTTCCCGCCGCAAACATTGCAAAGGTACTGGCGCATACAATTTTGCCTGACATAGCAAGACCTGTTGCTGTGCCATATAAATTTTGCTCTGCAATACCCATATTTAAAAATCTATTAGGAAAGTTCTTAGAAAAATCAGCAGTCATTGTGGATTTAGATAAATCTGCGTCCATTACCACCAAATTGTCATATTTATTGCCAAGTTCCACTAGAACCTGACCATACGCCTGTCTAGTTGCCATTTTTTCTGTCATTACCATACACCTCCTAGCTCTTCTACTGCCTGCTTAGCCTCTAACGCACTTGGAGCCTTACCATGCCAACCAGGATTATCTTCCATAAATGAAACACCTTTACCTTTTATAGTCTTAGCTATGATAATGCTAGGCTTTCCTTCAGTGTTTCTTGCTTTATTAAGTGCTTCAACAATTTCATCAAAATTATGACCATCAACATATAGTACATTCCAGCCAAAGCTTTTAAACTTTTCATCCACCGGAGAAACATTCATAACATCTTCATTTTTACCATCTATTTGAAGCCCATTCCAGTCCAAAATAGCTGTTAAGTTATCTAAATTATAATGTGATGCAGACATTGCCGCTTCCCATACGATACCTTCTTGTATTTCGCCATCTCCTAAAAGAACGTAAATTCTGCCTTCATTATGGTCCATTCTATTTGCAAGTGCCATACCTACAGAAACAGAGAATCCCTGTCCTAAAGACCCTGTTGACATTTCCACTCCCGGAACTTTTTTCATGTCGGGATGGCCTTGAAGCTTAGATCCCATCTTTCTTAAAGTAAGTAAGTCCTCTTTCGGGAAAAATCCCTTTTCAGCTAAAGCCGCATATTGTACAGGACCTGCGTGACCCTTTGATAGGATAAATTTATCCCTTGTCAACATTTTAGGATTCTGTGGGTCTATGTTCATTTCTCGAAAATACAGAGCTGTTACGATATCTGCCGCAGAAAGGGAGCCACCTGGGTGACCTGATCCTGCTGTGTGAATAGCTCTAATTATATCAATTCTAATCTGCTTTGCAATTTCCTTTAATTCTGGATATTTCATATTGCTCGCCTCCTTCTTTCGACTACCTTTTACCTTTTGCTATAACTTTAATCATAAATAACGGTAATTGTGCCATTCTCTTATATCTGCTTGGCTCTTGTATCAGCCTATATAGCCATTCTAAACCATGTTGTTGATAAAACTTAGGGGCTCTTTTTACAGTGCCTGCCCATACATCAAGGCTGCCTCCCACCCCAATTCCTGCACGAATATTAGTAAATTCATTTCTGTGTTCATAAATGAACTTTTCTTGTTTCGGCGCTCCAAGTGCTACACATAAAAATGATGCACCAGAGTCGTTAATTCTTTGTACTAATTCCGCCTCGTCTTCCTTTTTAAAGTATCCGTCTTGAGTTCCGGCTATCTTTAAATTGGGGAATCTAATCAGCATATTTTCAGCTGCTAAATCTGCTACAGATGCCCTCTCCTCATTGGCTGGTTTACTTCCCAACAAGAAAATAGATTGTCCTGTAGCTTCTAAATATTCTAAAATGCTTGTTAAAAAATCTACGCCTGTTACTCTTTCTTTTAAAGGCTCTCCTATTATCTTTGAAGCATAAACCAAACCAATTCCATCCGGTATTATCAATCCTGCCTCTTCAATAAGCATTCTAAGTTCATCATCCCTAGTGGCATTCATTATTATTTCAGAATTGGGAGTAACAATTAACTCGCAACCCGGTCTGTTCATTAGCTTTTTAAAGGTCTCCATGGCCTGAACATTGTTTACCATATCAACGGGAATATCTAAAACCTTTATTCTTTTACTTTCTTCCATCATTCCACCATTATATTTTTAATCATTTCTTCATTTGTATCAAGTGCTTTTATCAAATATACTAACTTTTCTTGCACTCGTTTCTTTAAAACTCCTCTATTTTGTATTGTTTTATTAAACTCTTCCATAAAATCTTCGTTGTTAAAATCGTAAATGGAACACATAGCTTTCATTCCAATAGATTTCATAAAAGAATTTATTTTAGGGTCATATGAAATTCCAATCATGGGAACATTCATAATTGCAGAATGTATAAGCGCATGAAGTCTTACACCAACAAGCAAGTCCATATTTCCTATAATACTAAGCATTTCATTTGTTAGATACTTATGTTTAATGGAATTAACTTTACTTCCCAGCCTTTTCTCTATTTCCTCTATAACCTTAACATCTTCTGAGAAGTGAAAAGGAATCAAAATAATCTGCGCTTTATATACCTCAATTAATCTGTCTATTGTAATGCAAATCTCATCTATAAATTCACTGTCAATCTTACGCTCTCGAATGGCAAAGCCCACGGCCAAGCGTTCCCTATCAATAGTGATACCCTCTTTTTTTAGTATTTGCTCACCGGTTACAAGAGGGGCTTGTTTTATTCTTAAAACTGGGTCTGCCGTTACAACAACTCTATTCTCAGGAATACCAATCTCTGCTAAGAATTCCTTTGAGGCATCATCTCTTACAACTATGCCACTGGCTCTTAAAAGAGTATTTGATGTTAGTTTTCTATTTAAATTAGAATTAATAGGTCCAATACCTTGGCTATAAATAAAAATCTTTTTCCTAAAAAACAATGCCATCCACATTATGAGAAGATAATATATGATACTTTTCTTACTGGTAACATCCTGTAAAAGACTGCCTCCACCGCTAATTAGCAAATCGCACTTTCTGACCGCGCAGATTATACTTCTCATTGATTTTCTATTTACAGATTTAACACCGTACTTTTCTGCAGTAGATACAGGATCTTGCGATAGTACCGTTATTTCAATATTATCAAGCCTGTCTTGTAAATTGTCTACAACAGCTCTCAAGATGGATTCATCACCAATATTATTAAACCCATAATATCCTGAAATTAGAATCTTATACATTAATTACCTGCCTCTTCTTGTTTGGAGTAGTTTTGTAAAAATGGATTAATCCATTTCACATATATGCTATGTCCTGCTTCAAATACAAGTATGCCAACAATACCCACAATAATACCAAAAATCAAGGAGTATCCGGTTCTAATAAACCCTAAATATAGCGGTGTTCTTATGTGCATAAAAGTGTTATTAACAGAAGTCATACCGATAACACCGCCAAGCCCAAATAAAACAGGCCATAATTTAAACCTTCTGATAGAAGTATATACCATCATCATGATAGCAGGGAAAGCAAATAAGAATTCCTTATTTCTCGGTCTTGCAATTAATACATCTTCTAAGAAGTTTCTAAAAACCATTTCAAAATTCGACACTTCAACTGCTGAATCATGTCCGGTTCTCATAATATAATAGAAACCTACGCCACCAACTACTGCACCCAAAAGAATCATCCAAATTTTAATTGAAGTATTCATCATATCCTTTAGGTCATGAAATTCCAGTATACCCGGTGTCTTCTTTTTCTCACCAAATCCAAAATATGCAAGATATGCTATAGCAAAGTATGCGATTGGCAGAAGCTGTGCCAGCTTAACCCCTCTAAATATATCAATTTCTAACATATAACTTGTAGATGATAATGGCGCTGCTGTCATAATGCCTCCCACCAAAGAAATTAAAACGCAAGCAACCAAAGTTAATACTGATAATTGTATTATTTTAATTGTAGAAGTCCTAGGATCTAAGCTATCCATAAACTCCTTACTTAATCTAGTGAACAGTGTAACTGCCAAACAGGCAAAAATCACTGCTGACGAAAAGCTCAGCACAAGTTCAAATGAATTTGGTATGACATAAGACGCTCCTACTGCTCCTATTGCTCCCAGTGCAAATAATACTGCTTTTCCTTTTCTTCTCAATGGAAGGAATGAATTTATAAGTAATACTGCCGCGGCGATGCAACCAAATGCCATAAGAAGTTTTTGCAGGTATCCCACTTCATGATTCTTCATCACTGAAGCGGATCCGTAAGTAAATCCATGCTCTTGCAATCTTTCATCAAGATTTTTAAACATAGTCTTATATTCATCAATATCTGTTACATAAGTAAACAAGTCCTGATTTTCTTTTATTGGTTTAAAGTATATCAGTCTAATATTTCTTTCGGTAATAGCTCTAAAAAGAGTATTTTCTATTTCTTTAGCACCCTCATATCCATAATATTGATATCTATATTGGATATAATTCCAAACAGAGAATACTCTTACTGTATTATAATCCAAATTCTGTGCTATTTCCTCCACACCTTTTTGAAGAATATTCTGAAGTTGTGTTGTATTTTCAATTAATCCAATGGTGATATTGTTATCTTTTATATATTTTTGTGCTGTTTTAATTCCATCATCATAACCTATAACGCCCTCGCCACCTGCAATTAAATACTCAGGTGTAATGCCATATTTTTCGTAGCCTGCAATAACAGCATTAGCAAATTTCTCACCGTTATAGCCACCATAGCATAACGTTCTAGGAACGATTTGTAAGCCTAGAGCTTGTACCCTTTCTACTTTTTCAGGTAAAAGACCTAAGCTTATGTACATGATTTTTGAACCGACAATATCTGTTCTTTCGATAAATCCGCCTTTTTTAGAATTAGCATATTTATATGGCTGTGAGTACAATGCTGATTGTGAATCTCCATCTATAAGAACATATGCATCAGTACCTGCGCTGAAAGCAACATATTTATCTGTTTCAAACCTTGACTTAACCGCATCTAAAACAAATTGTGAAGCCTCTCCAGAACTGGTTTCAACCAAAACATCATAAGAGTCATATCCATATGTTGTAATTGCATCTATGAATTCTTTAGGATATTCCTCCTTCCAACCGGCTTCCTTTGTTACTTCATCCATTACCTTGCCGCTCACACCTAAATCAGTGTCTTCCATCAAAGTCATAATACTCTCTTCAGCAAGTCCAATTTTTGTAATATTTAGCTCGTCCTTAAATTGCTTAAGCCAGTAAGAAATATCTTTATGAGATTGTTCTGCCATTAAGGCTACTTCATTGTAATCTGCTACAATATCATAGGTTTTATTAGACCTTTCAATGTTTATTCTATTTCCTATTGAAATGCCTGCAACCATTAAAAATACGCAAATAGCTATAATTAATATTTTGTTCTTTCTAAAAAATGCCTTCATAAATATGTAACTCCTTATCCCCTTTGCTACTTAATAGTGTATGTTCCTCTTACCATCACCCAAATATCTGTTACCGCAGTTATTCCTCTACCATCATTTCTAGGAACTAGCAGCAGGTGGTTTGCACCCACACTGCTGCCTGTCATTAAATCAATTCCGGCCGTAAGGTCTGAAATACCATTTGCACCATTGTCTATGGCTGTGGCCTCGCCACTTCTCAAAATGATTTCGCAACCTTCACCACCGATTAACTTTTGTCCTGCCGTAAGACTTATAGGTGAGTATGAAGTTCTACTGTCCACATAACTCTTTGTAACAACGGGATCGTTTTCAGAACCGGGCTGATCAGTAGCTGCTGCTACGATGGAAATTCCCAGTACCATTACAAGTATTGTTACTATTGAAATTATCAAACTTTTCTTCATTCTCTTCCTCCCATTTATCCCTTTCCGGTATAATTTAATATATAATATATATTTTACACCTAACTCATTTTGTTCGGTGCAATTCCTAAACTAACGGTCAACGCCTCATTAACATTTGGAAGAAGCGATTCATCTATGGTTCCAATTCTTTCCTTTAATCTCTTTTTGTCTATTGTTCTAAGTTGTTCCAAAAGAACCACGGATTTCTTGCTCAATCCATTATCTTTAGCTTCTATTTCAACGTGTGTAGGTAATTTTGCCTTGTTTAATTGTGAAGTAACCGCTGCAACTATAATCGTTGGGCTATACTTATTACCTACATCGTTTTGTACTACAAGAACGGGTCTTATACCCCCCTGTTCAGAGCCTATGACCGGACTTAAGTCTGCAAAATAGATGTCACCTTTTTTTACTAACAAGTCACTCACTCTCCAATTTTCAGTTAATCTCTAAGCTGTATACATACATAAAATGAGTTGTCTATACAGCCCTTATCATATGTTTCATCCCAATATTTGTTTTATCGCTAAAGCCGTCATATCTGGTATATCTCCTGCAATCAGTCCGTATTCGCCGAATTTATCGGCACCAATATCTCCTGCAAGACCGTGTATAAAAACTCCTGCTTTAGCCGCGTCCTCAGGTAAAAGTCCTTGCCCGGCTAATGATGTGATTATCCCTGTAAGCACATCTCCCGATCCTCCGGTAGCCATGCCCGGATTACCTGTAGTATTAGTATATGAATTTCCTTGCGGAGTTGCCACTATAGTACCTTCCCCTTTTAGCACTACAATCGCACCTGTTTTTTCAACCAACAGCTTTGAAACTTCCAGCCTATCCCTATTTTTTAATTCTGAAATTTCAACGCTTAATAACCTTGCTGCTTCCCCAATGTGAGGAGTAATGATTACTTTACACAAAGCATTTCTCATTATACTCTGCATATTATTTTTTGCAATAAGATTTAATCCATCGGCATCTAAAACTAATGTTCCGCTATATTCTTCTAATATCTTCTTTATTATTTCTGCATCTTCCGCTTCCTCCCCTAATCCTGGCCCTATCGCTATTGCGTCATAACGATGCTTGTCCAAATTTAGAGACCTTCTCGAAACACATGTTGCTTCAGGCACTCCTACCTGAATAATTGGAAAGATTTCATCTAAAGTGGCTATACTTACCAGTCCGGCTCCACTTCGCAAGGCACCTTTTCCGCTCAAGATGGCGGCGCCAGCCATTCCTAAGGTTCCTGCAATCAAGAGAATTCTCCCACAATCGCCTTTATGTATGCTTCGTTTTCGTCTCTTGATTACAGTATTTACAAATTCTAAAGTAATTAAACAATTTTTCATAAAAAAACCTTTTTACTTCTCTATTTACCCAAAATCAAATATATAAAATATTTAAATTAGATTCCAAGTATTAATTTTGCTAACATAAAGTATGTTATAACAGAAATCATATCTGTCAATGATGATATGGTTGGCGTTGCCATAAGTGCAGGGTCAATCCCTATTTTTTTTGCAAGCATTGGAAGCATACTACCAATAACCTTTGCCGCTATTACAATAATAAACATTGCGGCGCAAACAGTTAATGCAACAAATGGTCCTTGATGTTCAAACCAACATATCCTTATAAAGTTAAGAGAACTTAATGCAATACCTATTACGCAACTTACTCTAAGTTCTTTCCATAAGACTTTTCCAAAATCTGATAAATCAATATCATCTACAGACATACCACGAATAATTAGGGTTGCAGACTGTGAACCAGAATTTCCGCCGGTTCCCATCAGCATTGGCATATATGCAACTAAACTAATTACCTGTGATAACACTGCCTCAAAATTTGCTATTATTCCACCGGTTATAACATAGGAACACATTAAAAGAAACAGCCATGGTATTCTATTTTTCACATGATGCCATACACTCATATCCAGATAATCCTTATCTGAATCATCCATGACACCCGCCATTCTTTCAAAGTCCTCTGTAGTTTCTTCTTCAATGACATCCAAGATGTCATCTACTGTAATAATTCCAACAAGCCTATTTTCCTTGTCTACTACAGGAATAGCCAGGAATCCGTATCTTTTAAAAGTTTCTGATACCTCTTCTTGGTCATCAAATACATTTACACTAACAAAATCCGTATGCATTAACTCTGCTATACAAAGTTCATCGTTGGAGATAACCAAAGTTCTAAGTGAAACTATTCCTAATAGGGTCCTGCCCTTATCCTTTACATAACAGGTGTACACGGTTTCACTGTCCATACCCTCTTTTTTAATATAGGCCAAAGCTTGTGATACAGTCATGTCTTTTTGTAGACTGATATAATCAGGAGTCATTAAGCTTCCTGCACAAGTATCCGGATAATTTAAAAAAGTATTAATAAGCTTTCTCTCATCTTTTGGCGTTTTCTCTAGTATTTTATCTACTACATTTGCCGGTAATTCTTCTAATACGTCTATCATATCATCGAATGAAAGTTCATCCATGATAAAATGTATTTCTTTATCGTTTATAGCGTTTATAATCAATACCTGATCATCTATAGGTAAGTATGAAAATACTTCTACAGAAACATTTTTAGGTAATGTCCTAAACATGATAACTGCTTTTTCAATACCCATTTCACCCATTATGTCTTCAAGTATTTCGGCAATATCTACAGAATTATTTTCTAGCAAAAGATCTCTTGCTTTTCCATATTTTTTGTTTTCCAATAATTCTAAGATTTCTTCTAGAATTTCATTTAAAGTCTTTTCCTGTTCCATTGGATTACACCTCCTACTATTTGTAGGGCAGCTCCAAGTTTACAGAAATAAAATTGTACTGATTATGTACAAACTTAAATATTAATGTAACAACCGGGAGCTCTCCCTATCTTCATATTTAGTTAAAATTCTCCGATCCGTACTCGGTCCAAGTTCCACAGTTTTCACATCCTTTCAAATATTTATTAAAATATTGATAATCACTTACAATATTTTTGCTCATAACTAATAAATTATACCCTATTTAGTAGCCATATTGCAAGTGCCACCTTTATCCTAAAAGCATAGTATTAAACATTTTTCAAGCAAATAGTATCTATCAGGTTATCTGCAAAACATTTAGCTCTTTCTTCTATACCCTCATTTCCTACAACTGCACCTGCATTATTTGCAGTTTCCATCAGTGCAAATCTTTGAGGTAAATAAAATGTTTTATTCATATTCAATGAACTGATAAGCTGTTGTGCAACTATATCTCCTCCGCTATACCCTGAGACTACTATGCCAAATAAAGCCTTATCATAAAATCTATGCGTTCTAAATAATGCTGTGAGTCTATTGATAAATGCTGCAATATTAGCACTGACAGCATCGTTATAATTTGCGCAGACAATTATTAATGCATCTGCCTCCAGTATTGACGGATATACCTGTTCAGATATTACACCGCCATAAAAACAGGTTCCTTTTTCACCAAAATGCAAACACTCATTATATGAGCATCCCTTGCAATCCAATATGGTTCCATTCCTTAAAGAAATTTCCTTTATATAGCAATCATTCAAATGCTCTTTTACACTATTCCATAAAATTAAACTATTAGATGTATCTCTATTTCCTGCATGGAGCATAAGAATCTTTGGTTTCTCCTTTTTAATAGGAGTAAATGCCATAATCCTCTTCACAAGGTCGTTGCCTGACTCCATATATGCCCCTAAGTTATCCGTGTCTAAATTTTTAGCAACAATATTAAAATTATCTAAGGACTTTGTACCCTCTACCAGCGGTCTGCCTACAAAGATACAGCCTGCCATATTTGCGCTAAGTACAAGTTCTCTTGCAAATGATTTGGTGTAAAGTTCACTACTTCCATCTACAATAATTCCACCGATACATCCCTTAAAACAGTCCTTATCCTTTCTTATTTTCTTTAAGATACTGTACCATTCAAGGTTAATACCTGACTCACCTAAAGCAACTGCAAATAAAATTCGTTTTCCTGTAAAATCATACTCTTCAAACTCTTCAATTGTGGTTATGGTAGTTACACTATAACCCTCAAGACTTTTAATCAATATAGATTTTAGACGACCTGTTTTTACCTTTTCTCTGCAATATGGCTTAATCATTACTAAATCATAGTTTTCAACATCATAACTTTTAATAGACATACATCTGCACCTCCTTATCAAAAGCACATTGGTTTTAGATTATAGCTTTAAGGTTATCATATGAATTTTTAATTCTCTCAAAAAGTAAGGATGGTATTTCTTTATTTTCTAACTCAACACCATCATTAGTCATTCTATTCAAAGAGCCAAAATATGCGCCTTCATCTGCTTGCCCAATATAATTAGAGCTATAGTTCCACTCACCTCTCAAGGTCAGTATCAATGAAATTGCCGCAGAGGATATAGCCGGTGCAATATAAGGCTTAAAGCCTAAGTCCCTAACCTCTAAATTAGCCTGAATAGTCAATTTAGTAAGCTCCTTAGATATTTCATCATTATAGTCCATAAGGCTGTTTGCAATAATTAAATCTAAGCCATGAGGTCCAAATGCTCTGCCTTCTTTTAGATAGCTTTTGTAGCATTCATTTTTTTTAGCATAATATAAAGCTCTTGCATTCATGACACCAAGACCAAAGCCTTTTATTTGCTCATTGCAAAGCTCTCCTCCACCTGCAATAAATGCCGCCTTGCATAAGGGATCCACGGGGTCTGATACTACAGCAAATAAGCCTTTAAAGTTTGACCTTACTGCCATTTTTGCATATTCCTCTATAATTTTTCTATTCTCATTAAATTGTGCCATTCTAACATCTTTAACTTCGGAGCCTAATTTAGGAATAGCCTTTGAAGCACAAAATACGAAGACATCACAATTAAACAAATCTCCACTTTCTACAGCTGTAGCTTTAGGCATTAATACTGAATCAAATGGGAATGCAATCTGATTCATCTCTATTTCATACCGTTTTGCCATATTATAGTTAATATCACATAAACCAATTTCATCTATTACATCTGCTCCCAAAAGTCTAAGACCTGTTACTACAGTGCCACCTACATCTCCTAAAGCCATTACGTTTACTTTATTTTTCTTACCTAATTTAAAAGGTATATATCCATTAAACCTGCTTTGGCTGTTTAAATCGGTCAATTTATACAATTGTATTTCCTCCTGTTTTTAAATAATGTTCTTAAGCCTCATTAAGGTTTCAATATCATTAGTTACATATAAAGAAGGTGGTAAATTTTCATCGTAGCTAACACTGTGACCCTTATCAGGGCATCTAGGTGATATAATCACTTCGCTCAGTCTACTCAATGTAAGATTTCTTTCAAATGCTTTTTGAAATTCCTCCTCCAAAACCTGTAGTATTGCCTTAGCCCCTTTTAGGCAGGTTAAAGAAAATTCAAATACCGCCCCTCTATTTTCACCTGCTAAAAATGTTGGTGCATCGTATGGTAATATTAGATTTATTGAAGGCAATAATCCTGAGTTTAAAGAGTAATCCCGATCAACACTATCTCCCCCTATAAACGGGTACATCGATTCGTCTGTAAACCATGTTTTAAGATTTGGTATAAAGTAAGCGGTGTGAACATTTCGACCTTGAATAGCCATAAGGTCTTTTCCTCTTCCTGAAAGTACACCAACTATAATTTTATTTATTTCTACACCGTTTTTCTTAAAGATTGGATCCAGCTCTTTTATCCTATATCCCTTATGAAGTAAATCATCCACTAATAGTATTGGTCTATTAAATGATTTTATAGTAATAATCTGATTTTCCAAAGTTGCATAATTAGGATATTCCTTTATTTTAAAACCTTTAACCTTAGCATCAAAAATCTTCTCAGTATGCAGTGTTTTTGTAACCGTGTTTGGAACTGCCTTTCCTTCTAAGTTTTTACCAAAAGGTACACACATATATGGTCCAAGGTTTCTAACTTTTTGTTCTTCCCTCGGTACATTGTTTTCCTCTGTAATCATATTGACTAATTTATGATACATAACACCTGAATTAAAGGATAAAACCAATTGTCCCTTGTATATTCCGGTTAGGGATTTTTGCATATCCTTATGAGCCTTTTTCAATACTTCCAGTACCCTTGGATTCTTATTAAACGGCCCCTTTATTCTCATTTCCATATCTTCAAATATTATTACAGGTGATTTCATATCAACAAAATATATTTCTGTCACATTTTTAAAATCAGATATCTGTATAAAGCCTTGCCTTTCCAATACGGATTGTATTCGCTTTTCTCTTTTATCCTCTATATTTTGTATGATAGGATTATATACGGCATAAGTGAATCCTGTGGCAAGACAATGAGCAATTGTTTCAGTTAAAAGATACTGCTCCATATCTGCAATGTATAATTTCTCACTGACTATTAATGCCGACAAAACTATTATTTTACCTGAAGCGTTCTCCCTTATATATGAGGCTACCTCCGGATTTTTAAATTCGTTATACAGGTTCATAATATCCAATTCATGGAATAAGGATATACTAAGGATATTGTTTTCTTTTCTTGTATTTCTGATAATTACGGCACTTACATCATCTCTGCTAAGGTGTTCACAAAATGATTTGTCCAGTTGTAATCCATCGCCCTTAAGAATTTTTATACTATCAATTATTTTTTGTCGGTTATTTTCCACTATTTCAAAATCAATAAAATCCGTTCTTATTATACTTTTATATTGAGGTTCTCTCAAATATAAGCTCTTTTGATAAATATAATTTTGCGCAACTGTATCTATTAAATTTGAAATATCTCTGTTATTATCAATATTCTCTCTAATTCTGGTTGAGCTTATATCTTCTAGGTGTATAGGAAGCTTTAATTCTATTACATCACCCATAATCTGGTCATATTTCCCATATTCATTTCCGCCGTCTCTTCCCTCTTCCGCACTCATTCTTTGGAAAACAATATGATTCATATGGTGTATCGAATCAGGTTCGCTTTCTTTTCTATAGGATGAAGCATTTGCAATGACATCACTGCCAACAACCATGTAGAGTTCTTTACCTTTGAATTTATCTTTTAACTGCTTTAAATCCTGTGGATTTGCAATATTTACAGCTATACTCTCAGGGAATATATACACATCGCTTTCATCAGCTATAGACATACTGACAATTTGCTTTCTAATCATTCTAGGTTGAGTCTTTTTAGACCATGAGAATTCATCAAGTGCCAAATACACCTCAAAGCCTAACTTTTTTATTTCCTGTGCTATTCCTTTGTGGCTTAAGGAAAATGGATCAAAGGTTCCCGGAAAGAACGCAACCTTATTGTTATCTTTAAAATTAAAGTTTCCATATAACATGGTATAGTCAGATATAAATCTATATATTTGGTTTAATGCTGCTGCGCTATTATAAAAGGATAGCTCATTTTCGCTTCTATCTGAGATTAAAGTTAATATTTTTTTATAAACACTTTTAAAAATTACTTTTTTCTCTACCATGGTCATCTTGTTACTTCCAAATAAGCCTTGACCTATTACTAAGAAAGCCTCTTGATTTATTATTTCATCATAATTAGCTAATCCTCTTAATAACATTCCTATCATGATTTCTCTTCTGGCTTCGTAGGCTCCTTGCACCTCGTTGAATCGGTATTTATACTCTCCGTATCTCTCCAGCATTACACCAAGCGTATCTAATGTAACTGAAGAAACCCTACTGCTTGTACTGTCTTCAAGCTTCTTTAAATCTTTTATTAGTTCATCCAATTCCCTTGGATGTAAATACATTGCCAGTGCTCCTAAATATTCGGGAATATATTTTGAAAACTGATATTCACCAATTTCAAGACCTTTTGTAAGTTCAATAATTATCTCGTTCCTCTGGTCAAGGGATAAGTGTTCAACTACATTGAGCAATCCACATCCTGCACTGTGCCTTACAGTTATTCTCTCACTAACCTTCACCAGGTTGGAAAGATGAGTTGCAATATGAAGCTTTTCGTTATAAATACCACTGTTCAATTTATCTAAAAGAAATTCTATATTTACCTCTTTTATAACCCAAGGAGTTCCTACCTTTAAATTTTCCAAATAAAGATCTGATTCTATTTGTGTTTCTCCGTACAGCAGTTGCTCATACCGGTTCCTTTCCTCATTAAAAATTCCCAAAGCTACTAGAATTTTATATTTCAAATATAAAACAGATACCATTTCCTCTTTTATATTATCCATCATCATAACTGCATAGGGTCTGATTTTGTCAATAAAATCAAACTTATTACAAGCTACAACCGCATATTTTGCAAACCTTAATACTCCTATTCTTATTTCTAGATGCTCTCTTTGAGACAGCTCCGTGCCGAAGTTCATAACTCGTACTAAATCAGACTCACTACAGCATTTTAAAGGTATTGCCATCAAGCCCCCCAGCAAGGTAAATGCCGTTCCGTCCTGTATCTCCGTATAGTCAAAGTACGAAAAAAATATATCAAGATATTTATTTTTTTCATGTTCATATTCACATTTTGAAATGATGGTAGTCATAATAGTTTTTAGGCTGTATCCAATCCATCTTTTATGCTGTTCTGTAATCCTGTAATCAGGAAAGATTATATCTTTTAGGAACTTTTTCCAAAGTTGCAAAGAGTTGATATCCTGCTCATCTATTTTTGCATCTTCCGGTAATTCTTTTCTAAAATCTTCATCATAATTAATAATGATTGTAGCCATAATACTACCTGCTTGACGCCTAATATCGCCTTCACGATGCATAAGTAGTTCATATAAAAAATTTAATGTGGCAAGTTTTTGTTTTTGGGTTAGATATGTTGAATATTCACATAAAATATTTAGATATGCACGTATGTTTTTCCACTGCTTTTCACTTCTGGCAGCTTCCAATAGATTTGCAAAAGAAGTCTCATTATTAAATCTACTCATTAAGTTGATGTTATGCTCAACAGCAAGAAACTTTAATCTTTCGATGCTTTCATTTGCACCCAAAAGAGCAGCAGGTTCTTTTTCTACTTTAATCGCAAAGTCCATATCAAGCTCAGTTGATACTCCCAGACTCTTAATATAAGCCTCAAAGTCCCTTAACTTTGAATATACCCTAGCATATCTTTGTTTTTTTACATCATCAACATTGTCAAGTTTATTTAAAATGACCTGATAAGAATCTTTTAGTGTATAAAAGTGTACAATTTCTTCGTTGTTTTCATTCCTTGAACTTTTAACTCTAAAATCAGAATATATTAATACCAATGATTCTGCGGACAAATTCTCTAATTCTAAGTCCCAAGTAGAATGATTGGCCGCAATATGCGCAATTGTTGGCATATTATTTTCTTTAAGGAGCTGATCTGTATAGTAATAATGTAAGTATGGTATTTTTTCCGTTTCATTTACCTTACATCCATATTTGCCCAAATCATGTCCCGCCGCGGCTCCCGATACAAGAGCTACATCTATATTAATTCCAAGTTGCTTAAGTTGTTTTGATATATTCATAGCAACAAAATGAACACCTGCAATATGACCTAAGGTATTAAATGAAGTCAATTCTTTAGAAATGAGCATAAATTCATATATGCTTTTTTCTTTCCAAAACTCTAAGAATCTTTCATACTCTTCCTTAATTCCAGACAACTTAATTTCTTGCTCATTTAAAAACTGCAAATTTATAGTTGGTTCAAATTCTCTCCTTTTACTTTGATATCCCATAAAAAGCTTTATTAGTTTAAGGAGAATGCTCATTCCTGCACTGAGGGTTACATTGTTTCCATCTGGAAATAGACCCTTCCGTAGATTAGATTGAATACACTCCAACCAATCAGGTCTTTGAATAGAATCTATATTTTCGATAGTGCTCCTACTTACTTCCAATATATTATTGCAGGTAATTTCGTCTAAAGAATTCAGATATTGAATCTTACTTTCCCAATTTTCTTCTTTTAATAGCTTTAACATTGTCTTTTTTTGAATTCCTGCTTCTTTAAGAAAACTTTTATCAGTTAATTCACTTTCCAATTGCTTATAAATTTCTTTTATACATTTTTTAGGCATCCTGTCACCTCTACTACTTAGTGCTTATATAAAGAGTATTACCTTATGTAAGTTAAATATTTAGTATAATAAATTCTCGCTATAATACGACAAAACTATTGGCTTTATTGTACCATCATTTATCTAAAAGTTCTATACTTGTATGGGTGATTGTCTTAATTAAATATTGTGTTTTTTCAGAATATTGGGACTTTGTAATTTACTCCATTTTTGAGGATAATTACGTTGACTAAAAATATCCAAAGTGCTATATTGAAAATAAGTTGAGTTCTTGTTATTTTACAAGATTATAAATATGAAGAGGAGAATTGAGATGTCAAATTATGTTGAAAGAGTTATCGCTGAATGTATTAAAAATAATCCTGGCGAAGTAGAGTTCCATCAAACAGTTGAGGAAGTACTTTCTTCATTAAAGCCTGTTATGGAGCAGCATCCTGAATACGAAACTGCCGGTCTTCTTGAAAGATTAGTAGAACCTGAAAGAGGTATTACTTTCAGAATCGTATGGTCTGATGATGCAGGAAAAGTACACGTTAACAAAGGCTACAGATATCAATTTAACAGTGCAATAGGACCTTACAAAGGCGGTCTTAGATTTGCACCAAGCGTATATCCTGGAATCGTTAAATTCTTAGGATTTGAACAGATTTTCAAAAACAGTTTAACAGGTCTTCCAATTGGAGGCGGTAAAGGTGGTTCAGATTTTGATCCAAATGGTAAATCAGATGCAGAAATCATGAGATTCTGTCAGGCATTTATGACTGAATTATACAGACATATTGGAGCTGAAACTGATGTTCCTGCCGGTGACCTAGGTGTTGGTGCAAGAGAAATCGGTTATATGTATGGTCAATATAAGAGAATCGTTAACAGATTTGAAGGAGTATTAACTGGAAAAGGTCTTTCATATGGTGGTTGTCTTGGAAGAACTGAAGCTACAGGATTCGGTATCGTATGGTATGCTGAAGAAATGTTAAAAGCTAATGGCGAAGATATGAAGGGTAAAGTTGTTGCTATCTCTGGTTTCGGTAATGTATCATGGGGTACTGCTTGGAAGCTTAAGGATTTAGGAGCAAAAGTTATTACAATTTCAGGACCAGACGGATTCATTCTTGACGAAGATGGTATCAATACTGATGAAAAGATTGCTTACCTTCTTGAACTTAGAAACTCAGGTAAAAACATCTGTGCTCCTTATGCAGACAAATTCCCTGGTGCAAAGTTCTTTGCCGGTCAAAAGCCTTGGGGAGTTAAAGCTGATTTATATATCCCTTGTGCTACTCAGAATGAAATTGTTAAGGAAGATGCTGAAACATTCGTTAAGAATAAAGTTAGATTTGTTTGCGAAGGTTCAAATATGTCTTCTACAAACGAAGCTATTAAAATCATGCAGGAAGGTGGCATAATTGTAGGACCTTCAAAGGCAGCAAATGCTGGTGGTGTTGCAACTTCTTGTATTGAAATGGGTCAGAATGCTGGTCATACTGTATTTTCAACTGAACAGGTATACGAACAGCTTCACAATATCATGATTGGTATTCACAAAGCTTGTGCAGATGCTTCAAAGAAATACTATGGTAAGTATGATCTTGTTGCCGGTGCTAACATTGCTGGATTCCAGAAAATTGCAGATGCTATGATGGCTCAGGGTTTAGTATAAAAATAAACTACATATAAATAATAACGCGGACAGCTTAAGCTGTCCGCTTTTAATTGAACATATAAAAAGACAGGTTTTAACAGCCTGTCTTTTTCGTTATAAAATAACTCTTATTTATTGTATGTATGCCTCTTACAATTCAAGGGCTGATTTGCAGAGCAGCTTCACCCCCACCGTCAGCGCATCTTCATCAAAGTCAAAGTGCGGACTGTGAAGACTCTTATCGAACCCCGCCTCTTTGTTTCCTGCTCCAATGAAGTAAAATACTGCCGGATACTTCTGTGCGATATAAGCAAAATCCTCCGCTCCCATACTGGAGGGAATATTCTTAAGTATGTTTTCCCTGCCAACTATAGTCTCCGCTATCTCTGCGGCTTTCCTGACCATTTTCGGATCGTTCATGAGGGGCGGCAACCCCTGAATAATCTCTAAATCATACTCTGCTCCCGAATACTGACAGATGCCTTTTATAATGCTGTCGGCCGCCTCCATGATAGTCTTCCTGCTTTCCTCTGAATGACAGCGCAGAGTTCCTGCAAGTCTGGCGGATTCAGCCACTATGTTTACCGCACTTCCCCCATGAAACATTCCTATGGAAAAAACAGCAGGCTCAAAAGGATTTCTGCGTTTGGACATATAGCTTTCCATCTCCGTTACAAATTTCGCGCCTATGGAAAGTGGGTCAACGTTCATATGAGGTTGCCCTGCGTGCCCGCCCTTTCCTTTTATAGTCAAGACGAAGTCGTCTGTAGATGCCATAGCACATCCCTCTTCAAGTACAATCGTGGCCACCGGATGATCCGATGTTACATGAATAGCTGAAAATGCTTCTATTTTTTCCGATATTCCCATTTCTTCTAAATTTTCAAGCATTGGTTTTGCCCCTCCCGGTGAAGGACCTTCCTCCGCAGGCTGGAACATGAGAAGAACATCCCTGCTCAGTTCCTTTTCATTTCTTTTAAGCAAATCCGCTGCTGTCATCAGCATAGCCGTATGACCGTCGTGTCCGCAAGCGTGCATCTTTCCCTTTATCTTGGAAACATAAGGAACATCATTGCACTCCGTAAGGTTTAGAGCATCTATATCAGCTCTCAGTCCCACAATCCTTCCGTGGATATTCTTCCCTCCCCTTACTATTGCAAATACTCCCAGAGAAGATGGCAGGATTTCAATATTCTTTGATTTTAGAAAGGCTTTAATATATTCCACTGTATTTTCCACATCAAATCCCGTTTCCGGGTTCTCGTGAAGATATCTCCTATGTTTGGATAACTGTGCTTTACTTTCGTCCGCCTGCTCCAGCAGTGTGTCCAGCAATGTTTTCATCCATATTCTCCTTTCCCGGCAATTAGCTGTAATTCATAGCGATAGCGCCCATGATAAATGCGATTTGGATAATCAGACCTATGAAGAACAGTGGCAGAATAAACTTGTAATATTTATTCAAAGGAACTTTTATCATAGCACATACAATCATCATGAAGCCTGTTGGCCAGATTAAATTGGAGAAACCATCACCAAACTGGAATATTAAAACGGCTATCTGTCTGTTCATACCTATCAGATCTGCAATGGGAGTCATGATAGGCATTGAAACCGCTGCCTGACCTGAGCCTGATGGAATGAGTAGGTTTAGGAAGGTCTGGAAGAACAACATTCCCACAGAACTTACATAGAGGGATAAACCCTCCAGCATACTTACACAGGCGTGAATAATGGTGTCTAATATATTGCCCTTTGTTATTACTACCAAAATACCTCTTGCTACGCCTACAATCAATGCTGCCAATACACCCTTGGAAAGACCTTCAACCAAGACTTCGGATATTTTGCTGGGATTCCATTTGTTGATTATTCCCACAACGATGGAAACTATCATGAATATTGCCGCCACCTGATTTATGTACCATCCCAGTTTTATTAAACCGTATGCCATAAAGCCAACGCCTACAAACAGTGAAAGCAGAGACAGTTTTCTCTGCATATTGAACGGTGTCTCCATGCGTTCCCCATCCACTACCAAGTCCGAATAATCAATGCCATAAACATAACTCTTTGTCGGATCTTTTTTCACTCTCATGCCATACCATAAAACGTAAGCAACAGTAACGGTGGTCATAACGAATAATACTAAAATTCTATATCCCAGCCCTGAAAACATAGGAAGTTCAGCGATAGTCTGTGCTACGCCTATGCTAAAAGGATTTACCGTAGCGGAGGCAAAGCCTACACCTACAGGCACTACCGATATAGCTATTCCTACCAGAGCATCGTACCCCAGAGCTATGGCAACCGCCACAAATATAGGTGCAAAAGCTATGATTTCTTCATATGAAATAGTCCCCGTGGAAGCCCACGCCGATAGAATAACCATTAATATTACGATGATAATGTTTGCAGACTTGGGATTTCGCCGAGTCTTGTTTACCATAATTGCAATTGCGGCATCGATGGTTCCCGTCTTTTCCAGAAGATATAGACAAGAAAATGCACAAAATATCAAAAATGTGATGTTGGCGGCTTCTATTAGCCCCTCTTCTATGGAAACAAACATCTCAAACGCATTGACCGGAGTTTAATCCACAAAAGAGAAAGATGCCGGGTCAATAATCATTCTGTTGGTTGCTTCATCCAGTACTCTCTGATACTGACCTGCCGGAACAATATAAGTTGCTATAGTTGCTACTAAAATTGCGATAAAAAGTATTACAAATATATGCGGAAATTCTCTTTTCTTCTTTGTTCCCGTTTCTGTAGGTTGTGAACTATTATTGGACATAAATACCCTCCTTTTACCTTACACAAATGTATATCGGTTATTTATTCCACGATAAACCATTGAGTAGGTCTAAGGTCAATAGTTTTTTCAATTTTCAAAAAACTTTTTTTCTTTATTCCCATATTTTAAGCAATAGGCACCCACGTCTCGTAATAGTCGATGTTTAGTTCACTGCTATTTTTAATGGATATAACCCTGAGCATAACATCCCCTACCACCAAAAATCCGTTGGAAGTAACGTATTCTCTAAGATTTACAATATCACTGTAGTCCTGATTTGTATAGAATTTCATAACTGTATAGATGCATTTTTCATAGTGAATCACTTTAAATTTATCTTTTGGAAAGGTTTTACTTTCTGTCAATTTTCCATCATCCTTGAGGGTTACGGCGTAGGTAAATTCTTTTTTGCAGGCATTCTCCGAAGTAATGATGCGCTCCGATAAAAATAGCTCCTGAGGTACGATGAACGTAAATTTGGGTATGTGGTATTCCGTCAGACTGTTAAAGCTTTCTAGCGTGTTTATCAAAGATTCCTCCACATCCTTATATATGAATATGGGGCTCTCGGTAATGTGAATTTTGTTCAAGCCCGTTGCCGCATGAGTAAAGCTCATCTTATAGTCCCACACGGTACTTTTCAATCGCTTAAGTTCTTTTAGTTTTTCTTCAATGAGTTGTTCCTGAACAGCCATGACTTTTGCCGCGTTCTCGATGGAACTTTCGTTCATCAACATTCTAATATCCTCCAGCGGCAGATTTATCTTTCTCAGTTCCATGACATACACCAGACAAATTAGCTCTTCTCTTGAATAACAACGGTAGTTATTGTGTTCATTCTTCTTGGGCGAAATGATACCCAATTTATCGTATAGTCGGAGTGTATCCCTGCTGATACCGAAAAAATCTGCCAGTTCTCCCACTAAATATCCCTGTTTCATTTCCGCTTTCCCTCCTCATATTAAAAAAACCGCCATGACGCGATGTCATGACGGCTCTACTGCGTTTTTATAGCTATTTTAAATCTACAATTAATTGACCTGCTTTAACTTGCTGACCTTCTTTTACATAAATCTTGTCAACAGTTCCCTTTATAGGAGCTATGATATTTGTTTCCATTTTCATAGCTTCAATAACTGCTACCGGCTGTTTTTCTTCAACAGCTTCGCCCTCTTTTACAAGAACTTTTATAATATTTCCCGGAATATTAGCACCAATCTGTGAAGAATTGTCAGGATCAGCCATAGGTACAGATGCTTTTACAACACCCATATTTTGTAAATCCTTATCTTTAATCTTAACAGAATGTCTATTTCCATTTACTTCAAATACGACTTCTCTCATTCCTTCTACGTCAGGAGATCTAACCTCAACTAATTTGATAATAAGAAGCTTACCTTCTCCAACCTTTATCTCACAAGTTTCTCCTTCTGCAAGACCGTGGAAGAAAATATCACTTCCCATTCTTCTGAAGTCGCCATCTTTTTTAATACTGTTTACATAGTCAACAAATACTTTTGGATATAAAGCATAACTGATTACTTCCTGAGGAGTTCCTTCAAGTCCAAGCTTTTCTACAAGACCCTTTCTGATATACTCGAAATCTTCCGGTGGTAATAATTCACCAGGTCTGCAAGTAATAGGTTCTTTACCCTTAAGAACAAGCTTCTGTAACTTTTCTGGGAAACCACCCTGTGGCTGACCCATCATACCTTCAAAGTAAGATACAATTGAATCAGGGAAGTCTATGTCAGCTGCCTTTTCATAAATGTTTTCCGGTGTTAAATCATTTTGTACCATAAAGATAGCCATGTCACCAACTGCCTTAGAAGAAGGAGTTACCTTTACAATATCTCCAAGCATTTCATTTACAGACTTATACATATCTTTTACAGCTTCAAACTTGTGACCTAATCCAAAGCTTTCAACCTGAGGCTTTAAGTTTGAATACTGACCACCAGGGATTTCATACTTATAGATTTCAGCTGTACTTACCTTAAGGTCTGATTCAAATCCATTGTATACCGGTCTAACGGCATTCCAGTAAGTTGAAACCTTTTGTATTCCATCAAGATCAAGACCTGTAGCTCTTTCAGTGTTTTCAAGTGCCGCAACCAATGTATTAAGAGCCGGTTGACTTGTAAGACCAGCCATACTATTGAATGCTGTATCAACTATATCAACACCAGCTAATGCTGCCATTAAGTTAGTTGCACCACCATTACCACTTGTGTCATGTGTGTGTAGATGAATTGGAATATCAATTTCATTCTTAAGGCTTTCAATAAGCTTTTTAGCAGCCATTGGTTTAAGAAGACCTGTCATATCCTTAATACCTAAGATATGAGCACCTCTCTTCTCAAGCTCTTTAGCCATGTTTATATAATAATTTAAGTTGTATTTTTCTTTTGTTTTATCCAGTATGTCACCTGTGTAGCAAATACAAGGTTCTGCTACCATTCCCTGCTTAAGAGTTTCATCTAAAGCAACTTCCATACCTTCAATCCAGTTTAGAGAGTCAAATATACGGAATACATCAATACCTGCTTGAGCAGATTCTTTAACAAATTCACGTATTACGTTATCCGGATAGTTTTTATAACCAACCGCATTAGCACCTCTAATTAACATCTGGAATAGTATGTTAGGAATCTTTTCTCTTAATGTAGCAAGTCTTTCCCATGGTGATTCCTTTAAGAATCTATATGATGTATCAAATGTTGCTCCTCCCCACATTTCCAGTGAGAATAGCTCTTTACCATAAAGTGCTGTAGCCGGTGCAATCTTTTCCATATCTATAGTTCTAACTCTAGTAGCCATTAGAGACTGCTGAGCATCTCTCATAGTGGTATCTGTTAAAAGAAGTTCTTTTCTTCCATGAATCCACTTTGAAAGCTTTTCTGGACCCTCTTCATCAAGTTTTTGCTTTGTTCCTCTAAGCTCATTAATTTCACTCTGCTTAATTCTTGGGAACACAGGAACGTCAAACTGCGGTTTTCTTCCCTTAGTTTCATTTACAATCTTATTACCTAAGAAGTTTAACAATTTAAGTTCATTATCTTCACTGGAAATCTGAACTAAATCCGGGTTTGCAGCTATAAAGCCTGTATCGCACTGACCTTTTCTAAAAGTTTCATGATTTAATACGTTCATGATAAATGCAATGTTAGTCTTAACACCTTTAATCTTAGCTTCATCAAGAGCTCTTAAGGCTTTTGCAATTGTATCATCAAAGCTTCTTCCCCATGCAGTAACCTTTACAAGCAAGCTATCGTAATAAGGAGTAATGTTTGCACCTGCGAAACCATTACCTCCATCCAGTCTAATACCAAAGCCTGATCCTGTTCTATAGAAATCAATAACACCTGTGTCAGGAGCAAATCCGTTTATTGGATCTTCAGTAGTAACTCTACATTGAATTGCATGACCTCTAGGTTTTATATCATCCTGATTCTTAATATTAATTTTATCTGAGTCAAGGGCATATCCCTCTGCAGCTAAAATCTGAGCCTGAACAAGGTCAATACCTGTAACCATTTCTGTAACTGTATGTTCTACCTGAATTCTTGGGTTCATTTCTATAAAATAGTGCTGGCCATTTGAATCCACAAGGAATTCTACAGTACCTGCACTTCTGTAATTTACTGCTCTTGCAATTTTTAGTGCATCTGCACAGATTTTTTCTCTCTGTTCATTAGTAATGCTAATAGCCGGAGTAAATTCAACAACCTTTTGATGCCTTCTTTGAATAGAACAATCTCTTTCAAATAAGTGAACAATATTACCATAGTTATCGCCAAACACTTGTACTTCGATGTGCTTTGGCTTTTCTAAATATTTTTCAATGAAAATGTCATCAATACCAAAAGCTTTTTTAGCTTCACTTTTTGCACTTCTGAACTCAGGAATTAATTCTTCCGCAGTTCTTACAATACGCATACCTCTACCGCCGCCGCCAGCTGCTGCCTTTAGCATTACAGGGTAACCGCATGAATCTGCAAAAACTTTAGCTTCTTCTTCACTTTCAATGGCTTTTTCTACACCAGGAATAGTTGGAACACCAACTTCATGTGCAACAATTTTAGACTTAATCTTATCACCAAGTCTATCCATCATTTCATGTGTTGGCCCAATAAATATGATTCCTTCTTCTTCGCATTTTCTTGCAAATTCTACATTTTCAGAAAGGAAGCCATATCCCGGGTGAATTGCATCAACACCCTTTGCTTTTGCTAACTCAATAATTTCGTTTATACTTAAATAAACATCAACTGGTGACTTACCCTTTCCGATCTGATAAGCTTCATCAGCTTTAGTACGGAATAATGAATTAGTATCTTCTTCAGAATAGATTGCTACTGTTCTGATACCCAGTTCTCTACAAGCTCTAAATACTCTGATTGCAATTTCGCCTCTGTTTGCAACCAAAACTCTCTTAAACTTCTGCTGCATTGTGAAATCTCCTTAAATTTAAATCACTTAATAATTAATAACTTCTTTAATACAATTTATTTGTGTATCGCCACAATTTTTCAAATCCAAACGCGTTTATTTGCATTATTTTTTGTTTTACAGCACAATTTCTAAGCTATACATAGCTTAATTATACGAATTCTAATGCGCCCTTGTCAATGTATATTTCATAAACAGCCAATCGTTTTTCTGTATATCTCAATAGTTTTTTTCTATTTACTCTATAAAAAAAGTTTATTTTTTGTTATGCACTTCAATCTGAGGATAAGGAATAGTTATTGCCGCTTCATCAAAGGCTATCTTTACGTTTTCTTCAAGGAAATATTTAATATCCCAATAGTTTTCTGTCTTACACCAAACCCTAAAATCTATAATGATTGCACTATCTCCATGACCCGATACTCCAACAAAAGGAATAGGGTCTTTAAAAATCTCAGGGTTAGCTTCTGCTACTGCCAGTAACACATCTTTTGCCTTTCCGATGTCATCGCTATATCCTATACTAAATTTGCAATCTACCCTTCTTGTATCTTCTGTTGAATAATTAATCATTACCGCTGTAGTAATCTTTCCATTTGGTATGCTAACAACCTTATTATCAAATGTTTTTAATGTTGTATATAGTAAGTCAATTTGTTCTACAATACCTGCTATCTCAGTTATATCAATAAAATCACCCTTTTTAAATGGCTTAGTCACTAATATAATAATTCCCCCGGCAATATTACCTAAGCTATCCTTTAATGCTAAAGCAATAGCCGCACCTCCGGCACCTAATATTGCTATAAATGTTGAAATTGGAATGCCTAATGCCGCTAATATGGTAACTATTAAAACTATCCATAAAATAGCCTTTGTTGAGTTCTCTATAAACGTATGCAATGATGGATCTAAGGTTGTTTTGCCTAATACCTTCCTAATAATTCTTAATGATATTCTTATTAAAATATACCCAACAAGAAGAATAATAGCTGCTTCTCCTATAAACCCCATTAGGTTAAGTACCTCTTCTGTTAATTTTTCAATAGCCTTTTCTGTCATCAATTTTACCTCCTGAATACTTATACTTATATAAAACTTCTATATAATCATTACTTTTTAAAACCTATATATAATTATTGCCTTTCAATTTAGATATTTATATTATCTTGATTTGGCACATTTTCATTGCCTCTAGTGCATTTTTATGACTTTCCGGATTAACTCCGGCACAACAAGAAGAATCTACTATTATTGGTGTTTCCCAGAAACGAGATTTTAAAATCATAGCATTGCTTATGACACAAATATCCGTGCAAAGACCAATTATAGTTATGCTCTCTATGTCATTTGAACTACTTGTAGCGCCTGTAGCATGAGATGTTGACTCTTCTAAAATTTTGTCCGCCAGTTCTATTGAACCGAAAGTAGGTTTATCAATAACAATCACTCTTTTTCCTGCACTGGCATTCATCACCTCTTTATTGATTTTCCAGCCATCAGTATATTCTACACAATGGACAATTGGTAAATTCTTTCCCTCCATAGTTTCCATGTAATCCTTAGAGTGAGTATCTCTGGTATAATATATATCACCATCAAAAGAATTTATTCTATCTACAACATTTTTCACTATTAACTGAGCCTCATGGGTACCTAGCGCTCCATTAATAAAATCATTTTGCATATCAACGACCACAAGTATTTTTCTCATTTTGCTCCTCCAACAACCCTCAACTTCTTACCTTTACACTATCCATCTATTATAATGGTCACTCTTAAGATTAATCTTTAATATTAATCTTAAATATTAATCTGAAATATCCATGTTCAATAACTTCTTTGCAGTATCAAAAAAATCCAAACTGCTAACTTTTTGAACCCTTTCTTTCCAATGATTTGGCAATGCGTTGGCACCTGAATACGCTCCACAGATATTACCGCAAATCGCGCCATTTGTATCCGCATCATCACCACAATTTATGGCTGCGGGTATGCCCTTTTCTCCGTTGCCGTTTACTGCATAAAAGACACCTAATGATAAAGGAACCGATTCATACACATACATACTTGCGCCTAAAATTCCCACAAGCTCATCCAAAATATTTTCAATATTGCTATTTCGATTTTCATCAACTATACGCTTTGCTAATAAAATTCGTTTAGAAACCATAGGTGATGTTATATCATGTCCTATTTTTTCACCATACAAAGCGGCATCATAACACTTCATCATAATGTCTTCAGGAAGATATTCCCCTTTTACACCTGCTGCCACTGCACAAGCCACTGCACAGGCTCCCGCAATACAAGGTTTACTGCCGTGACTTGGTATTGATGACTCTGCCGCAGCTTCTACGCAGCTTTTTAAGTCATTCCAATACTTCACACCAACTGCTGCAACCCTCATAGCACTTCCATTTGTAGAACTTAATCCTGAAGTTTCTTCCGGATTTTTACCCTCAATTAGCGCAGTTAAATACCTCCTAGTTGAAGGCCCTATTACAGTTGAGTCTAACATTTTTTGTTCAATTGCCCATTTTTTCATGGCATAATTAAAAGCTTCTTTATTAAACCCATTATGTTTAATTAGTATCTCACTTATAATAATGCTTTCCATAGTGTCATCAGTTATTTCGCCTGCTTCCAAATCTCCGTGATAATTTTGACTCTCAGCTTCCGGTGAAACAAAATCCTGAATGTATCCATAAGTAGTTTTCATTTTTTCTCTGGTAAAAAAAGAAGCCGGCATACCCATGGCATCTCCTATTGCTCCACCTACCAAAGCCCCATAAGCTCTGTCTAAAATCTCTTTATTCAAAACTCTTCCCTCCATCACAATGGTTATTGCTTAGTATTTCTTTTATTGATATATTTGGCTCCCAAAACCCATGTGGCCCATTTATTCCTACGGAAACGGCAGCAGTATGACTGCCTAACGATACTGCTTGTTTCATGCTCAATCCCATAGCAAGTCCATATAGTATCCCCGCTGAAAAGCTGTCACCTGCTCCGGTTGTATCTACCGGCTCAGTCAATATTGCCTCATAATTAAAGTTACCAGACTTCTGAAAGACTGTTCCCCCTCTATTTCCTTCCTTTTTTATAATGATTTTATCTGACTGTATAAACTCATCTATCCATTGATCCATTGTAATATTTTTATCTTTTGTAATGCTCACCAATTCAGAAGCATTTGGAGTAATTATATTACTTATTTCCAACACTCTGCTTAATATTTCATTATCAATTTCGTTTACTAGGGGGCTGGGATCAAATAAAATATATCCTCCTCGTTTACTAAATTCCTCTAAAACATCCATAATCTTATTTGCACTTTTATTTAAAAGGAAATAGCCTGTTACAGCGGCATAATCTATTCCTTTCAAATCATCACCGATAATATCTTTAGAAAAATCTAATTCCATTCCTGTTTTAGTCAGAAAAGTTCGCTCACCATCGGGTTCAAGTAAGACTAAACAATACCCCGTATTTCCAAATTTTTGTTTAATATATTTAGTTGAGAAATCATGCTTATATATATATGAAAGAATTTGTTCTCCGGTCTGGTCATCTCCAACATAAGAAACAATATGAGCAGTGCCACCTAAGTTATTGAAGGTAGCTGCCATATTTATAGAACAACCTCCAATCAAATTAAATTCATCCGTTATAAACCCATCTTGACCTCTTATTGGTAATTGGCTAATTTTTAGATATTTATCTAATAGTAGTCCCCCAAATATAACGCATTCTACCATCTATTCCTCCAATTCAATTTCACATACTTTATCCCATCCAATATATACTATATCGTCCTTTTTAAATTTACTTGTTTTTAAAGAACTTTGCTGCTCTACCAATACAGTTTTACCATCTACAGATACAGTATAACTAGTAATATTTCCTGAATATGTTATAAATGAAATTTTACCTTGTTTCTTGCTGTTTTCTTCTCTTTTCGTAGAGATTGTAATTCGCTCAGGTCTTACTGCATAAATTTTATTATCTCTTTCAAAAAAGTTTGCTTTTCCTAAAAATCCAGCTACAAAACTATTCCTAGGATGTTCATACACATCCACCGGTGTACCAATTTGCTCTATTATGCCATTGTTCATAACAATAATATAGTCGGACAAAGTCATGGCTTCCTCTTGGTCATGCGTAACAAAAAATGTTGTTACACCGGTTTCCTCAAGAATTTTCCTAAGCTCTGCTTGCATTTCAACTCTTAGCTTTTTATCTAATGCGCTTAAGCATTCATCCAGCAAAAGTACTCTGGGTTCAATAATTAATGCTCTGGCTAAAGCAACCCTTTGTTGTTGACCTCCTGAGAGCTGTCTCGGCTTCCTTTGAGCATATTCTTCCATGTGTACCATTTTAAGGGCTTCTTTAACCTTTAGGTCTATATCTTGCTTAGCCAATTTCCTTTGTTCAAGCCCATATGCAATATTTTGTGCAACAGTCATGTGCGGAAACAAAGCATAACTTTGAAATACCATTCCTATATTTCGTTTACTGACGCAAACTCCGGACATGGGCTCTCCGTCAAAATAGATTTCACCGCTTGCAGGAGATTCAAATCCTGCAATCATTCTTAAGGTAGTGGTTTTTCCACATCCAGAAGGACCCAAAATGGAAACTAAAGTTCCATTAGGAATTTCCATTGAAATATTATTTACAACTTTATTTTCACCATAAATCTTTGTTAAGTTCTTTATAGATACTTTAGCCATTTTTATTTGCTTCCTCCTAATATATTTTTAAAACTTGATCCCATTATTAATCCTACTATTGCTAAACAAATCAATGATACTCCTATTATGATAGTTGATATGGCATTTATTTCAGGAGTAAACCCAAATTTAATAGAAGATTGTATTTCTATTGGTAATGTAGAAATTCCAGCGGGCATTAAAAAATAACTTATTGCAAAATTATCAAAGCTTATCATAAAAGATAAAAATCCGCCTGCTACCATTGCCGGAGCTATAGCCGGTAATGTAATTCTTCTAAAGGTTACTAAATAACCTGCTCCAAGGGATAAGCTCATCTGTTCTAAAGCTGAGTCCATTGCTTGCATTCTAGCTTGAAGAACAAGCATGGCATATGGAAGCGAAATAACGATATGCCCTGCTATAACAAAGAATAAATTCTTATCTAGGTCTAAAAATCTTATCATCAGCAACATTGAAAGCCCCATAATTAACCATGGGATACTCATAGGCATCATCATTATATTTCTAAAAATACCTTCTGACCTATTAGATAAGCCCTTTGCTCCAAGAACAAATAATGTGGCTAGTAATACACATATAATACCTGTTACTACCGCTAAATAAAATGAATTTCTGGCTGCCTCTAATAAAGTATCATTATTAGCTAACTCCTGGTACCATTTTAAACTAAAAGTAAATGGTAACGAATTATATCTGGATTCATTGAAGCCCATTATCATTAATACTACAATTGGCGTGTATAAAAACAGAATTGTTAGCAAAACATATAGTTTCATACAAATACTTTTCATTATGAATCATACCTCCTGCCCAATCTATTAATAAATGTCATACTAATAATAACCATAGCCAGTAGTAGAAAGGCTATTGCCGCTCCGAAATTCCAACCATAGATTTCAAAGAACTGATCTTCAATAACAGTTCCTATAACATTTCCATTCACCCCACCCAAAATTCTAGGCTCTACAAAGGTGCCAAGACATGGAACGAATACAATCATAATACCGGTTATTACTCCGGGCATGGACATAGGCAATATTACTTTAGTAAAAGTGGTAAGCTTTGAAGCCCCTAGGCTACTGCTCGCTTCTAACAAAGAGTTATCCAGTCTTTCCAAGGCCATATATATGGTAATGACCATATATGGAAAAAAAGCATGAATTAATCCAATAATAACTGCCGTTCTTGTGTATAGTATACCTATGCTACCATCCACAATGCCAAGACTATTCACAAGCCTTTCAAAGACACCTCCATCTTGTAAAAATACCAACCAACTATAGACTCTAACCAGTTGGTTAGTAAAAAAAGGTATAATTAAAAGAACCATTACTATATTTTTTAAGCCTTTTAAATGTTTTGCCATTATATATGCCAGTGGATATGCAATTAGCAAACTAATCCCTGTTACTAATAAGCTGTTAACAATAGTCCTCCCTGTCAAAGTCAAATAAAAGCTTTTTGTAAAAAATCTTGTATAGTTTTCTAAACTAAAGCCCGTACTGTTATCACTTTGGAAACTGTAAATTAGCATTATAAAAAGTGGTAGAATTGCAAAAATAAGCAGTACTGTCATACTGGGAACCGTCATTATTTTTCTCTTATTATGCTTCACGTTTTTCCTCCATTATCTAAAATCATAATTAAATATATAATTACTAATTTTATCATAAACCTACAAAAAACACACCATCATTTGTTCTAACATATAGCTTAATGCGTATTCTTAACATTTAACTTAATATGTAATTTTAAGATTTAACTTAATCCGCTGTTTAAGCATTTAACTTAATGCTTAAATTTAGCATATACCACAATACTTAATCTTAGCATATATCACATTTTTAAACATAAAAAAACAGACCTGCCTTAACTCGTAAAACAAATCTGCCTTAAATGAGGAGTTATTATAAAATCCATGAAGTATTGGATATATCTTTCTGTATATAAAAAATTCCCCCTAAGTAGATTTTGGTTATTTTATCTGTCTACTTAAGGGGAATCATATCATATCATATCATTTCACTTCACTGGGCTGTTTTTTTTAACCTTCTCCTATCCTCTCTTTTAAGCAATGCCATAACCTCTGCCGCCACACTTATTTTGATTGCATACATATATCCACAAGATAAGGTTGTACTTTTTCCCTAAACTCATCTACTGATACATACATTCTTCCACTACTGGGATTGTATTTCAGGGGGATTACTGTTTCCAACCCATCAGTTTTAACCACAAGACCTTCGTCACCAAAAGCATATTTTAGGTTGCTGCCTGTCTTATACTTCTGATAGATACCCGTTATTTCGACGCAGTTTATTTTTTGTGTTGTATCATAATAATCAGTCACCTCATTAGTATAAATATAAGTTGGGTTTGTCAGATTGATTCCGTCGGGTAGATTACCTCCCGGGATTGGTAGTGTATGCTTTGACGGGTCAATCCAATCAACTGCTACATTCATCTGACTGCAGAACTCTCGAAGCTGGATGTATGTCCTTCCATTCTTAATCAGTGCTTCATTCAATTTTATTTGCTTTCCATTTACATAAACCGGATATCCCAAAGCACTGACTTTTGATTCTGCCGCATTTACTTGACTCATTGTAGTTAAGATTATTAAGCATAACATTAAACCAAATAATGCTCCCGCGATAAATGATATTCTTTTTGTTACTTTTTCTCTATTTAACATTGATTAGTCTCCTTATTGCATTTTAATTGTAATGTTTTCACTGTGCCAGTGAGGGTTGGAATTGATTGTTACTTTACTGTCTGCTGCCCAACTACACCCAAATTTTCCTCTTCTACTTGCGTTCGTATTGCTATCACTGAAAATCTGAGTAACATTGTTATTATAAATATGGCTTTGAGAAAAGCTTGCATTTTGCAAATATAAACCAGAGGTAGCATTGTGTGCCGTATCAACTAAGGTAATCTGTCTATTAAAATTAACGCCGTTACCAGATGGTGGGATTGGGCTTGAAGAAGTGGTATAGCTGTTTTGGAATATAATATTGTTGAAATTATTTCCGTCAAAAATCTGAAAATAGATCCTACTGTCTGTACCAATCCATAACTTGAAGTACAGATAGTCTCCAGATTTAATTGATACCGTGCCTGTACCCCAATTTGTCCAATAGCCACTCACAAAAGCCTTCCATTTTCCACCAAAGTAACCAATTCCAACATCTTGATAATGTTTATTACTATAAATTGTATAGAACATATAGCCCGCTTTTCCTTCTGGCGCGGTTATATTACAGCTACCAGCATTTAAAAAAGCAGTGGACTTGTTATATCCAGACGTTGATAGAACTTCATAGCCGATACCTCCCGTCTCATAGCTTGTTCTAGTGCTTCTATCAGAGTTACTTTTTTCCTCTATATCCTTTGCAACGTTCGTCATCTCGAGATGTGTTGGAGCGAAATCCGGAATTTCAGATGAAAACTCCATTTCTTCTTATAATTACAGATTGCTAACTTTTCCATCTATAATATTAACGAATGAGAAATGAAAATCTATACAGAATTATTTAAAATTTTTTAAAATTTTAAGATTGTTTTTTACTTTTTTCAATGGACTCTGCAATTTTTAGAAGTTCACTTACGGGAGATTGTCCATTGACAGAAAACCGATAGTCCCCTTTATCCCAGACTATAGTGTTCCCCTTATTCGAGTCTTCAGCTTCAAATATATAATAGATGACTCCCTTCTCTTCACGTTCATAGTACTTTCGATCTTCGTTATCAACAAAAATTGAATTGCTCTGATTAATATATGAGAAGGTGATTATGTTGCTTTGCAAATCGTAATATACAATAGTGAGTTGCCCTAACTTTCCATGTCTCTCATTTTCAGCAAATCCTTCTATCATGTAAGACGGCTCCCATATCTGTGCTTCACTTTGTGGCTCTTTTTGCAATTTCTGGTCTGATGTAAATTGGGTAAACTTATCATACCATTCAATAATTACCGATTTGACAGCTGCACGTACTTCCGGAACAGTCATGGCAAGACTGAATAAAATTACAGCCACAACAAAAATGGCAGCAACACAACGTCGCACCCATTTCTGTACATTTTTAAGCTTTACAAATCGCTTTTCTCGCAAAAATAGTTCTTTCATTCGAGCATTATGCGTATCTGAAAAAGAATATAAAGCTGACAATTCTTTCTCATTCGGAATCGAAATAAGTTCTTCTTCATAATTATCAATTATCGCTTGTCGAAATAGTACATCAAACAGGTGATTTTTTCCATCCATATTAATCATGATTTCTTACCCCTTTTGCCATAGCGTTTCGAACTTTTACCTTTGCTCTTGCAATTCGTGTGTTAATATGTTCTGGCGTTAATCCAAGTTCATTAGCTATTTCTTTCTGGGACATATCTAAAACATACTTCATTTGCAACACCAACCTGCTTATTTCATCAAGTTCTCCAAGATAATTCCGTAAATCGGTATATTCTTCCTGCCTTATAATCTGAAGCTCCACAGGTATTTCATTCGATACAAGCTCATAATCCAGGTCTTCCATTCCTGCATCATAGTATATTCTTTCTCTTCTCATGAGATCAATCGTTTTATTCTTTACTATAATAACGTATCGGCGGCGAAAATCTATACAAGATAAATACATATCTTCTTTATTTTTTTTGATTAGCTGCTCAAAGGTATTGTGTACAGCATCTTCTGCCATTTGTTGATTATCGCAAAGTTTATATGCAACGGCAAAAAAAGCATACTTATGTTCGTTATAAATATCAGTCAATGTTTTACGTTCTTCTTTAGTGTCAAGAGCTGCTAATAATATTTGCAGCATACCACTTCACCTCCTTACATTTCTCTAGTTTACATTTCTCTAGTAGATACCCTATTATATCAACGAAGTCAAATAAAAGTAAAGTTCATAGTCCTTTGAGGTTTTATGCAATATGTATCTTACAAAACTCTGTAAATAGAAAATTTCCTAGTAGTCAGTAATTTTAATCTTTGATTTGTTCATATGCTAAGGCAATGTGCATGGTTACTATGCTAATGAGTATTTTATGCGCAAAAAGGCACTACTCTCAAATATATGATGAAAGTAGCGCCTTCTCATTGTAACTATTAAACTGTATTTACTATTTTAATCTTATTTTAACTGCTCATACAGTAATATATTTTCTACGATCTTTTAAATATATAAATAAACAGACCTGCCTTAACTCGTAAAACAAATCTGCCTTAAATGGTGCGCGATGAGGGACTTGAACCCCCACGGTCGCCCGCTAGATCCTAAGTCTAGTGCGTCTGCCAATTCCGCCAATCGCGCATATCCAGTTTTAGATAAAAAAAATGGTGACTCCACCGGGAATCGAACCCGGGTTACCGCCGTGAAAGGGCGGTGTCTTGACCGCTTGACCATGGAGCCACATAAAAAAGTTAATAACCGGCGACGTCCTACTTTCCCAGGCAGCTGCCCGCCAAGTATCATCGGCGCTAAGGAGCTTAACTACTGTGTTCGAGATGGGAACAGGTGGATCCTCCTCGCTATAGTCACCGGATTTTGCACTTCCTCTACATATTCCTATGTCTTTTCCATGCTTCTTTTCTTTTGAAAGTTACATACTCTCAAAACTGAATAACATACAATTACCTTTTGAAACCTTTTT